>NZ_CP091455.1:0-1107500 GCF_023611905.1 Avibacterium sp. 21-595 | reverse complement strand
TCTCTACGCATTTCACCGCTACACGTGGAATTCTACCCCTCCCTAGAGTACTCTAGTAAACCAGTCTGAAATGCAATTCCCAAGTTAAGCTCGGGGATTTCACATCTCACTTAATTTACCGCCTGCGTGCCCTTTACGCCCAGTTATTCCGATTAACGCTCGCACCCTCCGTATTACCGCGGCTGCTGGCACGGAGTTAGCCGGTGCTTCTTCTGTGACTAACGTCAAATCAACGTGCTATTAACACGTCAACCTTCCTCATCACCGAAAGAACTTTACAACCCGAAGGCCTTCTTCATTCACGCGGCATGGCTGCGTCAGGGTTCCCCCCATTGCGCAATATTCCCCACTGCTGCCTCCCGTAGGAGTCTGGGCCGTGTCTCAGTCCCAGTGTGGCTGGTCATCCTCTCAGACCAGCTAGAGATCGCAGGCTTGGTAGGCCTTTACCCCACCAACTACCTAATCCCACTTGGGCTCACCTTATGGCTAGTGGCCTTGCGGTCCCACTACTTTAATCCTCAGATATTACGCGGTGTTAGCCATCGTTTCCAATGGTTATCCCCCTCCATAAAACAGATTCCCAAGCATTACTCACCCGTCCGCCACTCGTCAGCATCGAAAGCAAGCTTTCAACCCGTTACCGTTCGACTTGCATGTGTTAAGCCTGCCGCCAGCGTTCAATCTGAGCCATGATCAAACTCTTCAGTTTAATCTCGCTCAATGAATACATAACGTTATATTCTTTTCGAATTTCAAGTTAAGCATCATTGATTTCTAAATTTTAAATCTTTTTGAAAATCAACGAATGCCCACACAGATTGTCTGATTGATTGTTAAAGAGCAAAAAAGAACGACGCGATTTGTATCATCTTCAGTTCTACAACGTCGCGTCGTTGTGTGCGGCGTATTATAGACATCTCGAAAATCTTTGCAAGTGTTTTTTTGTAAAAATAGTAAAAAAATACAAATTTTTACTAGAATGCCTTAACTAGAACAACTTAAGTAAATAAAAAACTTATCAAAAATGCGGCTTTTACCACTTATCTAACGCCTGCTGATCACTCTCTCGATGTTCAATCCAGCGTTCGCCCTTATCTGTCTGCTCTTTTTTCCAAAAAGGCGCTTTGCTTTTCAGAAAATCCATAATAAATTCATTTGCTTGGTAGGCTTCACCACGGTGAGGGGAACTGACTGCAACAAGCACGATTTCATCACCCGTATGCAATAAACCAACACGATGAATGACAGCCACGCGCAATAACTGCCAACGGGAACAGGCTTCTTCCACGATTTCACGTAACGCTTTTTCGGTCATTGCAGGATAATGCTCTAGAAACAAACTGGATACATTATCTCCTAAATTCATTTCTCGCACTTTTCCTACGAAAATCACGGCAGCCCCAACATTATTCGGCGCAGACACCCAACGATAAACTGCATTTTGATCAAAATGTGCAGTTTGTACAGCTATTTGGATTTCTGCCATCTTATCCTCCTGTAACTGGTGGGAAAAAGGCAATTTCATCACCATTTTGTACTGCACTTTCAAGATTAGACAATGTTTGGTTAATCGCAACTAAAAGTTTTTCTTTATCTAATGCTAATGCCCATTTATCCCCTTTGGCACTTAAATGTTGGCGTAATGCTTCTGCATTGGCAAATTTTCCTGTTACTTCGATCTCATCAACACCAATTAACTCTCGTGTTTGGGCGAAAAATAATACTTTAATCATTCTGTTTTTCCTGCTAAAAAATGGCCAGATTTTCCACCGCACTTTTCTAAAAGGCGAATATGTTCAATCACGATATCTTTTTGCACCGCTTTACACATATCATAAATGGTTAAGGCTGCCACGCTTGCTGCGGTAAGTGCTTCCATTTCCACGCCTGTTTTGCCCGTTAATTTGCATAGGCTTTCAATACGCACTTGGTTGCACTCAGGTAAGGCAGTTAAAGAGACTTCCACTTTTGAAAGTAATAAAGGATGACATAATGGAATTAAATCCCAAGTCCGTTTTGCCGCTTGTATCCCAGCAATACGCGCAGTGGCAAAAACATCACCTTTGTGGTGTTGGCCTGACAAAATCATTTGCAAAGTAGAGGGTGACATTGTCACTAAAGCTTCTGCTCTTGCTTCACGAACCGTTTCTTGTTTGCCCGAAACGTCCACCATATTGGCTTCGCCATTGTTATTAATATGAGTAAATGTGGTCATCGTTATTCCTTTATTAACCGCCAATGCTGGCAAGATGATTACGCACTCCGCTATCACCATTATGTAAAAAATGATGTTCCCGTTTTCCTTGTAAGGCTGAAAATATACGTGCTTCTAATTGTGGCTGTTGCTCGTCATACTGCAATAAATCACGTAATTCAATGCCTTCCTCACCAAATAAACATAAATGCAATTTACCTTTTGCGGACACTCGTAATCGGTTGCAACTTGTACAGAAATTCTTTTCATAAGGCATAATTAAACCGATTTCCCCTTGATAGTCGGGGTGTTTGAACACTTTAGCAGGGCCATCTAAATAACCACGCGGTTGTAATTGCCAACCGGACTCAAGTAATTGATCAGCTAAAATTTGCCCAGATAGATGATAGCGTTGAAAAAATTGATCCATTTCTCCCGTCTGCATTAATTCAATAAATCGCATTTGAATGGGGCGATCTTTAATCCAATTGAGAAACGCCCCAAATTCTTGGGTATTCAGATTTTTCATTAATACAGCATTTACCTTTACCTTACGGTATCCCACCTCAAAAGCACGATCAATGCCTTGCATAATTTCAGCAAATTTATCTACCCCGGTAATACGTTGAAACATTTTAGCATCAAGGCTATCGACACTCACATTTATGGACGTAATTCCTGCTTGTTTCCAAGCTGATACCTCTTTTGCCATACGATAACCATTTGTTGTGAGCGCAATTTGCTTAATATGTTCAACTTGCTGAATGTGTTCTACAATTGAGAGGAAATCTCTGCGTAAGGTCGGCTCACCGCCCGTGATACGAATTTTTTCCGTACCAAGATGAGCAAAAGCACGCACCAAGCGAACAATTTCACTTTGAGTAAGAAAGCTCGGTTTATTTGGCTCTGGCTGATAACCATTGGGTAAACAATAGTTACAACGAAAATTGCACATATCTGTAATAGATAAGCGCAGATAATAATATTGGCGAGCAAACCCATCTATAAGACGCGTTTCTCCCACCTGCTTTATGGGAATTGTTTGCATTAGACACCTTTCTAAAATGAGAGAGGATAAGCCGTTTCCAACGTATCCCTGAGTAATACAACATTGTATTACTGGCATTGCTACCTTATTTCATCGTTAAATAAAACGTAGGCAAACAAGCTCGGAGTTATGCGAAAATTTTCTTTATTCTAAAGGTTTAAGCGAATTTAAGCTATACCTAGAATGAGATCTATATCAAAAAAGGGGATATTTTTTTACTTATAAATCAATTATATAATATTTTATATAACGAAAATTTATAAAATTTACACCGCACTTTTGTTTAAATTTGTTTATACTTAACATCCGTCTCACCCTCACCTATTTAAGGAAAAATAATGAGTGATTTAACACCACATAGCCGTCATGAAAACTTAGATAAAATAAATAAAATTGTGGCTATTGGCGGAGGACACGGACTTGGACGCGTAATGTCGGCCTTGAGTTTTATGAAAGAACGCCTTACTGGTATCGTTACCACCACAGATAATGGCAGTTCGACAGGAAGAATTCGGCGGCAGCAAGGCGGGATTGCTTGGGGTGATCTGCGTAATTGTTTAAATCAAATTATCACAGAACCTAGCACTGCTTCTGCATTATTTGAATATCGCTTTTCAGGAAGTGGGGAATTAGCAGGTCATAATCTCGGCAATTTAATGCTTAAAGCGTTAGAAAATATGCATATTCGCCCAACTGAAGGGGTGAATTTAATCCGCGATCTCTTACATGTAAAATCATTCATTATCCCTATGTCTGAAACCCCTGTACACCTCGCTGCGTCACTTCCCTCTGGCTCAAGCGTGGTTGGTGAAGTCGAAATTGATGATTTAACTGAAATCCCCAATTCTATTTTTCTTGTTCCCCTTGTCAGTGCAACGCCCGAAGCGATACAAGCCATTCAACAGGCTGAAATTATTTTATTTGGACCGGGGAGTTTTCTCACTAGCATAATGCCACCGATTTTATTACCTGAAATCATTGATGCATTGAGAAACAGTCAAGCTAAGAAAATTTTCATTGATAATCTTGGGGTTGAGCATAGTCCTTCTGCGGCATTGTCGTTACAAGATCGGATAAATTGGATTAACGAAACGGTAGGGAAAAATATTATTGATGGCGCAATTGTTCAAAATGGCTTAGAACCAGCACAGAAAAATGAAGGTTTAACCCTTATTGCAAGACGATTACGTGCAGACGATGTCACCTACCGCCACGATCGCACATTATTATGCAAAGCCATTGATGATTTGATTGAAGAATTAATAAGATAAGTCATTGTACTTAAAAATAGGACGAAATCCTTTCGCCCTATTTTTTTTCTAAAATTATTTATTAATTAAACTCAAAAACTCTTTCCTTGTTTCTCGGTCATCAAGGAATACGCCACCAAATGCAGAGGTAACGGTATAACTATTGGTATCTTTAATACCTCGACATTTCACGCAAAAATGAGTGGCTTTAACATACACTGCCACATCTTCTGTTTCTAAAATGGTTTGGAAAGCCAGTAAGATTTGTTCAGTTAGGCGTTCTTGTACTTGTGGGCGCTGGGCAAAAAACGCCACAACACGATTAATTTTTGATAATCCAATTACCCATTTTTTCGGATAGTACGCAACAGACACCATTCCATCAATGGTGACAAAATGATGTTCACAAGTGCTAGTTAGCGTAACGTCATTCACCAACACCATTTCGCTCACTTTCATTCGATTTTCAATATTGGTGATTTTCGGGAAATTGGCGTAATCCAAGCCACTAAAAATTTCATCAATGAACATTTTGGCTAAACGAACGGGGGTTTCCTCAAGGCTATCATCACGCAAATCCAGACCGATCAATTTCATTACCTCACGCATATGTTGCTCAATGCCTTCTCGACGTTGAGATTTTGTAAGTTGTGTGGTAATCATCGGGGTTTCTATCCCTTTGCTCACTAATGCCTGACGAACTTTCTCTGCCTCAGGTGAAATTTTATTCATTGACTACTCTCCAAATTTTAAATTGGGCTATTCTATCAAAGTCTAAAACAATAATAAAATGAGAATAATAGTTAATTTATATGAAAAAAATGAGTAGAATGAGAAAATATTTAAGCAGACAAAAGGACAATTTATGCTTAGCCTTCAACAAGCGCTAACACAGATGTTAGATCAACTTCCTTTACCACAACAATGTGAAACGCTCCCCTTATCGCAAGCGAGCCAACGTATTTGTGCGGACGATATTATCTCTCCAATTAACGTGCCTTCTTTTGATAACTCTGCAATGGACGGTTATGCGGTGCGTCTTGCGGATCTTGCACAATCACATACGTTAAACGTTGCGGGCAAAGCCTTTGCAGGTAACCCTTTTAATGGTGAGTGGTTGCCACAAAATGCAATACGAATTATGACAGGCGCAATGATCCCAGCGGGTACCGATGCCGTGGTCATGCAAGAAAATGTGCAACTTAATGAAGACGGCACGGTAACCTTCAATGAAATCCCCAAATTAGGGCAAAATATTCGCCGTGCTGGTGAAGATGTGAAAAAAGGCGATGTGGTACTAAAAACAGGCGAAAAACTCACCGCACTTTCTTTACCCTTACTTGCGTCTTTAGGTATTGCTGAAGTGCCTGTATTTGTGCGTTTAAAAGTCGCTATTCTTTCTACGGGTGATGAATTAGTGCCAGTAGGTGAACCATTAAGTGAAGGTAAAATTTACGATACCAACCGCTTTACGGTGAAATTATTGCTCGAAAAATTGCCTTGTGAAATTTTAGATTTCGGCATTTTGCCTGATGATGAAGCCTTATTTGAAAAAGCCTTTTTACAAGCACAAGAGCAAGCAGATTTAGTCATTACCAGCGGTGGGGTTTCTGTCGGTGAAGCAGATTTCACAAAAAATATTTTAGAAAAACTTGGCACGGTCAATTTCTGGAAAATCGCGATGAAACCCGGCAAACCTTTTGCATTCGGTAAACTCGAAAAAGCGTGGTTTTGTGGCTTACCGGGAAATCCCGTTTCGGCATTCGTTACGTTTTATCAGTTAGTACAGCCTGCTATCGCAAAACTCAGTGGATATAGCCAATGGCAAGCGCCACAACAACTCAAGGCGATAGCCAGTGAAAATCTGAAAAAGGGCATCGGTCGCAAAGATTTTCAACGCGGTTTTTATTGTCTCAATGAACAAGGACAACTTGAAGTCAAAGCCATTGGTTTTCAAGGTTCTCATCTCTTTAGTGCGTTTATTGAAAGCAACTGTTTTATTGTATTAGAAGCAGAACGAGGCAATGTGAAAGCCGGTGAAATGGTTACCATTGAACCCTTTAATGAATTGTTGGGCTAATTATGATCGAACTCACTGCGGAAGAAGAACTGCGTTACAATCGCCAAATTGTACTGAAATCCATTGATTTTGATGGCCAAGAAACATTGAAAGATAGCACAATGCTTGTTATGGGCTTGGGAGGCTTGGGCTGTGCTGCAAGCCAATATTTAACTGTCGCGGGCGTTGGCAAATTAATTTTAGTGGATTTTGATCGCGTCTCTTTGTCTAACTTACAACGCCAAGTGCTACACGATGATAGCCGTCTTGCAATACCCAAAGTGGAATCCGCTAAGCTCAGTTTACAACGCTTAAATCCACACGTGCATCTTGACGCAATCAATCAACAATTAACGGATGACGCGCTCCTTGCGTTATTACAAAATGTCGATGTGGTGCTAGATTGTACCGATAACGTAGAAACACGGAATCAGCTAGATCGTTGTTGTGAGCAAAGCAAAACGCCACTTATTTCGGGGGCAGCAATCCGTATGGAAGGACAAATTTCCGTTTTCACCTATGAAGAAAACACGCCGACTTATCGCCAACTCAGCCAACTTTTTGGCAATGCGCCGCTAAGTTGTGTGGAAACCGGCGTGCTTGCTCCGATGGTGGGGATTATTGGCTCAATGCAAGCTCTTGAAGCAATCAAAGTGCGGTTGAAAATTGGCGAGAATTTATGTGGACGATTATTGCTGATTGATGGCTTTACGATGAAAGTGAGGGAAATTAAGCTTCCCGTTTCGCATAAATAAGTGAAATATCGCGGCATTCATTGCCGTGTATTTTTTCTCTCTTTTTTCTCCCCGTTTTCTCTCTACTTTTCTTTCTCCACTTAACTTATTTGCTTGCCATTTTTTACCTATTCCTCAAGATGAACGTGCTAAAATTAATACACGTGTGAAAAGCTGTTTAAACAAACGAGGAATGGATTCCACACCACGTTGCTTAATCTCATCAGATAACGCCACGGCAAGATCGGGCTTTGATGTGCGTTGTATGGCACGTTGAATGATACGATGAACCAAATATTTCTGTGAACTTTCCTGCCAATGCGCTAATCGAATAAACACTCGCTCAAACCCGGCATAATAGAAAAAATGTTCAATATCTTTTTTCGGTAAATAGGTGAGTCGCATTGCGGGTGATTCATTCTCATTCAAGAGACTTTTCGTAGTTGCTGAATATTTTTTACCTGCCTCATCGCCATCGGTTAGCACATACCATTCAATTCCCATCGCTTTGGCATAATGAATTAAAGCACGCAATCCACACTGCGCAAATTCTACGATCCTGATGCCTTCCATCGCAAGATCAATACCAAGTAGATCAGCCAATTCTGTTAAAATCCAAACTTCCGTTTCTCCCTCCACCAACAGCCACATTCGCGAAAATAATGCAAGACTACGGTTATGACGAATATGGAAGCTTAAACGGCGTAATTCCTCTTTATTTAATTGATGTGAAAGCTGAAAAGCTTGTGTGCGTTCACTGCCCCTCACTAAACGGCAAATCGCCTGCAAAGGGATTTGTGAGAGCAATTCCACAGAATTTGTAGTGGTAATACGTTGAATGGGTAAATAACTGACTAATTCCCATATAATCGCCACCATTCTAGGATGCAAACGGGCGTCTGGATCTTCAAATAAAATAATCGGCCGTAAGCGATGAAGATCACGTAATTCATTGGCAGAAACAAATAATTGGCTTAATTGTTGAAATAAAATATGGCGTAATGAATGATGCTGTTTTTCGCGCAATTTCAGGCAAAGCGATTTCACATCATTCCAAAGTGCGGTGGTATCTTGCATTAATTCTGCTGACATAATGCGATTGAGAAAATAATGTTGCAGTAAGCACAACGTGGATTGAATTTCGCGATTAAGCTTAGGGTCACCCAACCAAGGTGATGCCGAGAGAGGTTGAGCATCAGAGGGGGAATTACGTCTTGCATCACGAAAACGATAAACAGGATGTTGTGCAATTAATGCCATTGCCATTTGTTCTGGGTCTTCTACGCTAAGTATTTTCCCTTCCCCATCTAAAAAATGGTAGGTGGTGATAATCTCGGAGCCTCGCATTTCCCCCATAATCTGAAAATAAATTTTAGCATAAGGTTCATCATCAAAAACGGCAAGTTGAGGATAAGGAAAATGCGCTAAGGATTTTGCTTCACGGTGAAGGCTAAAGGTAAATAATAGGGTAATTTCTTTCACCGTAGAGGCATTTTTTTCGTCTTGATAAAAATCCGTTGATTGGAATTGATAAAGGCGTTGCTCGTTATTAAAAATGACACTTAACGCTGCCAATAAACTGGATTTCCCCCAAGCATTTTCACCAATCAACACCATATTCGGTTGTAAAGTAAGCGAAAGGCGGTTTATGCCACGAAATCCCACCAAATCTAATTGACGCAAATACATTATCGCTCCTTTGTATTTTTATCTCACTTGCGTAAAATAGCATAATAATTTCATCATTTTAAGGAAAAAACTGTGTTTGAAGGATTACTTATCGTCCTCGCACCCATGTGTTTAGGCTATTTTTTTAAGACAAAAAACACCGCACTTTTACAGCGTATAAACCAAATAGTAATGCTTCTGCTTTATGTCATTTTGTTCATTATGGGCGTATCTTTAGGGCATTTAGACGATCTTGCCAACACGTTACCGTTAATTGGCATTTCTGCCTTTAGCTTTGCTTTAATCATTCAAAGTTGCAATATTATTGGCTTAATGCTCTATGACAAACTTTACCCATTGCCACTTAAACGTTTGGGCAAAGATTTACCTTCCCGTGGGCGATTATTATTGGATAGTGCCAAACTTTGCTCAATGGTATTGATTGGTTTTATGGTGGGGATTTTGACCAAAGAATGGCTCGCCTTTCCTTTTAGTACAAGTACTTATGCTTTGGTTCTGTTGATCTTTTTTGTCGGCATTCAACTGCGTAATAATGGTATTGCGTTACGTGAGGTGATCTTCAATAAGCGTGGCATTTATACGGGGATTGTTTTTATTATTACTTCCTTGCTAGGCGGTATCATTTCCGCTTATGTCCTTGATTTACCAATGACGCAAGGTTTAGCCATTGCATCTGGGTTTGGCTGGTATTCCCTTTCTAGCGTTGTGATCAATGATGCTTGGGGGCCGGTATTTGGCAGTATCGCATTTTTTAATGATCTCTCACGGGAAATTCTGAGTTTATTTATTATTCCCTTCTTTATGTTTAAGTATCGCTCTACCGCAGTCGGAATGGCTGGTGCAACCGCATTAGATTGCACCTTGCCCATTATTCAACGTTCTGGCGGCATTGAAGTTGTCCCACTGGCGATTAGCTTCGGCTTTGTAACGAATATAGTACCGCCAATTTTGTTAGTATTTTTTTCCAGCATTCCACTTGCTTAATTATTCACTTTCAGCCTGTATCTTCTATATAGGCTGAAAAATCCATTCAATTTCTACCGCACTTTTCTTTTTAATATTTAGCAATAAGAATGATTCTCTCAAATAGAATAATTATTATTAAAATTTCCTTTTAAAATTAATAACTTATAAATATTTTTAGTTGCAAAAAAGAAAAAACTGGTTAAACTATGCCCAGTCTAGTTAATCATTAAGGAAAGGAGTGGCTATGTTACAAGACGCGATTATTAAGAAATTAAACGAACAAATTAATTTGGAATTTTATTCTTCCAATGTGTATTTACAAATGAGCGCTTGGTGCTCAGCAAATGGCTATGAAGGCGCAGCAGCCTTTTTGCTACGCCACGCAGATGAAGAAATGATGCATATGCAAAAATTATTCACCTATGTAAATGAAACAACCGGTATGCCATTATTAGGCAAAATTGAAGCACCAAAAAATGATTACAAATCGTTAAAAGAAGTCTTTGAGATCACGCTTGAACACGAAAAATTTGTTACCGCAAAAATCAATGAACTGGTGGAAGTTACCTTTGAGCATAAAGACTACTCTACTTTCAATTTCTTGCAATGGTACGTGGCAGAACAACACGAAGAAGAAAAATTATTCAGTAGCATTATTGATAAATTTAATTTGGTTGGTGAAGACGGACGCTCGCTTTACTACATCGACCGCGATTTAGCTACATTAGAATAATCAGAATAAAAGGAGAAAAAAATGTTATCAAACAACGTGATTAAATTATTAAACGATCAAATGAATTTGGAATTTTATTCCTCAAACTTATATTTACAAATGAGCGCTTGGTGCGAACAACAAGGTTTTGACGGTGCAGCACAATTTTTGTCTGCTCACGCAGCGGAAGAAATGCAACATATGCGTAAGTTATTCACTTATTTAACTGAAACAGGGGCATTGCCAATCATCAGTGAAATTGATGCACCACCGCACGAATTTAGTTCATTAAAACAAGTGATTGAAACCACTTACCAACATGAAAAATTAATTACCAGTAAAATCAATGAATTAGTTGGAAAAACCTTTGAAGAAAAAGACTTCTCTGCATTCAATTTCTTACAATGGTATGTGGCAGAACAACACGAAGAAGAAAAATTATTCAGTGGTATTTTAGATAAACTGAATCTTCTCGGCGATGACGGCAAAGGCCTGTTCCTTGTGGATAAAGACCTTGCCAAACTTGCAGTTAATCACGCTTAGTTATCAGTATAAAGCCAGTTATTCGCTGGCTTTTTCTTTGTCCAAAATTTGCTGATTTTCCACCGCACTTTGGATTTGTTGATAATGACAAGTGCGGTAGAAAAAGGCGGAAAGAAGTATGCAAAGCATTAAAATAATTTGAATTAAACGTTTTTTTGTTAGCTTTTCAGTGGCCATTAGGATTTCCTTAACAATTATTTAACTATTTAAAACTTCTTAATTTTACCATTTAGTGGTATTATTTCTTGCGTTAGATCAATTTTATATGATTTTTTCTGCTTTACCGAGTTATTTGAGGATTAAATGAAAATTTTAGCTAATGACAGTAAAATTGGGCGTCGTGTTCAATCCGGCGGCTGTGCCATTCACTGCCAAGATTGTAGTATCAGCCAACTCTGTATTCCTTTCACATTAAATGAACACGAACTAGACCAGCTTGATAACATTATCGAACGCAAAAAACCGATCCAAAAATCTCAAGTCTTATTTAAAGCAGGCGACTCCCTTCATTCTCTCTATGCAATTCGTTCTGGCACGATTAAATCTTATACGATTAGTGAAACAGGTGAGGAACAAATTACCTCTTTCCATTTGCCCGGTGATCTCGTCGGCTTTGACGCAATTATGAATATGCAACATCCAAGTTTTGCACAGGCTTTAGAAACCGCAATGGTCTGCGAGATCCCTTTTGATATTTTAGATGACTTATCAGGCAAAATGCCCAAATTACGCCAACAAATTATGCGTTTAATGAGTAATGAAATTAAAAGTGATCAAGAAATGATTCTCTTACTGTCTAAAATGAATGCCGAAGAACGCTTGGCGGCGTTTATTCATAACCTTTCTCGTCGTTACTCGGCTCGTGGTTTCTCTGCACGAGAGTTCCGTTTAACGATGACGCGTGGCGATATTGGCAATTATTTAGGTTTAACCGTTGAAACCATTAGCCGTTTGCTAGGACGTTTCCAAAAGTCAGGAATGCTCTCGGTTCAAGGAAAATATATAACCATAAATAATATGGCAGAGTTATCCCAATTAGCAGGAGTAACCAAAACGCGTATTCAAATGGTCAGCTAATTGGCTTTCACGCAACTAGTGCAACAATATGTTGCACTAGATCACGTTTTTTTCCACACTAACTTGTTATTCTTGCCAATCTTTTCTATGCTATAAGCCAATTAGCCAACATTTGGAGGTTGTTATGAAATTTAAAAATATCTTGGTTGTGTTAAATCCTGAAAATGAAAAGCAATATGCCCTTGCTCGTGCGGTGCGTTTAGTCAAAGAACAAAAAAGTGAAAATAAAGTAAACATTACCACGTTTATGACGGTTTATGATTTATCTTACGAAATGTCCGCGCTGCTTTCTTCAGAAGAACGTGAAAATATGCACCAAGGTGTTATTGAACAACGCCAAAAAGTCATTAAGCCTTATTTAGAAAAATACGCCGATCCAAATATTGAATTTTATTCAAAGGTTGTTTGGCATAGTAATGAAGCGGAAGCCATCGCGGAAGAAGTGGAAAAAAATCACTACGATCTTGTCGTGAAATATACACAGGAAGAAGAAAGCATTACATCACTTATTTTTACCCCGATGGATTGGCAATTATTACGTAAATGCCCCGCTCCAATAATGATCGTAAAGGACGGAGATTGGAAACATCAACGCCGTATTTTAGTTGCGGTCAATGTGTCTGATGACGAAGAGCATCATAGCTTACTGAATAATGAATTAGTGACACTAGGTATTGATTTAGCCGATAGCTTAGAACGCGGAAATGTACACCTTGTTACCGCTTATCCACCAACACCAATCAATATGGCAATCGACTTACCTGAATTTAGTGCGGCTGATTACAGTAATAGTATTCGCGGACAATACTTGCTCAATATGAAAGCCCTACGCCAACATTTCAATATTGATGAAGATCACACCCACGTTAGAGAAGGTTTCCCAGAAGATATTATCCCTGAAGTGGCAAAAGAATTAGGGGCAGAAATGGTGGTGCTAGGCACAATCGGTAGAACCGGGCTTTCTGCGGCTTTTCTTGGAAACACCGCTGAACACGTTATCAGCAAATTAAATTGTAATTTATTGGCAATTAAACCGAATGATAAATAGCCCCAAATGAGCATATAAAAAAGCTGACCTCAATATTGAGATCAGCTTTTTTTCATTTTAACAGCTAAAACAGTGGATTATTTTGCATAAAGCGGTGCTGGACCAATAGGTCCACCCTGCGTTGAATTTTCTTGCTGTTTTACTAATTTTCCTGACGAAGAAATTTCTACACGACGATTTTCGCGTAAACACTCTTTTAGCGCTTGACCCGTTACGTTATCACAAGATTTAACTTGATATTCCTTACCATAACCGATAGCTTCAATATTAGCCTGAACACCTTGCTCAATTAAACGTGCCTTAACACGCTCTGCACGGCGTTTAGAAAGCTGCAAATTATATTCTGCCGAGCCTAAACGATCGGTATGTCCTGAAACTTTGACTTCTTTTGCTCCAGCGGATTTAAGCTGTGCAGCCACATTATCAATCACTTCTAATCCTTTTGATGAAAGCTGATCTTTATCAAAATTAAATAGGACATCACCTTTTAAACTGAAAGATAAACTGCCATTACAACCATTCGGATACCAGAAGAAACTTTGTGCATTCATATCTTTGTCAAATAAAATTTTGTATTGACAGATTTTATGCTCGCCATTTTCACGGTAATTAAACACATAATCCCACTCACGAACACCAAATAACCCTTCTGCAAAATGTGGACGATCGATTAAATTATAAATTTGATCTTTATTCATACCACGCTCAATCATTCTCACATTATCCCAATTTGGCCAAGAACCATACTGGCTACCATTATGATTAAATGTAGAATCCTCAATTTTTGGCCACACAAGGTTATCTGATGTACCGTCATCATTAACTTTACTTAAGTTTCCACAAGCCGCTAAGGTTGTCGCAGCAATTGCAGAAAACAAAATATGTGATAGTTTCATTTTATGTACCTTAATATCTGATTTTATTGATTAATTTCTATAAAACTAAACGCTTAGAATATATCTGAAAGATTTCCTATATCTAACATCCAATATACTAATGGCAATCTGCCGTAAAGTAAATTAATAAAGTCTATAAACGGCAGTGATGTTCTAAAATTTTTGTCATCTTTTGTAAAGAACATTCAAGTTCTTAAAATAATGTTCGCTCATTACGTTTTAACCACCCCAATAGCACATTATCTGCACTTTCTTCCGCTTGTTTCCCTAATTTCTGTACAAGGGATTTTTTCATTGCGTATTTCACCGAAACGACAAATTTATCTTTAATCGCTCGTAGGATCACATCATCGCTGGTGGCAATTTCATCAACTAAGTTTAATCCTAACGCGTGCTGCCCAAACCAATGCTCTCCAGTGGCTACCTGCTCAATATCAACCTGTGGACGATGCTGTGCAACAAATTGTTTAAATAATTGATGGGTTTCTTCTAATTCTTGCTGGAATTTTTCTTTCCCTTTTTCCGTATTTTCACCAAGTAAAGTGACTGTACGTTTATATTCTCCCGCGGTCATCACGTCCACATCCACATCGTGTTTTTTCAGTAAACGATGAATATTCGGCACTTGTGCCACCACCCCTACTGAACCAATAATAGCGAAAGGTGCGGCAATAATGTTATCCGCCACGCACGCCATCATATAGCCTCCACTGGCTGCTACTTTATCCACTGCCACGGTTAATTTAATCTGGTGCTGTTTTAAGCGTGCTAACTGGGAAGCCGCAAGCCCATAACCGTGAACCACACCACCGGGGCTTTCCAAACGCAATAATACCTCATCTTCCGGTTTTGCTACGGCGATAATAGCACTCACTTCCTCGCGAAGTGCGGTGGTTTCTGAAGCAGAAATATCCCCTTTAAAGTTCAACACAAATAAATGGGGCTTGCGTTCATTTTCTGGATTTTCACCTTTTTTACGCTTTTCTTTTTCTGCTTTTGCTTTTTGTTTATCCTCTTTTTTACGTGCTTTTTCTACTTGTTTTAACGCTTCTTCAGAAAGATGAAATTCAGCCAAGCGCTTGGCATTTTCTTCATATTCTTGCGATAAATCGGTGATAACCAACTCCCCTGCTTGATGAGATTTTTTCTGTTTAAACGCCATAATCATCGCGACAATGCCAGTAATAACCAATAACACCGTAAGAATTTCTAAAATAAATAAGCCATAGCCCATTGCTAATTCTGACCACATAATCTGTCCTTTTGTTAAATAAAAATCAAAATGCGATCATAAAGCATTTCTGACAAAGTGCAATTTCTCGCTGATTATTTACGATTAAGAAAAAATCTTTTTCCTTTTATCCCATTGTTCTAGAAAAAATTCCCTCTATAATGACCGCACTTTATAATAAGCACAATTTAAGGATTTCTTATGTCGAAAGTTCTTGTTTTAAAATCAAGTATTCTTGGCGATTACTCACAAACAAATCAGCTTGCTGACTACCTTGTATCAAAATTACCTACTGGCACCGAAGTGGTTGAGCGTGATTTAGGCGCGAACCCATTGCCACATTTTGATGGTATTGCTGCCAATGCCTTGCGTGGCGAACCAAAAACCGACCAAGATAAAGCATTACTGGCACTTTCAGATGAATTGGTCGCGGAATTAAAAGATGCTGATACCCTTATTATCAATGCACCAATGTACAACTTTAATATTCCAACCCAATTAAAAAGCTACATTGATTTCATTGCCCGCCCACGTGTCACTTTCCAATATACCGAAAATGGCCCTGAAGGCTTAGTAAAAGGGAAAAAAGCCATTGTATTAGCCTCTTTCGGCGGCGTACACCAAGGGCAAGTCACAGATGTTATCACCCCCTATTTGAAAACATTCCTTGGCTTTATTGGAATTAATGATGTGGAATTTGTTTATGTAGAAGGCGTAGGATCGGGGGCAGAAGTCGCCGCTAAATCGCAAGAACAAGCAAAAGCAAAAGTGGATACATTAATTTAATGTCTTTTAAAGAAAAAAGAGCAGGCTTTCCTAGCTCTTTTTCTTTTAGCTCCAATCCAATCAAGGCCAATATTGATTGAATACATTAATAATAAGCAATAACTGCATTATACTTTCTCGGATTACCTCTCTCATCTAATAGCTCGTATTATTAATCAGCTGTGACACAGAAATCACCAAAAATTTACACCGCACTTTATCTTTTATAAAAAGATAAAAAATAGTATAAATGAGGGCTAAGTTAAAAATATCTACTCATTTACCTCTTTTTTTGTAATTTCTCAAAAATCATACAATTTTTACGAACAATTTTTTATTTTCTTTGTCTTAAGCAACACAATAAACATACTTTCAGCAATGAAAGAAAATAGCGTGAACTCCTTTAAAAATGGAGATCTGTTCTTATTTTAAAATGACACTTAGTAACGAAATGGAGAAATAAAGTGAAAAGAAAACATTTTTTATTAACCAGTATCGCTCTTGGCTTAACCGTGCTTGGTACCTCTGTAAACTCAATGGCAACATTGCCACCCCCAAGCACGCTTTCTAGCACACCTACTTTAGCCCCAATGCTAGAGCAAGTGCTACCTAGCGTCGTTTCCATTGCAGTGGAAGGAAAACAAAAAACCCGTTTCCAAAATGACGATATCCCTGAAGAGTTCAAGTTTTTCTTCGGACCAGAAATTTTTAATAATAACTCACCGCGCAGTTTCAAAGGTCTTGGTTCTGGTGTGATTATCAATGCCGAAAAAGGTTATGTACTCACGAACAATCACGTGATTGATCAAGCAGATAAAATCACGGTGAAATTACAAGACGGACGTGAATTTAACGCAAAATTAGTGGGCGCTGATGAGCTTTCAGATATTGCTTTAATTCAACTAGAAGATCCGAAAAACCTTACTGAGATCAAAATGGCTGACTCTGATAAACTACGTGTTGGCGATTACACTGTGGCTGTTGGAAATCCCTTTGGTCTAGGACAGACGGTGACTTCAGGCATTGTCTCTGCTCTTGGGCGTTCAACAGGTTCAGAAAAAGGTAGCTATGAAAATTACATTCAAACTGATGCTGCAGTAAACCAAGGCAATTCAGGAGGGCCATTACTCAATCTTAATGGTGAATTAATTGGTATCAATACAGCAATTATCTCACCAAGTGGAGGAAATGCCGGAATCGCTTTCGCCATTCCAAGTAATATGGCAAACAGCCTTGTGAAACAAATCCTTGAATTTGGTGAAGTTCGCCGTGGATTATTAGGCATAAAAGGCGCTGAACTCAATGCTGAGCTAGCCAAAGCACTCAAAATAAATGCACAACAAGGGGCATTTATAAGTGAAGTGTTACCTGATTCTGCTGCAGAAAAAGCAGGCTTACAAGCTGGAGACGTAATTACCGCCATTAACGGGCAAAAACTGTCTAGCTTCGCCGAATTACGTGCAAAAATCGCCACGACAGGTGCAGGTAAAAGCGTTGAATTAACCTATTTACGCGATGGCAAATCCCATACAACTTCCGTTACCTTACAACCAGATGAAGAAGCCAAAGCCAGCGCAACAAACCTTCTTCCAGCATTAGAAGGTGCCGAGTTAAGTAACTACAATGCAAAAGGACAAAAAGGCGTTGAAATTAGCAAAATTAAAGATAAATCACTTGCTCAACGCTTAGGCTTAAAAGACGGAGATGTGATTATTGGTATAAACCGCGCACCAGTTGAAAACTTGGATCAACTACGTAAATCACTTAAAGATAAACCTTCTACTATCGCATTAAATATTTTACGTGGTAAAACAAATTTCTATTTGCTGGTGCAATAAAGAAAATTTTTTTCCTCTTTGCCAAGGTTGATGGGTAATGGAAAGTAAAATTCAACCTGAAGTCGTTCCGTTACCTGCTGATGTTTTGCAAATTACTTCCCTCTATCGGGGGAAATGCTTTCTAAAGGTTAGATTGTGCAAGGCTTCAGCCATTACCTTGGCAACACTTTCTGCCCGCTTTGCGGGCAATTTTCTGACGATGGGAAAACGGCTTTTTCTATCCGTCAAGGTCAATAAACAGGCTTTTCCTGCTGCGCCCAACACTGTATCAGCTTCCCAATCGCCTAAACGGCTTCGCTTGGTCGTTCGGTTAAATGATGACTAATAGGGATTTTTCCGCGTTTTTCTACATAGTCATTGGTATGCCGCCTTTTTCCACGATGACGGAATTTCCGAATAGCCCCTCTTGCCCCGTGCAATATCAAACCACCCTGCATAAATCCCTCGGTAAATACTGACAAAGCTAATAGAAAGCACGCTTTGTTCGTATTTCAGACGAGAGGCAATCTGCTCTGGCGACCAATTCTCTTCTAAGAACTTTCGCTTGACGAAATCAAACAATCTCGGGTCGGCTAACTTTCGCTTGGTTTTACATTCTGCCCGTTGTTGATAGTGTTCTTGAGCTGATAATGCCGCATATTAGCCCTGACAGCGCTTCAATTCTCGTGAAATGGTCGATTTATGTCGCTGTAATCGCTGAGCAATCTGGGTTATTGTTTTGCCTAATGCGTGAAAAACCATTATCTTTTCGCGTTCATAAAGGGTAAGATGTTTGTAGGTGTTCATAAGTTCTCATCAGTGATTTTTTTTTGTGCTAAACAAATTATCGTCGATTTCCTTATGAACACTTTTTTATTTGTTGCAGTTAGATTGTAAATTCAAGCCATAAAAAAACCTTGCTATAAGAGAAAGGTTTTTCTTCTTAAAATAGATATATTATTGATTACGCAATATTTTAACGGTGTTAATTATTGCGCCCAAACAAAATCCACCCAACAAGCCTACAATTAAAACGCCCACCAAGAAAGATTAATATCAAAATAAACCATTCCTGCGATAAATAAACCT
This sequence comes from Avibacterium sp. 21-595, assembly GCF_023611905.1. NCBI lineage: Bacteria > Pseudomonadati > Pseudomonadota > Gammaproteobacteria > Pasteurellales > Pasteurellaceae > Avibacterium > Avibacterium sp. 21-595. Next base: position 1,088,382 of record NZ_CP091455.1, on the reverse strand, counting down.
ATTGGTATTAAAAAAAGTAGAGGTAGAATAATCAACGACCAAAAAAAGCCCAGTAACCCTCGAATGAAAAACATTAAATCTGACATATCCCCTCCTAAATGTTATTTTCCAAATCCCTACGGGCAGTCAAGTTATTTCGTTCATCACCATTACAACCGCACTTAAACTAAAGTGCGCTCAGTTTTTATTGAATTTTTAACGTAAGTAATTTACCGTTTTTGTGGATCTTTGCTCTGTTCTTGGGCTGTTAAAAATCAAGTTTTCGATTTCTTCTCGTATGCTTGAATTTTTTAGAAATAGCGTGTGCTTGGCGAAGAGGGTTACTGAAAGATTTTCTCAATACGCCAATGCAGATGTGTCAATTTCATATGGTAGCGATGGTGATGAGAAAGTTAAGGAAAAATCATCAATCCGAGGCTGGAAAAGCATTAAAAGTGAGAGTGAAAACCTTAAAGAGTAGTCACAAAGCGGAATTTTATCGGCGATTACATTATTGGTATTTAGCACATCAAGCATTTTTAAATGCGCGTTCAGAAAAGGCAAATGAACGAGGTTATTTTCCTTATAAACATCAACATATTCGAGGAACTTATGCGAGTTTAAAACGTTATGAAAAGTATTTATTTCCTTATGAGAAATATCCGGAATTAAATATAGAAAAAACAACAAATAGGATAGAAGGATTATTTAGTGAACTGAAGCGGAAATTAAATAATCACAACGGATTAACGAAAAAACGTAACATTATGTTTATACAGAATTTTTTTAAATAAAAAGAGTTGCTAATAATCTTAGAAAATAATTATTAGCAACCATTTCATCTACTACGCCGTGTTTTATTCTCCGCCCTCTCGGCATAGAGCAATATGTGCGTTCAATTTGTTATGTGAAATAGGAGAAACATAAATTTTACGCATAAAAAAAACCGCTATGCTGTCGGGTGCGGATTACCGCCTTTGGTTGTAGGTTTCGACGCCTATGGAGTAAATATAAAAGAAAACCCGTTGAGGTCAACAGGGTTTATATTCAGATTAGTTTTTAATATTGCCTCTTTGCCCAGCAAAGGCTTCATAAATGTCGTATTCTTCTGAACCAACAGCTCCTACAACCTCTTCTGCATTCGGTCCCATAAATGCACCAGTATAAATGCCGTTTACTCCTTTATATGTTGCTACGCCACCAAATACTGTAACATCTTTTTTATCAATGTTTTCAGCATCTTGAATTATAACTCCTTTAGTCAGGATAATATCTGGTAAATTCTGACCATTATCAAATTTACGCTCGTATAATTTACCATCAACAGTTTTATTTCCAAAATCAACATTTAATTGCAATTTACCTGATGTGATTGCACCTAGTGAATATCCATTATACTGAGCTACTCCGCTAACTGGAATTTGATCTTTCGTCGTAGGTAAACCAAATATATCAAAATCCTCTTCATCTACTCGAGGATCAATTACGACACCTTCTTTATCCACTTTAACATTATCTGGCAACCACGCTCCAACAACAGAATAAGGTAAGTTGATCCCTTTAACTTTTCCATCAGCTACATCTTTTTGAACCACACCAACCGGATAATCAATAAGCTCTAATTCTGTTCCATCTGCTAACTGAATTCGTTTCGCTTCTTTAACTTGCTCTTTATATTGTTCAGCGACTAGATCAATAGATTTTGTATCAGTTTTAACCGACACATCCGTAGTAGGATTTCCATTTACACTGCTATTATTACCCGCAGGTGTACTACTATCACCACTTCCACCACCAGAACCACAAGCTGCTAATAGTCCAATACTAAGTGTTAATAAGCCAAGTTTAAATAATTTCATTAGATTACCTCTTTACTTTAAATAAAAACAGACGTTAATCATACCAAAATCAGGCGAGTTTTAAAGTGATCTGGATCACATCGCAATGTACCAGCACTTAAGATTTAGCGAGCAATAAAAAGCCCAACATTTGTTGTTGGGCTAATATTAATCGTCTTGATTTTCTTTCTGCTGTCGCTCCAATACGACAGCTTTACCTCGTCCAAATCCAGCAAAGTAACCCGTCAATAACGCTCCGCCTATCTTAAGAATTTCCAAGGCAAAGCCTGTATTATTAGAATACATTGCATAAATAACAATAATCAATACAAACGAGGCAATCAATGCAGTAAGCCATAATTTCCCTTTTTGCAAAAGGGTAAAAATATCACCGTGTTTTAAATCGGTTTGTTGTTTTGCTTCAATGGAGGCTTTGCGAATCTTTCATTCGCTTGAATTTCTTCTCTACGAACACTAAGTTCTTCTTTCTTCAGAATGAGTTCCTGCTGTTGAAGCTTAATAATGTCCCACTTCGCCTTGGTAAGAACAATATTTTTTCCGCTTAGTTTTTCCTTTCAGCCCCAAGCGTTGCATTATCGCTTGTACGCTTTTGTGGTTGATAATTAAATAGGATCTGCCCTAGATAACTAGGCTAGATCCCCTTTAACTAATTGTTTTAAAAATAGAAATTTGAGATTTTAAGTTACTGTTATTAAAACGCCATTCGCATTCCTTCAAATAAAGCTCAAAATGCGCTTTAGGAATACCGTTAAATTTGCGTAAATGGCGTTTCGCTTGATTCCAGAAATTCTCAATTCCGTTAATGTGATTTTGTTTTTCTGCAAAGTGTGTACTGTGATTGATGCGAAAACGGTTAAATTCATTCACGTCAAGTACATCATAACTTCGGTAGAAATCAGTGTAAACAAGACTATCAGGCTTTACTTGCTCACGAATGATTGGCAACAATTCGCAGATTGAGTATTTGGCACCGCGACGGTGTAAACCTTACCATTGCGCTTTAAAAGCCCAAATACAGCCGTTTTACCTGCTGCGCCTCACCCCCGCTTGCCTTTGCGAATGCCACAGAAATAGCTTTCATCAGCTTCAATTTCACCATCGAACATTTCCAAATGGGGGCTGTTTTGATAAATAAGTAATCGTAAGCGATGAAAGTAATACGCTGCCGTCGTTTTGTTTACATTTACTCGCTCAGCTGCTGTTCTTGCAGTAACGCCTGCGACAAACAGCTCAATGAGTTTATTTTGTTTATGCTGACTTAAGCGACTTTTTCTCATTTGGTCATTTTAACCTAAATAGAGTTTTTAGTCGTTACCTAGGACAGCCCCTAATTTAAATTCAACAGAATAACAGCGTTTTTACCTAACAGGGCTAATCCATTGATTCCATTATGATTAAATGTTGCAATCCGGCGTGCTAACGTCCTTTGGGTAAGTTGAAAATACCGGCGGGTAAGCGAACGATTTTTTCCATTTTGAAGATAAAAGTCGAGCAATTGTTGTTTAAAATCTTGAGTATATTTCATCATAAAAAATCTGCACCTTAATCAGTTGGTTGTTTAGTCCAACTTTTGGGGGGCAGATCAACTCAAGTTAGCCTTTTTGATAGGCGAGAAAAAATTCTAAAAAACACCGCACTTCTCTTTTTACAGAGTTAGGCTTTACGCAAAATTCTGCTTGAAACCACGCCTGCAGTCATTGCCCCGTTTACGTTTAACGCGGTACGCCCCATATCAATGAGAGGTTCAATGGAAATGAGTAAACCAACTAATGCTAAGGGTAAGCCCATTGTAGAAAGCACGATAATTGCTGCAAACGTTGCGCCTCCACCAACGCCAGCAATACCGAATGAAGAAAGGGTTACCACTAATACAAGGGTAAGCAAAAATTCTAACGACATTGGATCAATCCCCACGGTTGGCGCAACCATTACGGCGAGCATTGCCGGGTAAATGCCGGCACAGCCGTTTTGCCCGATTGTTGCACCAAAAGATGCGGCGAAATTCGCAATGGCTGACGGCACATTCAATTTTGATACTTGGGTTTCAATATTCATTGGAATTGTTGCCGCACTGGAACGGGAAGTGAAAGCAAAAAGTAACGTTGGGAAAGCCTGTTGATAGTAACGAACTGGATTTACTTTCACCAAAGCAAGTAAAATACCGTGTACCACGAACATTAAGAAAATCGCCAAATAAGATGCAACAATAAAGCCAAGCAAGTTAAGAATATCAGCAAGATTTGAGTTGGCAACCACTTTTGTCATCAAGGCCAAAACGCCATAAGGGGTAAGGCGAATCACCACACGAACAAGGCTCATCACTAATTTATTTAAACTTTCAACACCTTGTGATAATCGTGCCGCTAATTCCTCATCCTCTCGGCGGATACGCAGAATCGCCACGCCTAGAAATGCGGCAAAAATCACCACACTGATAATCGAAGTTGGGTTGGCTCCAGTAAGTTCCGCAAAAGGATTTTTCGGAATAAAAGAAAGCAACATTGTCGGCACATTTAAACCTGCCACCTTTTCTGCTCGTCCCAGAACGCGATCTTGTGCCGCAAGCTCACGATCACCTGCCACCAACCCTTCGGCTGAGAGATCAAATAAATTTGCCATAGTAATCCCTATCACTGCTGCAATTGCGGTGGTGAACAGTAATACAGAAAGAACGCTGACACTAATCTTGCCTAAAGAGCTTGCTCCTTGTAAGCGTGCAACCGCAGAGAGAATGGAAACAAAGACCAGTGGCATTACGATCATTTGCAATAATCTCACATAACCGCTGCCCACAATGCCAATCCAATTCAGGGTTTCTTTCATTACTGGCACATTACCGTCATAAAATAAATGCAATGCGCCGCCAAATAATCCCCCTAATACTAACCCTAAAAACACGCTACGCGATAAGGTATGATTTTGATTAAAATACCATTTTATGCCGATCAACAAGGCGATAAAAATTGCTAAATTGAGTGCAAGATAGCTCCACATCATTATAACTCCTTAATTTATATCATCATTAGTATAATATATAAGATAATTTGTGTAGCTCAATGACGTTTTTGGCATATCTTATGCCATTTTGATCTATCAAATCAGCTTACGTAATCAGGATTATTCGTTATAGGCAGGGGCAACCTATTACACGCCGTAAGAAAAGGAATAAAAACAAAAAGTGCGGTATTTTTTACCGTACTTTTTCTTACGCAATAGGTTATCTAGGATAATTGATGCTTTCCACTTTTCCTATTGTGTCTTCACAATAGATGTCCACTTCAACAAGCGTGGCTGGGTAAAAATTGGCAGGATTTCTACCGCACAATTCACGCACAATATCGCCCACCAAAGGTAAATGAGAAATAATCAGCAAGGTTTTCACACCGTCTTCCAACAGCACATTCAAATAATCTCGCACTAGGCCTGCATCGCCATAGGGGGTGATCCCCTCCCAAGTTTCGCACTTAGTTTGCAGCTGATTTTGATACGCCAAATTCACTTGCTCAAAGGTTTGTTGCGCACGCAGATAAGGGCTAACGAGGACTTTATCCAGCTGAATATTCATAGAATGTAGCCATTGCCCTTGTTGATATGCTTGCTGTTTGCCCTTTTCTGTGAGAGGTCTTGCACTATCTGAAGGGGCGATGGTCTGCGCCTCGCCGTGTCGCATTACAAAAATTTTCATACTACTACTCTATTTAATTAGAAGAAAAGAAGCGAAAAACTCGCTTCTTTTACACCGCACTATTAATTGGCACGCACCGCTTCAGCAATTTCTTCAGCACATTGTTGCGCAAGTGTGCCATCCTCACATTCGACCATTACACGAATTAACGGCTCTGTGCCTGATTTTCTTAATAAAATACGTCCCTTACCTGCTAAGCGTTTTTCCACTTCAGCGGCAACGGCTTTCACTTGTTCGCTTTCTAATGGATTACTGCCACCTGAGAAACGCACATTAATTAATACTTGTGGGAATAATTGCACCGCACTTGCCAATTCATTGAGTGATAAACGATGTTCTACCATGGCGGCTAATACCGCCAGTGAGGCGATTATGCCATCTCCCGTGGTATTTTTATCTGCAATAATGATATGACCTGAGTTTTCACCACCAAGTAACCAGCCATTTTCTTGCATTTTTTCTAACACATAACGGTCGCCCACATTGGCGCGCACAAATGGGATCGCTAATTCTTTTAAGGCGAGTTCAAGACGCATATTACTCATTAATGTTCCTACCACGCCGCCTTTTAGTTTGCCCGCACGCAAGGCTTCACGTGCAATAATAAATAGGGCTTGGTCGCCGTCCACTTTATTACCAAGGTGATCCACTAAGATTAAGCGGTCGCCATCACCATCATAGGCTAAACCAATATCGGCTTTGGTTTCTAACACTTTGTCCTGCAAGGCTTTAATATCGGTCGCACCACATTTTTCATTGATGTTCATTCCATTTGGTTGCGTCCCCATTTCGATCACCTCCGCCCCCAATTCACGCATTACATTAGGCGCAATGTGGTAAGTTGCGCCATTGGCACAGTCCACCACAATTTTGTAATTTTCTAGGCTTAAATGCGCAGGAAAGGTGCTTTTACAAAATTCAATATAACGCCCTGCTGCGTCATTAATACGGCTTGCACGCCCAAGTTGAGCGGATTCAACGCAATCCATTGGCTGTTCTAGCATTGCTTCAATCGCTTCTTCCACATCATCAGGTAATTTTGTGCCTTGAGTAGAGAAAAATTTGATCCCATTATCATAATAAGGATTATGAGAAGCTGAAATCACGATGCCCGCTTCAGCTCGGAAAGTGCGCGTTAAATAAGCAATGGCTGGGGTTGGCATTGGACCGGTAAAAGCGGCGGAAAGCCCTGCTGCCGCCAAACCTGCCTCAAGGGCGGATTCCAACATATAGCCCGAAATGCGGGTGTCTTTCCCAATTAATACGGTGCCGTACCCCTGTGTCGCTAGCACTTTTCCCGCTGCCCAGCCAAGTTTAAGGACAAAATCAGGGGTAATCGGTGAAGTCCCAACTTTTCCACGTACACCATCAGTACCAAAATATTTGCGTTCTGCCATTTGTATTCCTTTTTATTTTTTATAGTTAAAAATTAGTACATTAATTGTACATCATTATAATTATGCCATTTGCGTCGCTTGCCAAATTTTTAATGCCTCTGAAGTGGGTGCAACATCGTGGACACGCACAATTTTTGCCCCATTTATGACGGCAATTAAGGCGGCGGCAACGCTGCCCACAATACGCTCATCAACAGGTTTATCTAATACCGCTCCAATCATTGATTTACGCGAAACGCCGGCTAAGACAGGATAATCTTGGGTAAATTTCGCTAACTGTTGCAACAATTGATAATTATGTTGTACGGTTTTCCCAAACCCAAAGCCCAGATCCCAAATAATGTTTTCTTTTTTCATTCCGGCAGCTAAACAAAGTGCGGTGCGATTTTCCAGAAAATTTAATACCTCTTGCACCACATTTTCATAATACGGATTTTGTTGCATTGTGCGAGGCTGCCCTTGCATATGCATTATGCAGGTGGGTAACTCTAATTGTACGGCAGTTTGCAATGCATTCGGTTCAGTTAATGCACGAATATCATTAATTAAATCCATTCCGACTTTCGCACTTTCTGCCATTACTTGCGCCTTCGATGTATCCACAGAAATCCAACAATCAAAGCGTTTTCTCACTGCTTCCACCATAGGTACAACGCGATCTAATTCTTGCTCAAGACTCACTTCTTCTGCCATTGGGCGGGTGGATTCTCCCCCAATATCAATAATGGTCGCCCCTTCATTAAGCATTTTTTCCACTTGAAATAAGGCTTTGTCGCGGTCAAAAAACAGGCCGCTATCTGAAAAAGAATCTGGCGTGAAATTTAAAATCCCCATAATTTGGGGCTGTGATAAGGAAAGGGTTTTATTATTGGCTTGTAACTTCATAATCTTTTATATTGCATCAAAATTCGGTCAATTATAACGAAATATTTATGCAAACAAAATATAAACATTTTGTCGCGTAAAACGCATTATTCACTTATACTGACCACAAAACAATCAAGAGGAAACCCCAAATGAACAAAACCATTTTTGCCTTAAGTTTTTGTACGATTTTTTTACTCTCTGCTTGTGATGATAAACAAGTGGCTGAATTACAGCAAAAATTGCAACAAGCGGAAACAGCCCAACAAATCCAGCAGCAAGAAATCACCCAACTAAAAAATGAACTCAATGCACAAAAATCCTTATTTCCGGCATTGCAGGTAGAAATTTCACCGCTCTTCCAAAAAGAGGAAACATTCAATCTCAAAAACACTGAAAGTGAAGCAAATATCAATGTTTCAGTTACGATGCCTGAAACCCATATTGAATGGCTTGATGCTTTGCTTCGCCAACAATGGGCGCAATATATCGCAAATGAAGAAAATGAAAATTCGCTACCACTAACTACAATCGGCAAAGATCAACTCCGTCAAAAATTTGCACAAATTTATCAAGAATATCGTAAAGAAATGTTAGCCGAAGGCTCAATAGGAAAAGAATTCTCTCTTTCCTCCTACTACCTAGGACAACGCCAAAATTGGCTAGGATTTAGAATAGATAGCTATACTTATGAGGGCGGTGCGCACGGGTTTGGTATGACTCATTATCTCAATTTTGATGCTCAGCAAAAAGCCTTGATCACCCTTGAAAAATTAATTTCTCCAGAAAATCAGCCCAAATTACTCGATGCGCTATGGAAAATTTACATACAGGGGCTTGAACCGGGGGAAGTCCCTTTTACTTCTTTAGAGGGTTTCTATATTTCACCTGAATTTTATTTCGATCAAGAAGGAATTCATTTCGTTTATCCGCCTTATGCACTTAATTCTTATGCGGAAGGGGAAAGGACGTTAGATTTATACTGGAAACAAAGTGAAATTAACTTACTCAATAGTGAATATGTGAAACCTTGGCTTAAGTAAAATAAGAAATAAAAAAAGTGCCTCATTAGAGGCACACTCGGAAAGCAAAATATGACCATTACAGGCTATTAAAATAGCACTTATTATGGTGCAAATAATATGCAAATCATTTCCAATAAGCAAAGAGTAATATTTAAATTTGTGAAGTAATTCACGGTTTTGATAATAAAAAATTGAGATAAAAAAACCGCACTTGTATAAGTGCGGTATAAATTTTATTAATTTTCTTCTTTATGACGCTCAGCCACTTCAGATAATAAGGTTTGTAGTTCGCCTTGTTGGTACATTTCCAGAATAATATCACATCCCCCAATTAACTCACCTTCTACCCATAATTGCGGGAAAGTTGGCCAATTCGCATAGGCAGGAAGTTCTGCGCGAATATCTGGATTTTGCAAAATATCTACATAGCCAAAAGGCACTTTGCAATTCATTAAGGCTTCTACCGCTCTAGCTGAAAATCCGCAAGATGGGAATTTTGGTGAACCTTTCATATAAATCAGAATTGGGTTCTCGCTAATTTGTTTTTTAATACGTTCTAAGGTTTCCATAATTGTCCTCGTTTTTAATTAAGTGGGCAGATTGTAGCATAAGGGGCTTGAGATACCAATAACCCGAGTAGAATAATCAAGTATTACCAACTTCCGCCAGCACCACCGCCACCAAAACCGCCACCACCAAAGCCTCCGCCAGAACCGCCACCGAAACCACCAAAGCCGCCTCCTGAGCCAAAACCGCCTCCAACACCACCGCTACGGCGTCTGCCAATAGGTGGTTGGCGGAAAATTTGTCCATTGTGATTATTGGTGGGGCTGATATAAGGCGTTCTACGCCAACTTAGTTCGCCAAACAGTACAAATAAGACAAAAATACTGATCATTATGATTGGAATATATTGTGTCCAATCATCCTCTTCCGTCTCAGCAGCATCATATTCCCCTTTACTTGCGGCAATGATGTAATCCAATCCACGATCAATCCCGAGCATATAATGCCCCTGTTTAAAGGCGGGAGTAATAACATTGCGTATGACGCGAGAAAGGAAAGCATCAGGCAACGCTCCTTCTAATCCTTGTCCTGTGGCAATAAAAATCTTACGATCGTTGATGGCAATCAACATTAATACGCCATTATTTAGCTGTTTACGACCAATGCCCCATTTATCCCCCAATTCAAAGCTATATTGTGCAATATCATAATTCCCCGTACTTGGAATTAACACCACCGCAATTTGTGAACTGGTTTCTTTAGAATAAGCAACTAGCTTATTTTCCAAACGTTGTTTTTCTGATGGAGTAAGGGTTTTAGTATAGTCATTGACATAATGAAAAGGATTAGGCGATGGTGGGAAATTGACCGCATTCGCGGTTAAACTCCAAAAAACAAGCAAAAAAACGACCGCACTTTTTATAAGCTTAATCATTAATAATCACCTCATTATCCAGCTCATTACGATCATTTGGCTGAATAGGAAAATGCTGTGCCAACACTTGAGCAATGTTATTAATCGCATTAACAACGCCTTGAGTATAAACCTTTTGCTTAAAATACGTTGTCATTTCAGCACATTGTGCTTGCCAAAAGTTTTCTCCTACATACTGATGAATGCCTTCATCACCAATAATGGCACACTGATGATCCTTATAAGCAATATAAATCAACACGCCATTACGCGCTTGTGTGGCTGTCATTTCTAATTTTTGAAAAACAGATAAGGCGTGTTCCATTACCGAACTTGATGATTTTGCAATGTGGCGTTCAATATAAACACGCAGCTCTGCGGAAGTTTGTTGTTCGAGGCGAACAATTGCCGCCTCAATTTGCTTTTTGTTAAAAGGGATTCTTGAAAATAGCGCCATAATAGATCGATCTTAGTTAAAACTGACAACCGGTGCGTTTTCAGATCCCACGGCAGATTTGAAGTAAGGTTTTTCTTTAAAACCAAAAATCATTGCCGCTAATTTCGTTGGGAATTGGCGAATTTTTTGGTTATATTCACGCGCTGCCTCATTAAATTTATCACGTGCAACATTAATGCGGTTTTCTGTCCCTTCTAATTGGGCTTGTAAATTCATAAAGCCTTCGTGGGCTTTAAGATCTGGGTATTTCTCTACTGTGACTAATAAACGTGATAATGCCGATCCCACAGAGTTTTGTTGCTGTTGGAATTGCGCTAATTGCTCTTCTGTCATATTACTTGGATCAATTTTAGTTTGGCTCGCTTTTGCACGCGCTTCCATTACCCCCGTTAAGGTTTCTTTCTCAAAGTTAGCCTGACCTTTTACTGTATTCACGATATTGGGAATTAAATCTGCACGGCGTTGATATTGCGATTCAACATTCGCCCATACGGAATCAATTTTTTCTTCTGCTTGCACTAAACCATTGTAGCTGGTCATTAATGTAAAACCGGCGATCACAGCGACAATTAGCACAATAATCCACTTTTTCATTTTCTTTTCCTTAACGATAAAATGATGAGATAACAAAAGACCTAAACTTTCGTTTAGGCCTTTTTTATAAACGTATTAAAGTATTAACGAAAAATTATTCGTTACCTTTAACCGCGATTTCTACACGACGGTCATCAGCTAAACAAGCGATTAATGCTTTACGACCTTTAACTGAATCACATTTAGCACCAGTTACAGGGTTTGCTTCGCCGTAACCAGTTGCAGAAATAGCTTGTTGAGAAACACCTTTAGATACTAAGTAGTTTGCAACAGTTTCTGCACGACGTTGTGATAATTTTAAGTTCGCAGCTTCTGAACCGATACGGTCAGTGTAACCCGCTACTGCAACGTTTGCAGATTTTAATTGTGCGATTTCACCGTAGATGCCATCTAATGTGCTTTGTGCTTCTGGACGTAAATTAGATTTACCGAATGCAAACGTTACATCAGAGCTTAATGCGAAAGTTTTAGAAACCACTTTAGGTGCTACAACTGGCGCACCTTGACCGAAACGGTAAGATAAACCTGCGTTTACAGAACCGATGTTTGGTGTGTAATCTACACGTTTGCCATTTTGTTCTAAGCGGCCAACACCTTGTACCCATTGATATTCAACACGTAATGCTAACTCTGGTAATGATGGAAGGTTATATTCTAAACCACCAGCGAATACAGGAGATACTTTTAAGCTGTGTGCATTTTCATCAATAAGGGTTGTTGTACCTTTTTTGTTTTTATAGTCAGAACGGATTAATGCCGCACCTACACGACCATAAACATCTAAACCTTCTAATACTGGGTAGCTCGCTTTTAAGCTTAAGTGCGCACCGTGGTTAGTATGTTTAGCAACTGTTTTACCAGCTTGACGAAGTTTAGCACGACCAAAATCATCGTAACCTAACTCAACAGCGAAGTTATCAGTGATTTGATAACCACCGAATACACCGTAAGTTACAGAGTTACGTAAATAACCGTAACCAGTACCTTCAATTTGACCATAACCATCGTGGAAAGATGCCCAACCAGCTTTAGCACCAGCATAGAAAGTATTTGCTTGTGGTGCAGCTTGTGCTACTGATGCAGCAGTTAAACCAGCGATAGCTAATGCGATTGCAGTTTTTTTCATTTGGATGATCCTCTATTTAGTCATCAATAAATTTAAAATGAAAGTTTCATTTAGTATCAGTTGCCAAATGAAACCTAAACACATAATGTGTGTACGTTGATCTTAAACTTTTTTTACAAAAAAACAAACTTTTTTATAAAATAGCCCCATAGTTTATGGCTAAGTTTAATCTTATAAGTATTTAGAGAACGATAGCTTCTCTATTTCTACTTCGCTTATGCGTTCAATCTAATTAAGATCGAACCTATTCAAAGCGAATATATTATCAGCTTGAAAAAATAGAAAATCAAACGATTTTTCTCTTTTTAGCTCAAAATTCATACAACCACTTACTATTCAAGATGATTTTTTGAGCAAAAATAAGGCAGTTTTATCGCTTTACCTTTCAGAAAAAACAAAATTGATCCCTTTCTTTCGATGAAAGGATCATAACAATATGCTAAACTTCATTCATTATGTTAATCATTGTATGAGTAATAAAATGCTACCACGTTTATCTGATGTCCCACAGCTTTCCCCTTTAGTTTCTGATTATTTGGAGGAACTCAAACGCCAACATTTTACTGGCGATATTGCTTCAAACTATGCAGATCGCTTAAGCCTTGCAACGGATAACAGTGTGTATCAGCAACTGCCACAAGCCATTTTGTTTCCTAAAGATACCGCTGATGTGGTTCGCCTAACCAAATTAGCACAAAAAGAAAAATACCTTTCACTCACTTTTACGCCACGTGGTGGTGGCACTGGCACGAATGGGCAATCCCTAAATAACAATATTATTGTGGATCTTTCACGCTATATGAGCAAAATTCTTGAACTCAATGTGCAAGAACGCTGGGTAAAAGTACAAGCCGGCGTGGTAAAAGATCAACTCAATCAATTTTTGAAACCTTATGGCTTATTTTTCTCGCCAGAATTGTCCACCAGCAACCGTGCTACGTTAGGCGGAATGATCAACACTGATGCCTCAGGACAGGGGTCATTGCGTTATGGCAAGACCTCTGATCACGTTTTAGGCTTGCGTGCAGTATTAATAGACGGCGAAGTGATTGATACTCATGCACTCAACACTGCTGATTTTGAGCAATCATTACAGCAACAACCTATTTCTCAGCGTAGTCGCCATCTGCATCAAGAAATTTTTCAGCGCTGTCAGCAAAAGCGTAACGAAATCCTGCGTGATTTACCACAGCTTAATCGCTTTTTAACAGGCTATGATCTCAAGAATGTCTTCAATAATGATGAAACTGAATTTAATTTATCCCGCATTTTAACGGGGTCAGAAGGTTCACTTGCGTTTATTTGTGAAGCCACCTTAGATCTCACCCCTATTCCACAATATCGCACATTAATTAATATTAAGTATCGCTCTTTTGATGCAGCGTTACGTAATGCCCCCTTTATGCTAAAAGCCAACGCACTTTCGGTAGAAACCATAGATAGCAAAGTGCTAAACCTTGCCAAGCAAGACATTATTTGGCATTCAGTGAGCGATCTACTTATCGAAGATCAAGAAAATCCCATTCTTGGTTTGAATATCGTAGAATATGCTGGCAATAGTAAATCATTGATAGAAAAACAAGTAGCACAACTTTGCCTACAACTTGATGAAAAAATCTCGCAAAATCAAGATGATATTATCGGTTATCAAGTTTGTAATGATTTACCCTCTATTGAACGTATCTATGCAATGCGCAAAAAAGCCGTCGGTTTATTAGGCAATGCAAAAGGTCAAGCAAAACCGATTCCGTTCGTTGAAGATACCTGCGTTCCGCCAGAACATTTAGCGGATTACATTTGTGAATTTCGTGCGTTATTAGATCGCCACCAGCTTGAATATGGAATGTTCGGCCACGTTGATGCGGGCGTTTTGCACGTTCGCCCAGCTCTTGATTTATGCGATAAAGAACAAGTGAAACTGTTCAAACAAATTTCCGATCAAGTGGCAGAGCTGACACATAAATATGGTGGATTAATTTGGGGCGAACACGGCAAAGGAATGCGTTCACAATATGGTGAAACCTTCTTCACGCCTGAATTATGGCAAGAATTACGTTATATCAAAACGCTGTTTGATCCGCACAATCGGCTAAATCCGGGCAAAATTTGCACCGCACTTGATAGTACTCAAACACTCTACGCTATCCTATCGCCAATGCGTGCGGATCAAGATCGTCAAATTCCAATACAGATGAAAACGGAATTTGCTGGGGCAATGAATTGCAACGGTAACGGATTATGTTTTAATTTTGATGTACATAGTGCAATGTGTCCTTCAATGAAAGTAACTAAAAATCGCTTATTTTCGCCGAAAGGACGTGCGGCAATGGTGCGTGAATGGCTACGTTTACTGGCGAACCAAAGCGTTTCCCCTGAGCAATTAGATTTTCGCAAAAACCAAATAACACTCACCGATTTTGTAGCCAAAATTCGTCATAGCCTTGGAAAATTACGCGGTGAATATGATTTTTCTCACGAAGTGAAAGCGGCGATGGATACCTGTCTTTCGTGCAAAGCCTGTGCTAGCCAATGTCCGATAAAAATTGACGTGCCAAGTTTCCGTGCGAAATTCTTACATTTTTATCATCAACGTTACACTCGCCCAATTAAAGACTATGTGGTGTCTAATGTGGAGTTAATCGCCCCTTATATGGCAAAAGCACCGACATTTTTTAACTTTTTCACGGCAGCCAAAATCACTCAGCCACTAGCCAAAAAAGCCTTAGGAATGGTGGATTTACCCTTATTAAGCCAACCGAATTTGCAACAGCAACTGGTCGCCCTTAATTATCAAGGGTTAAGTTTAGAACAATTAGAACACTTAAGTGAAATCGAAAAGCAAAATATGTTGCTTATCGTACAAGATCCTTTCACTTCTTATTATGATGCCAAAGTTGTGGCAGATTTTGTGGCACTCACCCAAAAATTGGGCTATCGCCCCATTTTGTTGCCTTTCAAGCCTAATGGCAAAGCCCAGCATATCAAAGGTTTTCTCGCTCGCTTTGCTAAAACAGCCAAAAATCAGGCGGCATTTTTAAATCGAATGGCGCAGTTAAATCTGCCCCTCGTCGGCGTAGATCCCGCCATTGTGCTGTCTTATCGTGATGAATATCGTGAAATTTTAGGTGATGAACGTGGTGATTTCCAAGTGCTTACCGCACATCAATGGCTGAAAAATCAGTTACATTCTGAGCAATTAGCGCAAGGAATAAAAAATTCACAAAAAAACCACCGCACTTTACCTGAAGGACAACAGTGGCATTTATTCCCCCACTGTACAGAATCCACCGCCTTACCGAATAGCCCGAAAGAATGGCAAGAAATCTTTGCTGCCTTTGGGCAAGCCTTGCAAGTGGAAACGGTTGGTTGCTGCGGAATGGCGGGGACATTTGGGCATGAAACGCAACATTTTGCTATGTCTAAAGCAATTTATGCCAGTTCTTGGAAAGAAAAACTTGCCGATAAAAATCCTGATTATTGCCTTGCCACGGGCTACTCTTGCCGTAGCCAAGTTAAACGTTTTGAAAAATGGCAGCCGAAACACCCTGTACAAGCCTTATTAACCTTACTCAGTTAGAAAACACAATGAAAATTTGGAAAAAATCATTTACTTTAGACCAACTTAATCAATTTAATGCCCATTGTGCCGTGGCACATTTAGGCATTCAATTTCACGCCCAAGGGGACGATTGGTTGGAAGCCACGATGCCTATTGATCAACGTACCACCCAGCCAATGGGCTTTTTACACGGTGGGATTTCTGCCGCATTAGCCGAAACCGTAGGTTCAATGGCTGGCTTTTGCTGTGTCGAAACAAACCAAGCCGTTGTTGGATTAGAAATTAACGCAAGCCACCTTCGCCCAGTTCGAGAAGGCGTGGTAACCGCCAGAGCAACCCCTATCCGCTTAGGAAAAACCACCCAATTTTGGCAAATTGACATTAAAGATCAAGCCGATAAACTATGCTGCTTTGCAAAACTGACATTAAGCGTGGTCAATCAATGAAAAAACCAAAAATCGGCATTATTCTTGCCAATTTAGGCACTCCAGACGCCCCTCAACCCAAGGCTATTTCAAGTTATTTATGGCAATTTCTGACCGATCCTCGCGTCGTCGATTTGCCCCGTTGGAAATGGTATCCTTTGCTTCGTGGCATCATCTTACCAATACGTGCTAGACGGGTGGCTGAAACTTACCGTAGTGTATGGACGGAGCAAGGCTCTCCCTTATTGGTCATTGCTAAACAGCAGCAACAAAAGTTACAGCAATATTTTACACAACAAGGAATCAATACCATTGTTGAAATAGGAATGACTTATGGCAATCCCTCTATGCAAAGTGCGGTGGAAAATTTACTCAAAAATCAAGTTGATAAAATTATTGTGCTACCGCTTTACCCACAATATAGTAGCACCACAACTGCGGCTGTCTTGGATTGTTTTGCTCACGCATTAAAATCCATTCGAGGGCTTGTGCCGTTTGAATTTATCCATTCTTATCATCTTGATGCGCATTATATTGATGCCTTAGCGCAAGCTATTAAAGCAAAAATGAAATCGGATGAATTTTTACTGTTTTCCTATCACGGTATTCCATTGCGTTATGAACAAGAGGGCGACTATTATCGTGAACACTGTAAACAAACCACCCTCGCTGTGGTCGATCGCCTAGGTTTAACAGAAAATCAATGGCAACTCTGCTTTCAGTCTCGTTTTGGACGTGAAGAATGGTTACAGCCTTATACGGATCATTTCTTACAAAATGCAACTCGCCAGCAAGGCATCGAAAAAGTTGCGGTTATTTGCCCCGGTTTTTCTGCAGATTGTTTAGAAACATTGGAAGAAATTGAAGTAGAAAATCGCGAAATTTTTCTTCAGAATGGGGGAAAATCCTTCCAATATATCCCTGCCCTTAACGCAGAACCTGCCCATATCGAAATGATGGCAAAATTAATTAAAGAGAAAATATAGAAAAATGCCTAGATGAACGTCTAGGCATTTTACTAAATTTTTCTAAAAATTAGACCGCACTTTAGTTCTTCGACTAAACATAAATTATGCCCAATTTTTCTTTTTAGAGGTTTTACCAATCCCCGGGTTGAAGCTGTTGGTTGGATCTAATTTTTGGTAAAAGGCCTTTAATTCAGGTTTTGCTTCATATAAATGTCCGACATTATGTTCCGCTGGATATTGCGCCCCACGCTGATCAAGCAATGCCAACATTTCGTGTTCGATTTGTTCCCAATCATAGCCTTTTTTCACCAAATAATCTTGATGGAATACATAGCACATAAAATGTCCGTAATACAGTTTATGGATTAATTTATTTTCCAACTCTACTGGGAGTTTCTCGAACCAATCTTGATCATTACGACGCAAGGCAATATCCAATGCCACGATTTCTTCCACCTCTTGCTCGTGAATCGCACGATAACGAATTGCCGCTGATGCCACAGCAAAACGATGTAACATCGCTGCTTGTGTTTCTTCTGCACTGCATTCAAAATATGCCCCTTTGGACTTATCAGCAAAGCGTGTCTGCAAATATTCTCTGGCTTCTTGCACGCCATTCCCGCCCATTTTTAGGATTAAATGATGTTCATATTGATCGCGATAATCTCTCAAGCGTTGTGGCAAATGCTGTGGCAACAATTTAGAAACAAATTGCAACATTTTGTCGCTGATATGATTTGGTAAAAAAGTCAATTTTTTCATTAGGCGATCAGCTTTGGCTTTGATCGCAAATAATTTTGGCAAACGGTGCGTGCCAAAACGTTTAATCACCCAGAACGTATCTTTTCCATACTCTGCCGCAATATCAAAAGCATCACGATGAATATATTCGCCCGATACAGGTAAGGTGC
This sequence comes from Avibacterium sp. 21-595, assembly GCF_023611905.1. NCBI lineage: Bacteria > Pseudomonadati > Pseudomonadota > Gammaproteobacteria > Pasteurellales > Pasteurellaceae > Avibacterium > Avibacterium sp. 21-595. The sequence continues at coordinate 1,070,113 of NZ_CP091455.1, read as the reverse complement.
TAAATTCTGCCAAAATATGACGGCGAATATCCGTTAAAACTTGCGTGTCATTTGTGCCAATATAAAACACCGCACTTTCTTTATCTTGTGGGAACGTATCCAAACGTACAGCAAACACCCCTAATTTTCCCGCACTGCCAGAAGCTTCATAATGACGATTAGGATCAGCATTAAAACGTGCTGGCGTGTCGGCATCAATTTGGCGAACGTGATTGCAATAATCGTGATCGTGTCCTTTTCCGCAGTCAAGATGAATATCTTTTCGCTGATAACGTCCTGCTTGTAAGTTGGTAAGAATTTCTTCTGGCGTCTCGCCTAAATCAATACCAAGATTATTGATCAGATGTAATTCACCATTCTCATCTAACTGTGCATACAACGCCATTTCCGTATAAGCTGGACCACGTTGAACCAATGCCCCACCAGAATTATTACAAATTCCACCAATCACCGAAGCACCAATACAAGATGAACCAATAACAGAATGCGGTTCACGTTTATATTCTTTCAGCAACATCTCCAGATCATTTAAACGCGAACCTGCAAAGCACACCACTTGCTCGGCATTATTAATGGGTTGAATGCCTGTCATTCGCATAGTATTTATCAAAACAATATCACGCTCGTAATCATTTCCTGCCGGCGTTGAACCTCCTGTAAGCCCCGTATTTGCTGCTTGTGAAATCACGATCACATCGGCTGCCACACAAGCTTTTAACACCTTCCAATATTCCAATAATGAACCAGGACGAACAACCGCAAGCACCTTGCCTTGCCCAAAACGATAACCCGTGCTGTACTCTTCAGCTTTTAATGGATCGGTAATCAGATATTTAGGTGTAACAATTTGCGCTAATGTATCAATTAAATGCGTTGCAGACATACAATACCTCTTTAATAGAATGTAACAAGAATTTAACATTTACTATAAAGAGGTGAAGTGAAAATTTCAACTCTCTCTAATAAAAAAATGGAAAGCCAAACACTTTCCATTTTAATTAAATTAATATGAAGTTAAAAGATTATTCTTCACTTCAATTCCATAAAGTAAATTGTTCAGCATTGATACGACAAAATTCAACGTATGTTTGCCCATATCCGTGTGTCCCTTAATATTAGGGTTATTAAATACATAAGAACACACCCTTAATTCTGGAATAAGTATCATATCCGAAACATATTGGAATTGTTCTGAATTAGGAGAAGTAACAAGATTTATATTAAATAAATCTTTTTCTCTATATTTCTCGAACAACTTAGAAAACACTTCTTGCTTAGAATATGGGAAAACATTTCTTACAAAATGGAGATCATTAAATTTATTTATATAAAATTCATCTGAAATAATCGGATCTACAACTAAGGATTTTAATCCCATCGTTATACCGTGATATAATGCCCCTGTTGCACCTTTAGAAGTACCATAAAGCACGGTAAAATCATCTATAATTGAATAGTCCAACTGAATTTTTCTAATTAAATTTTGTACTTTTTCTTCAAACTGCATATCTGCGTTGCTATTTAGATAAAAGCTACCTAAAACGCCACCAATATCTGCAATACGCAAAATATAAGTATTTTTAGGTATATATTTCGCGACAGAATCAAAATTAGTAAAAAACATTCTACGCTTTATAGAAGCATTAAATGGCAAATCTGCAATAGATGAGAAAACAACCAATAATCGATTTCCTGATATATCTTTTTCCTCAGGTTCTTCTAGGGTATAAAAGGTATCATTCCACACTTTAACATTTTTATCTTTAAAATTTGCTAAAAATGAATTCGGTTCAACAAATTTTTTAAATAAAGAAATACCATTTTTATGACCCACAAGGTAAAATCTATGGTTTGATAGTTGGCTAATTAACTTTTTTGCCTCATTATTTTTTCTTCCAACAGCTAAAAAATTATAATTCAGCTTTTCATTATCATTATTTCCAATTGTTGATTTATCAATGTAAATTTCACCTACTTCAAAATCTAATTTAAGATTTTTATATTTAGTCTTCTCAGTAAATTCAATATTTATAAAATCAATCATAAACAATTCCTTCTATATTATTTAAGTAATGAATAAAATTTATTAATTGCCTCATCTTGATATTGATAAGGATCAAAATTGTCCTTTCTACCTCCAACAGAAAGGTATTTGAGCATTCCTTCAACTAGCCCTTCTTTACTATTATTAACAAGATAGCCATACTTATCACCTAATATACTACGGTTACCTACAATATCAGTTGCAATAATAGGGGTTCCCAGTGTTAGTGCTTCAAGTAATACCATTGGTTGCCCTTCGTGATTTGATGATAAAACAAATACATCTGCTTGCTTCAAGTATGGAAAAGGATTTTTTTTCTGCCCCAATAAAAAGACATCATTTTCCAAAGATAATAATTTAATACGATTTACTAAATCTTGTTTAAGAACACCATCCCCTAAGATAAACAATCTTACGTTCTCTTTCTGCTTTTTAACTTCAGCAAAAGCATTTATTAGTTTAAGTTGATCTTTTTCATGAGACATTCTTCCTATATTAATAAATTTTATGCCTTGAAAATCAGAAAATTCTTTCTCAAAATCTAATAGTTCAGCAGAACCATTAATTATCTTAGAGATATTTATAGGGTTATTACAATATTTAAACTTATCCTCACTAATCTTAAAGAGAGCTGATAAATTACCCTTATTATTTATCATCGTTTTTTCAGATACTGATATAATATTATCATACAAATTATATGCTCTGAACACTCCTTCTAAGTAAGGATATTTTTCTTTCCACTCTTTAAATTTATCATTATGCTGATATATTATATGATTTTTGGATTTCACTTGAGATAAGAGTAAAGTCCAAAATAAAGAATATCCTTCAAAATGGATAACATTCTCAAATTGAAAATCACCAAATAAACGTTTAGCTTCCCTAGAAAATGCTCTTAATAATACGTTTTTAAATGAGTTAGAGTAAAACTTAAAATTATCTTCAAATTTATTCCTTACCCAAATCTCTTCTAATGTCATAGGCATGCGGCCAGCTCTAGAAAATACTGCTAGCTCTTTAGGCAATCTATAAAATTCATCTAAACGTTTCTGATCTTGATGAATATCGTAACCATTAATCACTATAAGAGAATTTGTATTTTCATTTATAGAATGAATTAAATTATTAAAAGAACTAGATATACCATTCGGTATAAATGGACCATTAAAGAATAGATTTGTTGGTTTTCTAGAATAAGCATAAATATACTCATCCCCTCTATCAAACATAAAATCTACAACGCGTTTCGTAGCATTTCCATCATCAAGGTAAGAATATTTTTTAATATCCTGTACTGATACATTGGTTGCCTTTTTATCTATATTTAGCAAAATGGTGCTTTTTACATCTGAAATAGAAACGCAAATGTCCCCTGACATTTCACTTTCTTTTAAGTATAGCCCTCTTTCTTGATGATATTCATCATAATCATAGATATAACTAATCGCTGGTTTATTTAGAGCTAAGAAATCATAAATAATACTAGAATAGTCAGTAATAAGAAGATCACAGAAACCTAATAATTCATTACTATCTATGTCTTTAGGTGCAACGATAACATCAAGGTTTACTTTCTCTAGCAAACTTTCTACTAAATGATGCCCTCTAAAGACTAAATAATATTTATTTGATTTTAGTTTTTTGAGATCACTTTGTAGCTTCGTTATATCAAAGTCTTTTGACTGTGATGTTCCTCTCCAAGTTGGGGCATAGAACACAACTGGTTTATCTAAATTAATACCTAATTGATTCGCAATTTGTATTTTTCTTTGTTCAGCTAAGTTAATACTTAAATCAATCCGTGGGTAACCTGTTTCTGCAATTTTCCCTGAAAATAAATCCTTAATATCATACTTATCCAAAATTATATCTGTTGTATGACGGTTTGGAGAGATAATATGGGTTGCTTGTAAGAAATTTCTGCTTACATTGGCGTGATCTTGGAATGGACTCTTTATATCTTTTCCTAACGTTTTCATTGGAGTACCGTGCCAAGTATTTAAATAAATTTGTCCTTCCTTTCTAATAAAATAATAAGGAAAACTTACATTATTAATTAAATACTTAGCCTGACATAAATAACGTAAATAGGCATCACTTCCCCGTTTAATGAAAATAATATTTTTTCTGTATTTAAGGTTATGTGGAATAACTGTTCCATCTTTAATTACGACGATATAGGTAAAATCATAGTTATGCTCTAACATATAGGACAAGATAGCATAAGGATTACAGCTAATATTTCCACCAAAAAAACTCTCTAATAAAACAAGCTTTTCATCTAGCTCTAAGGTTTCATAATATTCAGCATAATATGACAGATAATCCTCTTCTTTATTCTTAATTACATCTTTTGGATTCACTGCGTGTGGAAATTGACGACGACGGGATTGTTGAAAATAGTAAGAAGACTCCTTATATTTTCCGATTTTATCTAATGCAGTTGCCAAACGATAAAACCAATAATCTTTATAATTATCGCTTCTTTTTACTGCTTGTTCATAAAAATTCGCAGCACTCTTATATTCCCCCGCCCTTTCATAAGCTTGACCACATTTATAGCACCAACCCGCATTAATAATTTCGGATAGCTCTATTGCTTTTTCAAATGACTTCGCTGAATTTTTCCATTGATATAATCTTTCATAGGCAATACCCAACTTATAATAAAAGTGCGGGTTATTTATTTGTGTATTTTTTAGGTGTTTTAAATATGCGGAAAGAGCAGCATCCCATAATCCACGTCTTGCATGTAAAGCCCCTATTCCAAATAACATAACCTCATCATCAGGCTCGCTCATCTTAATAACTAATTCGTAACAAGCATTGGCAAGCTCTTTTTCCCCCATAAGCTCTAAATTATAGCCCATTCGGTATTTATAATTTCGATTCAATGGAGCTAATTTTGCTGCCTGTTGAAAAAATGAAATCGCCTCCTCATTATTCGAGAGTTTTTCAGCAATTTTTCCCAATTCAAAAAATGCTTTCTCAGACATAGGTTTAAGCTGAATATATTTCTCTAACTGAAATTTAGCTAGCCAATATTGTTTATCTGAAATAAGAGAAATCGCGTATTCCCATATATAATCCGGATTATTTGGATCTTCCATAAAATTTTTCTTAGCATCAAATACTCTAACTTTTACTTCATTATCCTTATGTCTTTCAGTGGTAGCTAATTGAACTTTCCAAGACGTTTTTTCAGGAGCAAGATCTACCGCTTTCTGGATATATAAGTTAGCTTCATTCCATTTTTTATCTTTATATAAAGACATTCCATACTTAAAGTTTAAATAAGCATTATTTGGCTGCCTTTCTAAGAGGTTAGCAAAAACATTTTGCGCATCTCGATATTTTTTATGTTTGTATAAATATAATGCTTTCATTAAGCTAGGTATAGCAGATAATTTAACTTTCCTTTTCATTTATAGTCCCTTTGTTTAATATAAATTTGCATTTCAATTAAATTAAAAACTTCCATATTAGGAGTATCAAACGCACTGTCAAAATCTTTTTTAGGTGTTCTCCAATCACCATAATTCTCAGTTAAGTATTTATCATAATCCTTTGGAATTAAATAGTGTTCTCCTAAAAAACATACAGATTCTAATGTAAATGGAGAATTATGCCATTTAATTTTTACTCCTGCGTGCCAATAATCATTTTTCTCACGATAATGAATAAAAACATCAATCATAATTCCATTTATATGACGGATAACTAGAAGCGTTTTTGTACGATTAGGTACAATATAAAAGAAACCTGATCTTCCTAATATATTTGCGAGTTCATTATAAGAATGAGTATCCCAAACACCAACATCAATATCTTTATCATGACCAAGTAAATCATTTTCCCTAATACATCCAAGTAACGTGCCACTAATTAAAAAGAAAGGAATGTTATTTTTATCTAACACTCTTTTCAAATCTTTTAATGCAATTGATGCATCTTTTTTACTAAAACTGACTTTTTTAGATTTAGATTGCGTTTCGGTCGTATAGGATGAAGTGTTACTCTCATTCCAATATTCTAATGCTTCGCTATTCAAGCCAGCTCTTAATGCGGCGTTAGTTAATATTTTTCTTAATGATTTATCTTTAGATTTCTCCCATCTATTATCAACAAGCTCCAGAAGCCTATAATAATCTTGAGGGGATTCTACTAAATTTGAAAAATAAACCCATACTTTTTCTCTTTTGGTATTCACTAATAATTTTTCTAAGAATAACCAAGCTTCTCGTTTCTGTTCTAATGCAGACAATATATCAGAATATAAATATCCCACTTCAGAAAGGCTATCGTAATCAGGAATTTTCTCTATTTCACCTTTAGCTGAAAGATAATCCCCGACTAGAAAATAACTCTGTGCAGTATAAAACCTAGCAATATAAACACCCTTATTTACTAAGGCATCAGAGATTTTTCTTACTGTACTATGATCTCCTTTATAAAGATAACGAGTAATAAGGCAGCTATATAGATACACAAATAAATTATTCTTAAAATTAGTTTCCCTTAACAATCTTCTTATAGGTAAGAATTTTTTTAAAAATACATTAATTATTTTACTTTTCATGAATTTGCTTTTGAGATTTGGCTAAATCCTTTTCTGCTAACATTTTTTTTACTTTTGTAGTTGAAATATCTGGTGTTCTTGGTAAATAAACAACTTCACAATATTCTTTTAGAAAATCAAATTTACCTTCCCAATCATCTCCCATAACAAAGACATCTATATCGTATTTTTTGACATCTTCTATTTTTTGTTCCCAACTTGTTTCTGGAATAACACGATCCACATATTTAATGGCTTCTAATATATGAACTCGTTCCTCATAAGTATATGCGCATACCTTACCTTTCCCAAGATTGAATTGATCAGTTGATACTGCTATGGTTAGGTGATCACCTAATGCTTTAGCTCTCTCTAGTAAGCGAATATGTCCATGATGTAAAAGATCGAATGTTCCATATGTTAATACCTTTTTCATAAATTCTCCTATATTTAAACGTACTTATTTTTTATTAAAGAAACTTACTATTTTTTCAAATAGTGTTTTTCTTCTCTTCAAGGCATTTATTTCAGACAATGCTTTTTTTATGAAGTTCCTGATATATAATTGATGTTGTGATAGTTGATACTTTCCTGAAATTAAATTTTCTATTGAGCTTAGAAAGGCCTTATTAGAATCAATATAAAAAAATAAATCATTATATAAATAATTTGAACTATTCGATACCAAATGATGTTTTATCTGAGTAGATAGCTCGCTAGGAGAATTAACGATATACCCCAACATATCTCTCTGTGATATTTCTATGCTAAATGTATCTAATTTCTCACTATGTTTTTCAATAGAAAGTAAAAAAACGGGTTTATTACAGTAAATAGCATCAAAAATCGCCCCACTAAAATCAGATAAAACAATATCAGATACAGCTAGTAATTCTAAAATATCATCATTCTGGAAGAAAAACTTAATTTTATCATATCCCTCTATATCTTTTTCATATTCTGAGTTCAATAGCACTGTATTATGGTGTAATTTAACCAACACAGTATATTCATCTTGTAAATCTACTATACTTTTTATATAACAGTCAAAGCTAGATAATTCTCCCCAACTAGGTGCATATAAAATAGTTTTTTTATCAGAATCTAGATATTTCTTATATTTATTTCTAGCATTTTCTCTAAAACTAGGATCATTCCAATCTATACTTCTAGGATATCCGATAATTTCTACTGGAGAGAAATACGAAATTTTGTCTGCAGCATATTTTCCATACACCAAATTCAGATCAGCTAACGCTCTCCAAGCACCATAGTTATGCGGTTCTTTTGCATAACCGTATTGTAACATTACAATTTTTGTTTTTTCTAAAAGAAAAATCTTTTCAAATACAGTCTGTATAATAAGAATATCAAAAAAATCTTCAACTTTATGATGAACATCTTGAGAATCAACATCTAATATAGAATTAGATACTTCAGATAAGATTGATGAAGGAATTGGTTGGCTTTTTTTTCTTTTTTCAATAATTAATACCGCACTAGGTATTTGTTTTAAAAGTGATTTTATGTGAATAAGCTGAAAAGAGTTCCACACTAAAAACGCTATTCTTATATTCATACTTAATATTGCTACTATAAAACCCTACAATCCCCCACTTGTTATAATTATAAACTTATTCCATATCATTGTCTATTCGGTTATAATTAAAAAATGCACTTTAACGTATTACTTAAATGAGTAAATTATGAACATTAAAAAGAAATTGAAATTATTAAGTATCCCAATGCTCGCTGTTATTATTGGAACCTCTTGCTCCTCCTTACCCACATCAGGGCCAAGCAAAAGTAAAGTTTTAGGCATTGAGGATAATCAAAAAACACCAAAAGTTAATCTTGTTCAGCTAGATATTCAAAATGTAATGCCTCTATACCAAAATTTTATTAAGCAGAACTTTTCTGAATTTTCAAATAGTCAGCAAGGTTATAATGGTATGGTTGATATTGGTGATATCCTAGATATATCTATCTGGGAAGCTCCTCCAGCTGTACTATTTGGTAGCACATTGACGGATACATCTGATGGTAGTGCAAAACTTACAAAGCTACCTGAACAGATGGTGAATAAACGGGGGCGAATTACAATCCCATTCATTGGTTCAATTACAGTGAAAGGAAAAACACCTGAAGTTATCCAAACAGAAATCGTTAGACGCCTTAGTTCAATGGCAAATCATCCTCAAGCGATTGTTCGAGTTGTTCAAAACAACTCTGCTAATGTATCAGTAATCCGTCAAGGTAATAGCATTCGTATGCCTCTCACCTCTCATGGAGAACGTGTTTTAGATGCAATTGCAGCAGTAGGTGGTGTGCAAGCAGACATTCAAGATGTGAGCATCCAATTAACTAGGGGTACGCAGGTCAAATCTATATCTTTTGAATCTCTTGTTTCTGACCCTAGCCAAAATATTCCTCTACGTTCGGGTGATGTGCTTACTCTATTAAATAGCCCATTAAGTTTTACTGGGTTAGGCGCGGTCGGTACCAATCGTCAAATTAAATTTTCAACTAAAGGATTAAGTTTAGCTGAAGCCATTGGTCAAATGGGAGGGTTAATTGATACGCGCTCAGATCCTAGTGGTGTGTTTGTCTTCCGCTATACTCCTTTTAATAAACTTAGCCTAGTTGATCAGGATATTTGGCGTTCTAGAGGATATGATAATGGTATGGATGTTCCAACGGTCTATCAAATTGACTTACTTAAGCCTAAATCATTATTTGTCTTGCAACGTTTTCCGATCCAAGATAAAGATGTTATCTACGTCTCTAATGCACCACTGGCTGAATTCCAAAAATTCTTAAGAATGATTTTTTCAATTACATCGCCAGTTACAAGCACAATAAATAGCGTAAATAATCTTTAAATTTCAAGTAAAAGGGTTTAAATTGTGAGCCAAACAAAAAAGAATTTATCAAAAAAAATATGGAAAAAATTTAATCCATTATTTTGGATTACTGTTATTTTTCCAACTATATTTTCTACTGTTTATTTCGGTATCATTGCATCGGATGTATATGTTTCTGAATCAAGTTTTGTTGTTCGTTCTCCACGAAATCAAGCGTCTTTAAGCGGAGTTGGAGCATTATTACAAGGTATTGGATTTTCGCGTTCACAAGATGATACCTATACGGTATTAGAATATATTAAATCGCGTAATGCTTTAGAACAACTAGAAAAGACTTTGCCTGTTCGTCAATATTATGAAGATAAAGGCGATCTATTTAGTCGCTTTAATGTCTTAGGCTTCAATAATGAGCAAGAGGCTTTTTATCAATATTTTGAAAAACATCTAAATGTCAGCCTAGATTCAGTTTCCGGCATTGCTAGTTTGTATATTCGAACTTTTAATCCTGAAGAAGGACAAAAAATTAATATTGAGCTACTAAAACAAGGTGAATCTTTAATTAATCGCCTAAATGAGCGAGCGCGGAAGGATACTATTCGCTTTGCTGAACAAGCTGTGAAAGATGCTGAAAATCGCGTAAATCAAACCGCACTTGAACTAAGCCAATACCGAATTAACAATAATATTTTCGATTTATCAGCACAATCTGAAGTACAATTAACGTTAATATCTAAATTAAAAGCTGAGCTAATTAGTGTTCAATCCCAGCTTGCACAGTTAAAATCAATTTCACCAAATAACCCACAAGTGAAAGTCTTAATAAATCGAGAAAATAGTCTAATTAATGAAATTAATGAACAATCGAATGATTTGACCGGCGGTAATAATTCTATTGCGACTCAAACGGCAGAATATCAACGCTTAATGCTAGACAATACTCTCGCGCAGCAACAATTAACTACCGCGATATCTTCTTTACAAAATGCTAAATCAGAAGCAGATCGCCAACAGCTTTACTTAGAAGTCATTCATCAACCAAGTAAACCTGATTTAGCCTTAGAACCGTATAGAATTTATAATATTCTTGCCACATTTATTATTGGCTTTATTTTATACGGAATTTTCAGTTTACTTATTGCAAGCATCAGAGAGCATAAAAATTAAAATGCAATACGGAGATAATACAACCTTTCGTCAATCACTCGCTATACAATCGCGAGTGATTGGCGCGTTACTGTTGCGTGAAATTATCACTCGATATGGCCGCAAAAATATTGGATTCCTATGGCTATTTGTTGAACCTTTACTATTAACTCTCTGCATAACATTAATGTGGAAATACTTTAGGATTGATAAGGTTTCAACTTTAAATATTATTGCATTCATTATTACTGGCTATCCTATCGCAATGATGTGGCGCAATGTATCTAACCGTTCAATTGGATCAATATCTGCAAACTTAAGCTTACTCTATCATCGCAATGTAAGAGTATTAGATACCATATTTGCTCGAATGCTATTAGAAATTTCAGGTGCGACCATTGCTCAAATTCTATTAATGGCATTGCTTATTATGTTAGGCTGGATTGATTATCCAAATGATATTTTCTATATGCTATTAGCTTGGGTATTAATGGCACTATTTGCTATTTCATTAGGGCTAATCATCTGCTCTATTGCCTACTATTTTGATGCGTTTGGAAAAATATGGAGTACATTAAGTTTTGTAATGCTCCCCTTATCTGGTGCATTTTTCTTTGTTCATAATCTTCCCAGCCAAATACAAAATTATGCTAAATGGGTGCCTATGATTAATGGTACAGAAATGTTTAGATATGGCTATTTTGGTAATAGCGTCATAACTCACGAAAATATTGGGCTTCTTATTCTAAGCGATATTATTATGTTATTTATTGGATTATTATTAGTTAGAAATTTCAGTAAAGGAATTGAACCAAGATGATCAGTGTAAAAAATGTCAGTAAACATTATTACACACGCAGTGGTAAAAAGAATGTTCTCACAAATATCAACTTTGATCTAAAAAAAGGAGAAAAAGTTGGCATATTAGGCAGAAATGGGGCAGGAAAATCAACATTAATTCGATTAATGAGCGGCGTTGAATTCCCATCTTCTGGAATTATAGAAAGAAGAATGAGTATATCTTGGCCACTTGCATTTAGTGGTGCTTTCCAAGGTAGCTTAACCGGAATGGATAATTTACGTTTTATCTGTCGTGTTTATAACGCAGATATTGACTATGTAAAACACTTTACCGAGGAATTTTCAGAATTAGGCGAATATCTTTACGAGCCTGTAAAAAAATATTCATCGGGAATGAAAGCCCGTTTGGCTTTTGCTTTATCTTTATCTGTTGAATTTGATTGCTATCTTATTGATGAAGTTATTGCGGTTGGTGATTCTAGATTTGCTGCTAAATGTAAGCACGAATTATTTGAGAAAAGAAAGGATCGTTCAATTATTCTCGTTTCACACAGTCCCTCCGCAATAAAGGAGTATTGTGATAATGCAATGGTTTTAGAAAAAGGTTATATGCACCATTTTGAAAATATAGATGAAGCTTATAAATATTATAATCAAACGCAAAAATAATCATTTAAAAGAGAGCTTATATGCTCTCTTCTAATAAGAATCGCATAAAAAAATACCGCACTTCTATTTGTTATAGTCTTTACGTAAAATTACCTTATTATAGAAATTACCATTTAAGTGTGTTTTGTATAGATGATACTTTCTATACGTAGAAAATAATGCAGGATCTGGTTTGTAGTCAGACGTCCAGAAATCATTTAACTCCCCTTGATAAGTTAATCCCGCAAAATCATAGTTTGCCCTACCTAAAGTTTTTACTGGCATATTATGCAATAATGCAGATAAACCACTTGTACTATTTAATGTAATCATTCCTTTTCCTGCACGTAAGAAAACAGGCATAGGAACATCGTGAATATACCAAATCCTTCCTTTTAATACTGGATAATCCTTTATATATCTTTTTATTACATCACCATAGTCAATAAACCCTCTATCCATTGGATGATGTTTAATAATTAAATTTGTTTTTTGAGGTGAATATTTAGCAAATGAAACTAATACTTCCTCTAAAAAACTTTTTACACTATTATAATCACTATGAACAACAACTTGGCTATCATCATAAACTTGCAAAGGAACAATAAAAAATTCGCCAAATGTTCCTTTTTCTACCTTCTTAGCAAAAAAGTAATCATTTAAATAATAATATAATCTTTTAAAACCCGATATTACCCATAATTTAATATAATAATCCAGTGTAAAAATTCTATGATGTAAATTATCTGGATATTTCTTATATGCTAAATTAGCACTAACATAATACTTGACGGCTCTCAACGCGATTGACCAAAATCCCTTAGACACTTTCACTGGAGTTGATTTTTCAGGTAGGTCAGAAAAAGGTATAAAAAAATCAGGTCTCTTTGGTATTTTAGAAAAAGCATTAACACCATATTCTTCTAAGGTAATATAATCAGGTCTAAAATAACCTTCTTCAAATACCCAAAATTTCATATTAAGCTCTTGTGAAATTTTCTTTGCTATCTTATGGCACGGTCGATTATCCCCAAAGCAAACCATCGTATCTATGTTATTTTCTCGACAAAATTTTCTTAGGTAAGAAGATAAAAAAGTAAAATGATATGAAAAATCAAATGTATTAGGTATAGAAGACGGATAATACGCTTCATCACCACCATTAAAATTAATTTTGAATACCATTTTATTCTGAGAAGATAGCCATAAAGATAACTGGTAAAAGAAATCTCCAATAGGCCCTTGTAGCAATAAAATATTTTTTGATGTTCTAAGTAAAATATCTAAGTTATGTTCAATCATTATTGCTTTAGTACTTTATATAATTGTTGCAACTTACCAAATTGCTTAGCCCCCCAACTACGGTTTAAACCATCATTGTCTAAGCATTTGCGTTGATATTGTAATATATTGATAGCTTGCTCAACATTAATAATTCGTTGAGATTCTTGATCCCTATATTGAGGGTAATAAATTAACACTCCAGCAATTAACTCTAACAATGTTAATTTTCTCTTTCGACGCTCTAAATTAACAAAATCTTTCGTTAATCCCCAATTTGAATAGAAAGGTAAGCCATAACAATAAACTTTTTTCCCTCTTAATAATGCTTCAAATCCAGCTAAGGATGTCATTGTATGTATCTCATCAACTTGATTAATACAGTTTAGTATATTAGCTTTCTCTATAATCTCATCTGCATATTTCAAAGCATCTTTTTTTAAGATTTTCCCCTGCCTATTACCACTCTCTACATCAGGATGTGGTTTGTAAAAGATATAAGCATCAGGATTTAATTCTCTTACCTGCTTTAGCAGATCTAAATTTTTTTTCAGTACTGGAGAACCATAACGAATTGACGCATCATCCTCAACTTGTCCCGGAACTAAAATTGTTCTTTTAGACGTTTGTAATAAACTAATCTCTGAATTACCTACATTATATTTCCCTATATTCTGATTTATCAATTTTGATTGTAGCGACTTAGCTAAAATTAAATCCTCTTCAGTAAAATTTTTATTTTGCAGAATATTTTCTAATCTCGATGGCATTTCTGCATTAAAATAAATGCCGATATCATCTATCACTAGAGATAAAGGCGATACTAGATTTGATCCTAATCCAACAGAGCGAATAAAGCCATCTTCCATTCTTAATACAGGTAAACCTTTTTGATTAGCATATTCTAGAACAGCTTGCTTCCCATTCCCCCAAACGAGTAATTTAGTATTTTTATTTAACGACTGCTTTTTTAATTTATCAATTGAAGGAATAAAATGTAAATGGCACTGTGGATAATCAAAAAATGGTTTAATCACATTTCTCTTCCATAAAGACATACCAACACAATAAAGATGTCCACTTAGCATTTTATTTTTTTCTTTTTCTAACACTAAATAATTAATTACATCAAAAATGGTGCCACTTTCTCCTGTATATGGGTTAATATAGCGGCTGTATTGCAGATATGCTGCTGCAAATACTTGTAATAATGTACGATCAATGCGTCTTTTGTCTTTTTTTAACACTGGGATTTGGTTATGGCGATCATCTGTTAACCCCCAACCAGCATACCACGGCAGCCCGAATGTAACGACTGTTTTTCCTAATAATAAGGCTTCAAATCCCATTTGAGAGGTAACGCAATATACTTTATCGGCAATCTTGAGTAATGATATAGGATTAACATCATCAGAAAATAATCTAATCCGAGCATCATATTTATCGAGTGAAGTCAGATACCCTTTCTTTTTCCCACTAATGACATCAGGATGGACTTTTACCCAAATTTGACTATGCGGATTTTCATTAATTGCACAATCTAGCATTCTCTGAAAATCAATATGCTTAGCTTGACCATATTTAACCGCCATATCACCATAAGTTTGATCAATGACTAAAACTATAGGACGCGCCTTATCATATTCCTGAGCAAAATCTAACGAATGATTATATTTAGAAAGCTGATGTTCTTTAATAAGCATTAATGCACGTTCAGCTTGTTGTAATGTATCTACATTAATTTGGTTATTTAAAATAAGTTTTTCTAAACGAGAAACTTTAGTTGTATCGTAATAGATCCCTAGATCATCAAATACAATAGAATAAGGGGGATAACCATTCACTCCCAATCCTAATGAACGTAAAAAACCATCTTCCAAAGCAATATAGTCGACTCCTTTTTTATCCGCATAAGCGCGAGCTTTAATTGTTGAAGGTCGTAGCCCCCAGCCAATTACCCCTTGTACAATTGGCGGATTAAATGTAAATCTTTTATAGGGAACTAAATGATATTCGGGCAAAAAACTTTGCAAGAATGGAATAGATAAAATTCCGCGAGAAAAAACGAGTAGATTACTATTCATAATCAATTACATTGAAAAATTTTCGATAATTCTACCAAAAATAAAATCTGATTTGTGTAAAGAATTGTAAATGAGAGAAGCCTGCCCCAACACAGGCTTAAGATAGAAAAATCAATAAATTAAAAGCGATACCCCAACCCCATAAAGAACACAAACGGATTAAGTTTTACATCCACTTCGTGCGCTGCCCCTAATGCGTTGAATCTTGCCGTTGTTTTGATTCGTGTGTACCACATTGCTGTATTTAAATAAAGATTATCAGCTACTTTAATATCAATCCCTAAGTTAAAGACAGGGGCAAAAGAATGTTTTTTCACTTGTAAGTTCGTCACTGCGGTATGAGTTGATTTCGCATTAAAAAATCTGGTGTAATTCAGCCCTGCCCCTACATAAGGACGAGCCCCCGCATTTTTATCTAGGAAGTAATATTGAACATACAAACTCGGAGGAAGTTGTTTTAATTTAACCACATTGCCTAAATTGAGATTTAATGCAGGGACATTTGCTTTGATCTTATGTGAAAATGGTGTTGCACCTAATAATTCCACACCAATATTATCGGTAATCATATAAGTTGCTGTTAGCCCTAATTGTGCATTATCACTTACTTTTAAATTTACCTCTATTGGCGTTTTGGTGTGAGAATCAGAATTTGCACTCACAAATACCCCACCCGCTCTAAGCATAATCTCTCCAGCTTGATGTGCATTTGCAGAACTGGCTATAAAAAGACTCGCTAAACCCGATACAATCAGTGTTTTTTTCATAAAAAGTACCTCTATGGTTAATACCTTTAAACTAATATCCTTACAAATACTGTGTATTTAACACATCACAAACATACCACAAAATAGTTACATATTTTGTGATACAGTTCAAAGTTTTTAAAATTTTGTTAAAAAATTTAAAAATTTTATTTACCGCACTTTTCATTTTGTTTAACAATAGAGAAGATTTGATCTAACCCAAAATCAAATATGACAACGCAAAAAATCCTTATTCACAACAAGACGAGGTTTCTACTAAAGGAAAAGCAATGGTTAGCAAGTTATTGTATAATGTCGCAATGATTTTTTACTGGAAATAAAGAATGAACATTAATTTTACTCAAATTTTTCAAGATTGTTGGAATTTTATGCGTAATCAAAGGACGATTACCCAGCAATTTATCTTTTTCTTTTTTATTAACGCACTAATTTTCTATTTTCTTTTAACGACAGTCGTACCGATGCCCGAAATAAGTCAGGCAAATGGACAAAGTTTACCCTTACCGAATAATATCAGTGCTGAATTTTTACTGTTAGGCATCGCACAACAATTAGTCAGCCTATTTCTTTCTTCTTGGGGTATTCTCACTTTTCACCGCATTAGTATTCAACAACAAAATCCATTAAATCAAAGTGCGGTGCTAACTTTACAACGTTTTATTGGCGTAGTGGTCATTAGCTTGATTGGATTTATTCCGCTGATGATTGGCGTAGTAGAAAGCCTGTTCGCCATTTTACAAGGGCAATCGCCTTCAATGCTTTCTTTGGTCGCGATTTTGCTTGGCTTTTTTATTTTTGTTCGCTTAAGCCTTGCTTCTACGGAATATCTCATTAAGCCTGTAAGCATTATGCAAGCATTGAAAAATAGCTGGTTAAGCGGCGTAAAACGCACTGCGCCGTTATTGATTTATTGTTTGTTAATTTATGTCGTACTGCCTTTTGTACTGAGACGTATCACGGCATTAAGCGATAATCTTATTTTCGATGTCCTAATGCTCTTTTTAACTGCCGTAGTGAGCGTATTTTCTTTACTTTTCACCTACCGCTTTTACAGCTTATTTATGCGCAAGGATCAACAATAATGAAACAGATTTTAGAATTTATTCCCCTACTCGTCTTTTTTATTGTGTATAAACTAGTGGGGATTCGTGAAGCCGCAATTGCCCTAATTATTGCCACCGTCATTCAGCTTGTGGTGCTAAAAGTCAAATACGGTAAAATTGAAAAACAACAGCTCATTATGGGAAGTGCAGTGGTTTTTTTTGGTGCATTATCCGCCTATTTCAACGAATTAGCATTTTTAAAATGGAAAGTGACGGTGATTTATGCCTTGTTCGCTTTGGCATTAATCATTAGCCAAGTGATGTTTAACAAACCGCTCATTCAGCAATTATTAGGCAAAGAAATTCAGCTACCTGATGCGGTTTGGTATAAATTAAATATGGGCTGGGCGTGCTTCTTTCTACTTTGTATGGTGATTAATATTATCATTAGCCAATATTTCTCTGACGATATTTGGGTCGATTTCAAAACGTTTGGAATTATTGGGCTTAGCCTTATTGCAACAGTAGCAACGGGCGTTTATATTTATCGTTATCTTCCACAAACGGATAATAAAGAACAACAATAGGAAAAATTATGTCTGTTTTTATTGAAACCAAAACGGGGCGACAATCCCAAGGTAGTTTATTACTTCGTACATTAGCGATGCCTTCTGATACCAACGCCAACGGCGATATTTTCGGCGGTTGGATTATGTCGCAAATGGATATGGGCGGTGCTATTTTAGCGAAAGAAATCGCACACGGGCGTGTCGTTACCGTTGCCGTTGATAGTATGACCTTTATCCGCCCAATCTCCGTTGGCGATGTGGTATGCTGTTATGGGCAATGTGTTAAAGTCGGCCGTTCTTCTATTCAAATAAAAATTGAAGTATGGGCTAAAAAAGTGTCCAGTGAACCCATTGGTGAACGTTATTGTGTGACGGAAGCGATCTTTACCTTCGTTGCAGTAGATAATAAAGGAAAATCTCGTGCCATTCCGCGAGAAAACAACCCAGAATTAGAAAAAGCATTAGCATTAATGGCAAAACCCTAATCAAGGAGAACAACAAAATGTATTATGTTATTTTCGCACAAGATAAACCCAACACACTCGCTCAGCGTCTTGCTGTGCGTGAGCAACACCTCGCTCGTTTAAAACAATTACAAGCAGAAAATCGTCTATTAACCGCGGGGCCAAATCCAGCCATTGATGATGAAAACCCCGGCGAGGCAGGCTTTACCGGTTCAACGGTTATTGCTCAATTTGACAGTCTTGAAGCCGCCCAACAATGGGCAAGCCAAGATCCTTATGTGGAAGCAGGGGTTTATGGCGAAGTCATCATCAAACCATTTAAGAAAGTTTTCTAAATAAAAACACTCAAAAAAAGCACCGCACTTTTCTTTTAGTTAACTCAAGTGAGAAAAAAGAAAAGTGCTATCCCTAACGATAAAAACAATAAGAGGAAACACAATGTCAAACTTTCTACACGATTACCAAAAACATATTGATGAACGTGCCGCACAGGGTGTTGTGCCAAAGCCATTAGATGCCGAACAAACCGCACAGCTTATTGAATTATTAAAACATCCCCCAGCAGAGCAAACGGAATATCTTCTTGAGCTTTTTAAAACCCGCGTACCCGCTGGAGTGGATGAAGCCGCTTATGTGAAAGCCTCTTTTCTTGCCGCCATTGTCAATGGTAGCGCCCACTCCCCCTTGATTAGTCCTGAAAGTGCGGTACAAATTTTAGGTACAATGCAAGGTGGTTATAATATTGAACCACTGCTCCAAGCCCTTGATAATGACACCCTTGCCCCTTATGCCGTCACTGCCCTTTCTTCCACGTTATTAATGTTCGATAATTTCTACGATGTAGAACAACGAGCCAAACAAGGCAACGCTTACGCACAACAAATTCTCCAATCTTGGGCAAAGGCAGAATGGTTTTTATCACGTCCAAAATTAGACGAAAAACTCACTGTTACCGTATTTAAAGTATCGGGTGAAACCAATACAGATGATCTTTCTCCTGCTCAAGATGCGTGGTCTCGTCCAGATATTCCTTTGCACGCACTGGCAATGCTAAAAAATGAACGAGAAGGTATCCAACCAGATGAAGCCGGCAATATTGGGCCAATTCAACAAATTAATGCCTTAAAAGAAAAAGGCTATCCACTGGCTTATGTGGGCGACGTTGTAGGCACAGGTTCATCTCGCAAATCTGCGACGAATTCGGTGCTATGGTTTATGGGAGAGGATATTCCTTATATTCCGAATAAACGCGCAGGTGGCGTGGTATTAGGCGGAAAAATTGCCCCTATTTTCTTTAATACGTTGGAAGATGCGGGGGCATTGCCGATTGAGGTCGATGTAAGCAAACTCAATATGGGGGATGTGATTGATATTTACCCTTATCAAGGCAAAATTTGCCAGCATAATAGCGATCAAGTATTAGCCGAATTTCAGTTAAAAACCAATGTACTATTAGATGAAGTACGCGCTGGCGGACGTATTCCATTAATTATTGGACGAGGCTTAACACATAAAGCACGCCAAAGTTTAGGTTTAGCTGAAAATGATATTTTTGCCAAACCACAAGCAATAGCAGATAACCATAAAGGGTTTACCCTAGCACAAAAAATGGTCGGGCGCGCCTGCGGTGTAGAAGGTATTCGTCCGGGACAATATTGCGAACCAAGAATGACCTCTGTCGGCTCACAAGATACCACCGGCCCAATGACCCGTGATGAACTGAAAGATCTCGCCTGTTTAGGGTTTTCCTCAGATCTTGTGATGCAATCTTTCTGCCATACCGCCGCCTACCCTAAACCGGTGGATGTGGTCACCCATCACACGTTGCCTGATTTTATTATGAACCGAGGTGGTATATCGCTTCGTCCCGGAGATGGCGTTATCCACTCTTGGCTAAATCGTATGTTATTGCCTGATACCGTAGGAACTGGCGGAGATTCACACACTCGCTTCCCGATTGGCATTTCTTTCCCTGCTGGTTCAGGCTTGGTGGCGTTTGCTGCTGCCACAGGTGTAATGCCACTGGATATGCCGGAAAGTGTGCTTGTTCGCTTCAAAGGTGAAATGCAGCCGGGCATCACCTTGCGTGATTTAGTCCACGCCATTCCTTATTATGCCATTCAACAAGGCCTGCTCACGGTAGAAAAACAAGGTAAGAAAAATATTTTCTCTGGTCGCATTTTAGAAATTGAAGGATTAGAGCATCTTAAAGTGGAGCAAGCCTTTGAGCTTTCCGATGCCTCAGCAGAACGCTCCGCCGCCGCTTGTACCATAAAATTAGACAAAGCACCAATCATTGAATACCTGAATTCCAACATTGTATTACTCAAATGGATGATTGCAGAAGGTTATGGCGACGCTCGTACGCTAGAACGCCGTATCAACGCAATGGAAAAATGGTTAGAAAATCCTCAATTACTCAGCGCAGATCCTGATGCAGAATATGCTGCCGTGATTGAAATCAATCTCAATGAAATCAAAGAACCGATTTTATGTGCGCCAAATGATCCTGATGATGCTCGCCTTCTTTCTGAGGTGCAAGGGGATAAAATTGACGAAGTGTTTATCGGCTCTTGTATGACGAATATTGGCCATTTCCGTGCAGCCGGAAAATTATTAGCCAAGTTTAAAGAGGTCATTCCAACTCGCTTATGGCTCGCCCCACCAACTAAAATGGATGCCAGCCTATTGACAGAAGAAGGCTATTACAGCATTTATGGTAAAAGTGGCGCACGGATTGAAATCCCCGGTTGTTCACTTTGTATGGGCAATCAAGCGCGTGTCGCCAATAATGCCACGGTGGTTTCCACTTCAACCCGCAATTTCCCAAACCGCTTAGGGCAAGGGGCAAATGTGTATTTGGCATCAGCAGAACTCGCCGCTGTGGCTGCATTGCTCGGCAAACTGCCAACGCCAGAAGAATATCAAGTCTATGTGGCGGATTTACAGCAAGACAAGGAAGACACCTATCGCTATATGAATTTTGATCAACTTAATCAATATACGCAAAAAGCACAGGAAGTGATCTTCCAAGCCCCTGCTTAGTAAAACCTCAATCACAAAAGTGCGGTGAAAAAATCAGGAAAATTTCACTGCACTTTTCTTTCTATGAAAACCCAAACGCCTTTATTTTGTTATTTCTTTGCGGATAAGAAGTGCGGTTATTTTTTTGCTTATTTTTATTTCCTTTTTTCATCATTAATTATAGCCATTTAACCTTTTCTATTTGACAGCAATATCCTGCCCTTTCTATACTAAACGGGAATTAGTCGGGGTGCTTTTTAAGCTGAGATGATACCCGTGAACCTGATTCAGTTAATGCTGACGTAGGAAACTAATTAGATCATATTCTTGTAAATAGCTATGTTGCAGAATATTCTTTTTTACCTTTCTAATTTCTTCCTTGCTCGTCAATATGACTTTTTAATCATTTAATTAATAAGGAAATGACAATGCAATTTAAACCTTTTTTCTCATCATTTTTATCAAAATGTGGCTTAATTTTTATTGTGCTAGGTGGATTCTTTTTATTTAGCTACAATGCTAACGCGGAAGGGCGACTCAATATTTATTGCAGCGTGCAACATTCTGTGTGCGAAAAAATGGCTCAAATTTTTGCTAAAAAATATCACGTGGACACCAAATTTGTGCGTAATAGCACAGGAGCAACCTTAGCTAAAATCAAAGCAGAACAAGCCTTGCCACAAGCGGATATTTGGTATGGCGGTACCATTGAGCCTCATTTTCAAGCTGCGCAATTAGGATTACTCGAACCTTATCGTTCGCCCCTACAAGCGGAAACAATGCCACAATTTAAAGCATTGCTCGACAAGCACGGTGATGTAACCGCAATTGGCTATATTATTGTGTTAGGCATTGGTGTAAACACGGAAAAGTTCAAACAATTAGGCATTAAGGATTACCCAAAATGTTGGAAAGATTTAACCGATCCCAAATTTAAAGATCAAATTCAAATGCCTGATCCGCGCAATACAGGTACCGGCTACACCTTTATCGCAACACTCGTGCAATTATTCGGTGAGGAAGAAGCCTTTCGTTATCTTAAAGCTTTAGATAAAAACATTTCCCAATATGCAAAAAGTGGCACAGAGAAATCCAATCTCTCGCGTGGGGATGCAGCGGTAACCATCGGTTTTATTAATGGTTATCAAACAGAAAAAGAAAATGGCGCGCCAGTAGAGGCAATTTTACCTTGTGAGGGGGATAGCTATTCGCTTGGTGGTATCAGTATTTTGAAAGGGGCGAGAAATTTAGACAATGCAAAATTATTTATGGATTGGGCATTAACCCCAGAAGCACAAGAAATTGCGTGGCGTGAAGAAAAAATGTATCAAATTCCAACCAATATTCACGCCAAAGCCTCGCCAAATTCAACCGATCCAAAAACCTTAAAACTCATTGACTTTGATTTTGATCGCTTTGGCTCAGACGAAGAAGGGAAACGATTAATAAAACGTTGGATAGAAGAAGTGAAACTAAAGTAAGTTTACATTGACAAAGGATAAAGTGCGGTTAAAAATAACCGCACTTTATGATTTTTTACGTTAGGAAAGCTGTTCATAATGCGATACCAGATTATTTTCGCAATTTGTATTATTTTCTTACAATGTTTTATTTATATTTTTAACCGCACCCTTTCTTGGCTTTATTTGCAAAATGCCAGTCCTGTTTGTCGTAAAATTTTCACCCTGAGTACTTATCTCGCTGCAAACAGTATTATTTTGCTCACTGTCTCGCGTATTTACCCGATGTTTCGCACTAGTGCTTTTATTTTGGCATTTTTGCTTTTTGCCAGCTTTGTCAGCTTAGCCTGTGTAGCTATTTACTTTATCTTTAGAAAACAAAAATTTAAGCCAAAATTGCACCGCACCTTAGCTTGGCTTTATCCTGTTGGTTTAATCAGTTTGATTGGATTGAGCGTCTATAATGCTTACACGCCACAAGTCATTCATTATCAAATTACCTTGGATAAACCTTTCAAACCCTTGCGTATTGGAATGGCGAGTGATTTTCACCTTGGACGATTATTTGGTGGCAAACAATTGGATAAGCTGGCTGAAATAATGAACGAGCAAAAAGTCGATATTATTTTACTCCCGGGCGATATTATGGATGATAATATTCGCGCTTATGTCGCAGAAAAAATGCGACCGCATCTTGCTCAATTACACGCCCCGCTTGGCGTTTATGCCACCTTAGGTAACCACGATTTCTTTGGACAACAGCAGGCGATTGCCAACGAAATTCGTCAAGCTGGTATTACGGTTCTGATGGATCAAGCAGTGCAAGTAGATAATCGTTTTGTGCTGATTGGGCGTAATGATGATTTATTTAAAGCGCGTCCAAAAACCAAAGATATAATTAATCGCTTAAATACCCATTTACCTATTTTTCTATTGGATCACCGTCCAACAGAAATTATGGCACATTCAACCTTACCTATTGATATTCAGGTTTCAGGCCACGCACATAAAGGACAAATCTTTCCAGCAAATTTAATCACAAAGGTGTTATATCGTTTAGATTACGGTTATGAGAAAATTGGCAACGGGCATTTTTTCGTTACTTCAGGTTATGGATTTTGGGGAATTCCAATGCGATTGGGATCGCAATCGGAAGTGTTTATTATTGATGTAAAAGGAAAAGAATAGGGCGTGAGAATGAACTTTCTAAATAAAAATTTAAGTAAAATTTACACCGCACTTTGTTTAGGCTCGGCAACGCTGTTTTCCAATGCCGTTCAGGCCGAAGGCAAGCTCACCGTCTATTGTAGTGTGCAAAGTACGACTTGTGAGAAAATCACGCAGGCTTTTAGTAAGAAGTATCATGTGCAAACTCAATTTGTACGTAATAGTACAGGGGCGACCTTATCCAAGTTAAAAGCAGAACAACACAATCCGCAAGCGGATGTTTGGTACGGCGGTACGATTGAATTACATTATCAAGCTGGCGATCTGGGTTTACTCAGCCCTTATCGTTCACCAATGCAAGCTGAAACAATGCCACAATTTAAAGCATTGTTAGATAAAAAAGGCGATCTGACGTCTATTTTATATATGCTCGTACTTGGTTTTGGTGTAAATACTGAAAAATTTGCTGAGCTAGGCATTAAAGACTATCCAAAATGTTGGAAAGATTTGCTTGATCCCCGCTTAAAAGGACGAATTCAAGTACCAGATCCTCAACTTTCCGGCACGACTTATACAGCGATTGTTACGCTGATTGAATTACTCGGTGAAGAAAAAGCCTTTGCCTATCTAAAACAGTTAGATAAAAATGTTTCTCAATATATGAAGAGCAATCAAGTTACCAGTAATTTAGCACGCGGTGAAAGTGCGGTCAGTGTTGGGTTCGTGCATAGTTATGCCACCGAGAAAGAAAATGGCGCACCAGTGGAAGCCATTTTGCCTTGTGAGGGTGATAGTTATTCCCTTGGTGGATTAAGCATTATTAAAGGCGCAAGAAACTTGGATAACGCAAAATTATTTGTAGATTGGGCATTATCTAAAGAGGCACAAGAAATTCCTTGGCGTGAGGCTGGGGTTTATCAAATTCCAACTAATGTGAATGCGCAAGCTTCACCCAAATCAGTTGATCCTAAAACCTTGAAGCTGATCAATATTGATTTTGACCGTTTTGGTTCGGCAGAAGAAGGCAAACGCTTAGTCAATAAATGGGTGCAAGAAATTAAATTGAAAAAAGAAAATTAACTTTTCGCAAAAAAATGACCCCACTTTTAATGTGGGGTCAGGCATTTTAACCTTTCAAACGTTCAAAGCCCGCTTTCAAATCAGCGATTAAATCTTCAACTTCTTCAAAACCAATATGCACACGGATTAATGTGCCAGTCAGTTTTCTATCAATATTAGGGCGAATTTTAGCAATCTCTTCTGGTTGATTATATAAAATTAATGACTCAAATCCTCCCCAAGAATACGCCATTGAAAACAGTTCAAAATGATCCATAAAGCGTTCTAATTGTTCTTGTGTTAATTTCTCTTTTAGTTCAAAAGAAAATAACCCGCTGGCACCCGTGAAATCACGCTTAAAGTTTTCGTGTCCCGGACAGCTTGCTAAAGCTGGGTGATAGACCGCTTTTACTTCAGGCTGTTGAGCTAACCATTGCGCAACTTTTATGCTGTTTTCTTGATGTTGTTTTAGGCGAACCGCTAAGGTACGAATACCCCGTGCGGTAACATAGGCGGTATCTGCATCCACCATTTGCCCCATTAAATAAGAATGTTCACGCAATTTATCCCAACAACGGGCGTTAGATACCGCAGTGCCGATCATTGCATCAGAATGCCCTACTAAATATTTCGTCCCCGCTTGGATAGAAATATCAATATCGTGTTCCAGCGCCTTAAATAACACGCCCGCCGCCCAAGTATTATCAATCATAATCACGACATCAGGATTAACCGCACGCACAGCTTTTACAATCGCAGGAATATCAGGCACTTCCATTGTCAGTGAGCTTGGCGATTCTAAGAACACTACTTTGGTATTTGGTTGCATTAAATTGGCAATTTCAGCCCCCATCAGCGGATCATAATAGGTGGTACTTACCCCCATTTTTTGCAAAATCACGTTGCAGAACACTTGCGTTGGCTCATAAGCCGCACCTGTCATCAAAATATGATCACCGGTTGCCACAAAAGAAAGAATGGTATTGGTTACCGCAGCAGCCCCACAAGGGTAAAGATAACAGCCTGCCCCACCTTCTAATTCACACATTAAATCTTGCAAGGCAAAATGAGTGAGCGTACCGCGACGTCCATAATATAATGCGCCTTTAGTGAGGTTTTTGCCGGCTTCTTTTTTATCCGCTAAGCAATCAAAAACTAAAGAAGAGGCACGCTGAATCACAGGATTCACACTGCCTTGCGTCATTCTCTTTTTGCGTCCAGCGTGGACAAAGGTGGTGTTCGATGTAGTATTTGCTTTCATACATTTTCCTTACTTTTATTAAATTTAGGTAAAAATAATCAATTTAATAGATAAAAACAGTTATTCAAGTGTGGTGCTTTTCTTTAGAATATTTCCTGATTTACGCTTATTGTTGTTTAAGCATATCTATCATTAATTTTTATAGGAGATTTTTACTATGGTATTAGTAACTCGTCAAGCACCAGATTTTACTGCATCCGCTGTATTAGGCAACGGTGAAATTGTTGATAATTTTAACTTAAAAAAACACATCGAAGGTAAACCAGCAGTTATCTTCTTCTGGCCTTTAGATTTCACTTTTGTATGTCCATCTGAAATCATCGCATTCGATCACCGTTATCAAGAATTCAAAAACCGTGGTGTTGAAGTGGTTGGTGTTTCTATTGACTCTCAATTCACTCACAATGCGTGGCGTAAAACCTCTGTTGATGCAGGCGGTATCGGTGAAGTTCAATTTGCAATGGTTGCTGACGTTAAACACGAGATTGCTCAAGCATACGGTATTGAACACCCTGAAGCAGGCGTTGCACTTCGTGCTTCATTCTTAATTGACAAAGATGGCGTTGTTCGTCACCAAGTTGTAAACGATCTTCCACTTGGTCGTAACATTGACGAAATGATCCGTATGGTTGATGCGTTACAATTCCACGAAGAACACGGTGAAGTTTGCCCAGCACAATGGGAAAAAGGCAAAGAAGGAATGACCGGCAGCCCTGAAGGCGTTGCAAAATACTTAAAACAAAACGCAGATAAACTTTAATCTATTACTTGTTTAGCTTTATTTTCAATTTAATTTAGGAACTGGAAACTCACTAAGGTGAGTTCTCTTTACCTAAGGAACTTTTATAAAAACAATGCGTTATAAAAAAAGCTAAGTTTTCTAAACTTAGCTTTTTCTTTTAAATCAACTCATTAAAAAATTGATGAGGCAAGCGTTAGGATCACGCCTAAAGATAGCACAACCATCATCATTGCATAACCAAATGTACCCATAATTTACTCCTAAAAGTTGATAAAACTTGTCGGGATTATAGCAAAATTGTGAAAAAAAGAAACTTTCTTAAGTAAACAGGAAAAAGCTGTGATGAAGTGCAAATTTTTTCGCAATAACCCTTAACAATTCGATTTCGCCCTTTATAATAGCCAAAATTTTTTCGGAGGAATTATGGCAACAATTAAAGATGTGGCAAAAATGGCGGGCGTGTCCACCACGACGGTATCCCACGTAATTAATAAAACGCGCTTTGTTGCACCTGAAACAGAAAAGCAAGTACGTGAGGCGATTCAAGCACTCAATTATTCACCCAGTGCGGTAGCGAGAAGTTTGAAAGTCAATACCACAAAATCAATTGGTATGATCGTAACCACCAGTGAAGCCCCTTATTTTGCTGAAATTATTCACGCCGTTGAAGAGCATTGCTATCGCCAAGGCTATTCATTATTTTTATGCAATACCCAAAATGAGCCAGAAAAAATTAAAAATCACCTTGAAATGCTTGCTAAAAAACGCGTAGATGGGGTGTTAGTGATGTGTGCAGAATACACGCAAGATTCCCTCGATCTGCTGGCAAATTTCACCGATATTCCAATGGTAGTAATGGATTGGGGACCAAATAATCAAAATACAGATATTATTCAAGACAACAGCTTTGAAGGTGGCTATATGGCAACCAAATATCTGATTGATAATGGGCATAAAGCCATTGGTATCATTGCAGGTGAATTAATTAAAACCACGGCTAAAACACGTTATGAAGGTTTTGTTAAAGCAATGACAGAGGCTAATTTGCCAATTAATCCCGATTGGGTAATGGAAGGTTTTTTTGAGCCAGAAGATGGCTATGAATGTATGAATAAAATCTTAAAGCAAGCACACTTACCTAGCGCGGTATTCTGTTGCAATGATGTAATGGCATTAGGTGCAATCTCCGCCATTGGAGAAAAAGGACTGAAAGTGCCTGATGATATTTCTATTATTGGCTATGACAATATTCACGCCTCGCGTTTTTATTCACCGCCACTTACCACAATACACCAGTCTAAATCTCGTTTAGGCGCACAAGCGGTGAATTTATTATTCCAACGCATTAGTGATAAATCCGGTCAGCACCAAATTATCGAAATGCACCCTGAATTAGTCGTTCGCAGTTCAGTTAAACAATTATAATTCATCTCCTGCCCGTTACTATAACGGGCAATTTTTTAGACTAAATTTTAACAAATTACTAACATTATTAGATTTCATATAAAAAAAGATAAAAAATTCATAAAAAAACCACCGCACTTTTGATTTATATTATTTTTTATCTTTTAAATAATTGACCTTTCTCCCTATTTTTGATTATATCTATCACAGAAAACGAATTTATTTTTTTGTGAGGTGCTTATGATCCAACAATACACAACACTGCGTAACAACATCAATATGCTTGGGCATTTCTTGGGCGAAACCATTAGTGATGCACAAGGTAGTGATATTCTTGACTTAATTGAAAATATTCGTGTGTTATCACGCAATTCCCGTGCGGGTGATGAAAAAGCACGCCAGCAGCTACTTGATACCCTTGCGACAATTTCTGATGAAAACATTATTCCTGTCGCGAGAGCCTTCAGCCATTTTTTGAACTTAACCAATATTGCTGAACAATACCAAACAATTTCTCGTCAGCATATTGACCAAGAATCTTCCGATCGCACGTTAGAAGCCTTATTTCAACGTTTAAAAGCACAAAATGTTCCTGTTGAGAAAGTCCTTGATGCGGTACAAAAACTGATTATTGAATTGGTGCTTACCGCTCACCCAACCGAGGTAACACGCCGCTCGCTCGGGCATAAACACGTCGAAATCAACCGCTGCTTAAGCCGTTTAGAACACGATGATTTAACTGAAGCCGAAACCACCAAACTTAAACGCCGTTTAATGCAGCTGATTGCCCTCGCTTGGCATACGAATGAAATTCGTACCCAACGCCCAACCCCTGTTGATGAAGCCAAAGCAGGGATGGCGGTGATTGAAAATAGCCTATGGAAAGCAGTGCCAGAATTTTGTCGCCTATTTAATTTTCATTTAGAAAAAAACTTTGCGGTGCAATTACCGGTGGATCTTGCTCCAGTGCGTTTTTCTTCTTGGATGGGTGGGGATCGTGATGGTAACCCATTTGTGACTGCCCAAACGACTCGCCAAGTGTTACTAATGAATCGCTGGAAAGCAGCTGAATTATTTTTAGAAGATATCAAAGCCTTAGCCGATGAACTTTCTGTAATTCAATGTACGCCTGAATTTCGCGCTAAATATGGCGATCACTTAGAGCCTTATCGATTTGTCATCAAACAATTGCGTAGCAAATTGATCAAAACGGTGGCCTATTATGGCGATCAACTAGAAGGCAAAATCCCTGCTGTTGCGTCAGAAGAATGTTTAACTGATGATGAACAGCTTTGGGAACCACTTTATGACTGCTATCAATCTCTCCATCAATGTGGTATGCGAATTATTGCAAATGGGGCATTACTTGATTGCTTACGCCGTATTCGTTGCTTTGGCTTATCGCTTTCTCGCCTTGATATTCGCCAAGAAAGCACAAGACATAGCGATGCCATTGCGGAAATCACCCGTTATATTGGTTTAGGTGATTATTCACAATGGACAGAAGATGACAAACAAGCTTTCTTAATTCGTGAACTCAGTTCACGCCGTCCACTCTTACCGCGCGATTGGAAACCTTCTGCAGAAACGCAAGAAGTGCTAGATACCTGTAAAGTGATTGCAGAACAATCCGAAGGCGTGATTTCTTGCTATATTATTTCAATGGCGCGTACTGCTTCCGATGTACTTGCCGTGCATTTATTGCTAAAAGAAGCTGGTGTACCTTACCACTTACCTGTTGTACCGTTATTTGAAACATTAGATGATTTAGACGCCTCCGAAGAGGTGATGCGTCAATTATTCAATATCGGCTGGTATCGTGGGGTCATCAATAATAAACAAATGGTGATGATTGGCTATTCCGACAGTGCAAAAGATGCGGGAATGATGGCCGCTTCTTGGGCGCAATATCGTGCGCAAGAACAACTCGTCAATTTATGTGAAGAATTAGGCATCGAACTTACCCTATTCCACGGGCGTGGCGGTACCATTGGACGAGGGGGCGCACCTGCACACGCGGCGCTTCTTTCTCAACCGCCGCGTTCCTTAAAAAATGGTTTACGTGTAACCGAACAAGGAGAAATGATCCGCTTTAAACTTGGTCTCTCTGCGGTGGCAGTAGGCAGTTTAGATCTTTACGCAAGTGCTATTTTAGAAGCCAATTTATTACCCCCACCAGAACCTAAAACGGCTTGGCGTGAAGTAATGGATGAGCTTTCTCGCACATCTTGCGATATTTATCGTCGCGTGGTACGTGGCGATAAAGATTTTGTGCCATATTTCCGCTCTGCGACACCAGAACAAGAACTATCAAAATTACCATTGGGTTCACGCCCAGCGAAACGCAATCCTAATGGAGGCGTGGAAAGTCTGCGTGCGATTCCTTGGATTTTCGCTTGGATGCAAAACCGCTTAATGCTACCTGCTTGGCTTGGTGCAGGGGCTTCAGTACGACTTGCTATTGAGCAAGGTAAAGGCAATATTATTGAAGAAATGTGTAAACAATGGCCATTTTTCTCAACACGGATTGGTATGTTAGAAATGGTGTTCAGTAAAACCGATACTTGGCTTTCTGAACACTATGATCAACACCTGGTGAAACCTGAATTATGGTATTTAGGGCAATCTTTACGCGAACAATTAAACGCTGATATTCAAACAATTCTCTCTTTATCGCACGAAGATCAATTAATGTCCGATCTCCCTTGGATTGCAGAATCTATTGCTTTGCGTAATATTTACACTGATCCACTCAACTTATTACAAGTGGAATTATTACGCCGTTTGCGTGAAAATCCTGAAAACCCAAATCCTGATGTTGAGCAAGCCTTGATGATCACCATTACAGGTATTGCCGCTGGAATGCGTAATACTGGTTAAACGCGAGTATCGCCCAAAAGATAAAAGGCAAAGTGCGGTAAAAAATTACCGCACTTTTTCTTTCCTGATTATTCTTATGCTATGATACGCACTCTTTTCAAACAAATAAAAAAACCAATGACAGAACAAATAAAAAAACTCGATCCTGATACGGCTATTGATATTGCCTATGACATCTTCCTTGAAATGGCCGGAGAGAACCTTGATCCTGCGGATATTGTTCTCTTCAATTTACAATTTGAAGAACGCGGTGCGGTTGAATTTGTCGAAACGGCAGAAGATTGGGAAGAAGAAATCGGCGTATTGATTGATCCTGATGAATATGCTGAAGTTTGGATCGGCTTAGTTAATGCGCAAGATGAAATGGACGATATTTTTGCCAAGTTCCTCATTTCCCACCAAGAAGAAGATCGTCAATATCATATTATTTGGAAAAAATAATCCCGATAAAAAGTGCGGTGAAAAATCACCGCACTTTTACTATTTAACCACAGTCTGATCTGTACTCGAAAAACTGGATACCTAATTTAAGGTACAGATCAGCCATTATTGCCCTATATATTCAAAGACAATAATTGAACCAGGATTTGCCATTTTTGAGGTTGGTGTGTCATCTAATTGACGGCCATTTCCCATATTATCTGTTACCACATAAATTTTACGGGTATCTGGGCTAACTAAAGCATTGCGATAGCGGTTTGCACTGGTGAAATATTTTGCCGTATCCCCTTGCACATTACTCGAATCTTCATTCATTTTTACTTGATAGATTGCCCCACTCTTATAGGTTGCTAATAATAATGAATTACGGAACTCTGGAATAACGCCATCTTTCGGATAATATACCGCATTACCCGGTGCAATTGTTGGCCAGCAAATATAAGCCAGTTTTCCACAAGTGGCGTTAGTGTAATTGTAGTCATTATTCACCGTGAAGAATGTTTTGACAGGATCAATCACAGGTTCTTTGTAATCCGTTTCTTTTTGTGTTGGCACGCCTTCAGGAATCACATTGGGATCATATTTCACGCTCGGGCAATTTACCGCAGCAGAATAATTTGCATAAACATAAGCTAAATCATCTTTAAATCCCGCAACGTGTGGCCAGCCATAATTTCCACCTGCTTCAAGTTTGTTCAATTCATCATCGCTTGAAGGGCCTTGTTCTGTACTATAAAGATGATTTCCTACCCATACTAAACCTTGTGGATTACGGTGTCCGTAGGTATAAACGTGGCTTTTCACCCCTTTAATGACAGGGTTATCATCAGGAATTGAGCCATCTTTGTTAAGGCGCAAGGTTTTTCCGTTATAAGCTTGGTAGTCGTGGTTTTTTACCTGTTCTGCTGTCGGCAATTTTTGTGAAGTAATTTCATCGCAAACGTGTTTACCTTGGTTATAGCCTAAATCGCCCGTGGTGTAATAAAGTTTGCCATCTGGGCCAAATTTAATGCGTCCTGCATTGTGATCAACACCTGCAATAATATGGTCAATGACAATTTTCTCATCACCTAATTTGTTGACTTTCCCATCATAGGTTAAACGTACAATACGGGCGAATTTTTTCTCGCCATCCACATAAGTATAAGCCGCATAAGCATAAGGTTCACCTGCATCAAAATTTGGATCTAAGGCTAACCCTAAAACACCTTGATGTGGGAATTTTTCATAGGCATTGGCAAAATGGTACAACACGCTTTTCTCGCCCGTTTTGGGATCAATGCTCACGATATTTCTGCCTGCACGTTCTGTTAGCCAAAGTTGCTCTTTCGGCCCCCAGATCATCTCCCAACCGCCATCAACCTTATCGGTTAATACTGTTGCTTCAAAATGTGAACCAAAATCCACCTTCCCATCTTTACTCACCACATCAATGGCATTTGCGCTAGTTGTCGCAAATACAAATAATGCACCAGCAAATGCTAGTTTTTTCATTCTATTCTCCTATTGTTCTTCTTGATGTTAAAAAGCGAGCGGATTATATAAGACGAAGAAAAATAGCGATACCTATTATTAGAAAAGGTGTTTTTACTTTTGAGAAAAATTTTGTTGAAACAAAAAGTGCGGTGGAAAATTACCGCACTTTTATTTACCCTTTAGGAAAAAATTAACGCCACGCTTTATATTGGTTGATTAAACCATTGGTTGAGCTGTCGTGGCTGGTGATTTCGCTGTTGTTTTCAAGCTCTGGTAAAATGCGATTAGCAAGCTGTTTGCCAAGTTCTACTCCCCATTGGTCAAAGCTGAAAATATTGAAGATCACACCTTGAGTGAAGATTTTGTGTTCATACATTGCAATTAATGCCCCCAAGCTAAATGGCGTGATTTTTTGCAATAAAATTGAGTTGGTTGGTTTGTTACCAGTAAACACTTTAAATGGCACAATCTCTTTCACTTCATCAAGGGATTTACCTGCTTTCACAAATTCTGCTTCGACCTCTTCTTTTGTTTTACCAAACGCCAGTGCTTCCGTTTGTGCAAAGAAATTAGACAATAATTTCAGATGGTGATCTGAAAGTGGATTATGAGTTTGTGCTGGGGCAATAAAATCACAAGGAATTAAAATTTTACCTTGGTGAATTAATTGATAGAACGCGTGTTGTCCGTTTGTACCCGGTTCCCCCCAGATAATTGGACCTGTTTGGTAATCGACCACTTTACCATCACGCCCTACATATTTTCCGTTTGATTCCATATTACCTTGTTGGAAATAGGCGGCAAAGCGGTGTAAATATTGGTCATAAGGCAAAATAGCTTCTGTTTGCGCGCCAAGGAAATTGGTGTTCCATAAGCCCACTAAAGCTAATGTTGCAGGAATATTTTCTGCAAGCGGCGCATTGCGGAAATGTTTATCCATTTCGTGCGCCCCCGATAACAAGGCTTCAAAGTTTTCAAAGCCGATAGAAAGGGCGATAGATAAGCCAATCGCTGACCATAAGGAATAGCGTCCGCCAACCCAGTCCCAAAATTCAAACATATTTGCCGTATCAATGCCGAATTTTTCTACTTCTTTTGCGTTAGTTGAAAGTGCGGCGAAATGTTTTGCAATATGCGCTTCATCTTTCGCACTGGCTAAGAACCAATCACGCGCAGAATTTGCGTTGGTCATTGTTTCTTGCGTAGTGAAGGTTTTTGATGCGACTAGCACCAGCGTGGTTTCTGGATTCACTTTTTTCAATGTTTCAGCGATATGTGTGCCATCTACATTAGAGACAAAGTGCATTGTCAGGTGATTTTTGTAAGGGCGTAAGGCTTCGGTAACCATATAAGGTCCTAAATCTGAACCGCCGATACCAATATTAATCACATCGGTAATGGCTTTGCCTGTATAGCCTTTCCATTCCCCTGAAATAACACGATCGCAGAACGATTTCATTTTAGCAAGTACCGCATTCACCTCTGGCATCACATCTTTACCATCCACCAAAACAGGGGTATTTGAGCGATTACGCAATGCGGTGTGTAGCACAGCACGGTTTTCAGTGCGGTTAATTTTTTCCCCGCTGAACATCGCTTCCGTTGCGGCTTGCAAGCCACATTCTTCCGCTAATTGACGCAATAGTCCTAAGGTTTCTTGAGTAAGATTATTTTTTGAATAATCCACTAAAATATCCTGATTAAAGGTTAAAGAATAATCTTTAAAACGGTTAGGCTCTTGCGCAAATAATTGTT
This sequence comes from Avibacterium sp. 21-595, assembly GCF_023611905.1. Taxonomy (NCBI): domain Bacteria; kingdom Pseudomonadati; phylum Pseudomonadota; class Gammaproteobacteria; order Pasteurellales; family Pasteurellaceae; genus Avibacterium; species Avibacterium sp. 21-595. The sequence goes on along the minus strand of NZ_CP091455.1, from coordinate 1,035,175 downwards.
GAATAGTGGTTTCGCCCAGATTGTTTTTATGTTGTTCTAAGGCTTTCCACGCTTGCGTGCTGGTTGGGTTGATGTTTTTCATTTGAGTTTCCTTTTATTAAGTTTAATTAAAAAATTAATCAATATATTCCGTCAAAACTCGTGGGGTGAGTTTTGTTATTAATTCATAACTTAAAATGCCACTTATTGCTGCGATTTCTTCAATAGGTAATTCCTTACCCCATAAGATTACTTCGTCCCCCACTTGATCTTGGCTGTCTTGACCAAGATCCACAGTGAGCATATCCATTGATACCCTGCCCACAATTGGCACACGACGTCCATTAAGATAAACCGGAGTTCCTTGTGGCATATCTCTTGGATAGCCATCTCCATAGCCAATGGCAACAACACCAATTTTGGTATCTTGTTCGCTCACCCATTTTCCACCATATCCTACGGGTTCGCCTTTTTTATGATTACGCACTGCAATCAGCGATGAAGTGAGTGTCATCACAGGCATTAAGCCGTATTCTTGACTTGGTACGTTATTCGGTGAAATGCCATATAAAATAATGCCGGGACGAATCCAATCCAAATGCGCTTCAGGCCAAAATAAAATGCCTCCAGAGGCGGCAATACTACGCTCCCCTACTCTATTTTTCGTCGCTTGAAGAAATGCGTTAAGTTGCTTTTGGGTGTAATCTGATTCTAATTCATCGGCACAGCTAAAATGACTCACAAAACCAAAGTGCGGTTCAATATTTGGACATTTTTCAAGCGCTTGGCAAAATGTCTCTACTTCCTCTAACGCGACACCAAGGCGGTGCATTCCCGTGTCTATTTTGAGCCAAACGTTAATTGGGTTGGGTAAATTGGCTTGCTGTAAGGAATTTAACTGCTCTTCGTTATGCACGATAGTTTGGATATTATTGACGGCAATAATCGGTAGATCTTTCGCGCGGAAAAAGCCTTCTAATAATAAAATGGGCTTTGTAATCCCATTTGAACGTAATGTGAGTGCTTCTTCTAAGCGCGCAACGCCAAAACAATCGACAAATTCTTCCAACACGGAGGCGACAAACGCCACACCGTGTCCATAAGCATTAGCTTTAACGACGGCAATCACTTTGCTATGTGGTGCTTTTTGTTTGATCACCCCAATATTATGTTTTAATGCCTGTGAGCTAATTTTTGCCGTAGCGGGTTTTACATCAATCATAATGCCTACTCGTAAGAATAATCAGGTTGATCTTTCAGGTTGTCAAAACGAGAAAATTGTCCGTTAAATTTTAACCGCACTTTACCAATCGGGCCATTACGTTGCTTACCGATAATAATTTCTGCAATGCCTTTCTCTTCCGAATTATCGTTATACACTTCATCGCGGTAAATAAACATAATCAAATCCGCATCCTGCTCAATAGATCCTGACTCACGCAAATCTGAGTTTACAGGACGTTTATCCGCACGGTTTTCCAAGGTACGGTTAAGCTGTGAAAGAGCAATAACGGGGACTTCCAACTCTTTTGCTAAGGCTTTCAAAGAACGCGAAATTTCTGCAATTTCCAAGGTACGGTTATCGGAAAACGCGGGCGCACGCATTAACTGCAAATAATCCACCATAATCAGGCTCAGCCCGCTGTGTTCGCGATACACGCGTCTCGCACGCGAACGCAATTCAGTGGGCGTTAGCCCTGAAGAATCATCAATATACAAATTGGGGTTTTTCCTAAATATCCCTAAGGTGCTGGCAATTTTCGCCCAATCCCCTTCATCTAGACCTTGTCCAGTCCGAATTTTCGTTTGATCCACCCGGGAAAGAGAAGCCAAAGAACGCATCATAATTTGCTCTGAAGGCATCTCTAAACTAAAGACCAACACAGGTTTATCACTGGCTAATGCAGCATTTTCACATAAATTCATCGCAAAGGTGGTTTTCCCCATAGAAGGGCGTGCGGCAACAATAATTAAATCCGAAGGCTGTAAGCCTGCGGTTTTGCGGTCTAAATCAATAAAGCCCGTCGTTACCCCTGTTACCCCATTATGGGTTTCGCTCATACTTAGCACTTCAATTTTATCAATGGTTTTATCCAAAATATCAATGATATTTTGCGGCCCTTCACTCGCCGTGGTACGCTTTTCTGCAATGCTGAACACTTCACGTTCGGCATCATCAAGAATTTCTTTTACATCTCGCCCTTTGGTTTGATAGCTCATTTCAGCAATTTTATTACTGGACGCGATAAGTTCACGCAAAATCGCTTTTTCTCGTACAATCTCGGCATAAGTCAGCACGTTCGCGGCACTTGGTGTATTTTTTGACAGTTCTGCTAAATAGGCAAAACCGCCCACTTCTTCGCTCACCCCTGCCGCTTTTAATGTTTCATCTAAGGTAAGAAGATCCACGGGTTTATTATTGCGGATCAAATTCATAATATGTTGAAAAATCAAACGATGCTCAAAGGTATAAAAATCCTCAGCAATAATGCGTTCAGAAACCGCATCCCAATGGGCATCTGTCAGCAACATACTGCCGATCACGGCTTGTTCTGCTTCAATGGAATGAGGGGGGATATTAATCTGCTCAACTTTTTTATCTTTTGAGTTTGAAGGGTATTGTTTCGCCATAAATCCGTTTTTGATTATGATAAAAATTTATGCCTATCATATACCAAATTGAGGTGAGAATTAAGAAAAAGAACAGTGAAATAGCGAAAATCCCCCAATAAAAATAAAAGGGAGAAATACATACGCTTAGGCGCAATAACAAAAAAGTGCGGTAAAAATTACCGCACTTTTTATGACAATCAAATTAGATGACCGACACATTAAGCTTTGAATCACCTACGATTTGAACTTTTGCTCCCGGAACAAATTTTTCATTGTATTTTTGTACAACCACAATTTGTTTACCATCATTTTTTCTGATCACCAATTCTTGCGCATTCACTTGGCTTGCTTTTTCTTCTACTTTGCTACCAATCACGGCACCCGCAATTGCGCCAACTGCCGTTGCAATCGCTTGACCTGTACCGCCACCAATGCCAGAACCCGCAATACCGCCAAGTACACCGCCACCAACAGTACCGATTACACCTTCATTTTCTGCTTGAATTTTCACCGCTCTTACAGAAACAATCGTACCATAGCTGATTGAGCGCGCTTCTTTTGCTTGTCCACCAGAATACACATCACCGCTGTAAATATCCTGATTTGCACAACCTACTAAGCCAATGCTCATTAAAATTGCTAATGCTAAACTCATTTTTTTCATAAGAAATACACCTTTATTTAACTTGTTATCTTTATTCCCTTATCAAGACGCCACAATCGTCTTAATATGATAAGGATGCACCTTAATGCAAGTGGAATGATCACAACTCACTGCAATTGAAGGGTTGGGGAGCCTTTCACCCTCTACCTTAGGTTCACTCACTTTGACGCTCACATCTGTCATTTTGTTCCATAAAAAATGCGAATTTATACGCTCAACCCACGCATTTGTCGTTTCTTTAGGCAAAAAAGGAATGACCGCTTCAATATGTTCCCACCCTTCTTGTGGATAATGTTTATTTTTCGGGAAAGGTAATTCAATGATCTGTACTTGCTGATTAGCAAAGGTTAATGGCGTATCTAATTGAATAAGATAGATTTTTCGCCCATTGACGATATTATCACTTAAAATTTCACCGCACGTTAATAACGCACTGAGCCAACGTTGTGCTGATTGCTCGCTGTTCACGCGCACCGCAAGGTGATCAATCACATAATCTTGCAACGGCAATGCCATTTTTTCCGCCAATCGTAAAATCTGCTGCTCAAATTTGGCAAATTCATCGTAGGAAAAGAAAGGGTTGTCAAAAAATGAAAAATTTTGTTCGCGACTTATCATTTTTTCCTGCTTTATCTTTGTCTTAATCCAGAAAGAACGGTATCATAGCGGATTATTTTATTTTCACAATTTAAAATTAAGGATAAACCGTGAATATTCAATCCATTTTATCTGACAAAATTAAGCACGCAATGATCCAAGCTGGGGCAGATGAACAATGCGAAGCCCTTGTGCGCCAATCCAACAAACCACAATTTGGCGATTATCAAGCAAACGGCATTATGGCTGCCGCAAAAAAATTGGGGCAAAATCCCCGTGAATTTGCACAAAACGTGCTAGAACATCTTAACCTCGAGCCTATTGCAAACAACATTGAAATTGCAGGCCCCGGCTTTATTAACATTTTTCTTTCCCCAACTTGGCTTGCGGATAATGTGCAAGTTGCCTTGAAAGACGATCATCTAGGCATTCACACCGATAAGAAAGAAACGATTGTTGCCGACTATTCTTCACCAAATGTAGCAAAAGAAATGCACGTCGGGCATTTGCGTTCGACCATTATTGGCGATTCGGTAGTGCGCACCCTTGAATTTTTAGGGCATAAGGTGATTCGTGCTAATCACGTTGGCGACTGGGGAACGCAGTTCGGTATGCTTATCGCCTATTTAGAAAAAATGGAAAATGAACACGCCAGCGAAATGGAATTGAGCGATTTAGAGGCCTTTTACCGTGCGGCGAAAGAACATTACGACAACGATGAAGCCTTTGCTGAAAAAGCGCGTAATTATGTAGTGAAATTACAAAGTGGCGATGAATACTGCCGCACAATGTGGAAAAAGTTGGTTGATATTACCATGCAACAAAACCAACGCAATTACGATCGCCTAAACGTTACCCTCACAGAAAAAGATGTGATGGGCGAAAGCCTATATAACCCAATGCTACCTGCTATTGTAGAAGATCTGAAAGCACAAGGACTTGCGGTGGAAGATGACGGCGCATTAGTAGTTTATCTTGATGAATTTAAAAACAAAGATGGCGATCCAATGGGTGTGATCGTGCAGAAAAAAGATGGCGGATTTTTATACACTACCACAGACATTGCCGCCGCCAAATATCGCTATGAAACCTTAAAAGCGGATCGTGCACTTGTATTTTCAGATACACGCCAAAGCCAACATATGCAACAAGCGTGGCTGATTACACGCAAGGCAGGTTATGTACCAGATAGCTTCCAATTAGAACATAAAAATTTCGGTATGATGCTAGGTAAAGATGGCAAGCCATTTAAAACACGTACTGGCGGAACCGTAAAATTAGCTGACCTCCTAGATGAAGCCATTGAGCGTGCCGATAAATTAATTAGCGAAAAAAGCACCGCACTTTCTGCAGAAGAAAAAGCGGCCGTGGTTGAAGCGGTGGGAATTGGTTCAGTGAAATATGCCGATCTGTCCAAAAACCGCACAACAGATTACGTATTTGATTGGGATAATATGCTCAGCTTTGAAGGCAACACCGCCCCTTATATGCAATATGCTTACACACGTATCCGTTCTATTTTCAATAAAGCAGGCATTAGCAGCGAACAACTTGCCGATGCGCCAATTAACATCATTGATGAAAAAGAACGTACCTTAGCCCTCAAATTACTTCAATTTGAAGAAGCAATCCAACAAGTGGCAAAAGAAGGTTCACCACATATTCTTTGTGCCTATCTTTATGAATTAGCCGGTGTCTTCTCAAGTTTCTACGAACATTGCCCAATTCTTAATAATGAAGATGAAGGAATAAAACTCAGCCGTTTGAAACTGGCATTACTCACAGAGAAAACCTTAAAGCAAGGATTAGATTTGCTGGGAATTAAAACTGTTGAGAAGATGTGATTTTACACGTCAAAAAATAAGCAGTCTTTATTGACTGCTTTTTTTGTTTCTACAAGAAAAAATATAAGTGCGGTATTTTTTCTCAAATTTTACTCAAATAATGTCTAATTAGCACCTCTATTCCCCCCTCATCGCCTCAAAGATTTTCTCTGCTAAGGATTTTGAGATCCCCGGTACGGAGGCGATTTCGTCAAGGGTGGCTTTTTTCACCCCTTGCATTCCTCCAAGGTATTTAAGCAAGGCTTGGCGGCGTTTTGCCCCAACCCCTTCAATGGTTTCTAAGCCACTTTGAGTAAAGGCTTTTTGACGTTTTTTTCTGTGTCCGCTAATCGCGTGATTATGGCTTTCATCACGAATATGTTGAATTAAATGTAAGGCAAGGCTATCTGGGGGTAAATTGATTTCGCGATCTTGCTTGCTGATGATGAGGGTTTCCAAGCCAGCACGGCGATCCACACCTTTTGCCACGCCAATCAAGTGCGGTCGTTTTTTATCCCATTTTACCTTGAGTTGTGCAAACACTTGCAAGGCACGGTTCAGCTGCCCTTTTCCGCCATCAATAAAGATCACATCAGGAATTTTTTCACTTTCCAGATCTTTATCGTAACGTTTTAATAAGGCTTGTTCCATCGCGGCATAATCATCACCGCCAGTAATGCCCGTGATATTAAAACGGCGGTAATCGGATTTCAGTGGTCCATCTTGATTAAACACCACACAAGACGCAATGGTTTGTTCTCCCATCGTATGACTAATATCAAAACATTCCATTCGCTGAATTTTTTCTATGCCAAGTAAATCTTGCAAGGCTTGGTAGCGTTCTTGAATAAGCGTGGATTGCTTCAGTTGCGTAACCAATGCAGCTTTCGCATTCATTTGTGCAAGCTGTAAGTATTTACTTTTATCCCCTTTGGCACTGTCTTGAATTTGCACTTTACGCCCAGCTTGTTCAGCGAGCAAGGTTTCTAATTGAGCTTTTTCTGCCAATTTATGATCCACAATAATGGTGTTTGGCACGGTTCGTCCTTGATGTGCTTGCAAATAAAATTGCCCCACGAAAGTGGCGGTGAGTTCAGATAAATCCGTATTGGCTGGCACTTTCGGGAAATAACTGCGGTTGCCCAAAATTTTGCCTTGTCGAATAAACAACACTTGTACGCAAGCAATACCAAGTTGGTAAGCAATGGCGATAATATCAATATCATCAAGGCGATCATTACTGACAAATTGTTTTTCAATGACGGCACGCACAGCTTGAATTTGATCTCGTATGCGTGCTGCATCTTCAAAATTTAGGGCTTGGCTTGCCTGCTCCATTTTGCCGACAAGGTGATCTAGCACTTGTTGATCTTTGCCTTGTAAGAAAAGACGAGCAAAATCCACTTGTTGGTTATAATCTTCATCAGAAATATAGCCTGCAACACAGGGCGCAGAACAACGCCCAATTTGATATTGCAAGCAAGGACGTGAGCGGTTGCGATAAACCGAATTTTCACATTGCCGCACAGGAAACAACTTTTGCAATAAGGAAAGGGTTTCACGCACGGCACCCGCATTAGGATAAGGCCCAAAATATTCACCTTGAATTTTTTTACTTCCCCGATACGCCGTGATCCTTGGGTGGCGTCCTTTGGTAAGCAAAATATAAGGATAAGATTTGTCATCACGCAATAGCACGTTATAGCGTGGCTGATAGGTTTTAATATAGTTATGTTCTAACAGCAATGCTTCCGTTTCGCTTGAAGTGATGGTCGTTTCAATACGATGAATAGCTGCAACGAGGGCTTCCGTCTTTTTACTCGATAAATTGGTACGAAAATAACTAGATAAGCGTTTTTTTAAATCTTTGGCTTTGCCCACATAAATCACCTGCTCTTTATCGTCATACATACGATAAACACCGGGATCGTGGGTTACGTTAGCGAGAAACTTTTTGGCATCAAAGGTCATTTTGGTTATGAATGATTAAGCAGGGCAGAATGAATCCGCCTAAAAATTATTTAAAGAAATTATTTAGGATCGCATTGATGTCTTTCGCTAACTCATCATTTGAGCTTTCTTCTTGTGTTTGGCTTGTTTGTGTTGGTGTGTTTAAAATTTGCTTAAACAAATCACCTAAAGCTGAGCCATTTGTTTCACCTTGGGTTGATGAACCACCAAAAATGCTACCTAACACAGAACCTAGCACATCTTGCGGATTATCGTTGTGAGCCTGCATTGATTGAGTTAAATTATCTGCCGACACTCCGCCTTGACGCCCATTTGGTGTTAGCATATCAATTAAACTCGGTAGTACTTGAGAAATAATATCTTCTGTTTGATTAGTGCTAATACCTGTCTGCTGAGCAATATCTTCAATAGTATTCTGCCCGAAAGTTTGGCTGACTTCATTTCTTGTCATCGTTTGGTTTGAACCCGTGCCGATCCAGCTATCTAGCAATCCACCTAAGCCATCTTGTTGTAACTTAGCAAAAATGCCTTGTACACCACCTTGTGAACGTAATAACTGTTGCAACACTTCACTCACCACATTACCTTGCCCTTGTGGCGCTGAATTGTTCCCTAATACCGAACCTAAAACTGAACCTAACATTTTGTCTAACATCTTGTTTCCTTAGTTTGAATAAATAGTGAAAGAGGAATTAATAATGTCCTAAAATCGCCCGCACTTTTTCTAAATCTTCCGGCGTATCTACACCGACAGCAGGGGCTTCTTTCGCAAGATCAATATGAATTTTTTCACCATACCACAACACCCGTAACTGCTCTAAAGATTCAATACCTTCTAACGCAGAAGGTTGCCATTGCACATATTGCTTAATAAATCCTGCACGATAAGCATAAATACCAATGTGGCGTAAATACGGGGTTTGTAGCACAAGCTGTGTTTTTTGTTCATCGGATAACCCAGCAAATTGATCGCGATTCCAAGGAATTGGCGCACGGGAAAAATACAAGACATTGCCTGATTTATCTGCTACAGCTTTCACCACATTTGGGTTAAATAATTCTTCAGCATCATTCAATGGGACAGCAAGGGTTGCCATATTCACGGCATTATTGGCTAAGTTATCCGCGACTTGTTGCACGATCACCGGGGGAATTAACGGCTCATCACCTTGAATATTGACCACAATTTCATCATCTGCTAGGGCTAATTTTTCCACCACTTCCGCCAAGCGTTCCGTGCCTGAATTATGATTCGTTGAGGTCATACACACTTCGCCACCAAAGGCTTGCACCGCAGTTGCAACATCTTGATTATCCGTTGCCACCACGACTCGGCTTGCACCTGATTGTTGTGCTTGCTGCCAAACGTGAGCAATCATTGGTTTACCAGCAATATCCGCTAAGGGCTTGCCGGGTAAGCGACTTGAGGCAAAACGTGCAGGAATAATTACGGTAAATGTTGTCATTATTCTTCCCCTTGTTGTTGGGCTTTTTCTTGTTGTTGGGCTTTTTCTTGTTGTAACGGTATTGCTCGTTCCGCAAGTAATACGGGAATACCCTGTTCTATCGGGTATGCCACTTGCTCAAAAGGGCAAATGAGCTGTTCGCTTTCTTTTTGATATTTCAAGCGCCCTTGACAAAGGGGGCAAGCGAGAATGTCGAGTAGTTTTTCGTTCATTAAAATTTCTCCACTGCTTTTCAGAAGGTTATGTTTAACCCTGTCATCAAACGCAGGTAAATAAAGCTAAAGTGCGGTCTTTTTTTCTCTTGTTTTTATCTCTTGAATTAATTCGCTTATAAATTGCTTACTTTGTGGTGAAGTAATCTCCGCTTCAACAGGCACATACCACCAATTTGGCTGCGCGAAATTTTGACATTTGACCGCATCTTTTTCTGTCATAAAGAGCGGTTGGTTTTGATCAAATTTTTCAAATAAGGCTAAATGATAAGCTTGATGATCTTGAAAGGCTTGGCTTGTTACCACGTTCATCGACAGGGTTTGCAACATTGTGAAAAAACGCTGTGGGTTGCCAATGCCAGCAATGGCGGTAATAGGTTGTTCTGTAAAATCGCGCAATGGGCGCTTTTCCCCTGTTTGCAAATGAATCGCAAAGTGCGGTATTAAAGTCATTACAGTTTGACTAAAAGACGTTGGCGCCCCGTTATTGATAATCCAATCAACGTTTTTTAAACGACTGATTGGCTCTCGTAACGCACCTGCGGGCAAAACAAAACCATTACCAAATTGACGCTGAGCATCTAGCACCACGATTTCTTTATCTCGTTGTAATTTATAATGCTGTAAGCCGTCATCGCTAATAATCACTTGGCAAGGAAAATGAGCAAGTAAATGCGCTATCGCCTGCTGACGATTTGGTGAAATACACACAGGGGCATTAGTGCGTTTCGCAATCAATAATGGCTCATCACCTGTTTCCACAGGATCATCTTGACTGGTTACTAAACGGGGATAACCTTTTGCTTTACTCCCATAACCGCGTGAAATCACCCCCACTTGAATGCCTTGTTGCTGTAATTGTTGCACGAGCCAAATCACCACAGGGGTTTTGCCATTCCCTCCAACAGATAAATTCCCCACAATCACTACGGGAACGGGGGCTTTGTAAGAAGACAAAATCCCACGCTGGTATAACCAAGATCGTAATCTGATAATGAGCAAAAATAACAAGGCGAAAGGTGATAATAACCACTTTAGTGCTTTTGCGAAAAGATCCGATTGATACCAAAAATTCATTATCACCTCATTAAAATGGGGAAATTGATGTACGCTGAAAATTCGTCCATCAATACAAAATTAATGATTAAACTGCATTTGATGTAACTGCTTATAAGCCCCATTCAACGCAAGCAACGCTTGATGCGTGCCTCGTTCTTTAATTTCACCGTGTTCAATCACCAAAATTTCATCAGCTTTTTCAATGGTTGATAAACGGTGCGCAATAACTAAAACGGTACGCTCTTTTTGTAATTCTTCAAGGGCTGCTTGAATCGCTCGTTCAGATTCCGTATCAAGGGCTGATGTTGCTTCATCTAAAATTAACACGGGAGAATTGCGCAACAAGGCACGAGCAATCGCCAAACGCTGACGTTGCCCGCCCGATAAACTAGCCCCATTTTCGCCAATGACGGTATCTAAACCATTTTCTAACTTTTCAATAAATTCCATCGCGTGTGCTGCTTTGGCGGCTTTAATAATATCTTCACGACTGTATTTATCTGCTGCGGCATAAGCAATGTTATTGGCAATAGTGTCATTAAATAAATGTACTTGTTGTGAGACCACCGCACAATTTTCACGCAAATTACTCAGGGTGTAATCTTGAATATTAACGCCATCAAGGGTGATTTCCCCTTGTTCAATCTCATAAAAACGGGTAACTAAATTAGCAATTGTAGATTTCCCGGAGCCTGAACGCCCAACTAATGCCACGGTTTTACCTTGTGGAATGTCAAAAGAAATATGATTTAATGCGGGATGCTCTTTGCCTGAATAGCTAAACGTAACATCTTTAAATGCAATATTTCCTTTCGCTTTTTCTACTTGGTAAGTACCGTTATCTTTCTCAGTTGCCATATCCAAAATAGCGAACAAGGTTTGACAAGCCGCCATACCACGTTGGAACTGGGCGTTTACGTTAGTTAAAGATTTCAACGGTCGCATCATTGCAAGCATTGAAGAAAACACCACCGTAAAAGACCCCGCCGTGAGGTTTTGGCTCATAATTTCTGGTACGGTTGCCAAATAAAGCACCGCTGACAAGGCAAAAGAGGCGATAATTTGTACCACAGGATCAGAAATGGCATCTGCCACCATCACTTTCATTCCCTTACGGCGCATATCATTACTTACTTTATTAAAGCGTTCTTCTTCAATTTTTTGTCCACCGAAAGAAAGTACTACTCGATGTCCTTTTAGCATTTGTTCTGCCGAAGAAGTCAGCTCTCCCATTGAGTTTTGCATATTTTTACCTAACTCGCGGAATTTTTTCGATACCATACGAATTAGCACCGCAATAATCGGTCCTATCACAAAAAGCACTAAGGAAAGCTGCCAACTGGTATAAATCATTACGCAAAGCAAAGAGATAATATACGCTCCTTCACGCACAATAGTTACTAAAGAACCTGATGATGAATTGGCGACTTGTTCGCTATCGTAAGTAATACGAGAAAGTAATTTTCCTGCTGAATTTTGATCAAAAAAGGGAACGGGCATATACATTAAATGCTTAAATAAACGGCGGCGAATTGTCATCACCACTTTCCCTGAAACCCAAGCTAAACAATAAGTAGAAATAAAACTTGTTACCCCCCTTACGATGATCACTAAAACGACGACCACTGCCATTAAACGCAAAAAGCCAACATCCGCTTTACCGAATCCATCATCTAATAAAGGTTTAAGCATTTGAATTAAAGTTGCATCAGCCAATGCGTTAAATACGAGTGTTATTGCAGCGGCAATTAACCCTGCTTTAAAAGGCGCAATAATTGGCCATAAGCGTTTGAACGTTTGCAGCGTAGTTAAGTCTTTATCTTGCATAATTTATTCATTTCCGTTAAAAAACTTTGCCATTTTACCTTTATTTTGCCAACAAGCCAATTAATCCCCGATACCAAGGGGAAAATTCCGATCTTGCGGTATGAATTTTTATCTGCTCAGGGAAGAACAATAGGCTAATCTGACCAAAATCAGCGGTATTATACACCGCACTTTGTTGTGCCTTTAAACGTTCTAAAACCACTGAGTGAGGAAAATGCCACGGATTGCCACGGCTACTAGAAATCAACGCAATTTTCGGTTGTACTGTTTTGATAAAATATTCACTGCTAGAGGTTTTACTGCCGTGATGCCCCACTTGCAATACCTCTATTTTTCCAGCTAAATCAGCAAATTGGCGCTCTGTTTGACTGTCCGCATCCCCCGTTAAAAGCACCTTATATTGCCCATCATCAATCAACAGTACGCAAGAGTCTGGATTTTCTGCACGATCTCGGATCTGTTGCGGTGAAAGCGCAGTAATAGTTAATCCTTGCCATTGCCATTGTTTTCCTTGAAGACAAAAAGTGCGGTGTTTTTTTGACGCATTTTTTCGAGAAGACGCCATCAATTCAACCTCTGGAAATGCCTGTAAAATCGCTTCTGCGCCCCCTGAATGATCATTATCATCGTGGCTCAAAACCAATTTGTCTAGCACAATGCCTTGTCGTTGCAAATAAGGCAAAATTTCTAACTCAGCCATACTGCCATTACGCCAAGCCGCTCCAGTGTCATATAAAATGCCACGCTGATTTTTCACCAATAAGGTAGCCAAGCCCTGCCCGACATCAAGGGTTTCTAACCGCCATTTAGGTGTATTTATCCCTTGCCATCCCAAATTGATCAGCATTATGCTAAGCAAGCCCATAAAAATAAACTTCATTTTTTGCAGAAATCGCGGATTGGGCAATTTTTCTGCATTAAGTGAAACGCTCTTTTTTACCGCTAAGATCGGTTTTTTCATTACTTTTAGCTGTGAATTTTGCTGAAAATGCTGCAAAAAGTGAACATAAAATAATCCTAACCCAAGTAATAGAATCACAATCCATTGCCCTTGCTTATGAGATATATTCAACCAATATCCTTGCCATTGTGCCAGATAGTCGGTGAAGTATTCTGCAAGCCAATTTGCCCCTTGCCACGAACCCAATGCCCCTTGGCTCAATGCGGCAAACAGCACCATTGGGACAAGACAGAAACTGAACAACGGCACAGCGAAAAGATTTGCTATCATTCCCGATAAAGCCATTCCGTGAAAAAAATAAAGCTGAATAGGGGTAAATAAACATAGCAACCCCAATTGCAGATGAAATAAGGAAAAAATCCAGCGCACTAGTTTCTTCACCCACGTATTTTTAATGGGATAAATTTGCCACTTAATACAATCTAAAGGAACAAGCTGATACCATAAAATCAAGCTCGCTACCGCGCCCGCAGAAAGCCAAAAGCTGACGGAAAGTAACATCAGCGGATCCCATAGCATAAGCGATGCCACCACCCATTGAAAATACTGCCAAGCGGTATAATAACAGCGTAGCATTCGGATCACGCAAACCAAGCATAAGGCAAGCAATGCTCTTAAGGTGGGAATAGAGAATCCAGCTAGCTGAGCATAAATTAACGCAATGAAAATCCCACATAATAATGGCCAAATCACCCCTATTCGGTGAGTGGGTAAAAAGAACTGCATTACTCTTGCGAGAGCAAACCCGAGCAACATTGCCAAGCCAATATGCAAACCAGAAATTGCGATGAGGTGTGCCGTATTTGTTTTCTGATAAATTTGCCAATGTTCAGGGTTAAGCCACGCTCGTTCGCCAAAACCCAATGCCAGTAACAGTCCTTGCATAGATAAACCTTGGGTCTGCTGAAAACTGACTTGCAATAATCGCTCACGCCAAGAAAAATTCTCCGCAATTTTTACCGCACTTTTTACTCTGCCATAGGCGCTAATGCCTTGTGAAAAATACCATTTTTGCCGTTCAAAACCGCCTTGATTTAAACGGCTTGCTAAAGGTTTAAGCAATAATTCTGCCTGCCAAATTTGCCCTACTTTAACTGCTTCAATTTTCCTGTCCGAAACGGTTTTATTCTTGCTTTGCCATTGCAAATAAATACGCTGTTCGGGCAACTTTTCTGCTAATTTCGCTGTGGCAATAATCGTTTGATAATCTTGCTGATGTAAAATTTTCTCGATCTTGATTGGCGTGCTGATGTGGTTATTTACACGGGCAAGCTGTTCTGCTTGGCTCAAAAGCTGATTCGCTTGGAAATGAAAACACCCTAAACTCAACACAAAAATCACCCCATAAATGAGGCATTTTGCCGTGTTGTAATAAGTAAAAACATAGGCAATCAAGACTGCCAATGCTCCACTTCCCACAAGCCAAAACATTAAATGTAAGCTCATTAATAGGCCTTTCGGAACATAAAGTAAACTCAAGCCAGCACCAATAATCAGCCATAAAATCACATCTAATTTGAGCGCAAATTTCATTCCAACATAAGGTTCACATTTACGATGACAAATAAAAATACTATGAAAAAAGCACCGCCCTTTCGCAATGCCCTTAAATCATTTTTGCGATCTCGCTCGCAAAATTAAAAATATTTCTTAAAGAACAAAAAAATTATGACGATTAATATTGTCTTTCTCCTCATTTCTTTGTAGAGTGAAAAGCATTAATAGTCGGGGTGCTACGTTAAGTAGCTGAGATGATACCCGTTGAACCTGATCCAGTTAGCACTGACGTAGGAAACTTATTATGAAAACTTGTCTAATTTTATACCGCACCCTATTTCTGTTTTATTCCCTAATTTCTTACTTTTTATTTCCTATCAATGAATAAAAATCTACTTTTATCATTGGTATTTTATTTTTTACTCCCTTCTTATGCATAATAGGAGAATATGATGCAATTCAATTTGTTAGAACAAATCCGTCAAAAAAACCCGTTAATTCATAGCATTACGAATATTGTGGTAGCAAATTATGTGGCTAATGGGCTACTCGCTTTAGGTGCATCGCCGATTATGGCGGATGCGGAAGAAGAAATGGCCGATCTTGCTCAATTCAGTGCTGCCTTGTCTATTAATATTGGTACACTCGATCCCTTTAAAGTGAAAGCGATGTTGGCGGCAGGACAAGCTGCAAATCAAGCTGGTATTCCCGTTGTGCTTGATCCTGTCGGGGTCGGCGCAACGCAATATCGCAAGGACGTAATCGCTGAATTACTTAACAAGGTAAAATTCACTGCTATTCGTGGCAATGCTGGCGAAATAGCTCAATTAGCTGGCGTAAATTGGTCGGCGAAAGGCGTAGATGCGGGACAAGGTGATGGCAATATTGGCGAAATTGCAATGCTTGCTGCGCAACGTTATCAATGTATTGTCGCAGTAAGTGGTGAGGTGGATTATATTAGTGATGGAACACGATTAGCCACCATTCATAATGGAACGGCAATGTTTCCTAAAATCACAGGATCAGGCTGTTTACTCGGCACAGTGTTAGGCGCATTTTTGGCGGTTAACCCGCATTCTCCTTTTGAGGCAGTCGTACAAGCCTGTACAGCTTATGCCGTAGCAGGAGAATTAGCGGCACAACATCTTGCGCCAACAAAATATGGGCAATTTTACACCGCACTTTTAGATTCACTTGGCGAATTGAATGACCAGCAAGTGGCACAATTTGCACGAGTTAGCATAGAGAAATCAGCATAAATAAGGAGAAAAAATGGCTCATATTGCACAAGCCCTTACAATTGCCGGCTCAGACAGTGGCGGTGGTGCGGGTATTCAAGCAGATCTAAAAACCTTTCAAATGCAGAATGTATTTGGTATGAGTGTGATTACTGCGGTTACCGCACAAAATACCTTAGGGGTAACCGATATTCATTTAATTCCGCCTAAAACTATTGAAGCGCAACTGAATGCGATTATCGCAGACTTCACGCCCAATGCGGTGAAACTCGGAATGTTAGGCACTGCGGAAATTATTCACACCGTAGCCACATTTTTAAAAGCGCACCCAATTTCTAATATTGTGATAGATCCTGTTATGATCGCTAAAGGAGGCGCTAGTTTATTGGAACAATCGGCAATCAATGCAATGCGTGAGCAATTATTGCCCTTAGCCGATGTGCTAACCCCCAACCTGCCCGAAGCAGAAGCATTAACTGGATTGAAAGCGGAAGATCAGCACAGTATCCAGAAAATTGCTGAACATTTACAACAAATGGGCGCAAAAACAGTGATCATAAAAGGTGGTCATCAACAAGATTCAAAAAGCACAGTATGCCAAGATTTTATTTTCACGCCAACGCAATCTTTTATTTTGGAAAGTCCGCGTTTTAATACGCCACACACACACGGCACAGGCTGCACTTTTTCCGCTTGTTTAACCGCTGAACTCGCAAAAGGACAATCTTTAGAGCAAGCCTGCAAAACGGCCAAAGCGTTTATCACAAGTGCCATAACGCACCCTTTAAATATCGGACACGGACACGGCCCAACGAATCACTGGGCCTATTCACAGGAGCAAAAAAATTATGAATAAACACATTTTACGCTGTTATTTGGTGGCTGGCACACAAGATTGCCGTCATCTACCACAATATGCCAACAATCCACAACAAACCTTGTTAGATCGTTTAGAACAGGCGTTAAAAGCTGGTATTACTTGTTATCAATTTCGTGAAAAAGGGCAATTTTCATTGCAAGATCCAACGGAAATTGAACAGCTTGCTCGCCAATGTCAGGCATTATGTCAACAATATAATGTGCCTTTTATTATGAATAATGATGTTGCACTCGCAGAAAAATTGAAGGCTGACGGCATTCACGTTGGGCAAAAAGATTTTGCGGTAGATAAGCTTGCTCAACAAATTCAAGGCAAAATGCTGATCGGTTTATCGGTCAATACCTTGCAACAAGCACAACAGCATAATGATTTCAATGGCGTTGATTATTATGGGTGCGGTCCTATTTTTCCAACTTTTTCAAAATCTGATGCTGCTCCAGATGTCGGCATTAATTTTGTTCAATATTTGCGTGAGCAAGGAATTACTAAGCCATTAGTCGCCATTGGTGGCATAAAAACCCCTCACGTGAAACCACTTCTACAAAACGGTGCAGATGGCGTTGCCGTGATCTCCACCATTATGCAAGCGAAAGATGTCGCATTAACAGTAAAAGCAATTCTAGGTGAATAAATGACAATAAACCTTTCTCTATTACGTAATTTAGGTCCGGGTGTGATTATGGCTTGCTCCTGTGTTGGTGGCTCTCATATTATAGCCTCTACACAGGCGGGCGCATATTATGGCTATCAATTAGCTGGATTAATTATTTTAGTAAATTTACTTAAATACCCCTTTTTCCGCTTTGCATTTGATTATAGTGCAACGCAAAATAAAAGCGTATTGCAAGGCTATGCAGAAAAAGGTAAAGGATACTTATGGTTATTCCTATTATTTAATCTCTTTGCAACAGTGGTGAATATTGCGGGCGGAACCTTACTTTCTGCCGTACTATTGGCTATGTTGCTTCCTTTTTCTATTGATCTCAATAGTCTTAACATTATTGTATTAGTGAGTTTTTTAGTGATCTTATTTTATCGCCAATATCAGCGATTAGATAAAGTATCAAAAAGCATTATGCTACTTCTCTCCGTAATCACCCTCATTGCGTTGGTGCTTGCTTTTACTAAACAAACATCGCCACCAGTGGCTGATTTTGTTCCACCTGATGCTTGGAGTCTCGCTGCTGTACCGTTCTTAATTGCATTAATGGGCTGGATGCCTGCCCCAATGGAACTCAGTATTGCCAGTTCATTATGGGTGGTACAAAAAAGACGATTAACGCCAAATTATCAAAAACATCATCAATTAGATTTTAATATCGGCTATCTCACAACCATTGTGTTAGCTTTAATGTTTATGGCACTTGGCGCATTAATTCAATATGGTAATAGCATTCCACCCCTTAGCGGTGGCAAATTTATTCATTTATTTGTAGAAATGTATGCACTAAGCATTGGGGAATGGAGCCGTTGGTTTATTGCGCTTATCGCATTTGTGTGTATTTATGGCACCACAATTGTTGCTGTTGATGGCTATTCTCGTTGCAATCAACAAACAATTCAGCTACTCAAATTTGGCGCACAAACAGATGTTAATAATGAAAAAGGATTACGTTATTTTATGTTAGCGGCTTGTTTTGCAAGTTTCATTATTATTCAATTTTTTAGTGGCGCTATCGGTAAAATGATCCCTTTTGCAATGACGGCTTCTTTCCTATCAGCCCCTATTTTTGCGTGGCTAAACCTCAGCCTAGCAAAACAGCTCTCACCTAATCCAATGCTAATAAGGTTGGCTTGGTTGGGATTGAGCTATTTAGTCATTATGATTATTATCTATTTCGTTCAACTATAAAGATTAGGCTAAAAATAATAATGCCCCAAAAGGGGCATTGTTTAATCTATCTAGAATTTATAAGTCACCTTCAAATCAACTAATCTATTATTTGCCGCCTCTTGGCTTTTTTCATAGGTAAATGTCATTCCCATTGAGAATACCCCAACACCGAAATCAAGCCCTGTCTGATATTGCCAACCACGATTAAATTGTTGCACCAACTGATTGTTGTTCACCATTATTGCGTGATCGAATGTTTTACGGCTCGCATCAAAATAATATAGTGCCAATTTTGGCGTAATCGAAATACTTTCCCAAGACCAAGTTTTTGACAATTCCGCTCCAGCATAATAGTTCACTAAATCTAATGATGGCGAATCAATGCTTGCATCCTCTAATGTGTAATGTGCTTTTGTAAAATGGTGATACCTTAAGCCTAACAAGGTATTAAGATCCATATATCCTAAATCCCATTTTTTGCCTAAACTCATCCCCGCAGCAAATATATTACGCTTAAATTTAATTGAATGGCTGTCTAGCGTAATCTTGTTATTAGAACGTCCATACCCCAAATCAATAGCGGCGAATAAGCCTTTACTATTTTGAATTTTGCCATAGAGCGTTGCTTGAGAGTATCTAAGCTTACCGCTTGCTTGATCATAATTCATATTAGCTCGTGTATGGGATACCATAGCGCCGACACTTATACCTTGTTCATTCAACGGACTTTCTGCACCTAATTCAGTATAGGAACTATATTGTTCGTAATGACGATAATTATCGGACTGATAATCACCTCTTTGAACACCAACATTTGTCCATAGTTGAGCTTGCTGGCTGCCAGCTTGGAAAAGGCGCTGATTTAAATGCTGATCTTTTTCAAGCACCACATTCACTTGAGCCGAAAGCTCTGATAATCCAGTATTTGATACACGGCTCACTAACTCAGCTTGCTTTAACCGTTTTGCTTCGGTTTCACGGCGAGCTTGCTCTTCCGCTGCGGCTTTACGTTCTTCCTCTAAACGTTTTGCTTCTGCTTCACGACGAGCTTGCTCTTCCGCTGCAGCTTTACGTTCTTCTTCTAAACGTTTTGCTTCTGCTTCACGGCGAGCTTGTTCTTCCGCTGCGGCTTTACGTTCTTCTTCTAAACGTTTGGCTTCTGCTTCACGGAGAGCCTGTTCTTCTGCCGCGGCTTTACGTTCTTCTTCTAAACGTTTTGCTTCTGCTTCACGACGCGCTTGCTCTTCCGCTGCGGCTTTACGTTCTTCTTCTAAACGTTTGGCTTCTGCTTCACGGCGAGCTTGCTCTTCCGCTTCGGCTTTACGTTCTTCTTCCAAACGTTTTGCTTCGGCTTCACGGCGGGCTTGCTCTTCCGCTTCGGCTTTACGTTCTTCTTCCAAACGTTTTGCTTCGGCTTCACGACGCGCTTGCTCTTCCGCTTCAGCTTTACGTTCTTCCTCTAAACGTTTTGCTTCTGCTTCACGACGCGCTTGCTCTTCCGCTTCAGCTTTACGTTCTTCCTCTAAACGTTTTACTTCTGCTTCACGGCGAGCTTGCTCTTCCGCTGCGGCTTTACGTGCTTCTTCTAAACGTTTTGCTTCTGCTTCACGATGGGCTTGTTCTTCCGCTGCGGCTTTACGTGCTTCTTCTAAACGTTTTGCTTCTGCTTCACGGCGAGCTTGCTCTTCCGCTTCAGCTTTACGTTCTTCCTCTAAACGTTTTGCTTCTGCTTCACGACGCGCTTGCTCTTCCGCTTCAGCTTTACGTTCTTCCTCTAAACGTTTTGCTTCTGCTTCACGACGCGCTTGCTCTTCCGCTTCAGCTTTACGTTCTTCCTCTAAACGTTTTACTTCTGCTTCACGGCGAGCTTGCTCTTCCGCTTCAGCTTTACGTTCTTCCTCTAAACGTTTTGCTTCTGCTTCACGACGCGCTTGCTCTTCCGCTACGGCTTTACGTGCTTCTTCTAAACGTTTGGCTTCTGCTTCACGACGTGCCTGTTCTTCTGCTGCTTTACGCTCTTCTTCTAAACGTTTTGCTTCTGCTTCACGACGCGCTTGCTCTTCCGCTTCAGCTTTACGTTCTTCCTCTAAACGTTTTGCTTCTGCTTCACGGCGGGCTTGCTCTTCTGCGGCGGCTTTACGTTCTTCTTCTAAACGTTTGGCTTCTGCTTCACGGCGAGCTTGCTCTTCCGCAGCTTTACTTTCTTCTTCTAAACGTTTTGCTTCTGCTTCACGGCGAGCCTGTTCTTCTGCGGCGGCTTTACGTGCTTCCTCTAAACGTTTTGCTTCTGCTTCACGACGCGCTTGCTCTTCCGCAGCTTGGCGTTCTTCTTGCTCAATTTGTTTTTCTACAATTGGGTTATATAGGCGGAAAGCATTGCCTTCTTTAATTAGGTTATAACGATAAGTACCTATATCAGCATAGTTATTTTGCAAGGTGACAGATAAATTATCTGATAAACCATTCGCTGTCAGCAATGTAAGGCGGGCTTTGCTACGTTCTGGTTCACTGCCCGTATCATTGACAACTAAGGTATGCTCTCCCGATGCTTCTCCATTAACAACAACCTGATCGCTTTCTCGCGTTGAAAACTTAGTGCGGTAATAAAATTTCCCTTTTCCACTTAAATCACCATTAATCGTTAAGGTATTAAATGGTTTATTTTCTTGGCTCAATGTAATTTGAGCGCCTTCATCTAACGTTAAGTTTCCTAGCGTGCTATTTTTTGTCAATTTCCAATGAGCCTCTTTTGATAATACTGTTTGGCTTGTATTTTCGCTTTGAATCGCCCCAATGAAATCTGTTTTTCCTAAATTTAAGGCACTTTGCTCAGACAGCGTAACATTACCGGTAAATTGAGTTCTTGGAATGGTATGTAATACGTTCTCATTATAGGTTGGCGTATCACAGCTTACCTCTCCTGTATAATCAGAACGCAGACACACTTTTTGCGTTGGCTGGTAGCCTAGATTTAATACAGCATTATTTGTTGCGTTAATATCAGCTGAAAGAGAAGAAACATTACGTCCTACCGTTAATGTTGCTCGATCAACATTAATATGATTAGCTTGATAGCGACGATCAATCCAATCATCATCCAAAATAACTTCACGATTATTTAAAACATCACGCGCGTGTGGCGTAGGCATACCAGATAAAATGACCTCCCCTTTTTGAATAGAAAGATCGCCATTTAAATTCATTCCACCAGACAATAATAAAACGGCTTTCTCACTTACTGGTTGATAACTTACGTTTAATCCACCATTCGTTTTGTCTGATGCTTTCTCCCCTAAATAACCGGTAAATGCAGTAAATAGAAACTGCGCATTTTTACGATCTATGATCTTTTTGACTGCCTCATTCCGATCGCTACTCAAATACTCCCAATCCGTTGAACTAGTTTGATTAGTCGGATAATAACTATAAGGACTGTTTTTTAACGCAAAATAATCTGTACGCCCATTTGCATGCTGATTAATATATTCATAAATATCATAACCTGCTTTCATCCAACTTCCCCAAGTTAAATCTTGTTCAGAAAAGGTGACACCTGTCAGGTTAAGGCTAGCTGATTTATCGGTACGATGATTCACTATCATCGCGCCTTCATCTGAATGCTGAATACGTTGGAAAGTCAGATCATTTCCATTTAAATCTAAACGCCCACCACGAAATCCAAAATACAATTTATCAGGGTTAATTTGATCTGAACTCTGTAAAATCACTGTCGGACGACCACTGGTAATCCCCACTTGGTTAAACGCCTGTTTTTTGCCTTTATCGTCCGCCTCCTGAGCTAAAATAACCGTACCATCTCCTACACTGATATCGCCTAAATTTTCACCTCTACCATTAACAAATAAAGTTCCTTCACCAATTTTAGATAGGCGATCTCCCTGTGGGTTTACAACTTGCCAAGTCACAGTTTTATCTTTAGCAACAGAAACGCCTGCACCAAGCCAAGTTTGATTTGTTTCAGATTTAACGGTGAAATTGCTATTGAAAAAAAGCGCTCCTGCCCCTTGATCTATATTATTTTCTAGGCGTAACACGCCACCATCAACCCCTGAAAAAGTTACCGTTTTTCCCGCATTATTGGCAGATTGAACATTCGTATCATTTTGATTTCTTAAAGGAACAGACAAGGAATTTGTCGCATCACTTATTGTACTATTATTAGTATCATTTTCCTTACGCCAGTGCCAAATCTCCCCCGCACGTTGATTTACAATATTTCCTGCAATATCTTCATTTTCTTTTTCTTTAATAAAAGGCAAGCGCGGCAATGTCCAAATGTTTTTATTATTATCATCGGTAGAATCAAAGTTAAGCACCCCAACCAGTACCCATTTATTTTTCGACGTATCAAAGGCATATAAGCCTGAACCACTATCTCCAGCTCTTCCATAAGTCGCCATTGGTCCATACTTATCATTAAAAATACTAGCAAAACTAACTGTATCGGTATTCCCACCTTTTACGTCATTGATCGGCATAGATGCCCCACCAGTTAAATAGGAATAAGCACCAGAAATTCTTTCCAAATCACCTTTTTCATCAGAATGTCGGAGATACTGCGTTCCAGAACCCACACGAACATAAACAGGAAAACGGGACATATCCGTATTAACCGCTTTTGTTTGCTCCGCATCACTGACTTCAGCAGGTGCCACCTCAGTCACTAACTTACTTAAACGCGGAACATGATAATCTTTATGGAGAGCCTCACCAGAGGGATAATTATTTCTATCAACAAGACTATAAGTATAATGATGAGAATCTGGATTAACATCTTCTCCACCAAATTGAACACTTTGGTAGCCCCCATTATGCGCAACACTTGTTATATATTGCGGCGCAATTAATGTCGCAACACCCAAATTTCTAGTTGCAGTACGCAAATCAGGCATTGGGATATCTTTCATCATTACCCCAATTTCCTGCCCTTCTTTATTGAAAATCGCAATATTACTCGCACCCACAATAAATTTGCCTTTATTTTCAGCAAAATCACGAAAATATTGGTAATCAATATCGCTACGGACAACAGACGCTTGTGCAAAAGGTGTTGCACAAGAAGCAATTAAAAGTGCAATTCGGGAATAACGGAAAGGGATAGGAAAACAGAAAGTAGGAGTTAATTTCATCATAATAGTTTATTCAACAATAACAGGTTTTATAAATAGCTAAAATCAGGGTGGCGAAGTATAGCAAGATTATTTATTAAACAACATCATTATTAGCCATTTAATCTGTAAAAAATGCCCTCAATCGCCTCTTCCCACTGATTTCATCGTCATTCAATCAAAGTCATCTAGAATCGCCAAGGCGTCACTCAGTTTTTTTACGGTAAAAACTTGCATATTTTTCACCGCACTTTTAGGTTTATTAGCAAAGGGAACGATAGCGCGGCTAAATCCGTGCTTAGCTGCCTCAGAAATCCGTTCTTGCCCACTTGGTACAGGGCGAATTTCTCCTGCTAATCCCACTTCACCGAAAACCACTAAATCGCGTGGTAATGGCTGATTGCGGAAGCTGGAAATAAGCGCAAGAAGTAAGGCTAAATCGACGCTGGTTTCCGTTACTTTTACCCCACCAACCACATTAACAAAAACATCTTGATCAGACATTTGCAAACCGCCGTGGCGATGCAATACAGCCAGTAATAATGCCAAGCGATTTTGTTCTAACCCCACGGCAACACGGCGAGGATTGGCGAGCATTGAATGATCCACCAAGGCTTGAATTTCAACCAATAAAGGGCGAGTTCCTTCCCATAGCACCATCACTGAACTGCCTGCGGTTTGTTCTTCGCCACGACTTAAGAAAATGGCTGAGGGGTTTTTCACCTCACGCAAGCCTTGTTCTGTCATTGCAAAAACCCCGAGTTCATTCACCGCGCCAAAACGATTTTTATGGCTACGTAAGGTACGAAAACGACTATCTGCCTCCCCCTCTAATAAAAGTGAACAGTCAATGGCGTGTTCCAAGACTTTTGGTCCTGCAAGCGTGCCGTCTTTCGTAACGTGTCCCACCATAATAATGGCAACTTGGCGAGTTTTGGCATAACGCGTAAGAAAAGCGGCACATTCTCGTACTTGAGAAACACTTCCTGGTGAGGATTGAATATCCGCTAGATGCATCACTTGAATAGAATCCACCACAATGATTTGCGGTTTAAGTTGATCGGCAAGATGACAAATTTGTTCTACCGAGGTTTCGGATAACATCTTTAAGCGATCTGTCGGTAGCCCAAGACGATTGGCTCGCATTGCAACTTGTTGTAAAGATTCTTCCCCTGTCACATAAAGTGCGGTCATATTTTGTGCTAAACCACACATCACTTGTAATAAGAGTGTACTTTTTCCTGCCCCTGGGTGTCCGCCAATTAAGATCGCACTTCCCGGTACAATTCCTCCGCCTAATACACGATCAAGCTCATAAAAACCACTATGAAAACGAGGAACTTCTTGTAAACTGATTTCCGATAAGGTTTGAATTTTGGCTTGTGTTTCTCCCGCATAACCGCTAAAGCGATCGGCTCTGCTCGATTTAGCAGGCGCAAGGCGTATTTCCGTAATGGTATTCCAAGATTTGCACGCATTACATTGTCCTTGCCAACGTGCATATTCCGCACCGCAATCATTACATACAAAAGCCGTTTTTGCTTTAGCCATTCTTTTCCTCCAAATTTTCCGCAAAATGCGTTTCAAGATAAGTCAGCGAAATAAGATTTAACATTCGTTGTAAATAAAATGCCGATTGTAAGAAATCAAATAATTGTGCGATGACTTCAGCATTATTTTTCCTTTCACTATGCTGTGTAATAAGCTGTTTGCATTCTGCTAAACATTGCTGACTGCTTTCCACCAACGCTAGCCAGTCAGTTTTAAGGGTGTCGTTTAACCCTTGTTGATTAAAGGCATTTTCCAATAACTTACCGTTTTCTGTATAAAAATGATAAAGGTTAAAAAATGCACCAATTCGTTCCACCGTACGCAAGAAATCTTCTGCAAAATAAGCTTGCCCTAAGGCAAAAGTTTCTTCAATTAAATTTTGTTCAAGTTGAAAAAGTGCGGTTAATTTTTGTGAAAAATTGCCCTCACCTTGGGAGAAGTTTAAAAAATCACGCCACTTGTCTAGCCAATTTTGTGCTTTAGGTTGATAATTTTCTGCCAATGCATAACCCCGTTGTGCTTTGCTAATGGCGCTTAATCGCATACCATTTTCTAATCCTAAGGCGCGCACATAATTAAGCAAATCCGCGATATTACCTTGCTTTAACTCAAACTCGACTTCGCAAATTTCTGCCTGCTTATCACCTGCAATAATTTTGCCTTGATCGATTGCCACTTCAATTTCTGTAGCAATGTCTGCAGAAAGTGCGGTGCGAATTAAAAAAGTTTCTCGCTCAAAATCTGTCGCAAAAATAGGCTGTAATGCAAGGTTTTTCCAGCTTGGTTCAAGATCATAATCTTCCACTAATTGAGCGAAGTTTGGGCTTTCATTTTGCTGTGGCAAATTATATTCAGGGCGAATATGTAAACCGCCAAAAGTATTGCCTTTTGTTTTCAAGGTTAAGGTAACCTGTTGATTTTCTTTGCGAACACGCAAGCCCATTTGGCGCTGAGCAAAAAATTTATCTGCGGTGTCGTAATAGGTATTCCCTAAAAAAGCGTGCTGATGAGCGCACGGTTCACTTTTTATCAAATTCTGCTTGAATGAATTTAACCGAAACGGCGGAATTAGTAGTTTTAATTCAATTTCTGTACTCATTTTGTCTATTCCTTCCAATCTTAATCAAGTTTTTTCATATTATCTAATAAATTCCTTGTTTTTTCGATGAAATATAGTGTATTTTACGCGCGCATAGGCTTAAACAAGAGAGCAATGCATAAAAATTTTTCAACCTAACCCCTAGAAGGAGTTATCTTATGGCTGTAAATAATATTTTAGGATTATTTGCCCATTCCCCATTAAAGCCCTTAGCGCGTCATTCTGCTAAGGTAACTGATTGTTGTAAATATCTCATTCCCTTTTTTGACTACACTTTCCAAGGTGATTGGGAGAATGCAGAGAAATTGCGCCAAAAAATTTCGGAAACAGAACGCCAAGCTGATAGTTTGAAACGCGAAATTCGCTTAAAGCTGCCACGCGGCTTGTTTATGCCAATTGAACGCACTGATTTATTAGAACTGGTTACACAACAAGATAAATTAGCTAATTATGCCAAAGATATTGCCGGCAGAATGGTAGGGCGTCAATGCGCTTTTCCACCTGAAATGCAAGAAGATTTTATGAAATATGTGGCACGCAGTATTGATGCGGCGGAGCAAGCTCATCTGGTTATTGATGAAATGGACGGCTTGCTTGAAACGGGTTTCAAAGGGCGTGAAGTGCAATTTGTTAATAAAATGATCCAAACTCTTGATGAGATTGAAGATGATACGGATCAAATGCAAATTAAATTACGCTTAATTTTGCGTGCGATGGAAGATCAATTCAACCCAATTGACGCAATGTTTTTATACAAAATCCTGGAATGGATTGGCGTGCTTGCTGATCAAGCCCAGCGCGTAGGTTCACGAATTGAGTTAATGTTAGCTCGTTCATAATTGTTTAAGCAACATAGGAATAATACTATGGAAGTTATTCAACATTATGGCACTTTATTAGTGATCATCACCGCTGCTTTCGGCTTTTTTATGGCATTTGGTGTGGGGGCAAATGATGTTTCTAATGCAATGGGAACATCCGTAGGTTCAGGCACAATTACTGCCAAGCAAGCCATTATTATTGCAATGATTTTTGAATGTGCTGGTGCCTATTTAGCGGGTGGCGAAGTGACTGAAACCATTAAAAGTGGGGTACTCAATGCAATGGAATATACCGCAACGCCAGAAATTTTAGCGTTAGGTATGATGGCCGCCCTCTTTTCTTCAGGAATCTGGCTACTTATTGCCTCACGAATGGGCTGGCCGGTTTCCACCACGCACACCATTATCGGTGCGATTATCGGTTTCGGTTTAATTACTGTTGGTCCAAATTCTATTGACTGGTCAGCTATCCGCAATATTGTTGGCAGTTGGTTTATCACCCCTGTGATTGCTGGTGTGGTGGCGTATGGTATTTTCTTCAGCACTCAAAAACTGATTTTCGATACAGAAAAACCGTTACGCAATGCACAAAAATATGGTCCATATTATATGGGGCTAACTATCTTTATCTTGTCCGTCGTCACAATGATAAAAGGCTTAAAGCACGTTGGTTTACATTTAACGGATGGCGAAACTTTCTTTATTTCATTAGCTATTAGTGCGATTTCTGTGGTGGCAAGCTATTTCTATTTCCGCAGCAAAAAATTCCATCAAACCGTAAAATCTGGCACCTTTGGTGCGGTAGAAAAAGTGTTCAGCATTTTAATGCTACTCACCGCCTGTGCAATGGCGTTCGCGCACGGTTCAAACGATGTGGCAAATGCCATTGGACCTTTGTCTGCCGTGGTGTCGATTGTAGATAATGGCGGTCAAATTATGGCGAAAAGTCCGCTTGCTTGGTGGATTCTTCCCTTAGGGGCGGCGGGGATCGCACTAGGTTTAATCATTATGGGCTACAAAGTAATGGAAACCATTGGGACAGGGATCACCGATCTCACACCAAGTCGCGGTTTCTCTGCCCAATTTGCCACAGCAACCACGGTAGTGCTTGCCTCAGGAACAGGGTTACCCATTTCTACCACGCAAACCCTTGTTGGTGCAATTCTTGGTATCGGTTTTGCACGAGGTATCGCTGCGTTGAATTTAACGGTAATTCGCAATATTATCGCCTCTTGGGTGATCACCTTGCCAGCGGGGGCATTCTTTGCCATTTTGATTTACTATGTGTTACACGCCATTTTTATTTAACTGACGTAAACCAGCGTAAACCCACATAAAATAAGACAAAGATTTTGTGAATGAAAGCAAAGTGCGGTACAATTTCCCGCACTTTTTTATTGTCTTGTTTTTAAGGTGCTGTAATGCGAAAAATGACTAAAATCTTATTTTTATTCTTTCTTTCTGTGCCATTTGCACAGGCAGAAACACGTTATGTAACGGAAAACCTTTCGACTTTTTTACGCAAAGGGGCTGGCGATCAATTTAAAATTGCCGGAGCAATCCGCTCTGGCGAGCCAGTCACCGTGCTAAACCAAAAAGATCGCTACACGCTCATTCGTGATAGTAAAAATCGTGAAGCGTGGATCTTAACATCTGAGCTTTCTAGCACACCAAGTAGCAAAGATGAAAACCCCAAATTAAAAGCCAAAATTGAAGAATTAACCTTAAAACTCAATCAATTAGATGGAGACTGGCAACAACGCACGAGTGAAATGCAACGCCGAACCAAACAAGCTGAGCAACAAAGTAACCAACTCTTGGAACAAAACTCCCAGCTCAACCGTGAACTTGAAATCACCAAAAATAAAAACCGTGATTTAGAAGCAATGCTTGATGCAGGTAAGCGAGAAATTGCCATTCAATGGTTTATCTACGGCGGTTCAGTGCTAGGCGTAGGTTTGCTACTTGGCTTAATTCTTCCTTTCATTATGCCGAAACGTCGCCGCCGCGATGGCTGGTCATAACCTTATTCCTCAGCAAAATGGAAATTTATTTAGTCGGCGGTGCTGTACGCGATCAACTGCTCAATCTCCCTGTTAAAGACAAAGATTGGGTAGTGATTGGTGCAACCCCCGAAGAGCTACTGCAACAAGGCTATATTCAAGTCGGGAAAGATTTCCCCGTCTTCCTTGATCCGAAAAAGAAAGAAGAATATGCGCTAGCACGCACGGAAAAAAAAACAGGTGTAGGATACACGGGATTTATTTGTGATTTCAGCCCAGAAATAACTCTCGAGCAAGATTTAATCCGCCGAGATCTGACGATTAATGCCATTGCCCAAGACAGCCAAGGCAATTTGCACGATCCTTATGGTGGTGTCAATGATTTGAATCATCGCCTACTCCGTCATATTTCCCCAGCGTTTGCAGAAGACCCTTTACGGGTGTTAAGAGTGGCGCGTTTTGCCGCACGTTACCATTATTTAGGCTTTCAAATTGCGCCTGAAACCATTCAATTAATGAAAGAAATCACGCTCTCTGGTGAACTTTCTCATCTCACCACAGAGCGCGTATGGCTAGAAACAGAAAAAGCCTTACAAACCCAAAATCCTGAAATTTATTTTGAGATTTTGAGAAAAATCAACGCATTAGCGGTGCTTTTCCCTGAGCTAAATGCCCTTTACGGTGTGCCAAACCCAGTGCAACATCACCCCGAAGTGGATAGTTTTATCCATACAATGATGGTATTGCACCAAGCAAGCTTACTGACGACAAAGAGCAACAAGCAACAAAAAAGTGCGGTACGTTTTGCCGCAATTTGCCACGATCTAGGCAAAGCCCTCACCCCCAAAGATATGCTTCCTCGTCATATTGGACACGAACACAACGGAATAATACCAACCCGAAACCTGTGTAATCGCTTAAAAGTCCCCAGCTACATCAAAGAACTAGCTTGTCTTGTGTGCGAAACCCATACCAATATTCACCGTGCATTTGACTTACGCCCAGCCACTATTGTTAGATTATTCAATAAGTTAGATGTATGGCGTAAAGCAGAACGTTTTGAACAACTGCTACTTGTTTGTAAAGCAGATGCAAAAGGTCGCAAGGGCTTTGAACAGGTGGATTACCCACAAGCGGATTTCCTACTTAAACTGTATCAAGCAGCGCTTCAGGTTGATGTACAACAGGTGATTAGAGATGGATTTGAAAAAGAAAAAATCCGTGAAGAATTAAACAAACGCCGCCAAAAAGCCATTGAGCAAGCCAAAAAAGGCTATCATTCCAGCCTTTAAACAATCATACTTTTCTTTCTTACTACTTTTTCCGTTGTAGTGAAAAAATCCTTATTGCCGCTCTATAACTCTCTTATTTTCTTTATAAAATTTTTTCTAAAATTTTCACGCAATCGCTTGCATTTTTTTTTTTTTAGAATACGGAAGATTTATTCAAAATTTACTGAAAACTCACCATCATTGCTATTGCGATAAAGCATTATTCTAGGATGTTTTTTAGCTTACTTTTGAATAAAGCATAGCTCACCTCTATGAGGTTGATTTTTTACTTTATGTATATTTCCTATTTCACGCGTAAACGTCTATTCATTCTTATAGTAGTGAGTTTGGCTGTACGAGGCTCGTACAGGTTTAATTTATAACAATTAAGGATCAGTTATGAGAAAATCAATCAAATTTTCTTTCATTGCATTATGTATCAGTAATGCTATTGCAGTAAATGGTGCTTTTGCTACCGAAAGCAATACCGCGACCGCCCCCCTTTCTAAACAGCAATTTCTCACGGAAATTAATAAATTAAATAACGAAATTGCAGCTAAAGAAAAAGCAACGGAGGGGTTAAACCAACAAATCAACACATTGCAAAGTCAAATCACACAAGCGAAACAAGATTTGGCGAGACAACGCAGTGAGCGTGATACATTAAATAATAGCTTGCAAGCAAGCAATAGCGAAAAAGCAAAACTAGAAGCAAAAATTCAGTCATTGAATACACAACTTGCGGATTTAAAAAAGAATACCGATCCGAATATCGCGAATTTAATTAAACAAAAAGACAGTGCTGAAGCGCAGTTACAACAGGTCAAGGCGGAAGTACAAAATAAAACAGCACAATTAAATAAGCTGAATGAACAAATTAAGCAATCGACCGCAACCGTAGCGCAATTCAAAACGAAAATCAAACCATTAGAAACGCAATTAAGCGGTCTTAACACTCAACTTAAGCAACAACAAAATAAACTGAATCAAATTACCGCAGAACGTAAAACCGTTGCGGATAAAATTGCCCAATATAATAAAGACAGAGAATGGGTGAAAAAATATGAACTAGATAGCGATGGGGTTAGATGGCGTGATATTCATTTTGGTACTTCTAGTGCCCCACACTCAACTTCACGATGGGGGAGTGCAAGTACAGAGCTGTATTATCCAGGTTTGTCACAGGGTTTTATCCGAGTAATACATTCGCACGAAGAATCAATTAGGAACACTCAGGGGGAAACGATCAAAATCTCTCAATCGCCCCCTACCTTACCGCTATCACAATATAAACCTGATCCAACCAAAATTAATGAAGTTCTAATTAGCTCTGAAATTCCTGAAAATAAAGGTAAAGCCGTAGGTAAAGTTTTCTTTGTTAATCAACATTATTCATCTTATGTTGCTTGGCAACCAATAGATACTAATAGACAAGTTCTTTCTCTCAAGCCTCTTTTTGGTGATGAATATACGACTTATATTACTCATGACGGTTATCAAACTGTAGTAAGCAAAGCAACAGAAATTCAAGAACAAGCTCAGCAGCGTTATGATGCGGTAAAAGCAAAAAAAACTGAGATTACCTATCGCGGACAAATGATTAATGTAGGTGGAAAATCTGGTGATATTACCCTCACGGCTGATTTAAATAACAATGCCATCAATGGCAAAATCACGAATCGCACGGTTAATCCCGCGCAAGATTCCCAAGATTTGTTATTAAAAAATGGTGTCATTTCTGTAGATAGCATGGGAATTCATTTTTATGGTGAAGAAGGAAGAGCAATAGTTCCCACCAAGAATAACCCTAACAATTTAGCACTTCGTGATGCAAATTTTTATGGAACCTTTGCAGGTAAAAATATGGAAGAAGTTGTAGGTAGAATAAAAGGCTTACCAAATGAATCTGATTCTGTATTTGGTGGGACACAGGTAACAAAATAATTAAGGAATTCATATATGAAACAAAAACGATTTTTTCAATTAAGCAGCATTGCATTAGCTTGTGCTACGTTAATGGCTTGTGGCTCTTCTCATTCTGATGATACTTCAAGTAATACAGGCACATCTCATAATGATTCAGACAATACCATTCAATTGCAACAACAATTAGCCAATGCTAAAGCTAAATTACAACAAGCACAAAGCGAGCTTGCGAATAAACAACAATCTCTAGCGAGCTATCAACAATCCTTGCAAAAAACCACGAGTGAATTAAACAGTGCAAAACAGCAATTAGCTACGGTAAACACAACGCTTACCACCGTTATCACACAAGTGAATAAACAAAAAGCAGAGGTAAGCCGTTTAACCTCTCAAGTGAATGAACTCACGCAATTGCAAAAATTAGGCAACAGTGCGGAAGTGCAACAAAAGCTTGCTCAAGCTAAACAAAATTTAGCAAACGCCAATGCCACATTACAAACCACACAAAGCCAATATACGCTTGCTCAAAAGCAGGCTGAGAGTTTAACTAAAAATGTGTCTACCTTAGAAAAAGCCCAACAGGCGTTAACCACTCAAGTTAAACAGAAACAAACTGAGTTAGAACAGCTAAAGGCTAGCATAAGTAGTAGTGAAATTGCTCTTAAAAAAGAAAAAGCACAGCTAGATAACCTGAGTAAAGATGAGACCAAAATAGTTGAAGCTAGACGGGAAGAAAACTATTGGGGAGACAAACATAAATGGAGAAGTATAAAAATATATGGTGGTTCTATAATTGGCTCAGCTTACGGCAAAAATGACTATTCCAATAGTAGAGATGTCAAAACTGATGTTCTGGTATCGGATAGCCATGTTGATTCCGTCGAGTTAGAGATTGACTTTTCAAAAAATGAAATTAATTCACAAAAAATTCAATCAAAATCGCTAACGGCACAAACTTGTGCTTCAGCATCTGAGTGCCATTTAGCGTTTGAACGAACTATTGGTCAAGCTCGTTTTGTCAATCAATCCTACTCTACTTATTTTAGCATCTATACAGATAGGTATAGTGATGGTGAGTTCGGTTATAGTAAAGATGATAAATATACTCCAAATAAGAATCACGGAGTGGGATATGTTTATAGGGAATTACCACAAGATAACCGTGTATGGCAACGTCCATCTGGGCAAGAGGAAGTAACCTACCGTGGCAAAGTACTAGGCTATTGGCGACAAGATCAAGGGAATGGTCAGTATAAACCTCATTTAGCACAAGGGGATCTCACTTTAACCGCGAACTTTGCGGATAAAACGGTTTCAGGGAAAGTGACGAACCGGACTAATTATGAAAATAATCAAGATATTGTGTTAATTAAAACACCTATAATCGATACTGATAGTGCTCGGTGGGGCTATACTGATCATCAAATAGGCTTTTCTGGAGAAATCCAATATGGCCATTATGATGTTAATCGTCCTTCTGATGGTGAGTATGAAGGGATCTTTGTTGGCCCTAATGCCGAAGAAGTGGTTGGTGAAATTAAAGATTCTGATGTTACTAATAGACAAATTTTTGGTGGCACCTCCAAATAGCCTTTTTCCCCTGCTAAGTTCGCCTTAGCAGGGCTTTCTTTTAGCTTTATTGAGAAGACATTATGCCTAATCGATTAAAAATACTTACTCAATTTCCCCTTTCTTCTTTATGTTTAGGGCTATTTTCTTTTAGCGTTGTACAAAATAGCCTGGCAGCCCCAGCAGCAATGCCAACAAATACGGCACTGGAAATAAAAAATGAACCGAAAGAGACGCTTAATGTAGCACAACCTGATTTTAATACTGTGCCCAAAGCCCCTCAATCAGCGTCTGAAACAACGCCAGATAACAGCACTGAACTTTCAGATGAAGACTTACAACAACATCCTGAACTGGCTCGTAAATTATTAAACTATGTGATCGATACTCATCGCTGGGATTTATTGCCTGATTTGCTCACGATTTATAAAAAAACGGTCGATCCCGATCCTATTCTCATTGATTATGCTCAAGCAATGCTGTACCGAATAGAAGGCAATTTAACTGATGCTATTCGTTTATACCGTCATATTATTGCGGAAAATCCTAGCTTCTCCCCCGTTCGTTTTGCACTCGCTCAAACATTATTTGAGGATTACCAAAGCGAAGCGGCTGAAGATCAATTTAACAAATTGCGTGCAAGTCCTGATCTCCCACCTGAAATAATGCTTATTTCTGATCAGTATTTAGCGGCAATTAAACGCCAATCAGCTTGGTCATTTAGTGCTTCATTATCTTATTTACAAGATAACAACGTTAATAATGCTGCGAAAGACAAAGTCGTCTATATCGGTAATACCCCTTTCCAAAAAAGTGAAGATTCATTGCCTCAATCCGCTCACGGATTACAATATGGGGTAAATTTCAGTAAAAAAATGAATTTAATTGGTCGACATTCACTTTATTTAGAAAATAATCTATATGGTAAAAGCTATTGGGATAATCACGACTATGATGATATTTTGAATCGCACAACCGTGGGGTATCAATATCAAGATATCAATAATCGATTTGCTATTTTACCTTTCTACACTTATCGTTGGTTCGGTGGTAAAAAATATAGCCGTAATTATGGGCTGCGTTTTGAGTATGAGCGTTGGTTATCGCCAAAATGGCAAACAAGCTCTGCAATAGAATTGAGCAAAACAAGGTATAAAACCAATGATGGTGCTAACAGTAATAACCAACTTTATTCCACTACTTTGCTGCATTTATTTAATGCCAAAACCTATTTCTATGGTGGTTTAGATTATCAACGTGAAAAAGCACAAAATAAAATGTTCTCCTCTGATCGCTTAGGTTTCCGTTTAGGCTGGGGACAAGAATGGAAATGGGGCATTTCAACCCGTTTGCAATTTGGGATAGAACAACGTACTTTCAAAGAAAAGAATTTATTCTTTAATAAAATTCGTAAAGATAAAGAATACAATGGTGTCATTACTTTATGGAATCGTGAATGGCATCTATGGGGTATTACACCAAAACTTAATTTTAGTTGGACAAAAGTGAATAGTAATCTCCCCGCACTTTATAGTTACCATAAAAACCGTGTATTCTTAAATTTTGAAAAAACATTCTAAAAGGTCTTTTTCCCTTTGTTTCGATGATGGCATACCTGCCATCATCTTTTCTCCACAAATATTCGTTGCCAAGATCCTATTTCATTTATTGTTTAAAATAGAATGAGGTAATGTAACGTGGTATGATTTCAATCATAGAACATAATATCTCAATCGATTTTTATTTTATGCGATTCTCTTTACTCAAAAACAAATACAATGCCCTGTTACGCAAACTGTTCATTCATCCCAAAATGCGTAATGGATTGAAAAATAAAGGAATGACGGTAATAGCCAGTAATTGTAACGGTGCATTTATTTTGCACGATTTAGCACAACCGTTTAATTCGCCTTTTGTAAATTTATATCTTGAACCCAAAGATTTTATTCGCTATTTACAGCGTATTGAACATTATCAGCAACAAACCTTGCAATTTGTGACACAATCACCTTACCCGATTGCTTATTTAGATGATGTAAAAATTCACTTTATGCATTATGCGAATGCACAGCAAGCCCAAGAAAAATGGCAACAGCGCTCACAACGGATTGATCTTAAAAATCTTTTTATTATTATGACCGATCGTGATGGCTGCACAGAACAAGATCTCAACGCCTTTGATGCCCTGCCTTATCCAAACAAAGTGGTATTTACACATAAACCTTACCCAGCAATTCCTTCCGCTTTTTACATCCAAGGCTTTGAACAACGAGATTGTGTGGGCGATCTTTTTGCTTATTCAGGTTGGAGTGGTAAACGCTATTATGATCAGTTTGATTATCTCGCTTGGTTTAACCAAAACAAAAACGAGAAACGTTCATCACATTAGGATAAAAATAAAGTGCGGTAAAATTTTGTTAAATTTTTTACCGCACTTTTTAACTGAACTCTTACAACGCAATTTCGTCAAGGCTACGTCCAAAACTTGGGATAAACACTTGAATAAAATATGTCATTTCTTCACTGTGCCATTCCGCCATTAATGCTTCTAACCGTACTTTCGCGGAAGAGAATTCTTGATTACCTTGTTCCAATTCAAACTTCGCTTTGATGTAAGCACAAAGTAAATCGGCTTGTTTTACAATGTGTTTTTCTTCAGCAGAAAATTGTTCGCTATGTAAATAAGGCGCAAAATCAGGTTGCAATTCTTCAGGGAGTAAACTCAATAAATGAAATTCTGCGGCACTTTCAATTTGTTTATAGGCTTGGGTAATGCTGTCATTAAAATATTTAATTGGCGTGGGCAAATCGCCAGTAAAAATTTCTGCACTGTCGTGATACATTGCCAATACGGCAATGCGTTCAGGATTTAGCTGACCTGCATAAAATTTATTTTTGATGATAGCCAACATATGTGCCACAAACGCCACTTGTAGGCTATGTTCTGCTAAATTCTCTTTTTCAATATTACGCATTAAAGACCAACGCTGAATGAGCTTTAAGCGATCCAAACAGGCAAAGAAGTGGCTCGGTTGTAAGCGTTCAAAGGACATTTAGTTCTCCGTATATTCTTCAATGGTAACCGGCAAAGTCATCACTTTGCCAAGACGAGAAATCACCATATTCACGGTGGTGTTTGGTCTGGTATTACTAATCACATTCATCATTTGTGCCGGTGATTCTGCTTTTATATCGCCAAATTGCAGCATAATATCCCCCGCTTGTAAACCGGCTTTGGCAGCAGGGCTGTTTTCTTTCACATTCGTGATTTCAATGCCTTTGCTGCTCGTTTCATCACTAAGCAACACGTCAGTCTGAATACCAAGAAAACCGCGGATCACACGTCCATCACGGATAATTTTTTTCATTACGTCATTGGCAAGATCAATGGGAATGGCAAAATTCAACCCTTCCGCAATTTCATTAGCATTTTTACCAATGCTTAATGTGCTAATGCCCACCAATTCACCAAGGGAATTAATCAATGCGCCACCTGAATTACCGCGATTAATGGACGCATCAGTTTGGATAAAATTTTGTCGCCCAATGTAATCACCTACCGCATTGCGCCCCAACGCACTGATAATGCCTTGCGATACGCTTTGCCCTAAGTTATAAGGGTTACCAATGGCAAGCACCACATCACCTACGTGCAATTTACGCTTGGTATTAGGAATAGTGGGTAAATTATCTGCGCGGATTTTTAGTACCGCTAAATCGGTAAGATTGTCTGAGCCGATCAAACTGGCTTCAAAAATTCGCCCATTTTGCATTGCCACCACGATTTGATCGGCATTTTGAATAACGTGTTTATTGGTGAGAATATGCCCGTCTTTCACCATTATCACGCCCGAGCCAAGATTGGTAATCTGTGGCTGTCCACTCATCGAAGTAAAAGATTGACTGTACACATTCACGACCGCAGGCGAGGCAACCCTAACCGCATCTTTAAAAGAAAGGATCGCTTTTTGAAACAAAGGCTGATCTTGCTTTAGGAAAGGGCTAATTAACAAAATTGCGCCAGCGGCAAGTAAACCGATGACAATCGATTGGATAAGCTTTCTTAACATTCTTATTCTCTTCGTATTCGTTATATGATTTGCTTGTTTCTTTACTTTCACTTAATTTTTTGGATGATAAATTAATTTTAAATCTTCACCAATTGGCGTTGCCGATTGTAATTGCCATTGTGGCGCATCAGCTAATTTTTGGAGATGCGGTAATTGACAAAGACCTTTCCCTTTATCGCCCAATAATTTAGGTGCAAGATAAATAATCAGCTCGTCCACCAATTTTGCTTCAATCAAGGCACCGGCTAATTGTGCGCCCGCTTCAACCCATAAGGTATTAATTTGTTGTTCTGCTAACTGAGTTAAAAGTGCGGTGAAAAAATCCGCCTTTTTTTCAATATGTATTGCCTGACAGAAATCGGGCATACCTTGCATATCTCTTACCGTTGAACTGACTAACCAAACAGGCGTAGGTTGTTGAAATAACTGATATTCTGGCGTAACTCGATGCTGGCTATCTAAAATAACCCGCACGGGCTGGCGAAGTTCGCTATCAGGATATTGTTGTTGAACCGCTAAAGGAAGTTGCTCCCAACGTACATTTAACATCGGATTATCCATTAATACCGTTTGACTTGTGGAAAGAATGGCACTTGCTGCTGCCCGATATTGCTGCACATCTTGACGTGCCAGTGCACCGGTGATCCATTTACTTTCGCCACTTGCCATTGCGGTCCGTCCATCAATGCTCATCGCCATTTTCAGTTGTACAAAAGGACGATTGCGACGCATTCTTGTGAGAAAACCTTGATTGAGCAACGCTGCTTGCTCTGCCAATAATCCGACCTCCGTTTGCACGCCAGCTTGTTCAAGCATTTTCAAGCCACGTCCAGCAACTTGCGGATTGGGATCGGTCATTGCGGCAATCACTTTTATTACCCCAGCTTCAATTAATCCTTTGGCGCAAGGTGGCGTGCGACCAAAATGAGAACAAGGCTCAAGGGTAACATAAGCCGTTGCACCACGCGCATTTTCTCCAGCTTCACGCAATGCCATTACTTCGGCGTGTGGTTGCCCTGCTTTAAGGTGGAAGCCTTTACCGATCACCTTGCCTTCTTTAACCAAAACACAACCCACTGAAGGATTTGGCGTGGTAGTAAAACGTCCTTGCTTGGCGAGATCCAACGCCATTTGCATAAATTGCTGATCTTGTTGAGAAAATGATTGCATATTAATCCTTCAGGCTTTCGATTTCTTTGGTAAATTGATCGATGTCATCAAAACTTAAATAAACGGAGGCAAAACGGATATAGGCGACTTTATCCAATTTTTTTAACTCATTCATTGCCAGTTGCCCGACAAAATGGCTTGGCACTTCACGCTCCCCTGTGGCACGCAGTTGATGAATAATGCGATTAATGGATTTTTCCACATCATCAGAACTTACTGGACGTTTCTCTAAGGCGTGCAGAATACCACGACGGAGTTTTTCTTCATCAAAAGGTTCGCGCGATTGATCACTTTTAATAATTTTTGGGATCACGAGTTCAATAATTTCAAAGGTGGTAAAACGTTCGTGACAATGCCCACATTCACGGCGGCGGCGAACCTGAAAGCCATCGGAGACCAACCGACTATCGATCACTTTCGTTTCTTCTGTTGAACAAAAAGGACAACGCATAAATTCTTTCAATCCCCTTTTTAAATGGTATTTCCCATTTTAATGGCTAAAACAGCATAAAATTTTTGTTATAAAGGCTCGAATTGTAGCAAAATTTACCTTTTTTTACGATCTTTATACGGCAAAAAATGATCTTACGCAGGTATTTTATAACTTTTTTTGTTGTCTTATTGCCTTATACACCTTAATTCCCTACTATATTACTCAACTATTTTATCTTTGGAGAAAGACAATGAAAAATGAATTAATTTGCTACAAAAAAATGCCTGTGTGGAACAAAGAAAGTCTGCCAAAAATGTTCCAAGAAAAACATAACACGAAAATTGGCACTTGGGGCAAAATTACCGTGCTACAAGGCAAACTAAAATTTTATGTTTTAACCGAACAAGGGGACGTAGTGAGTGAGCATATTTTCACTGCGCAAGATGACACGCCTTTTGTTGAACCGCAACTATGGCACCGCGTCGAAGCCGCTTCGGATGATCTGGAATGTTATTTAGCATTTTATTGTAAAAAAGAAGATTATTTCAGCAAAAAATATAATATGACCCCAACGCATTCTGAAGTGAAAAATGCGGTGGAAATCATTCCGCCTTGCAAAGTCTTAGATCTTGGTTGCGGACAAGGACGCAACTCGCTCTTTTTAAGTCTGCTTGGCTATGATGTGACTTCTTGGGATCACAACGAAAATAGCCTTGCTTTTCTAACCAGTACGGCGGAAAAAGAAAATCTCAATATTCAGACCGCACTTTATAATATCAATGACGCCAATATTCAGGAAAATTACGATTTTATTCTGTCTACGGTGGTGTTTATGTTCCTTGATCGCAATGCCATTCCTGCGATTATTGAGAATATGCAAAATCACACAAATGCTGGCGGTTATAATCTCATTGTCGCGGCAATGAGTACTGATGATGTGCCTTGCCCAATGCCATTCTCTTTCACTTTCAAAGAAGGTGAACTGAAAAATTATTATCAAAATTGGGAATTGATTAAATATCAAGAAGAAATGGGCGAACTTCACAAAACAGATGAAAATGGCAACCGCATTAAAATGAAATTTGTAACAATGTTGGCAAAGAAAAAATAAACCAACCATAAAAAGAAAAAGCAATAACACCAGAAGTGCGGTGGAAATTTTTGAATTTTTTCACCGCACTTGTTTTCTACCTCATTTTATTTATCCCCATTCTTTTTACTCTCCTTTTATTTTTCTCTTTCTCGCCAAAGGGTAAACAATGCGCTATCTCGCAAATTTTTCCATTGATCATAGGCGATTACCTTACCTTGATCTAACAGCACCACTTGTTGAGCTAAACGTGCTAATTCTTCAAGGCTATGAGTAACATATAAAATAGGAATCGCAATTTCTTGTGCAAGTTTATCTAGATAATCCAATAACTCTAATTTACGTGGCAGATCAAGGGCGGAAAGGGGTTCGTCCATCAGCAAAATTTCAGGTTGGCTGAGCAATGCACGCCCAATCGCAACACGCTGTTTTTCACCGCCTGATAAGGTGATCGGATAGCGTTTGAGCAAATGCTCAATGCCCAAAAGTTGCACAATACGCTCAAACTCTGCGGTATTTTTCTGTTTCATTCCGTAACGTAAATTGCCTATTACCGAATAATGAGGAAATAATCTGCCTTCTTGAAAAACATAGCCCACATTACGATGATTAGGTGGAAGATTAAGCTGTGTTTCTGTATTAACTAAATCTCGCCCATTCAAACGAATATAGCCTTCATCAGGTTGTAACAAACCACTCACTAAATTAATCAGTGTGGTTTTCCCTGAACCAGACAAGCCAAATAATGCGGTAACCCCTTGCGTGGGCAACTGTAAATCTACCGCAAAAGTCATTTTGCCTAATTGTTTGCGTACATTAATTTCTAACATCAGATTGTCCCAAGCGTTTTTGCGTATATTTTGCTAACCATTCCGAAATCAGTAAAGAAATCAAGGCAATTGCAATAGCAATCAAACATAAGCGTGCTGCTGCACTTTCTGCACCCGGTGTTTCAATAAAAGAAAACATTGCAAGAGGAATGGTTTGGGTTACTTTTGGAATATTTGAAACAAAGGTTATGGTTGCCCCAAATTCGCCTAATGAGCGAGCAAAACCAAGCACAATCCCTGCCAATATCCCCGGCAGAGCAAGTGGTAGGGTGATCGTGAAAAATGTTTTCAAGGCAGGTGATCCCAAGGTGCGTGCTGCTTGCTCAAGTTTGAAATCCACATTTTCAATAGCTAGACGAATCGAGCGTACCACTAGTGGGAAAGAGACAATGGCAGAAGCTAATGCGGCGCCATACCAACTAAAGCCAAAGCTAAAATCAAACCATTGCAA
Source organism: Avibacterium sp. 21-595 (assembly GCF_023611905.1). Lineage (NCBI taxonomy): Bacteria > Pseudomonadati > Pseudomonadota > Gammaproteobacteria > Pasteurellales > Pasteurellaceae > Avibacterium > Avibacterium sp. 21-595. Next base: position 993,141 of record NZ_CP091455.1, on the reverse strand, counting down.
TAAGTATCGCCCAATAATGCCATTTCGCCCCATTGCGATTAATAATAAATAACCAACCACCACAGGAGGTAAAACTAAAGGCAAATGGATAATGCCATTGAGCAAGGATTTTCCCCAGAAATCTTTGCGCGCCAGCAACCAAGCCACCAAAATTGCGCAAGGCAATCCAGCCAACACTGACACCAATGCCACTTTGACACTTAATGCAATTGCATTCAACTCAGCTGAGGAAAAATGAAAAAAGGCCTGCCAATCCATTTGCATCGTATCCTTTTATTTGACCACGAATCCAGCTTTCAGGAAGATCTTTTTCGCCTCTTCTGATTGCAAATAGGCAAGAAAATCAACACTTTCCTGATTGCTATGCCCAACCACAATTGCCGCAGGATATTCAATCGCCGCGTGAGAATTTTCAGGGAAAACCGCCACCACTTTCACTTTTTGGCTTGCTGTTGCATCTGTGCCATATACAATCCCAAGAGGGGCTTCACCTTGTTCAACTAAGGCTAATGCAGCACGCACATTATTGGCTCTGGCAAGTTTATTTTCAACCACTTGCCATTGATTTAAGCTTGTTAAGGCTTCTTGTGCATATTTCCCAGCAGGAACGTGCGCAGGATCCCCCACTGCCAAATAGCTACCTTTTAATTCACCTTGCCACTGAGCATTTTGCACATCAATCTGCGCTAATCGGCTGTTTTTCGGGGCAATCATAACCAGACTATTCTGCACTAAATTCACGCGACTTTTTGGCTCAATCACATTCTTTTCCGATAAAAAATCCATCCATTTTTGGTTGGCAGAAATAAAAATATCCGCTGGCGCTCCCTGTGAAATTTGTCTCGCCAATACAGAAGAAGAGGCAAAAGAAAAATCAATTTCTTCTTTAGGGTGAGTTGCTAAATACTGCGTTTTCACCTCTTCTAATACATTTGTCATAGAAGCAGCGGCAAAAATAGTCAGCTTCGCTTGCGCAGAAAGTGAAAATAGTGAACAAGCCAATAAAGTTGAACAAAGAAATGTTTTAAGTTTTAGCATTGGGATACTCCTTAGTCACCAATATAAAATAAATTATATAACGATTTGAAAAATAAAAGCTACATAAAAAAGAGAACTTCTCGTAAAATAGTTTTACTTGATTTCAAGGGTGTCAAAATAAACAGGGCTAGCACAAACTCTATTGGGAATTTGAGGGGAATAATGTTAAATAGTGAAGTATTGCTCAGTATAAAATTACAACAACAGCTTTTTGTTGATCCAAAACGAATGCGTTTATTACGTGAAATTGCCGAATCTGGCTCTATCAGCCAAGCAGCAAAAAACGCCAACGTGAGTTATAAAAGTGCTTGGGATCATCTTGAAGCAATGAATAGCCTCAGCCCGATGCCTTTACTAGAACGTAATACAGGTGGAAAAAATGGTGGCGGTACAACACTGACAAATTATGCCAAGCGATTGTTAAAACTCTACGATCTATTGCAAGAAACACAACAAAAAGCCTTTCAAATTCTACAAGATGAACAAATTCCCCTTGATAGTTTACTGACTGCTACGGCGCGTTTTTCTTTGCAAAGTAGCGCCAGAAATCAGTTTTTTGGTACAGTGAAAAGCCTAACACAAGAAGACAATCATTGCGCTGTGGAAATCGAACTTCCCCACTTCGATCAACCTATTATTGCCTTTATCACCGCACAAAGTGCGGTACGTTTACAGCTTCATTTAGGTAAAGAAGTAATGCTAATGATCAAAGCGCCTTGGGTAAAATTATTCGCTAAAAAACCGCAAAAAACCTGTAATATTTTCACCGCACTTTTATCCTATATCAATCATCAAAATCACACTAATGAAGCAATTCTCACCCTAAATGAGCAATTAGAATGCTGTGCTAGCCTTGACGAACATTCCTCTTTTCAACAAGGCGATAAACTCTTTTGCTATATTGATCCTGAACAAATTGTTTTACTCACACTGTACTAGCATTGTGTTAGCTAAATAGCCTATTTAGCTAACTACCCTGCCTCATTTTGAGTTTGCGATTTTCGGTATATTTTTTCAAATTTTGAAATAAGATGGCACGTTATAGGCTTGCTTTATTGCATTGCCTGTAACGTGCCATCTCGTTTCATTCCAAATTTAAACGGCGATAAAATAGGTTTATCAAAGAATAAGTTAAAATTTAACGCTGATACTATTTCAATTCAATCGTTAACTCATAGCTAGAAGTCTTACCTTTATAGGAGGCTGCTCGAGGCTGGCCTACTCGTAATTCATATTGCCCTGTTTCTGGTAGCGTATAAGCTTCGCCATAAGAATAATCATCATATCCATATAAGAAAGCATCTACATTCCCTTGGGTAACCAATTTAACAATTAATGTTTGCCCTTTTTTTCCTTCAAAAGGATAACTTTGGAAATCATAGCCAGTAACTTTTCCTTCATAATGTTGAACAAACGCCTGAGTATTTTCAGTCTCTTGTTTAGCTTGAGCTTGTTCAACAACATCTGTTTTTGTTGCAGCGGTATCAGTCTTTGTGGCTTGTTCGCAACCTGATAAACCGACAAGACCTACAGCTAAAAATGCACAGTAAATTTTGTTTAATGTTTTCATCATTTCCTCTCTCGTTAGATAAAAATAGCACACCATAAAAATGGATGGTGTGTCTATTATGTTATCACTTATTTTGTAAAAATAATAAAGTTTCTTTATCTCCATTTACTTTTAGCTATTTTATGTTAGCATTTCCACTTATTTTTCATTAAAAAATAAGGTGTATAAATGCAATCTTTTGAATTTCATAAAATTTCATTATTTTTAATCGCAGCAGCGAGTACAATGCCATCAAATGCGGAGCAAAATGGAGAAAATAGCCAACAATTAGCGCCGATTTTAGTTGAAACCACCATTTCTCCAACCGCGGTACCCGATCATTATTTGCATACGCAACATAAAATCACCGAACAGCAATTAAAGCAGAACTATTCGACAACCATTGGTTCAGTCGTAGATAAAACCTCAGGTGTACAAAGCAGTTCTTTTGGACCAAATGCAAGTCGTCCTATTATTCGAGGATTATCAGGTCAGCGTGTTACTGTTTTACAAAATAATATGCCGATCAATGACTTAGCTATAGTAAGTGGTAATCTTGCAACTTCTGTCGATCCATTGAATGCAAAAGAAATTGAAATCAACAAAGGAAGTGCCAGTATTCTATACGGTGGACGTAGCCTTGGTGGTGCAGTGAATGTATTAGATAATTCAATCCCTAATAAAATTTCGCATCAAAAAATAAGCGGACAAGTAACCCTAAATAAAGGAATTAATGCGCCAAACCAAGGGCTATTTCAGCTCAATCTGAGTAATGATGAACATTGGGCAGGGCATATCAGTGGAAGTATCAGTAAGATTTCTTCTGTAAAAATACCTCATCGAACCAAATCTTCTGTTTGCTATGATAAAAGCTATCTACAATCTCGGACAGATTTACAGCGTCAATGTCAGGTAAGTATTCCTGTATTAACAACAATTAATCCAGCCTATTTCAAATATATTAGTCAATATTATTTAGATAATTATCAAGATACGAGCTTAGGTCTTACTGAAGAAGATAAATATACGAATAACCGTGGTAATGTTTTTGTGCAAAACCCACCAAATCCTTTATATGTACCAAATAGCCCTTACTATGCAGAGAAATTTGGTGAAATGAAAGAATATCGTTCTTATCCGTACGGAAAAATACCGAATAGCCACTCGCAAACACGTACCTTTACGCTTGGTACGAGTTACATTAGTGATTTTGGTTACTCAGGCATTGCTTGGCATTATTATGATGCGGATTATGGCGTACCGGGGTTTGCTTATTTAAATACCCAAACCATAGATGGTTATGCGCCAGTCAATGTGAAAAATAAAACTCATCGCTTAGACTGGCGAACACATTGGAAAACACCATTTACTGGTATCGATGCCATTGATTTACAAGTAAATTATCAACAAGCTAAAGATAATGAATACCTTGGTGATGTACTTTCTAATGGATTTCAGTCAAAAAATTACAGTTATCGCCTCTATGCAAGCCATCAACCTTTATTTGGACGCCTGATCGGCACAATTGGTACTGATTTTTCTCATCAACACGTACAACCAAATGGAGAAGATGCTTATTTGCCTCATTTAACAAGAAAATCTTATAGTGTATATGGTATTGAAACCCTTGATCTTTCTCCATTTATGCTAGAAGCAGGACATCGTATTGAAAAAGTGCGGTATAAATTAGGTGAGAATGTTGCTGGCACTGCAAGAGGGATAGGCGGCTATTATGCGAAAGATCGTGAATTTTATTTGCAAAATAGTCATCTTGCTCTGCAATTTAATCCAACTGACAATAGCTACCTCAGAATTCAACGCACCTTTGCCGAACGCGCCTTAGAAATGAATGAATTATATGCTAATAATAACCACTATGCGTTATTAATCGAAGAAAATGGTGATGCTCGGCTTGCGAAAGAAAAGAGTAAAACGTGGGAATTTTCGATCGGATATAGCACTGATCCTTTCGATATTAGCCTAAACTGGTATCAAACAAAATTCGATCATTTTACTTATTTAGGTTATACCGGTGTCGCACGAAATGGTTTAATGGTAAAAGAATGGCGTCAGACCCCATTTACCTTAACTGGATGGGAATTAGATTTAACTTATACGATGGAAACTGCTCATTTCGGTACTTGGTATTGGCATACTTTTTATGATCAAGTCAAACAGAAACTCCCTCATCGTCTAACTGGGCTAGGAAACTATTTACCTAATTTACCATCATCTCGATTTGGCGCTGATCTGAATATTGAATATGATCGATGGAAAGGATTTATTTCTGCTATTCATTACAAAACACAAAAAAATGTCAGCAATGAAATTGATGAAAAACTTTCCGTTCCTTCTTTCACGCTTGTTGATTTAGGCATCAGCTATACCTATCCTTGGAAACAAACAGAAATTGAGCTTTACCTCAATGTAAATAATATAACGAACAGAGAAGCGCGCTCTAATACGTCATCATTAAAATTTCTCGCTCCATTAGCAGGGAGAAATGCCAGTTTAGGTTTAAATATCAAATTTTAATACTCACAGAAACCACGTCTAATCAGCGTGGTTTCTTTATTTAAACACCATCTGTACTAAAAACATATAAATCACTGTTCCTGCAATGATGGAAAGAAACATATTCTTTTTCCAAAAATGTAACGCTAATACAATTCCCCCTGCAATAAAATCAGGTGCGCCAAAATAGGCCGTATTCATATCAATATTTTTATAACAATATACGACAAGCATACCGAACATTGCTGGCGGTAATACTTTACCTAAATAACGAATATATTCAGGAATAGGACGCTCAGCAGGAAAGATCCAAAAAGGTAACCATCTTGTTAATTGAACGGCTAACACAGCAAGAGAAATCGTAATAATTTGTTGAGTTAATGTCATTTTTCCACCTGTTCTAAGGTTACATTCAATTTTGCTCGCCATAAGGTTAAAACTAACCAAATAATCGCTAATGTAGGAAGAAGAAAATAATTTTTACCGACAACAAGCAAGCACAACGATGCCACACCAATACCTAATAACGAACTCTTATGTGATTTTTCCTTAAGCCAATTTTCTGCAAAAATCACTAAAAATAGTGCGGTCATTGCAAACTCAATGCCTTTGAGATCAAAAGGAATAATATTGCCGAATACATTTCCTAACAGTGCGCCTAACACCCAATAAATATGAAGATAAAGGCTGACAAAAAACATATACCATCCTTTATCTAAATGCGAAGGAATAGTCGCAACATAATTCAGTGAAAAACTCTCATCAACCAGTGAACTAATCAGATACCAACGTTTTTTACCTACACCACTGCCATATTTCTCCAACATAGAAATACTATAAAAAATTTGACGTAAACTCACCATCAAGGTTAATAAAAAAACATAAACGGGCGTGAATACCCCCATCAATGCCCCAGCAACAATAAACTCCACAGAGCCTGCATAAATCAGTAATGCCATTAAAAAAGGATACCAAGCATTAAAACCTAATCCTTTCATATAAAGCCCGTATGCAAACCCTAAAAATAAAAAACCAACCAACATAGGTAAAGAATAAGGGAATGCCGCTCTTGCGCTTTGCCAAATCTTATTTTGCGTTGCAATCATACTTATCTCGCTACTCTTCTAAAATGGATAATCCGGGCAAGGTTGAAAAACTTTGGGCTTTCACTGTCTCATAAAAATCCTCAACAAAGGCAACCTCTGTATCAGCTTCACGAAATGCCCCATAAAGATTACTATATAACCCTTGTGAAGTGATCTTTCTCGCGACAATATAGCCTCGATCTAAATAAGGTTTTGCTGCCCAAAAAGGTAATGCTGCCACCCCTCTTTTACTCGCTACAAGCTGAATAATCGCAATGGTCAATTCACTTGTTCTACGAGTAGGATTGATCCCCGCAGGCTGCAACACTTTTTTCAGCAAATCTAACATATCATCAGGAACGGGATAGGTAATTAATGTTTGATCAAGAAAATCCTCCGCCTGCCAAACCGCTTTATTGGCAAGAGAATGATCCTTCGCGCATAATCCTACCATCTCATAAGAAAATAACGGTTTATAGGTAATACCGACAGTCTCTTCAACCTCCGAAACCACCGCCCAATCTGCACGATGGGTTAATAATAGCCCAACAGGATCAGTATGAAAGCCAGAAACAATATCTAACTCCACTAAAGGCCAATGTTGGCGAAAACTATCCATTGCGGGCATTAACCAGTCAAAGCAAGTATGACATTCTACTGCAATGCGCAGCTCCCCCGCTTCCCCTTGCTTCACTCGTGAAAGATCTCGCTCGGCCTCAATAATTTGTGGTAACACTTCATTTGCTAATTTAATCAAACGCTCGCCAGCCGCCGTAAAGCGTAAAGGCTGACTTTTTCGCTCAAATAGCGCAAGACCATATTGATCTTCCAATAACTTTATCTGATGAGAAAGGGCTGATTGCGTTAAATAAATACGCTTCGCCGCTAAAGAAACACTCCCCGTTTCTTTTAATGCAATCAGTGTTTTAAGATGTCGAATTTCTAAAAATGTGGGTTTCATTAAATGGATTCATAGATATAAAACAAGATAATGAAAATTATACAACAAAAAAGCACCGCACTTTAATGATTAATATAAAGTGCGGTGGTTTTTATTTAAAAATTTATTAATTCTTATCTTTCATCATTGTTGGCATAACGAAATTTGTATATGGAGGAGAAATCTTTAAATATCCTTGATCCCCAGTTAGATCATTATTATTCACATACCCTAACTTACACGAACTGATCTCCTGCTTATAGCCAAAAAGATTGAGTAATAAAGTTGAAATTTGCTGATGAAATAAACGATCACATTGTGAAAAATCTTGATGTAATTGCTGTTGCAACACTCTGTCAGGGGTATATAACACTGTCGGCACAAGATAATTATCTTCGTCCATTGTTGCCTGAATATGACGCTCGGGGGTAACAAACTGCCCGTGATCAGAAGTATAAACAAACAGCCAATCTTGCGCTGATTGCTGTTCTAAATAATGAATAATGGCTTTCATTAGCTGATCGGTGGCATAAATAGTATTGTCATATTCATCATTTGCTGTTTTATCGCCAAATACTTTTTGCTCCGCAGTTAAAATCTTGCCATAAGGCATATGTGAACCGCGCTGATGTAAAATAATAAAATGATTACCTTCCTGTAAATTAATCTTTTTCAATAAGGGTAATAATTCCCTATCGGACATATGTTGTTTAAATCCAAAACCAAGATCTGTAGGATATTTCAGCTCATCAATCCACGTTTTTCCTAATAAATTAAGCAGATCCATATCCTCTTGCGACTGTGCAGTATAAAAATAAGTTTGATAACCTTGCTGTTTGGCTAAACGAAACAGATTTGTTGTACCTTTAGAAATTTGAGCTAATCCATTTGGATATTGAATCGCATTAAATAATGAAGGGAGTGTAATCACAGTAAGCAAGCCGGCTGAATAAGTTTCTTTTACAAGAGGCTGTGCATCAGATTGAGCGAATTGTGTTAAAAATGGTGTAGTCTGTCTATCCGCAAAATTATAGCCAAAGTAACTGACGTGTTTAGCACTTTCACTCTCACCAAGTAAGAAAATAATATTACGAACTTTAGGTTTACTTGCGACTTGTGGCTCTGCCATTTGATAATCAGGCACCACACTTAAATGCAAAAATTTATAGGGTAAAGTATGCCCTACAAATGAACTTAAACTAAGATAGTTTGTTTTAATTCGGCTATAAGAAAGTTTTGAATAAATAATGCTTTTACTCTCATCTAAAGCCACACGCACAATACCGAAAATCATCAAGAGAAAAAATACGCCATCAGCAATCCAAGAACGTTTACGTTGAAAACATAAAATAGAGCTGACAAAAATAACTTCTAACAAACCCCATAATGCGGGAAATAATGTCTTTCCAACCAATGAGCTAGTTGCCCCCATTACTTCGTGCCATTCTTTAAATAGCAAATATAAATTCATTGGCGTAACCCAGCCTTGATAAGCCGCATAATGGATATTGTTACCAATAAAACTCATTGCAAAGAAAGCAAGAAGCAAGCATTGCGCTACCCTTGATTTAACAAAATATAACAATGCAACAAATACCAAAATAAACGCATAATTCTCCGCTAACTTACCCATAGGCAAAGCTGGAACAGCAAACACAATGCGATAAAGTAATTCACTTCCGAGTAATAGCACACTGTATAACACAATGAGTGATAGGGCTTTTTTCATTTTGATGATCCTAAAAGATTAAAATGAGCGAGATTGTAGCACAACACAATGATTTATATAAACAAAGCACGCTAGCTAAAAAGTGCGGTGCTTTTTGAATAAATTTTTGCCATTATATGAATATTAATTTTATTCATACAAACTGTGAAAATTATGATATTGCATAATATAAAACCTTTCGGCATTATTAAACACAAGAAAGACGTTTAGACGTCTATTTGATTAATAATAAAGACAGGAGTTTGATTATGACAACATTTCATCTTTTAGGTTTTCCTCGTGTTGGAGCAAAGCGTGAGCTTAAATTTGCCCAAGAGCGTTATTGGCGTGGCGAGATTGCTGAGCAAGATTTATTGGATATCGCCAAAGCGCTACGTGAAATAAACTGGAAACACCAAGCGGCAGCAAAGGCAGATTATGTGGCAGTGGCAGATTTCACCTTTTACGATCATATTTTGGATCTACAGGTGGCAACAGGGGCAATTCCTGCACGTTTCGGTTTTGATAGCCAACAATTAACGCTTGATCAATATTTCCAACTAGCGCGCGGTAACAAAGAGCAATTCGCCATTGAGATGACAAAATGGTTCGACACTAACTACCACTATTTAGTGCCAGAATTCCACAAAAACACCGAATTTAAAGCCAATCCAGCTCATTATGTACAACAAATTCGTGAAGCAAAAGCGCTTGGTTTAACGGTGAAACCAACCATTGTTGGTCCATTAACCTTCTTACATTTAGGTAAAGAAAAAGGCGACGCGTTTGATCGCTTTACACTCTTAAATAAACTCGTGCCTATTTATGTGGAAATCCTAAATGCCTTAGCCGCAGAAGGCGTGGAATGGATCCAAATTGATGAACCTGCGCTTGCGGTAGATTTACCAGCACAATGGGTAGCTGCTTATCAGGCTGTTTATGCTGAATTAAGCGAAAAAGTAAACGCAAAATTACTTTTAGCCACCTATTTTGGTTCAGTGGCAGAACACGCGAACTTATTGAAATCACTCCCCGTAGACGGTTTACATATTGATTTAGTGCGTGCGCCTGAGCAGCTTGCCGCCTTTAGCGATTATGAGAAGGTACTATCCGCTGGCGTAATCGATGGACGCAATGTGTGGCGCGCTAATTTAAACCAAGTATTAGATGTGCTTGAGCCATTAAAAGCACAATTAGGCGAACGTTTATGGATTGCCCCGAGCTGCTCTTTATTGCATAGCCCTTATGATTTATCTGTGGAAGTGCAACTAAAAGAAAACAAACCTGCGCTTTATAGCTGGCTTGCTTTCACGTTACAAAAAGTACAAGAATTATCGGTCATTAAAACCGCACTTGAACAAGGTCGTACAGCCGTTCAAGCAGAATTAGATGCCAGTCAAGCTGCTGCTGATACGCGAGCCAACAGCACAGAAATTCATCGCCCAGAAGTCGCTGAACGTTTAGCCAATTTGCCAGAAGGGGCGGATCAACGTAAATCGCCATTTGCTGAACGTATTGCCAAACAAAATGCGTGGTTAAATTTACCTTTATTACCAACTACTAATATTGGTTCATTCCCACAGACCAGTGAGATTCGTCAAGCCCGTGCGCAATTTAAGAAAGGCACATTAAGCCTTGAAGACTACGAAGCCGCAATGAAAAAAGAAATTGAGCTGGTCGTGCGTGAGCAAGAGCGTCTGGACTTAGATGTGTTGGTACACGGTGAAGCAGAGCGTAACGATATGGTGGAATATTTTGGTGAATTATTAGACGGCTTCGCGTTTACCAAATTTGGTTGGGTGCAAAGCTACGGTTCACGTTGCGTTAAGCCACCTATTATTTATGGTGATGTAGTTCGCCCAGTGCCAATGACGGTTCGCTGGTCGCAATATGCCCAAAGTCTCACCAACAAAGTGATGAAAGGAATGCTCACCGGCCCCGTTACCATCTTACAATGGTCTTTCGTACGTAACGATATTCCACGCGCAACAGTGTGTAAACAGATTGGTGTTGCCCTGTCTGACGAAGTGTTAGATTTAGAAAAAGCAGGCATTAAAGTGATCCAAATTGACGAGCCTGCTATCCGTGAAGGTTTACCGCTTAAACGTGCGGATTGGGACGCCTATCTTCAATGGGCAGGCGAGGCATTCCGTTTAAGCTCAATGGGCGTGCAAGATGATACGCAAATTCACACACATATGTGTTATTCCGAATTTAACGATATTTTACCGGCTATCGCCGCACTTGATGCCGACGTGATTACCATTGAAACCTCACGTTCAGATATGGAATTGCTAAACGCTTTCGCCGATTTCAAATATCCAAATGATATTGGCCCCGGTGTTTATGATATTCACAGCCCACGCGTACCAAAAGCAGAAGAAATTGAGCATCTGCTACGTAAAGCGTTGAATGTTGTACCAAAAGAGCGTTTATGGGTGAATCCAGATTGTGGTTTAAAAACCCGTGGTTGGACAGAAACCTTACAACAATTAGAAGTGATGGTTGATGTGACGAAGAAATTACGCGCTGAACTCGCTCAATAAAAAATAGATAAAAAACCACCGCACTTTAAAAGTGCGGTGGTTTTTTATTGTGGTTTTTCGCACGAAAAAGCATAACGATCTTAGCGTTGCCTTTCTCTAAACCAAATGAACTGTTGCCAATAACATTATCCACACAATTGTCAGTGCAGGCCCCAGTAAACCAATGATTACCCCGCCTAAACGAAATTCAGATTGTTTGATCAATCCCGTACTAAATGCAATGGCATTTGGCGGTGTGGAAACGGGTAAAAACAAAGCGCAAGACGCACTTAACCCGATCACTAAAGGCAAAATCGTTGGGTTCGCACCTTCACCCCCTACCATTGCAAGTAATGATACCCCCATCGGGATAAGAATCGTTGTTGCGGCGGTATTACTCATAAAATTCGACAATAACACCGTGATAAAACCAAATAAAATCAGCAATAAGACAAAACTCACTTTAATATGGCTAATTTTATCAACAAAATGTGTGGCGATTTGCTGTTCTTCAATCGCAAGCCCTAACGCCAACCCACCTGCAACGAGCATTAGGGTATCCCAAGGTAAACGGCGAATATCTTTTGCCTCTAGCACGCCTGTCATTGTTAAGCCAACGATGGGAATGCCGGAAGCTGCGGCAACAGGAATGCCTATCCATTTAGAAGTCAGCCAACAAAATAGCGTGATCGCTAAAATAATTAGTACGATCGTTTTATGTAATCTTTCTTGGTTGGTTGTGTCTTCTTCATCTTGGGTTAAAAAATCAAAACGCAAAGGTGCCTGATGTTTTAATTTGTATTTATAAATTAACACCCGCCAGAAAATAAAGAGCAATAAAAATGCTAAAGGCGCGCCGACCATCATCCACTCTAAAAAGGAAATAGGATAACCCAATTTTTCTAATGCTCCCACGGCAATAGCATTCGGTGCAGAGCCAATAATTGTCCCCATTCCCCCCACCGAAGCTGCCGCAGGAATGCCTAATAGTAACGCTTTAGATAAATGCCCCTGTTCAGATAAACGCGAGAATAATGGGCTGATTGTGGCGATCATCATTGCCGTGGTTGCGGTGTTACTCATCACCATTGACATCACCGCGGTAACGAGCATTAGCCCCCACAGCACATAAAGGGGATTTGTGCCAAATTTTGGTAGCACAGCTTTTAACAACATTACATCAAGTTTGGTTTTCTTCATTGCTTCCGCAAGGAAAAATCCACCTAAAAATAGCCAAATCACACTATCTGACCACGTCTGCAAATATTTCATTGCATCATAGGCCTCACTTTTTCCCATTATCAGTACAAGAAACCCTACAATCAAAATACTGACGGAAAAAGGCGGAATGGCCTCTGTTACCCATAAACTAATGGAAAAAAAGAGTAGAAATAGCACATAATTTTGAATTTTTGTAAAACTTGCATCAGAAGCAAGCAAGGTAAGCAATAAGGCAAAAATAATAGAAAAAAGAAAGCAAAAAAATTTTTTATTATTTAAGGTTTGCATTCCTTGCCAATACTGTTTAATTCCCATATAAAACCTCAAACTGTTTGATTACCGCTTGTTTAATATAAAGAATTTACTTAGAATTTGCTGTGATCCCATTCAAATAAATGACTTCTTTGATTTATTTTTTCCGCTAAATTATTAATGAAAAGTTAAAATTACGACTCACTTTTTAACTATTTTTAATTTCTTGTTATCGACAATTTAACGCACACTTCCATACAAAAAATGAAAGCCAAATTATGTACAAGGGGCAAACAGTTGGGCAAGTGTGTTAGGCAAATTTGACATCGCAGAAGATTTTTTATTCTACCTTAAATGTCTTTTTTCTTTGGGATTAATCACGAATTTCGCTCGTTGAACGACCTACTTTCTTTTGCTTGCTCAAAAGAAAGTAGGCAAAGAAAAAAGCCCCCGACTAAATTGCTTGTCCTCATTCCAATAAAATTTTCTTAACGAAAAGTAAGCCTGATGTTCGCTTCGCTCTCGCTCGGCGTGACTTTTCTAAAAATTTTCTTTCCATTCGGGCAATTTACACGGGAGATTAATTCTTTATTTCTTCTACATTTTATTTAAAATTCATACAAATATAGAAAGTAAGTTTTATTTTTCCATTTTTTAACTAAAATGCGGTGATTTTTCAATAAATTTTAAAAAATCCAAAATTTCCACCGCACTTTAAATTTAAGCCAACCACATTCCCCGTCCAAACCGCCCGAATGGCAATAAAATTTTTAGAAAAGTCACGCCGAGCGAGAGCGAAGCGAACATCAGGCTTACTTTTCGTTAAGAAAATTTTATTGGAATGAGGAAAAAGCGGTTTGAGCGGGGTTCCCTTTTCTTTGTTAACTTTCTTTTGGGTAAGCAAAAGAAAGTTAGTTGCTCAAAGAGCAAAAAGAGATAGAAAAAAGTCATTATTTCTATTCTAGCAATTTACTGTTACCCCAATGTATTAATCACACTCAAAATCCGCTTATCTGAAATAGGATATTTCGTCCCTAATTGTTGAGCAAATAAACTTACTCTTAATTCTTCTATCATATAAGGAATTTCCGCCACTTCTGCTGGGATTGGCTTCGATTTTGGCAGTTTGAGTAATAACTGCTGATACGCGTTTTGTACGTTTTCTACTCTTAGCATTGCGGCGCGATCACGATTAGGATCTTGCAGTAATTTATCCATACGTTTATCAATAGCTTGCAAATAACGCAATAAATCGGGTAAACGTTGATAGCCTGTTTTCTGTACAAAATTTGGATAAATCAGATGATTAATTTGCGCTTTAATATCTGAAAGTGCAAAAGCTAAGGTGAAATCCATTTTGCCTTTTAAACGTTTATTGATTTCAAAGACCCGTGTCAATATTTCTTCAACTTGTTTGGCAATTTCCACCGTGGTTTCATTTAAATTTGCACGAATATGCTCTTTTAAGCGCTCGAAATCCTGCTCATTCCATACAAAACCGCCAAAATCTTGCACTAATTTATCCACTGCACAAGCAATACAATCGTCAATTAATTCCAGTACCTTACCAAAGGGCGTGAAATAGAGTCCCAATTTTGATTTATTCGGCAGTTTTTCGTGTAAATATTTTATTGGTGATGGAACATTGAGTAATAATAAACGGCGTAGCCCCTGTTCCATTGCCACTGCTTGTTCAAATTCTGTTTCAAACAATTTAATTCCCACAGACTCTTTTTCATCCACAATGGCAGGATAGGCTTTGATGGTAAAGCCTTGTTTTTTCTGTTCATAATATTGCGGTAACTGATCGAAATTCCATAAATGAATACCAGTTTGTTCAATACCTTCATCTGCAACTGCTGACAACGTTTCTTGCACTTGCTCTTTTAAATGGACTTTTAATTCATCTAAATTTTTACTTTCAGTAATTTTTTTCCCTTTCTCATTGACGACACGAAACGTCATTGTTAAGTGCGGTGAAATTTGGCTTGAATTCCATTCATCAGGGGCAACATAAACGCCTGTTATTTTACGCAATTCCGCAGAAAGGGTTTCTAACAACGGTTTATCTAAATCATTCACCCGCCCAAGAAAGGCTTCCGCATAATTCGGCGCAGGCACAAAATGGCGGCGTAAGGTTTTTGGCAGGGATTTAATCAGCGCAATAATCAGCTCTTTGCGTAGCCCCGGAATTTGCCAGTCAAAACCTTGCATTTCTACTTGATTCAGCAATGGCAAGGGAATATGCACAGTTACTCCATCGGCTTCCATACCCGGCTCAAATTGATAGCTCAGTTTTAATTTTACGTTACCCTGATGCCAGAAATTCGGAAAATCTAACTCACTGACATTCGCATTGTCATTGGTAAGAAAGGCTTTTTCAAAATTAAGCAATTCTGGATCTTGTTGGCGAGCTTTTTTCCACCAAGTATCAAAATGCTTTTGCGACACCACTTCCGTGCCAATGCGTTGATCATAAAAGTCAAATAATGTGCGTTCATCAACTAAAATATCTCGACGACGGCTTTTATGTTCCAATTCTTCCACTTCGCGGATAAGCTGTTGATTTTGTAAGAAAAAGGCGTGTTTAGTGTGCCAATTTCCTTCAACTAATGCTGATTGAATAAAGATTTCTCGGCTGACAATCGGAGCTATTCGTCCATAATTGACTGGACGACTCGCCACAATTGGCACGCCATAAAGGGTTACTTTTTCATTGGCAATCACTGCCCCTTTAGCTTTTGACCAACGTGGCTCAGCATAAGATTTTTTCACTAAATGTTGAGCTAAAGGCTCAATCCATTCAGGATCAATCTCTGCCACCATTCTCCCCCATAGTTTTGAGGTTTCCACTAATTCTGCGGCAATACACCATTTGGGCTGTTTTTTAAATAGCACAGAATTCGGAAAAATAGCAAAATGGGCATTTCTTGCACCTAAATATTGTTGCTTCTCCGCTTCTTTCATACCAATATGAGAAAGTAAGCCAGCCAACAGTGCGGTGTGAATTTGAGTATATTCTGCTGTTTGCGAATTAATCGGCAAACCTATTTCACGCACGGTTAAACGGATTTGATGATAAATATCCTGCCATTCACGTACACGGATATAGTTCAAATAATCTTTCTGACATAAACGGCGGAATTGATTTTTACTCAGTGCCTTTTGCTGTTCTTGCAAATAATTCCATAAATTTAAGAAAGCCAGAAAATCAGATTTTTTATCCGCAAAACGGCGATGTTTTTCATCAGCTGCTTGTTGTTTTTCTTGCGGGCGCTCTCTAGGATCTTGAATAGAGAGTGCGGCTACAATGATCATTACCTCGTGTAAGGCGTTACTATTTACTGCGCTGAGTAACATTTTTCCCAAGCGTGGATCAACAGGAAGTTGCGCAAGCTGTCGCCCAATTTGGGTGAGCTGGCGTTTTTCGCCTTGTTTGGTTTTCACCATTTGAAAGGCTTGTAATTCTTCCAATAATTTAATGCCATCTTGGATATGGCGTTTATCGGGAGCATCTACAAAAGGAAATGCGCTAATATCATCTAGCCCGAGTGCCGTCATTTGCAAAATCACCGAGGCTAAATTTGTGCGTAAAATTTCAGGATCAGTAAATTCTGGACGTTGGTTAAAATCCTCCTCTGAATAAAGGCGGATACAAATCCCTTCTGATACACGTCCACAACGTCCTTTACGTTGATTAGCCGAGGCTTGTGAAATAGGTTCTATCGGAAGACGTTGTACCTTTGTACGATAGCTATAACGAGAAATGCGTGCGGTTCCCGGATCAATCACATATTTAATACCCGGCACGGTCAGTGAAGTTTCAGCGACATTCGTTGCCAATACAATACGATTTAAGCCACTTGGGTGAAAAATTTTATTTTGTTCTTGTGCCGATAAACGTGCAAAGAGCGGTAAGATTTCAGTATGTTTTAGTTGCTGCTTTTCTAATGCTTCAGCAGTATCGTGAATTTCACGTTCACCGTTCAAGAAAATCAAAATATCGCCCCGCCCTTCTGCTTGCAGTTCATCAACTGCATTGAGAATAGCTTGAATTTGATCTTGTTCTTCCGTTTCAATCACAGGACGATAACGCACTTCAACAGGGTAAGTTCGCCCTGAAACTTCAATAATGGGGGCATTATTAAAATGGCGAGAAAAACGTTCTACATCAATGGTTGCTGAGGTGATAATAACTTTTAAATCAGAGCGTTTTGGTAATAGCTGTTTCAGATAGCCAAGAATAAAATCATTGTTCAAACTGCGTTCGTGCGCTTCATCAATAATCAAGGTATCATATTGATTTAAAAAAGGATCACTTTGGATTTCGGCTAATAAGATCCCATCAGTCATCAATTTAATTTGAGTCTCATCGCTAATTTGATCATTAAAGCGCACTTTATATCCCACCAATGAGCCTAATTCACAGTGTAATTCTTCTGCAATACGCATTGCAACACTGCGAGCGGCAATACGACGTGGCTGAGTATGCCCAATTAGCCCTTTTTGGCCCAAACCTAAATCAAGACACATTTTAGGTAATTGCGTGGTTTTTCCTGATCCCGTTTCCCCCGCAATAATCACCACTTGATTTTGCTTAATGGCGTTTAAAATTTCATCTTTGCGCTGACTGACCGGTAAATTTTGAGGAAATTCAATTTTCCCAACCGCTTCTTGACGTTGCTGTAAACGTGCCTGTGCTTGCTGAATTTGTAGTTGGATTTCTGCCGCCACTTTTTCTTGCGTTTGGGCATTTTTGATTTGATGTAACCCTTTAATTCGCCCTTTCAAACGGCGATAATCCACGTTCATTATTGCACTTAATTGAGTGAATAAGGCTTTTTGTAATGGGTTAAATGGTTGTTTGTGTTTTGTATTTTTCATTAGTTTTATATCTGAGATCACGCTAGCTTTTATCAAGCGTAAAATAATCAATAGCGTGAATGATTTTCAAGGTTTTCTTGTTATGTATTTGTGGGCAAGTTTACTAAAAACAATCAAAAAATAAATAAAATTTGCACCGCACTTTGGTCTTGGCTTAAGGCATCGTAGAACGCCTGTTCCGCCGTGTTAAGGCCTAATTCTTGCTCTTTGCTGAGCTGATCTTGCAATTCTTTTGTAAGCTTCAATAATTCTTTAAGCGCCTCGATCATCGTTAAATTATGCGCATTATATTAATTCAGTGCTTATTTGTATTTTATCTGAAGCTCTTCTCGTCGTCATCAAGTATTGTTTGCGCTTCTTCCACCACTTGCCCAAAGTTATCACTTTCATTTAAGCGGATTTCACACAGTTCATAGAAAATCGGTACAGTCGCCCTATCATCCAGTACACATTGAATGTCATAAATAGAAATATATTTGCCGAACACATCTTACGTATCGCGATCTTCCACTTGAATTGGCGTTTGACAGGAGTATTATTAAATAAATAATTAGTTCTATTTAAAATTAAAGTATCTGATACATACAGGAGCTACTATATGTCTAGTAATGAAATGAGAATATATACGCCAAACTTTAATAACGATAATATTGATTTTTTAATTCGCTATGTAAAATCAAAGAACTGTTGTAAAGAGACTATTCAAATAAATTTGGATAACTGTACCATTCAACGCATGGAGCGTTTAACCGAGCAATCCACATTAGATGATGTAAAAGATGTTGGTTTATATCCGTTGTACAGATTGCTTAATGAATGCCCCAAGATAACTATGGCTGCATTAGGTGTACAGGAAATGCCTACCTGTTATGTATCTAATGCTCAAAAAGCATATAATTTATTTTGTGAAAAATTTTGGAGAGGATATCAAGATGATCCATTAGCAACAGATAAGAGTATTATTGAAAATGAAGGAAAATTTATCTTTTCGAATCTTAGCTTAAATGAAAAGAAAGCATTAGGATCTTTTTATCTACCTTATTTACTTATCCAGCAAATTTACAAATCAGATTTTGTTATGCCCGGGATTAAAAAATTTGAGAAATATTTATGGGGTATTTCTTACTATTTAGATATGATTTCTGGGTTTGAAATGGAAGTTGCTAAATATGCCTTTTGGGATATAGAAGAAAAAGAAATTCATCAATTACCAGAAGAAATACGTAATCGCAGAAAACTAATTAAGAATAATTTTTGCAAAGAAAAAAATACTTTGGAATCGATACAAGCATCAGCTATGAATGCAGCAATGGATACATATTGGATTCGATGTATAGGTTTTGGTACGGTTCAAAAAGAAAAATTACCTGATGGATATACTATTTCAGAGCATTGGTTAGCAACAAATGATAACAAGCTTTATGCTATTGCAAATGACATAAAGCCTATGAAAACATCACAAGGTTTTGGTCATTCTCTTGAAACAGTTAGGGAACCAGAGCTATTAAAATTCGACTATTGGAATGAAGTCGATAAGTTCGCTAACAATTTATTAGAAACGAGAAAATTTCAACAAAATCAATTTAACTCGAAAATAGAAAATATTGAAAAATATGTTTCGGAAATAGAAGCTGAAATAAAAAAACATCTTAGTAATTAAAATTAAATTGATGCCGTCTAAAAAATTTTTTCAGACGGCATTTTTTTAGTCTACTTTATCACTCAAATTCAGCAACTCTAACAATTTCACATTGTGTTTGTGCTTTAATTCCACCTTATTATCAAAAATTGCTATGTTATAGTTTTCCTTAGAAAAGATGTAGTGATATGGCATTTTCTCATTTAAAAAAGGAAAAACTCAAAAGAATTGAAAAAACAAAACTATCTATTACTACCAAATACTAATGTTCGATACTAACGAACACTTTGATTTTCTCTCTATTTTTAGCATAAAATAGCTTCCATTGATATCAAATACTTTTGTTTGTTAGTAACAAACAGATTGATAAGGAGTTAGTTTATGTTGTTAAAATCAGAAATTACCCAAGCGATTACAAGCCAGCAACAGCAGTTATTATCGCAGCAGACCTATCCACGCAAGATACTGGAAAAAATCAAAATTCTGCCTAATTTTGCCTTGGTCGTGTCGGGTATCCGTCGTAGTGGAAAAAGTACATTGCTCACTCAACTTATTAAGAAACAAGCAGAAAATAATTATCTTTTTCTCAACTTCGATACCCCACAACTTTTTAATTTTGAGTTTAGCGATTTTTCCTTACTCGATGAAATCATTGAAGAAAACCCACAGATTCAAACACTCTATTTTGATGAAATCCAAGTGATTGACGGCTGGGAAGTGTATGTGCGTGGCAAGCTCGATCAGGGCTATCAAGTGATAGTAACGGGATCTAATGCCTCTTTGCTTAGCCGTGAGCTAGGCACAAAACTGACAGGGAGACACATCAGCAAAGAGCTTTTTCCTTTCTCTTTTGTGGAATTTTGCGAATTTCTCGGTAAGACAAAAAATGCCGAGGTTGTCTCAGAGTATTTGACTCTCGGCGGTTTTCCGCAATATCTACAATTCAATGAAGATGAGATTTTAAACACCTTGATTAACGATATTTTATACCGTGATATTATCGTCCGTTTCGGCATTCGCGATGAACGTGCGATGAAGCGTCTGTTGCTTTTTTTAGCAAGTAACGTGGGCAATTTAATCAGTGCAAACAAACTGAAACAAAGCCTTGAAGTAAAAAGCACTTCCACCGTACAGGAATATCTTTCGCATTTAGAGCAAGCCTATGTGATCCATTTGTTGCCAAAATTTTCCTATTCCTACAAAACCCAGCTCGCTAACCCACGAAAAGTCTATTTTATCGACAATGGTTTACAGCGTGTAATTAGTCCATCTTTCAGCCAAGATCGCGGCAGAAAACTGGAAAATGCCGTATTTTGGGAACTTAGACGACAATATTCAGAGCTATATTACTACAATGAAAACAACAAAGAATGCGATTTTGTGGCCTGCCAAAACAGCACCCCAACACAGCTTATCCAAGTCTGCTGGCAGCTAAGTGCCGAAAATATCGCCCGAGAACGGGACGGCTTAGTTGATGCGATGAATTTCTTTAAATTGGAGCAAGGCGTTATCGTTACCTTTGATCAGGAAGATAAAATAATTGTTGATGGCAAAGTGATTGAGATTGTGCCGTTTTGGAAGGTATTTGGGGAACAAAATTATGGCTAAAATACATTTATTGAATGAATACAATATCTTGCAAAAGCTAGCCGTAAAAGGATGGAGAACCCGAAATAAAAAATGTGCGGAAAAACCACCGCACTTTTAATATTTACAATAACAATCCGCACGTGAAACGTGCGGTTTTTAGGCTATCCTATAAGGGCCTTTACTTCACACATCCCTCAAGGGATGTGTGAAAAGACCGACAACCGTGTTTAGAGATTACTTTGGTTACCCCTTAAAGGGGTCCACATATTCTTTCGTACTTAAATTATCTTGTACCATATCTTCTTTTTCTTGATTACGTATATATTTCTCTACCACCTTGGCATTTAAGCCTACCGTACTTACATACTAGCCTTTTACCCAAAAGTGTCTATTGCCATATTTATATTTTAGATTTGTATACTTTTCAAAAATCATCAATGATGATTTTCCTTTCAAATATCCCATAAAACTTGAAACTGTTAATTTCGGTAGTATTTTTACAGGTATATGGATATGATCTTTCATTGCCTGAGCTTCTACAATTTCTACGCCTTTATAATCACATAAACGCCTTAAAGTAAGCCCTACGGCCTGCCTTTTAGCAAGATAAAAATAGCTGAAATTTCATCGTACTTTAATCGGATAAAAAACCTTGATAAATCATTCTTATGCTTATTTTGGCAAAATGAGCTTATAAGAAAAAGGACGCTATGTAGCGTCCCTTAACAATCAGCCTTTAAAAATTAAAGCGCAGATTTTGCTTTTTCAACTAATGCTGCAAATGCAACTTTGTCGAATACTGCAATATCAGCAAGGATCTTACGATCGATTTCAACAGAAGCTTTTTTCAAGCCGTTGATAAATTTGCTGTAAGATAAGCCATTTTGACGAGCCGCAGCATTAATACGTGCAATCCATAATTGACGGAATTGACGTTTACGCTGACGACGGTCGCGATAAGCATATTGACCTGCTTTAATTACAGCTTGGAACGCAACGCGATAAACACGTGAACGCGCACCATAATAACCTTTAGCTGCCTTAAGAATTTTCTTATGGCGAGCTCTTGCAATAACACCACGTTTTACACGAGCCATTATTTAATCTCCTATACAATATTATTAACTAAAATTCACTTGACGTACGCTTTACTTGTTTACGCTTATGCGTATGGCAAGCAGGCTACAACTAAAACTTGGTCTGCTTTCGCAACCATTGATTTATGACGTAGATGACGTTTACGTTTAGTGGTTTTCTTAGTCAAAATATGACGTAAGTGAGATTGTTTACGTTTGAAACCGCCAGAAGCTGTTTTTTTGAAACGCTTCGCAGCACCACGTACTGTTTTAATTTTAGGCATTGTTTAAATAACTCCGCATTGTTTAAGTTAAATTTAATGATCAGGCGAATAAAAATTTTATTACTTGTAAAGCACTCATCATTTCGATTTAGTTAGCCGAGGGCTATCCTACATAAGGAAATCAGGTTGCGTAGTTTACCTGATTATCACTTTGTTTTTCCGCAAAGAAAAACGGATGAATTCTATAAGATCCATCCGTTTTAGGCAAGAAATAAAATTATTTTTTCTTCGGTGCAATTACCATTACAGCTTGGCGACCTTCTAGTTTCCCCGGAGCTGACTCAATCATTGCAATTTCTGAGGTATCTTGTTTAACACGCTCTAGCACATTTAATCCAATATCTTGGTGAGCCATTTCACGACCGCGGAAACGCACTGTAATTTTTACTTTATCACCATCTTCTAAGAAACGTAAGATACTGCGTAATTTAACTTGGTAATCCCCTTCATCAGTACCCGGACGGAATTTAATTTCCTTCACTTGTACAACTTTTTGCTTTTTCTTCTGCTCTTTCGCTGCTTTACCTTTTTCATAAAGGAATTTACCGTAATTCATAATACGGCAAACGGGTGGCTCAGCATTTGGGCTGATTTCCACGAGATCGAGATTTACTTCTTCCGCTTTATTTAAAGCCTCTTGCAGACTGACAATTCCTGCTTGCTCACCATCTTGGTCAATCAAGCGAACTTCCTTCGCCCGAATTTCTTCATTAATGCGATTTGGGCGATTTGTTGTTGGTGCTTTTTTTACGGTTTTAATAATCTTATTCCTCTATATAATTAAAACAATTTTCTGCAATGCAGAAGAACGAAATTTCACTTGCTTTATCTAAAGCAAAAACGGGCAAATTCTATAGTATTTACAGTTATTATGCAATAGTTCATTTCAAACACAATCGTGATCGTTATCACAAAAAATACAAAAAAACGACCGCACTTGATAAAATGCGATCGTTTTTAATTTAAAGGCTGGTTTAGTTCAAATAATCCTGTTTTAATTCACTATCTCAGCGAATTTGCAAGCTATTTACCTAAATTATCAAAGAATTTTTTTACACCATCTAAGAAACTAGATGATTTTGGGCGGTGTTTTTTTCCACCCTCCAGACTTGCTTCTAATTTTCTTAATAGTTCTTTTTGTTCTTCATTCAATTTAACAGGGGTTTCTACAATAACTTTGCAAATTAAATCGCCCGTATAACCATTGCGTGGCGAAGCAATTCCCTTACCACGCAAGCGTAATAATTTGCCAGTTTGTGTCTCAGCAGGAATTTTTACTTTTAAGCGTCCATCTAATGTTGGTACGTCAATTTCTCCACCTAAGGCTGCCATTGTAAAACTGATTGGTACTTCACAGTATAAATTATTACCATCACGTTCAAAAATATGGTGTGGTTTAACGTGGATAACAACATATAAATCCCCCGCTGGTGCGCCAAATTCGCCTGCTGCGCCTTCACCCGCTAAGCGTAATTGATTTCCTGTATCTACGCCTGCTGGAATATTCACTGACAGGTTCTTCTGTCTCTGAACACGTCCTTCACCGTGGCATTTTTTACAAGGTTTTTCAATTTTCTTTCCTGTACCATGACAGGTTGGGCATACTTGTTCCGTTACGAAAAATCCTTGTTGGCGTCTTACGCGACCAGCACCGTGGCAAGTTGGACAGGTTTCCACTTTAGAATCTTTTTCTGCCCCTGTACCGTGACAGTGATCACATTCTGCAAGTGTGTTGATACGAATATCTTTCTTCGTTCCTTTTACTGCTTCTTCTAGGCTAATTTCAATGTCATAGCGTAAATCTTCACCACGTACAACACGCTGCTGACGACCACGTCCGCCACCGAAAATATCGCCGAACATATCGCCAAAAATATCACTGAAATCAGCACCGCTAAAGCCTCCGAAACCACCGCCAGCACCGCCAAATCCACCTTGTTCAAAGGCTTGATGTCCGTATTGATCATAAGCGGCACGTTTTTCTTGATCACCTAAAATTTCATAGGCTTCTTGCACTTCTTTAAATTTTTCTGCAGCGTCTTTATCCCCTTGATTACGATCGGGGTGTAATTTCATTGCAAGGCGTTTGTAGGCTTTTTTAATCGCTTTTTCATCAGCACCACGCTCAACGCCAAGTACTTCATAATAATCTCGTTTTGCCATTTTTATCCTATTTTTTATACGCTAAAAGGGCATATCGCTATGCCCTTTGGATTATTGTTGAATGTGAATTATTTATTATCTTTCACTTCTTCAAACTCAGCATCTACCACATCATCATTGCTGTTTTGCTGTGGCTGTTCACCAGCTTGTGCTTGTTGTGCTGTCGCTTGCATTAATTTTTGTGAAGCTTGTACAAGTGCTTGAATTTTCGCTTCAATGTCAGCTTTGTCTTCACCTTTCGCTGCCGTTTCAAGTTCGTTCACGGCGTTTTCAATTTGGGCTTTATCATCGGCAGACAATTGATCGCCAACTTCGCCTAATTGTTTGCGTGTGCTATGAACTAGGTGATCAGCTTGGTTACGGGCTTGCACTAACTCTTCAAATTTACGGTCAGCATCTGCATTTGCTTCTGCATCACGAACCATTTGTTGAATTTCATCTTCACTTAAACCAGATGAAGCCTTAATGGTAATTTGCTGTTCTTTACCTGTACCTTTATCTTTTGCTGAAACGTGGATAATACCATCCGCATCAATATCAAAGGTTACTTCAATTTGTGGCATACCACGTGGCGCTGGGTTAATGCCTTCAAGGTTAAATTGACCTAATGATTTGTTTGCAGAAGCTTGTTTACGTTCACCTTGTAACACGTGAATGGTTACTGCACTTTGGTTATCTTCTGCGGTTGAGAACACTTGGGATTTCTTCGTTGGAATCGTTGTGTTTTTCTCAATTAGGGTCGTCATTACCCCCCCCATTGTTTCGATACCGAGTGAAAGAGGGGTTACGTCTAATAACAAGACGTCTTTCACATCACCGGCTAATACACCACCTTGCACAGCCGCACCAATAGCTACTGCTTCATCAGGATTGACATCTTTACGAGGTTCTTTGCCAAAGAACTCTGCCACTTTTTGTTGTACTAATGGCATACGTGTTTGACCACCTACTAAGATGACATCATCAACCTCTGATACGCTTAATCCCGCATCTTTAAGCGCCACTTTTACTGGTTCTAACGAACGCGCCACTAAATCTTCAACTAATGCTTCTAATTTTGCACGCGTCAATTTAATGTTTAAATGTTTAGGACCAGTTGCATCTGCTGTGATGTAAGGTAAGTTCACATCAGTTTGTTGTGCAGAAGAAAGCTCAATTTTTGCTTTTTCAGCCGCTTCTTTCAAACGTTGCATTGCAAGTGGGTCGTTGCGTAAATCAACACCTTGCTCTTTCTTAAATTCATCCACTAAGTAATTAATGACACGATTATCGAAGTCTTCACCACCTAAGTGAGTATCACCATTGGTTGCTAATACTTCAAAGGTTTTTTCTCCATCGACTTCATCAATTTCGATAATAGATAAGTCGAATGTACCGCCCCCTAAGTCATACACTGCAATCGTGTGGTTACCTTTACCTTTGTCTAAACCATAAGCTAATGCGGCTGCTGTTGGTTCATTAATAATACGTTTTACATCTAAACCTGCAATACGACCCGCATCTTTGGTTGCTTGGCGTTGTGCATCGTTAAAGTAAGCAGGTACAGTAATTACCGCTTCTGTTACTGGCTCACCTAAGAAATCCTCTGCGGTTTTCTTCATTTTTTTCAATACTTCGGCAGAAATTTGCGGTGGTGCCATTTTTTCATCTTTTACTTCTACCCACGCATCACCATTATCCGCTTTCACAATGCTAAATGGCATAATGCTTACATCACGTTGTACTTCTTGATCTTCAAAACGACGACCAATTAAACGTTTAATTGCAAATAATGTATTTTTTGGATTTGTTACTGCTTGACGTTTTGCTGGTTGACCTACTAATGTTTCACCATCATTTGTATACGCAATAATTGACGGGGTTGTGCGATCACCTTCTGCATTTTCAATGACACGAGGTTTATCCCCTTCCATTACTGCCACACAAGAGTTTGTCGTACCTAAGTCAATACCAATAATTTTTCCCATAATATGTTTTCTCCTAATAAAATTCGATTAAATTCGTTTACGCTTGATTAAATTGGGCTTACTTTGATGATTTCAAGTGTCACATTTTAATTTTTTTTGCATTTTTCTCTTCGCAACCAAATTAAAGTGCGGTGAAAATTTTTGATCTTTTCAGTCCAATGTTCTGATGGCTAATAAATTTTGGCGAGAAAATAAATTTCAAGGGGGAAAGTGGAAATTTTTTTGCTCTATTGACCTGTTAGCTTTGCAAGGAACAAATAAACGTGATTTTGACCACACTTCCGTTTTAGCAATACAAAAGTGCGGTCTGTTTTTTAACCATTTTCTCTCTTAAATAAAGAAAGCAAGAATAAAAAAGTGGCACTAATGACCACTGAAGGACCTGCGGCGGTGTTGTAGAAAGCCGAGAGTATTAAGCCCAAAGACACGGCGAGAATGCTGATAAGCACACCGATAGCCACCATCGCTTCTGGGGTGCGAGCAAAACGGCGTGCGGTGGCGGCTGGAATAATCAAAAGTGAAGTAATGATTAAAGCACCAACAAATTTCATACTTAACGCAATAGTTAAGGCGGTGAGAATCATCAAGACAAAACGCATTTTACGAATGTTAATACCTTCTACTTGGGCAAGTTCTGGGCTAACAGTGGTGGAAAGTAACGGTTTCCAGTAATAGCATAAACAACCAACGACCACGAGTACCCCGATAGCGATAAGGTAAAGATCTTCATAGCTAATGGCGAGGAGATCTCCGAATAGGTAATTCATTAAATCCACTCTGACATTTTGTAGCAGTCCCACCGTGACGACGCCTAGAGAAAGGCAACTATGTGCAATGATCCCAAGCAAGGTATCGACCGAGAATTGAGTTCGGCTTTCTAACCATACCATCCCGATGGCTAAAATTAACGTGATAATTAAAATGGCTAAATAAGGGTCAAGATGTAAAAAGATACCAATTGCCACACCAAGCAAGGCAGAATGAGAAAGCGTATCACCAAAATAAGCCATTCTGCGCCATACAACAAATGCCCCTAATGGTGCGGTAATAAAAGATAACAAAATACCTGTTAGCCAAGCTGGAAGTAAAATTTCAAGCATTGATGTTCCTTAATTCTGCGTTTTATGCGTGCATTGCGCTAACTGAAAATTTTTACCACAACACACCTCACCGTGTAGGTTATGTTTATGGTTATGGTGGTGTGTATAAAGCGCAATATTTTGTGAAAATTGGTTGCCAAAATAATGCCTAAATGTTGGATCGTTTGAAACAATTTCAGGTGTTCCCGCACAGCAAATATGCTGATTAATACACAACACTTCATTGGTATCTGCCATCACAATATGTAGATCGTGCGATACCATTAAAATCGCACAATTTAATTTTTGCCGCATTTTATGGATTAATTGATACAATTCGGCTTGACCCGAAATGTCCACACCTTGCGTTGGTTCATCAAGCACTAAGAGATTAGGCTTAGTCAGAATAGCCCTTGCCAACAAAACACGTTGCATTTCGCCACCAGATAATTTCTGCATCGCGTTCTGTCGTAAATGAGAAATAGAAAGTAAATCGAGCGTTTCTTGAATACTTTGCTTGGTTGTTCCCTGTTTAAGAGAAAGAAATTTTTCTACTGTAATGGGCAAACTATGATCAAGATGAATTTTCTGAGGCACATAACCGATACGCACATTGTTGTGATAAATCACTTTTCCTGAACTTGGCTTAATTAATTTAAGCAACACCTTCAGCAAGGTGGATTTACCTCCCCCGTTCGGACCTACAATAGTAAGAACAGAATCAGCATAAAGAGATAAGTTAATGTTTTGTAAAACATTTCGTTGTTCAAATTGCACATTAATGTGTTTTAACTCAATTAATGGCTGTTTAATGGCGTGAATCTGCATTTTATCTCTATACATTATGAAAAATTTGCTTAAAATAGCCCATTTTATTCGATTTAACAAGTTTCTCGTTGAGATGCTTAGAATTTATTCAGTTAAATCCTTTTCAACACGTGCTAAGGAATTTTTTGGCACTTTATGGGTCATACTAGAATGCAAGTTTTAATCAACATATGAAAGGAAATAGATAGTGCAACACGTTAAACTAGCAAGGGATAGACGAAAAAGAAAGTCGCGAATTAAAGCGGCAGTCTTCCTTTTGGCGATATTATCTATTTTCATTGGCATTGTATTAAGCGTCAAAGACAATGCAAAAACCGATCCCCTTGCAGTATCTTCTGATGAAGTACAATACAAGCCGCTCAATGAAACTCAAGATACTCAAACGAATAGCGAATTCAAGGATATTCAAGCTAATGAAAATCTCACCGAAAATTCGCAAAGTGCTGAACCGGATACTGCAAACACAGAAAAATCGAATAGCGATGAAGCCACCTCTTATGACGATGATCTGCAAGGTAAAGATGACGAAGTGGAACAAGTCAATCTTGATGAAAAAGATGAATTTGCCGATTTACCGGAAGATGCTAAAAATGCGGTCAATGATTTGCTTGATATTGCTGATCAAGCTATTCGTATCAAAGATCAATTTAGCTATACCGTCGTAAAAGGTGATACCTTGAAAGATGTATTAGAACAATCAGGGTTAGAAGATGAAACGAGCAAAACTCTTATTACGGCTTATCCAGAGCTAAAAAATCTTAAAGCAGGGCAACAGTTCTATTGGATTTTAGATAAAGACGGTGAATTAGAATACCTCAACTGGCTGGTTTCAGAAAAAGAAGAACGTATTTATGAACGTACTGCTGAAGGCAAATTTAAACGCCAAATCTTGCAGAAAAAAAGTGTATGGAAAAAAGAGGTACTAAAAGGTCAAATTAAAGGCTCATTTTCTAGCAGCTTAAAAGCTCAAGGACTGAATTCAAAACAAATTGCTCAATTAGGTAGCGCGTTGCAATGGCAAATTAGTATGAAAAAACTCAAACAAGGGGATAAATTTGCCGTGTTGGTTTCCCGTGAATATTTGGATAACAAACTCACTGGGCAAGGCAATGTGGAAGCAATCCATATCAGCTCTGGCGGAAAAAGCTATTATGCCATTCAGTCTAGCAATGGACGTTATTATAACCGTCAAGGGGAAACGCTGGGTAAAGGGTTTGCGCGTTATCCAATGCAACGCCAAGCACGCGTCTCCTCGCCATTTAATCCAGCTAGACGTCACCCTGTTACAGGACGAATTCGTCCACATAACGGTGTGGATTTCTCAATGGCTATCGGTACCCCGGTTATCGCACCTGCTGACGGCGTTGTGGAAAAAGTCGCCTACCAAGCCAATGGTGCGGGTCGGTATATTATGATTCGCCACGGACGTGAATACCAAACCGTTTATATGCACCTAAGCCGTCCATTAGTCAGAGCGGGACAAAGTGTGAAACGGGGTGAGCGTATTGCATTATCGGGCAATACAGGGCGTTCTACTGGGCCTCATTTACATTATGAATTTCACATTAATGGTCGCCCCGTTAATCCCCTCACCGTGAAACTACCTGGCACAAGTAGCCAAATGTCCACGGCGGAACGCAAGCAATTCTTGATAAAAGCCAAAGAAGCAGAGCGGAAATTAAAAATCTGACAAAGAAAAATAAGTGCGGTGCTTTTTGACAAAATTTTTCAAAAAAGCACCGCACTTTTGTTTTATTAAAAATTAATAAGCCTTAATCAATCACTAATCGAAAATACCTAGGCTTTGCCAAATTTCGTCCACTCGCTTGACCACTTCAGGATCTTTTTTAATTGGTACTCCCCACTCGCGATCCGTTTCACCTGCCCATTTATTTGTGGCATCAATCCCCATTTTAGAGCCTAGTCCGGCAATCGGCGAAGCAAAATCTAAATAATCGATTGGGGTATTTTCCACAATGGTGCAATCTCGTGCTGGATCGCTGCGAGTGGTAATCGCCCAGATCACATCTTTCCAATCTCTTGCATTAATATCATCATCACACACGATGACAAACTTGGTGTACATAAATTGACGTAAGAAAGACCAAACCCCCATCATTACGCGCTTGGCGTGTCCTGCGTATTGCTTTTTCATTGTCACCACGGCAAGACGGTAGGAGCAGCCTTCGGGAGGTAAATAAAAATCCACAATTTCAGGAAATTGCTTTTGCAAAATAGGGATAAACACTTCATTTAATGCCTCGCCTAAAATCGCTGGTTCATCAGGTGGTCGTCCTGTATAAGTGGAGTGATAAATCGGGTTTTGCCGCATTGTAATGTGAGTAACAGTAAACACAGGGAAATATTCTTGCTCGTTATAGTATCCCGTGTGATCGCCGTATGGCCCCTCTAACGCGGTTTCATTCGGTTCGATATAACCTTCCAAGACAATTTCCGCACTGGCTGGCACATCAAGATCATTACTCACTGATTTCACCACTTCGGTTTTATTACCACGCAATAATCCTGCAAAGGCATATTCAGACAGGCTATCTGGAACAGGGGTTACCGCGGCTAAAATTGTCGCAGGATCAGCCCCCAATGCCACAGACACTGGAAAAGGCTTATCAGGATGTTGTTCTTTCCATTCTTGGAAATCTAATGCGCCACCACGATGCGAAAGCCAGCGCATAATCAATTTATTCTTGCCGATAAGCTGTTGGCGGTAAATTCCCAAATTCTGTCGTTTTTTGTTGGGACCTTTGGTGATAGTCAATCCCCAAGTGATAAGAGGGGCAATGTCTTCCTTCCAACATTGCATAATTGGTAAACGATATAAATCGACTTCATCACCACGGAGGACAATATCCTGACAAGGGGCTTTATTTAGCACTTTTGCGGGCATATTTAGCACTTGTTTGTATTGTGGCAACGTTGCCCATAAATCTTTAAATCCTTTCGGCGGTTCTGGTTCTTTAAGGAAAGCAAGTAATTTGCCCACCTCACGCAATGCTGACACATCATTCTGCCCCATTCCAAGCGCCACACGCTTTGCCGTACCGAATAAGTTACACAACACGGGCATCGCAAACCCTTTTGGGTTTTCAAATAATAAGGCAGGCCCTCCTGCGCGCAAAGTGCGGTCGGAAATTTCGGTCATTTCCAAATAAGGATCGATTTCTTGCGAAATGCGTTTTAATTCACCTTGTTCTTCTAACAGCTGCAAAAAATCGCGTAAATTCTTATATTTCATCAATGCTTACTCAATGCAAAAATTGTGGCATCATTGTTATAAAGATTGCTTTGCAACGCAAGTGCTTTTGCGATTTTTCCCTAGATTGGGTAGAATGGGCGACAATTTTATCAGAATAAATGTATAAAAATGACAAAGAAAAAAACAAAACAAGCATCAAATACCATTGCCCTAAATAAACGTGCAAGACACGAGTATTTTATTGAAGATGAAATCGAAGCGGGGCTTTCCTTGCAAGGCTGGGAAGTGAAATCAATGCGTGCAGGCAAAGCCAATATTAGCGATAGCTATATTATTTTCAAAGACGGTGAAGCCTATCTATTCGGGGCAACGATTCAGCCCTTAAGTGTGGCATCAACGCATATTGTGTGCGATCCAACGCGTACTCGTAAATTATTGCTAAAAGAACGAGAATTAGCGTCATTATTCGGCAAAGCAAATCGTGATGGGTTTACCATTGTTGCCCTTTCTCTTTATTGGAAAGGCCCTTGGGCGAAAATTAAAATCGGCGTGGCGAAAGGGAAAAAACAGGTGGATAAACGTAACGATATTAAAGATCGCGAATGGCAAGTGGCGAAAGATCGTATTATGAAAAATGCGATGCGAAATTAATGTCACTTCGATAATTAAGTGCGGTGAGAAATTAGCGAATTTTTGAATTAGCCCTTGTCAAAACAGGGGCTAATTTTTTTATTTAAAAAGTTATCTTCACCCCGTTTTCCCTAAAAACAACGACAAAATCCCCGCTGCGATCAATGGCCCCACTGGAATACCGCCAACAAAGGCAACCCCTAAAATCGTGCCAACTAATAAGCCTGTGAGCAAGGTGGGTTGTGCGCCCATTAGATTTACCCCTCGCCCACCAAACCACGCAACCAGCACCCCCACCGCAATGGCTAAAAACATTTTCCAGTTCAACAGTTCAGTAAAACTTGGTAAGGGAATTTTGCCTGAAATAATTGGGCTAAGCACACCAATAGTAAGAATAATAATGCCGATATTTAGACCATATTTTTCCATAAAAGGGATATATTTGGCTAAAAAGGTTTGCTGCATTAATAGCAAAATCGTTGCCGAAATGGTGATTGAGCTGTTGTTACCTAACACACCAAGTAAAATCAAAATCACCAATAGCAAGGCGATTGCGTTAAATTGTAATGTCATCATTGCCTCAAAAATTCAAAAAAAGCCCGCACTTTTAGTGTGCCTAAGATGGCAGAATTATACGCTTTTTCTTTGTCTAATTCACAAAAATAAAGCTCATTATGTGCCGTTTTTATTCTACTTTAAAGGTAAGTAAACGGTTGGCATTACTCACCACAGTAATAGAAGATAACGCCATAGCAAGCCCACCGATCATCGGGTTAAGCAAAATACCAAACAAGGGATACAACAAACCAGCCGCAATGGGTATGCCTAAGAGGTTGTAAATAAATGCGCCAAACAGATTTTGCTTCATATTGCGTAAAATGCCTTTAGAAAGACAAAGTGCATCTGCCACCGCAGAAATATGATGTCGCATTAAGGTTAATTCTGCGGTTTCAATGGCAATATCTGAGCCGCTTCCCATTGCAATACTCACATCTGACTGTGCAAGGGCGGGGGCATCATTAATGCCGTCCCCGACCATTACAACCTTACGCCCTTCTTGTTGTAATGCTTTGATGATATGGGCTTTTTGAGCAGGCAAAACGCCAGCGATTACCTTATCAATCGCTGTACCTTGTGCCAAAGAACGAGCCGTTTTCTCTTGATCTCCCGTAAGCATCACCAAATGATAACCTTGTTTATGCAAGCGTTGTAACGCTTGAACTGAATCTTCTCTTAGCGGATCGCTTATTACAAACACCCCAGCTAATTGCTGATTTATCGCGAAAAACACCACCGTTGCTCCGCTTGCTGTTTGCTGTTGCCATATCGCCATTGCAGGTTGAATATCCACCCCTTGCTGTATCATTAAGGCTTGATTACCAAGTAATAATTCAAATGTTTCCACTTTCCCACGCACACCTAAACCTTGCAACGTGGTAAAGGCGTTGAGTGGCTTGATCTCACCTTGTTTTTCTTGATTAAACTGCACAATGCCTTTTGCTAACGGGTGATTTGATCCTTGCTCTAAACTTGCTGCAAGCTGACTAACTTGTTTTTCTGAATAATCATTAAAACAATAAAGTGCGGTGATTTTTGGCGAACCTTTTGTCAGCGTGCCTGTTTTATCAAACACAATCGTATCGGCGCTGGCGGCTTTTTGTAAGGCATCGGCATCACGCACTAAAATCCCCAATTCTGCCGCACGCCCAATCCCTGAAATAATCGACATTGGCGTAGCTAACCCTAAAGCACAAGGGCAAGCAATGATAAGTACAGTAGTAAAGATCACCAAACTATAAGAAAATTGTGGAGCAGGTCCGAAAACATACCAAATCAAGCCTGCCAGTAACGCAATGCCAATCACAATCGGGACAAAAATACCGGCAATCTTATCGGCAAGTTGCCCTATTTTCGGTTTGCTACTCTGCGCTTGACGCACTAATTTGATGATATTTGCCAGCGTCGTTTGCTCACCAATTTGTTCTGCGCGATAAATCACCGTGCCATCTGAAATCAGCGTGCCAGCACTAATTTTATCCCCAACGTGCTTTTGCACTGAGAGAGGTTCGCCGGTCAGCATACTTTCATCAAACCAGCCTTGCCCTTCGGTAACTGTTCCATCCACGGCAACACGTTCGCCTGTTTGCAAGCGTAATAACATTCCTTCTTTCACCGCCGCAAGGGGAATGTCTTGCGTGCCTTGTGATGTCATCAAATGCACGGTTTTAGGCGTCAGATCAAGCAAGCGTGCCAATGCCTGCGAAGAATGTTGTTTCGCTTTTGCTTCAAACATTTTACCTAAATTGATAAAACCGATAATCATCGCCGCCGCTTCAAAATATAAATGGCGTGCATTCTCCGGGAAAAAATCAGGCTTAACACAAACAACCATTGAATAAAGCCAAGCCGTCCCCGTTCCCAATGCTACAAGAGTATCCATTGTAGCGGTACGATGAAAGAGATTTTGCCAAGCCTTTTGATAGAAATGTTTGCCTGTAACAATCATTATCAGCAAAACCAGCACTCCCACAACCAACCAATAGGCACGATTGTTTTGGCTAACGCTCATTGTGCCGCCAAGTAACCCCCAAAGCATTAATATCGCCCCTAAGCCAAGGGCGATAATGCCTTGCCATTTACGCTGGTTCACTTCTTGCGTGGTTTTACATTGCTGTTTTTCCGCTCGCACCACATCATCATTCACCACTTCCGCGCCATAACCTGCTTGTTGTACGGCAGTAACGAGAGACTGTGGCGTGGCATTACCACTGACTAAGGCGGTTTGTTCCGCTAAATTGACTTGCACTTGCACAACCTGTGGCACGGCTTGTAAGGCGTTTTGTACTTTCATCACACAAGCGGCACAACTTAAGCCATCAAGTAAAAGCGTAACCTGATCCTGATGCTCGCCCACTACCACAGGATCAGGGGGAGAAATTTCTGTGGAAGATTCGGGTAGTGAACTTACTTTGCAGGCGTATCGGCAAGGCGTGCTTGATAACCTGCTTCAACAATGGCATCAATCAACACTTGTGGATCAACCTCTCCCTCTACAACGGCGCTATCCAAACTCACCTCTGCACGTTGCACGCCCGCAATATTATCTAACGTTTTTTGTACAGATTTCACGCAATGCTGGCAGGATAAATCACTTAATACTAAAACAGTTTTTTTCATCATTTTGTCCTTCTAGTAAAAATTTGGTTGTAGCATAAACCTTAACATAGGGTTAGAGTCAAGGCTCTGTCATTCCCTTTAAAAGTCAATTCTCTGCAAAATCCACCCGCTCTTTACCAGTATAAACGGTCGCCCTGCCCTCTCGGGCAAAACCAATTAAAGTCAGGTGGCTTTGTTGAGCTTGTTGTACAGCAAGTGCTGTTGCGGCTGAGATAGCAACTAAGCATTCAATGCCTGCACTCACAACTTTCTGCACCATTTCATAGCTAGCTCGGCTAGAAATTAAGACAAAACCTTGTTGCTTTGGCTGTTTGGCGTGCCAACCTAGCAATTTGTCCAAAGCCACGTGACGACCAACATCTTCCCGAATAGCAAGCAAGTTACCTTGTAAATCAAAAAAGGCAGCCGCGTGCGTTGAGCCTGTTTGTTGCCCAAGCTGTTGGGCTGAATGTAATTTTTTCAGACAATCATCAAGGCGATAAATATCCAAAACACAAGTGCGGTGTAAAATAGGGAAATTTTTATGAATTTGATCAAGCTGTTCTGTGCCACAAATGCCACAGCCCGTTCTCCCGGCTAAGGTGCGGCGACGCGCTTTGAGCGCGACAAAGCAACGTGTGGCAATTTCTATCTGTACTTCAATGCCATTGCAGGTTTCTTCAACATCAATTCCATAAATATCCGCGGGCTTTTCGATAATGCCTTCGGTTAAGGAAAACCCAAGGGCAAAATCCACTAAATCTTGCGGGGAACACATCATTACTGTGTGGCTAATGCCGTTATAAACCAAGGCGACCGGGGTTTCTATTGCGAGTATTTCTTCTTTTTCTTGCCAAATTGGTATGTGTTGAGAATGTTTATTATTTGTTAATTTTTTGAAAAAATTAACTGTTAATTTTGTGATCCAGCTCAAGAATTTTTCCTTTCTAATCAAGATTACTTATAGATTTTAGGTGTGAAAAGGCGTATCCTAGCCACAGTATTATGTTGTGCTAATTGTAATACAATTTGACAACAAACTATACTGTAACTGAATTATTTCATCGGTGAAAATGTGCGACTTACCGTTGTTTATTTGGTAAATAAAAAATGTGAACAATTCAGTTAGCCCAAACGAATATCTATAAAAAACGAATCTACTACACAATAACACAACAATTTTGTTGGTTAAGGAGCATCTCTATGCAGGTCACAAGAAGAAAGTTCTTTAAGATCTGTGCAGGTGGTATGGCAGGGACGTCTGCGGCGATGTTGGGCTTTGCCCCAGCAACCGCTTTAGCAGCACCTCGCGAATACAAGTTATTACGCGGTAAAGAAACCCGTAATACCTGCACCTATTGTGCCGTAGGCTGTGGTATGTTGTTATACAGCTTAGGTGATGGCGCAAAAAATAGCGTGGGTAAACTTTATCATATTGAAGGTGACCCCGATCATCCAGTTAGCCGTGGCGCGCTTTGTCCTAAAGGGGCTGGTGCATTAGATTATGTAAACAGCCCTCGTCGTGTGAAATACCCTGAAGTGCGTGAAGCAGGCTCAACAGAGTGGAAACGTATATCTTGGGAAGAAGCCATTGAACGCATCGCTAAACATATGAAAGCAGACCGCGATGCTAACTTTGTGTTAAACAATGAAAATGGTACCCCTGTTAATCGTTGGATGACCGCGGGTTTCTTAGCCGGATCGGCTTGTAGCAATGAAACAGGTATCTTAACGCAAAAATTTGTTCGTTCACTCGGGATGATTTATACCGACAACCAAGCGAGTATCTGACACGGACCAACGGTAGCAAGTCTTGCTCCATCATTTGGTCGCGGTGCGATGACCAACCACTGGGTTGATATTAAAAATTCCGATTTAGTCATTGTAATGGGCGGTAACGCAGCGGAAGCTCACCCTGTTGGGTTCCGTTGGGCGATTGAAGCGAAAAAACAAAATGGTGCGAAGTTAATGGTGGTTGATCCACGCTTTAACCGTACAGCTTCAGTTGCAGATATTTATATGCCACTCCGTTCTGGTACAGATATTGCATTTTTATCTGGCGTTATTCGTTATTTATTAGAAAAAGATCAAATCCAACACGAATACGTTAGACATTATACGAATGCGGCATTCCTCGTTGATGAGAACTTCAAGTTTGAAGACGGCTTGTTCTCAGGCTATGATCCTGAAACACGCAAATATGATCGTTCAACTTGGCGTTATCAATTTGATGCGGAAGGTCAGCCTATTCGTGATCTGACCTTACAACACCCTCGTTGCGTGATTAATCTGTTAAAAGATCACGTTTCTCGTTATACCCCTGAAATGGTAGAACGTATCACGGGTACACCACAAAAAAGTTTCTTACAATTCTGTGAAGAAATTGCCAAAACCTCTGCACCTGACAAAGCGGCAACCTTTATGTACGCATTAGGTTGGACTCAACATACTGTGGGTTCACAAAATATTCGTACGATGGCGATGATCCAGCTATTACTCGGTAATATCGGGGTTTCTGGCGGTGGTGTGAATGCGTTGCGTGGACACTCAAATGTACAAGGGATTACGGATTTAGGTTTATTCCCACATATGTTGCCTGGCTATATTCCATTGCCAACCGAAGCGGATACCAGTTTAGAAAACTTCCTAAACCGTATTACGCCAAAAACAATGATGAAAGATCAGGTGAACTACTGGCAAAATACGCCGAAATTTATGGTAAGTATGCTGAAAACCTTCTTTGGTGAAAAAGCCACTGCTGAAAATGAATTCGGCTACCATTATTTACCGAAATTGCCGAAAGGCGGTATGGATCAAATGCGCTACATTGATGAAATGTATCAAGGTCGTGTAAATGGTTATTTCTGCCAAGGAATGAACCCTGTTGCCTCTTATCCAAATTCAGGCAAAATCATTAAAGCCTTAAGTAAGTTAAAATACTTAGTGATTATGGATCCGTTAATCACGGATACCTCTGAATTCTGGAAAAACTACGGTGAATTTAATGACGTGAAAACAGAAGAAATTCAAACCGAAGTATTCCGCTTACCAACAACTTGTTTCGTGGAAGAACACGGTTCAATCGCTAACTCTGGGCGTTGGTTACAGTGGCACTGGAAAGCTGTTGAACCACCATTTGAAGCAAAAAGTGATGGCGAGATTCTTTCTGAATTAAGAGCGGCATTAATCGAGCTTTACCACAAAGAAGGTGGCGTATCCCTTGATAGCCTTGAGGCAATGAGCTGGCAGTATGACAACCCACTTGAGCCAAAAGCAGAAGAAGTGGCAAAAGAAATGAACGGCTACGCCTTACAAGATCTGCTTGATGCCAACGGTAATGTCATCTTGAAAAAAGGCGATCTACTATCAAGTTTCGCGCAAATGCGTGATGACGGTAGCACCTCTGGTGCGTGCTGGATTTATACGGGTCAATGGACACAAAAAGGGAACCAAATGGCGAATCGCGATAACGCAGATCCATCTAACTTAGGTAATACCCTAGGTTGGGGCTTTGCGTGGCCGATGAACCGTCGAATTATCTATAACCGTGCAAGTGCGGATTTATCCGGTAAACCTTGGAATCCAAAACGCCAGTTAATTAAATGGAATGGCAAAAACTGGAACTATGTGGACGTGGCAGACTTCGGTACTGCGCCACCAAATAGTCCTACCCTACCATTTATTATGCAACCTGAAGGGGTAAGTGGTTTATTCGTGCGTGAACGTATGGCTGACGGCCCGTTCCCAGAACATTACGAACCAATTGAAACACCAATTGGCACAAACCCACTGCACCCAAATGTCGTATCTAACCCTGTGGCGCGTATTTTGGAAAGCGATAAAGCAGACATTGGTACTTCGGAAGAATTCCCTTATGTGGGTACAACCTATCGTCTAACAGAACATTTCCACTTCTGGACGAAAAATGTGTTACTCAATGTAATTGCCCAGCCAGAACAATTTGTTGAAATTGGCGAAGCACTTGCAAAAGAGAAAGGCATCAATAATGGTGATTATGTCAAAGTTACCTCAAAACGTGGTTATATTAAAGCCGTAGCCGTGGTAACCAAACGTATCCGCCCACTCACTGCCGATGGCAAAGCCGTGCATACCGTAGGTATCCCAATTCACTGGGGATTCTCAGGGGTAAGCAAAAAAGGCTTCTTTGCCAATAACCTCACCATTCGCGCAGGTGATGCAAATACACAAACACCGGAATCAAAATGTATGTTGGTAAATATTGAGAAAGTGGGGGCATAATATGGGAACTATTCAATCGCAAGATATTATTAAAGCCTCTGCAACATCGGGATTAACACCACCACCGCAAGCGCGAGATCATCAGCTTGAAGTGGCAAAACTGATTGACGTTACCACTTGTATCGGTTGTAAAGCCTGCCAAGTGGCTTGTTCAGAATGGAATGATATTCGTGCCGAGCCGGAAAAATGTATCGGCTCATACGATAACCCGATTGATCTCAATGCCAAAGCTTGGACGGTGATGAAATTCAATGAAGTTGAAGAAAATGACCGTCTAGAATGGCTGATCCGTAAAGATGGCTGTATGCACTGTAGTGAACCGGGCTGTTTAAAATCTTGCCCTTCACCAGGTGCGATTATTCAGTATGCAAACGGCATTGTTGATTTCCAATCGGATAAATGTATCGGTTGTGGTTATTGTATCGCAGGTTGTCCATTCAACATTCCACGAATGAACCCTGAAGATAACCGTGTGTACAAATGTACGCTTTGTGTTGATCGCGTTACCGTGGGTCAAGAACCCGCTTGTGTGAAAACCTGTCCAACAGGCGCAATTCATTTCGGTACAAAAGAAGAAATGAAACACTATGCGGAAACTCGCATTGCGGATCTCAAATCCCGTGGTTATGAAAATGCAGGGCTTTATGATCCAGAAGGCGTGGGCGGCACACACGTTATGTATGTGTTACATCACGCTGATAAGCCAGAGCTTTACTCAGGCTTACCGAAAGATCCACAAATTGACGTTACCGTGAAATTATGGAAAGACGTATTGAAACCAGTTGCAGCAGTGGCAATGGGAGGCTTAGTGCTTTCTGAAATTGCGCACTATCTTGCAGTAGGGCCAAATACGGAAGATCTAGAAGAACACGAAGAAGTCGTGCCAGAAGACGAACAAGCACATAAAGGAGGCGAAAATGAGTAAATTTAAGATCAGCAACGATCAACGAGTTGTTCGCCATAAATTTCCTGCGCGTTTAAGCCATTGGCTACTTGTAATTTGTTTCTTCACCACTGGCTTATCAGGGCTTGCCTTTTTCTTCCCTGATTTTGCTTGGCTAACGGAAATTTTAGGTAATCCAAGAATTGCCCGTTTTATCCACCCATTCACAGGCTTAGTGATGTTTGTGGCGTTTATTAATCTTTGCTTGATTTATTGGCGTCATAACATTCCGGAGAAAAATGACTGGGTATGGCTCAAAAATATTAAAGAAGTCTTAAAAGGCAACGAACACGCCGTTTCAGACAACGGAAAATATAATTTAGGGCAAAAAATGCTGTTTTGGACGCTTATTCTAGCAATGTTCACATTACTGACAACAGGGATTATTATGTGGCGACAATATTTCTCCCATAATTTCCCAATTCCGGTAATTCGCATTGCAATTTTACTCCACTCTGCCAGTGCCTTTATGCTCTTTACCGGCATTATGGTGCATATGTATATGGCATTTTGGGTGAAAGGTTCTATTCGAGGAATGGTTGAAGGTTGGGTAACGGTACGCTGGGCGAAAAAACATCACCCACGCTGGTTCCGTGAAGACATTCTGCCTGAACTTGAAAAAGAAGCCGCAGAAAAAGCGAAAGAAAAGCACACTAACTAATTAACGATGGCAAAGTGCGGTGATTTTTTGCAAAATTTTGCAAATTTACACCGCACTTTCTTTATTGACAAAAGCTGATGAAAAATTATGAGTATCAAAATCCTACCAAAAGATGAAATTGTACAAGCTGCTAGCTCTTTTCATCACCCTGTTCTCTTATTTTCCAACCCCAAAAATCTTTACCAACGCCGAGCTGAACGCTTACGTTCTCTGGCGCAAAATCACCCAATGGCGAATTACCTTAACTTTGCGGCAAGTATTGTAGATTGCCAACTCGCCCTACTGAACGAACAGCCTGTTACGCAAAAAATTGAAATTAATGCGGAAACAAGCGTTCCACTTAATCTTACCCAATGGCAGCGCGATCCACAATGGCGAACCTTATTTCACGCGTTGCTCAATAAAATGAAAAATAATGGAACTGAAAACGTTCAAGCTACCATTGAGAATTTAGAAAAAACCTCCGACAACGAGCTTGAACAGCTTGCTGACAAATTACTCGCGCAACAATTTTCAGAAGTCAGTAGCGATAAAGCCCTCTTTATTTGGGCGGCACTTTCCCTTTATTGGATTCAGCTTGCACAGCAGTTGCCACAAAATAGCAAAATGGAAAGCGGTGAACACCTTCATCTTTGCCCAGTATGTAATGCCCCGCCGACCGCCAGCGTGGTGCATTTTGGCTCAGAGCAAGGTTTACGTTATGTACATTGCTCTCTATGTGAAAGTGAATGGAATGTCGTGCGTAGCAAATGCACCAATTGTAATCACACGGGGAAACTAGATTATTGGTCAATTGACAGCGAATCAGCCCCCGTTA
Source organism: Avibacterium sp. 21-595 (assembly GCF_023611905.1). Lineage (NCBI taxonomy): Bacteria > Pseudomonadati > Pseudomonadota > Gammaproteobacteria > Pasteurellales > Pasteurellaceae > Avibacterium > Avibacterium sp. 21-595. The sequence goes on along the minus strand of NZ_CP091455.1, from coordinate 951,118 downwards.
AAGCCGAAAGCTGCGGCGATTGCCATAGCTATCTGAAAATGATGTATCAAGAGAAAGACCCTTATGTCGAAGCCATCGCTGATGATTTGGCAAGTATCTATCTTGATATTGAAATGGAAGAAAAAGGTCTTTCGCGTAGTGGATTAAATCCTTTTATGTTTCCAAATGAAGCAGGGTAAAAACCACCATTGGCTCGCCAGTAAACTATCAACGCGATAGCGACAGAAAACCTTTCTTATTTATAAAGTGCGGTAGAGAATTTTACTATTTTTTACCGCACTTCACTTTTTTAAGGAGGAAAGTAAATACAATCACCCATTTTAAAAACAAAAAAAGTGGTTAAGTCTCCTTAACCACAAAGATGAATAAAATATTTCGTTTAGATTTATCTCAATAAAATCAAGATAAATCCTCCCTATTGTAAAAAAAAAAAACGAAATGCAACTAAAATCGTGAAAAATCTTAAAATTTTTATTTTTTTCCCTAAAGTGAGGGAAATTCTTTTATGTTTGCAAATAAAGCAAGATAACAATACACCATTGGCTCGCTAGTAAGGCATCAAGGTGATAGAGATAGAAAACCTTTCTTATTTATAAAGTGCAGTAGAAAATTTTACTATTTTTTACCGCACTTCACTTCTTTAAGTGGGAAAGTAAATACAATCACCCATTTTAAAAACAAAAAAAAAGTGGTTAAGTCGCCTTAACCACAAAGATGAATAAAATATTTCGTTTAGCTTTATCTCAATAAAATCAAGATAAATCCTCCCTATTGTAAAAAAAAAAAACGAAATGCAACTAAAATCGTGAAAAATTTTAAAATTTTTATTTTTTTCATCTATCTCAAAAAAAGAAGGCGTTTTCTTCAAAAAGAAAAATTATTGTTATCTTTTTTAGATATCAGGAATTATCTCTGTTTAAAGTTGGAATAAGGCAATACGGTTCAACATAACTCGTACAAAAATAAGGCGAACCAACGCTATCTTATTTTCAAAATTAAGTGACTATTTTTCTATTTGTTCAACACGGCTATAAATTATGCCATTCATTAACTGTGTTTTCACACGCTCGCCCACTTTCACTTGGCGACTTTGGGTAATTGCAATGCCTTGTTCATTTTCAGAGATGGAATAACCACGGGAAAGAATTTTCAATGGGCTTAATCCGTCTAATTGTTGGCACAACGTCGCAAAACACCCTTGTTTGTTTGCCAGTTGTTTTTCCGTAGAAAAAGCTAACCGCACATTTAATTGTTGCAAATGTTGAGCCTGCTTTTGCAAACGATAAGGTAATGGATTATTGTGCAACCGTTCATTAAGTGCAGTGAAATTTTGTTGTTTTTTCGTGAAATAACCTTGTATTGCAAGTTTTAAGCCATAACCTAGCTGTTGAATGTGTGCTTTTCGCTGATTGAGCTGTGTTTGTGGATGGCAATGTTGCAAGCGTTGGCGAAGTTTTTGTGAATATTCTTTTTTTATAGCAAGGTTTCGCGCTATGGCTAAATGCAAACGTTGATGTTGCACGGCAATCTGTTGTTGCGATTTTTCCACTTCCCGTTGCATTGCAAACTGTAAACGGTAAGCAAGCTGTTCTAGCTGTGCCTTTTGTTGATTAAACTGAATTTGTGGATGGCGATTTTGCAAACGCCACACGAGCTGATTTAATGCTTGGCGTTTTTCATTAAAACATCGATCTAACGCCATTTCTAAATGCTGGCGTTTATAGCCAAGCTGTTGCAATAATTCTTGCTGATCACGGCTTACCAATTCTGCTGCCGCCGATGGGGTGGGCGCACGCACATCTGCAACAAAATCAGCAATGGTTATGTCGGTTTCGTGTCCTACCGCACTGATCACAGGAATGACGGAATTAAAAATTGCTCGCGCCACGGCTTCTTCATTAAAACACCATAAATCTTCTAATGAACCACCGCCACGCCCAACAATCAATACGTCCACTTCTTGGCGACGGTTGGCAAGCTCGATCATTTGCACAATTTCAGCCGTGGCTTCTTTACCTTGAACGGCAGTGGGATAAATCACCACCGCTAGACTAGGATCTCTACGTTGTAAAATATGCAAAATATCTTGTAATGCTGCCCCTGTCGGCGAAGTAACCACGCCCACTTTGCGACTAAAGTGCGGTAGGTTTTTTTTCAGATTTTGGGCAAACAATCCTTCCGCCGCCAATTTCATTTTTAAGGCTTCAAATTGCTGTTGCAGTAATCCCTCACCTGCTGGCTGCATTGTGTCAATAATAAGCTGATAATCCCCTCGTGGCTCATATAAGCTGACACTTGCCCTAACGAGGACTTGCATACCATTTTGTGGGCGAAATGAGACACGCAGATTTTTCATTCGGAACATTGCACAACGCACTTGAGCATTTTCATCTTTCAGAGTGAGATACCAATGCCCCGAAACCGGTTGAGTAAAATTAGAAATTTCGCCTGTGAGCCACACAAGCCCAAGCTGCCCCTCCAATAATTGGCGAGCCTGCTGATTGAGTTGCGAAACAGAATAAATTGCACTATTTTCCATATTTAATCCAATAACACCCAACCATCATCAAGCCAGTTGCATAGACTGTCTAACAAGAGTTCCATTACACTTTCTTTGTCTTGCATATCACGCATTAACTCGTGTAAATCCGCTAAATTCAGGCTTTCTCCATCAGATAACCGTTGTAAAATTTGGGCTTCTAACGGGTTGAGTTCATCTAGCCATTCACCGTTGGCATAAAGACGCAATGGCTGTTCGGTATAAAGCAATTTGCAATTATTATCTTGTGAAAGCAAGCCCCCTTCTTCCAAAAGCGATCGCACTTCTTCAGGATCGTACTCCCCTTCCGTTGGTAATAATTCGTAGCGTCTGCTACTCACTGTACTTGCTAAGGCTTGTTTGAATAAGGCATCAAATTGTGGGCTTTGTGCAAGGCTAGCAAGGAACTGTTGCTTTATTGTGGTGATATTTTGCTGTGCCAATAACCCTGTTGGTTGCTGATCAGGGTGAAGACGGAGAGGAATTAAAAATTCACTGAGATCCAATTCTAAGCTAGGTTGATTAAAGGCTTTTGCCACATTTTCAAAAATATCCGCTAAATTAGGATAACGTAAGCCAAAAGAAAACGTCAGGCAATCATCTTGTGCCACCCCATAATGGGATAAACGGGAAGGCACATAAAGCACATCACCGGGGCCAAGCACTTCATCAAGTAACAATTCGCCCATATCATCAAAAATACGGATCGGCTGGTTAGTCTTAAATTCTGTGCTAGGATCGCACCATTTACCGAGTTGCCAACGGCGATGCCCATACCCTTGCACAAGGAACACGTCATATTCATCATAATGTCGCCCTACTGAGCCACCTTGCGGTGCATAAGACACCATAATATCATCTCGTTGCCACTGTGGAATAAAACCAAACGCATTCCATAATTGCCCCAATTCAGGCGACCACTGCTCCATATTTTGTACAAGTACCGTCCATTGTGTTGGCACATTAGCAAAATCTTGCTCTATCAATGGGCTAACCTTAAGTTCCCAATTTTCATCGCTATGTTGCTTGATTAGGCGCGCGGTAACCTCTTCGCCTTGCGCCAGTTCAATAATATCTTGTGGCTCAAACTGTCCCACAATTTGTGGAAGACCGTTGCGAATTAATAACGGTTTCTTTTGCCAATATTCTTGTAAAAATTGTTCAGGGCTAATGTGTTCAGGTAAACAAAATTTAATCATTGCCTTGTTCCTCTTGAGTTGAAGATGGTGTTGCCAATTGGGATACAGATTGTTGATCTTGGGCTAATTGTTTTGCGCGTTTTTTCGCTTCTTTTTCAGCTTGCTTTTGTGCTTGCTGTTCTTGTAACTGTTGTGCCGCACGCTTACGGCGGATCTCTTTGGGATCAGCAAGTAAAGGGCGGTAAATTTCAATGCGATCCCCGTCTTCTACAAGATCAGTTAATTTTGCTGGACGGCTGAAAATCCCAATTTTATTTTCACGCAAATCAATTTCACTAAACTGATGTAAAATACCTGATTGCAAAATTGCGGTTTGCACGGTTGTGCCTTGTTCCATATGCAAGGTTTTCAAAAAATAACGATCAGGCAAAGCATAAGCAATTTCAATTTTTAATTTAGACATTAGGCGTAAACCTCCTTGGCACGCTGCTTAAACGCATCGATCATTTTACTGGTTAAATGAGTAAAAATCTGCCCAAACGCCATTGCAATAATCGGATTGGAAAATTCAAATTCCAGTGTTAAGGCAATTTTGCAACACTGCTCATCAATTTCCACAAACTGCCATTCCCCTTGCAAAAATTTAAACGGGCCTTCCACCAACTGCATTTGAATACGCTGATTTTCCAGCATTGTATTTTGTGTGGTAAAACGCTGACGAATGCCCGCTTTGCTGATGACTAATTCTGCGGTAAGCTGATTTTGCTCACGACTTAACGTTCGGCTTTCCACACAGCCCGGCACAAATTCCGGATAACGTTCATAATTATTCACCAAATCATACATTTGTTTGGCACTGTAAGGCACTAAGGCACTTTGATTAACTCTTGGCATTTTTATTTCTATTTTTCTCTAAAAAAACTTTGCTATTATAGCGAATATCAAACAAAAGTGCGGTGATAAACGCACGAAAAAATAAGGAAAAACGATGAATTGGGTCATTTTCGCCATTGGATCAGCATTTTTCGCCGGACTCACCGCCATTTTGGGCAAACTTGGCGTGGAGGGGATAAATAGCAACCTTGCTACGTTTATTCGCACCCTTGTGGTATTGGTTGTGGCTGGTGGTATTATTACGCTGCGTAACGAATGGCAACTCCCCCAACATATCGCCGCAAAGCCCTTTATTTTCCTACTTTTATCAGGGGTTGCTACGGGGCTTTCTTGGCTTTGCTATTATCGTGCATTACAACTTGCCCCCGCCTCTTGGGTCGCCCCCATTGATAAACTTAGCGTGGTTATCGCCATTGTGTTAGGGGTGGTAATATTAGGCGAAGCCATCAGCTTAAAACTCATTATCGGTTCAATTTTAATTTTAGCGGGTGTATTGGTCTTGGCGTTATAACTGTTTTTCGCTACAATAGCCCACTATTTTTGTCCAGTTAAAGAAAGTATGTCAGAAATTAAACTCATTGTTGGGCTGGCTAACCCAGGGGATAAATATGCCGAAACTCGCCATAATGCGGGGGAATGGTTAATTAATCGCCTTGCCCGTCAATTTAATTTTCAACTGAAAGAAGAAAGTAAATTTTTCGGAAAAACCGCAAGAGCGGTGATTTTTGGCGAAGAAATTCGTTTTCTCGTCCCCACTACTTTTATGAATTTAAGCGGTAAAGCGGTGAGTGCATTAGCCAATTTTTACCGCATTAAACCAGAAGAAATGCTGATTATTCACGATGAGCTTGATCTTCCTCCCGGTGTTGCCAAAATTAAGCAAGGGGGCGGACACGGTGGACATAACGGTTTGCGTGATAGCATTGCTCAGCTAGGTAATAATAAAAATTTCTATCGCCTGCGTGTGGGGATTGGACACCCGGGTGATAAAAATCTGGTTTCCGCCTATGTGCTAGGTAAACCCTCACCAACAGATTGGCAACTGATTGATAAAGCCTTAGATGAAGCCACTGTGTGCGTGGAAATTCTCATCAAAGAAGGCATTAACAAAGCAACAAATCGACTCAATAGTTTTAAAGCATCAAATTAAACATTAAGGAAATATTATGGGATTTAAATGTGGTATTGTAGGTTTACCAAACGTGGGCAAATCCACCCTTTTTAACGCATTAACAAAAGCAGGTATTGAAGCGGCAAATTACCCGTTCTGTACCATTGAACCAAACACTGGCGTTGTGCCAATGCCAGATCCACGTCTAGACGCATTAGCGGAAATTGTTAAACCTGAACGCGTCTTACCAACTACAATGGAATTTGTGGATATCGCCGGTCTTGTTGCTGGCGCAAGCAAAGGGGAAGGATTAGGTAACAAATTCCTTGCTAATATTCGTGAAACCGATGCGATTGGCCACGTTGTACGTTGTTTTGAAAATGATGACATTGTTCACGTTGCCGGAAAAATTGATCCCGCTGAAGACATCGACACCATTAACACGGAACTCGCCCTGGCTGATTTAGACAGTTGTGAGCGCGCCATTCAACGTTTAACTAAACGTGCTAAAGGTGGCGATAAAGAGGCAAAATTTGAATTGTCCATTATGGAAAAAATCCTCCCTGTGTTAGAAAATGCCGGAATGATTCGTTCTGTCGGATTAGATAAAGACGAATTACACGCCATTAAGAGCTATAACTTCCTTACATTAAAACCAACAATGTATATTGCCAATGTGAATGAAGATGGCTTTGAAAATAATCCTTATTTAGATCGTGTACGTGAAATTGCGGAAAAAGAAGGGGCGGTGGTTGTGCCTGTTTGTGCGGCAATTGAATCTGAAATTGCAGAACTGGATGATGAAGAAAAAGTGGAATTTCTGCAAGATCTAGGCATTGATGAACCGGGTTTAAACCGTGTTATTCGTGCAGGTTATGCCCTATTAAATTTACAAACTTATTTCACAGCTGGCGTTAAAGAAGTTCGTGCGTGGACAGTTTCCGTCGGCGCCACAGCACCAAAAGCCGCTGCGGTCATCCACACTGATTTTGAAAAAGGTTTTATTCGCGCCGAAGTCATTTCTTATGCTGATTTCATTCAGTACAAAGGCGAAAATGGGGCAAAAGAAGCAGGAAAATGGCGTTTAGAAGGGAAAGATTATATTGTTCAAGATGGCGATGTAATGCATTTCCGTTTTAATGTCTAATTCATTCTAGCTTATGCTATTTTGATCTAAAAAATAGATAAAAATATTACCGCACTTTAGAAAAAGTGCGGTATTTTTTTAATTACAGTTGTTCCAGCTTAAAATAATACGGTGTTACTACCTCTTTATGATAGAAAGATCAGTTCACTGTTTTATTTTTAATGTAAACGGACGTGTTCTTTTCATTAAATGAGTGTAGATTAAAATACCCTCATCAAATGACAGGTTAATATCATCTTATTTTTTACTTTATAGGAAGCAAAAATGACAATCACAATTCTTGACGGTGGAATGAGCCGTGAATTAATGCGTTTAAACGCACCCTTTCGCCAACCAGAATGGTCGGCACTTTCACTTTATGAAAAACCACAAGCTATTGAACAGGTTCATCAGAACTTTATTACCCATGGTGCAGAAGTGATTACCACGAATAGTTATGCGGTTGTGCCTTTTCACATTGGTGAACAACGTTTTGTTGCTGATGGCAAAATGCTTGCCGATCTCGCTGGTCGTCTGGCTAAAAATGCGGTGAAAAATAGCGGAAAAGCCATTAAAATTGCGGGTTCTCTACCTCCCTTATTTGGCTCTTATCGACCTGATTTATTTCAAGCTGAGCGTGTTAAAGATATTGCTCTGCCACTCATCAATGGGCTTGCCCCTTATGTTGATCTTTGGTTATGCGAAACCCAAAGTGCCATTATTGAGCCTGTCTCAATCAAACCGTTATTACCCGATGATCGTCCTCTGTGGGTTTCCTTTACCTTGCAAGATGAAAACCCGCATCTTCCAGCGAGCCTACGTTCAGGGGAATCAGTACAAAGTGCGGTAGAAAAAATGATTGAATTAGGCGTGAGTGCCATTTTATTTAACTGCTGTCAGCCAGAAGTGATTGAACAAGCCTTACAAGTAACCCAACAGGTACTACAAAAACATCAGGCTGAACACATTGCCACAGGGGCTTATGCCAACGCCTTTGCCCCACAAACCAAAGAAGCAACCGCCAATGAAGGATTAGACGAAGTACGTAAAGATCTTGATCCTCAAGCCTATTTAGTTTGGGCGAAAAAATGGCAACGTGCTGGCGCAAGTATTATTGGCGGTTGCTGTGGTATTGGCTTAGAGCATATTCAAGCACTTTCAGATTATTTCAAAAAATAGGGAAATACAGGATGTCAAATAAAAAAATTGGTTTAATTTCTCTTACCGCCCTCGTGCTGAGTTCGATGATTGGCTCAGGAATTTTCAGCTTACCGCAAAATATGGCTGCTGTTGCGGGATCAGAAGCCTTACTGATTGGCTGGCTGATTACTGGCATTGGGATTATTTTTCTTGGATTATCTTTCTTTTTTATTTCACGCCTTAAACCTGAGTTAGACGGTGGGATTTATACCTACGCACGCGAAGGTTTTGGTGAATTAATGGGATTTTTATCCGCTTGGGGTTACTGGCTCTGTGCAACTATTGGGATTGTGGGCTACTTAGTTGTTGCTTTTGAAGGTATTGGTACCTTTACAGATAGCGAAAATGTCATTATTTTTGGGCAAGGCAATACCCTCGCCTCTTTTATCGGTTCTTCACTGGTGGTGTGGCTTGTTCATCTTTTGATTGCAAGAGGGGTCAAAGAAGCCGCTTCTGTTAATTTAATCGCCACCCTCGTTAAAGTCTTTCCGCTTATTTTATTTATTGCGCTCGCCTTTTGCTTTTTCTCTCCAGAAACCTTTAATGGCGATATAAAAGGAATCGCATTAAATAATACAGTGAGTGATCAGGTGAAAAATACAATGCTCATCACTTTGTGGGTTTTTACTGGGGTTGAAGGGGCAGCCGTACTCTCCGCTCACGCAAAAAAACGCAGCGATGTGGGCATTGCAACCGTATTAGGCATCATTATTGCGTTATTACTCTATATTGCAATTACGGTGCTTTCTTTAGGTCTTTTACCAAGAGAGACTATTGCCCAAATGGCAAATCCTTCTATGGCTGGGCTATTAGAATTAATGATCGGCAAAAGTGGCAAAGTTCTCATTACCGTCTGCTTAATTATTTCTGTACTCGCTTCTTACATTAGCTGGACGATGTATTCGGCAGAAGTCCCTTATCGAGGTGCTAAAAATGGGGCATTTCCACAAATTCTGAATAAACTCAATGACAATGATGTGCCGATTAACTCCTTATGGTTTACCGGCTTTGTGGTACAGCTATGCCTTATTTTGGTTTTACTCACAGGCAAGACCTATGAAGCATTACTACTGATTTCAACTTCAATGATCTTAGTGCCTTACTTACTGATTGGCGCTTACTTGCTAAAATTAGCCTTTCAGCAACATTGTGCTTGGTATATTAAACTCACGGGATTTATTGCCACACTTTATGGGCTATGGATTTTATATGCCGCAGGACTTGATTATCTGCTGATTTCTGTGGCGTTATATGTACCCGGTATTGCGCTATTCCTATATTCTCGCCACCAATCGCAAGGCAAATTCAATTTAAACCACGCTGAAAAAGCCCTGATTGTCCTTTTTGCATTACTCTTTATTTGGGCAATTAACGTACTGATAAATTTTGAATTCTAAGTTATCTAAAAAGCAGATCACATCGTTCTGCTTTTTCTCACTACGGTAAAAAATAGGAAAAAATAAAGTGCGGTGTCATTTTACAATGTTTTCACCGCCAAAAAAGCAAACGATTGCTTAAAATAAAATATACAGTATAATTCGCCCTATTTTTTATCGACTAGGAAAGCCTTATGAACAACAATCTACTCTATTCGGTTGAAGACAAACCACCTTTTGGGTTAAGTCTATTATTAGCCGCTCAACATTTACTTGCCGCATTAGGCGGTATTATCGCTGTACCATTGGTGATTGGTAATGTACTCAAGCTACCTACCGCGGATACCATCACCTTAGTCAATGCCGCTTTACTTATCTCCGGTGTGGTTACCATTATCCAATGCCGTGGCTTAGGCCCAATTGGTATTCGTTTACCAAGCGTAATGGGAACAAGTTTCACCTTTGTTGCCGCTGCGCTTGCCATTGGCTTTAGTGAAGATGGCGTTGCAGGGATTTTAGGCGCTTCCCTCGTGGGATCGCTGGTAATGATCATCGGCAGTTTCTTTATGCCCTATATCCGTAAATTATTTCCACCAGTGGTAACCGGAACGGTAGTGATGATGATTGGTCTTAGCCTGATTCCTGTTGCCGTAGATTGGTTTGCCGGTGGACAACGCACTGATCCCAACTATGCCACACCAGAAAATCTGCTAATGGCGAGCTTTGTATTGGTCATTGTGGTCATTTTAGTTCAATGGGGCAAAGGCATTTTTTCCGCTGCCGCCATTGTTATTGGAATGATGACAGGCTATATAGTGGCGCTTGCTCTAGGTTGGGTGAATTTTGATGGGGTTAAACACGCACAAATTTTTGCCGTACCGCAACCGTTACATTTTGGTTTAGCCTTCCCACTCTCCGGCATTATTGGTATGTCTATCGCCTATTTGGTAACCATTGTGGAATCAAGTGGTAACTTCTTAGCTTTAGGTAACGCCACTAAAACGGAAATCACGGGTAAACATTTACGCGGTGGCGTGTTATGTGATGGCTTAGGTTCAGCCCTTGCTGCAATAATGTCCACCACGCCGTTTTCCTCTTTCTCACAAAATATTGGTGTGATTTCTCTCACTGGCGTAGCAAGCCGTTATGTGGTCGCCATAACAGGAGCATTATTAGTGCTAGCAGGATTATTCCCTGTATTCGGTGCGTTAATTGTTTCCATTCCACTTCCAGTGCTTGGAGGCGCGGGTTTGATGATGTTTGCAATGATTATTGCAGCGGGAATTCAAATGTTAGATCGCATTGAACGCAGCAAACGCAACGGATTAATCATCGCAATTTCCATTGGTTGTGGCTTAGCCGTTACTACTCGTCCAGAATTGCTCGAAAAACTCCCGCACTTTTTTAAAGAAGTCCTTGGCTCTGGCATTACCGTGGGATCATTATTAGCCTTGATTTTAAACTTGGTGCTACCACAAGATAAAAATACAAAAGAAAATGGCTAAGTAGCGATTCTATTAGCGGATCGCTATTGGGATAATGTGGCTAAAACTAGACCACATTATCCACAAAATAAGGCAAATTGCGCGGGGAATGGAGAAAATTTTTTCAAGCCATTTCACTGAGTTTTGCTAGATTTTGGGATTTTCAGACCATTAAGCCGCATTAAGCTACTGGCGATACGCCCTAATCAACATTGCCCTCGCACATTAATGCTTAGGGCAATATTTTTATCAATGATTAAGCTTTTTTACTTGGCAAGAGTAGCGCTTTTAAATGCGCTAATACGTCTTTTTGAATATGTTTTAAACGTGGACGTTCCTCCTGTTTAAAAACAAGCGGGCGACAAAATTCCATCGCTTTAATACCAAGCCTTGCGGTAAGCAGCCCAACCCCAACACCTTGTGCGATACGGGCAGAAAATTTTGCCGTCACATCTTGCGAAAGCCAGTCCATTCCAATCTCTTTGACCACTTCCGTTGCCCCCGCAAAAGCCATATTCAACAAGACCATTCGCAATAAACGCAAACGGCTAAAATACCCCAGTTCAATATGATAAAGTTTAGCTAATTGGTTGATTAAACGAATATTTCGCCACGCTACAAAAAACATATCCACCACCGCTAAAGGACTCACTGCAACAACTACCGCCGCTTCAATGGCATTTTTACTAATCAGTTTTTGTGCTTGTTTATCAATCGGTTTTAATACGGTTTGACTGAACAGATCGGCACGTTCGCTAGCAGAATGTCCTTCATTAGATTGCTTTTGCCATTGGATAACTTCTGGTGATTGCGGTGAAATATCCATCGCTTTGATAATGTCTTGACAGAGCTGTTGCACTTTTTCGCTTTCTTGTACAGAAAAATCTTGCTGAAAATCCTCCGCACTTTTGTTTAATAAAAATTGGCTTTTCTCTTGCAATGCCATTCGTTTTTTTAAGTGTACGAGCTTACGCCATTCGTTCACCATTGCACCAATTCCCAACACCACAAAAAAGCAACTTGCCAGCGCAAAAGAAAAATAAATCCATTGGTGATGTTGCCACGTATCAATCAACCACTGTATTGACTGTGCAATCAGCGCGCCAGTAAAAAAGATCGCTGAACCTGCCAGCCATTTTTTCCACCAACGGGGTTTAGGTTGGAGCGCTTGCTCAAATTGTGGTGCGAGATCGCCCGATTCATCTTCTACATCCGTTTCTATGATTAAATTTTCTTGTGAAAAGGTTTGTTTCGGTGCAAAAGCTTGTTGTTCTCGATCTTCAAGTGCGGTGTGAAAAATTTGTTTTTCCATTGTTATCTTTCTCTCTTGCGATCAATCCAGTTTATCCGCTAACAAAAATTGCAATACAGCGTCCATTCTTAAATGAGGAATTGCACTGCCCGGTTCAAGGGGCTGCGGTTCAAATTGATCAAATTCAAATCCTTGTGTTTGCCAAAATTGTGCGTTTGGCAAACGGCTTGGCACATCCCCGGGATAAAGGGTGATTTTTTGCTGATCTTTTTGCCGAATGCCTTGTATCGCGGCGTAAAATTTTCCATTTTGATTCACCTTAACTTGTTGTGTCGCACGAATCGCAGCAATCGCATCGTATGTGGTTTTAATGCCTTCATACGCCACATAACGCCCCCCTTCTTGTACTAACTGGCGTAGTAAGCTAATTAAATTATGGTGTTGCTCTCTGGTGATGTGATCCGCTTTGGTCGCAAGAAACATCAATTTGTCAATTTTTGGTGAAAACAAGCGGTTGAGAAAGGTGCGTTTGCCATAATGAAAACTTTTAAACAGGGCTTGTAAACCTTCTTGCATATCTAAAAAAGCGCGTTGGCTATGATTAAGGGGGGTAAGGCAATCCGCCAAGATCACTTGACGATCAAAGGTAGAAAAATAATCACGATAAAAACCTTTGACGATATGTTGGCAATAATAATCGTAACGATCTGTCAAAACAGCAAAATAGCTGTCGTTATCCGCTTTTTTTAGGGCTTGCCATTGCGCCTTATTAATATGAACCAAAGGGAAAAATTGCATCGCAGGCGCACCTTCCAATTCCCCCGCTAAGACAAAACGCCCCGGCTGAATAAAATGCAAGCCCTGTGCTTTACAAGCTAATAAGTATTCTGTGTAATCCTTTGCCAGTTGCACCAAAACAGCGGCATCGGCTTTGGCGAATAAATCGATTTTCGCTACGTTTTCTTGCCATTTTTGCGCTAATTCAAGGCGTTTCCCTTGCATAAGTTCGCGCTGTTGCTCGCTCCATTGTTGGAAATCTAATTCAAGCAACGGCAAATCTAATAGCCATTCCCCCGGATAATCAAAAATATCAAGATAAAGTGTGCCGGTTTCTTTTAAATGACGCCACAAGCCACGCTGTTGATAACGAATTGCCAAGCGTGTTTCGCTCACTCCGCGGGTAGAATCAGGCCAGCGTGCGGGGGTGTCTGTCAAACATTCCAAGTTCTTTTCATATTCAAAACGAGGAATGTGCATCGTGCGTTGTTCAATGGGTTTTACCGCTAAAATCCGTTTCTCTCGCGCCGCATAAAATAAGGATAAATGGGGGTTATCCAGCGTATTAATATGTAAAAGTTGGTTCACAAGACTGGTAATAAATGCCGTTTTTCCGCTACGGCTTAGTCCAGTTACGGCTAAACGCAAAGTGCGGTCAAATCCACGGTCAATGAGGTTATCCAGCTCTTTTTGAATATAATCAAACATTTTATTTCTAAATTTCGCTAATATACTTTAAAATTTCGCCATAATTTATCACAAATATGCCTGTTATGTTTATAAGAAAAATCGTTGTTTCTGCTATTTTGCTGAGTGCCAGCCTAATCAGCTTGCCGAGTTACGCAGCGCCTAAAGTGCCAAAAAGCCTTACGCAAAATGGACTTATTTATTGCACCCAAGCAAACGGTTTATCCTTTAATCCGCAAACCAGTGATGCGGGAACCAGTATGAACGTGGTTACCGAGCAAATTTATAATAAATTATTTGAAATCAAAAATAACAGTGCCACGGTTGAACCAGTACTGGCACAAAGTTATAGCCTGTCTGCTGACGGCAAAACCATTACCATTAATTTACGCAAAGGGATTAAATTTCATCAAACGGATTGGTTTACTCCAACACGCAATTTCAATGCAGAAGATGTGGTGTTTTCACTTAATCGTGTGCTAGGGCATAATACGGATTTACCTACCTTAGAAATCTTAGTGGATTACAAAAATCCGCAATATCGAATTTTTCACGAACAAGCACGCAAAGTACGTTTTCCCTATTTTGAAAGCATTAAATTACGCGAAAAAATTGAGTCTGTGGTCGCCACCTCGCCTTATCAAGTGCAAATCCAACTCTTTCAGCCTGATGCGTCGATTCTTTCCCATCTTGCCAGTCAATATGCCATTATTTTCTCGCAAGAATACGCCTTACAACTCAACGCTGACGATAACCTTTCTCAGCTAGACACCTTGCCTGTCGGAACTGGCCCTTATAAAGTGCAAAATTTCGTGCGTAATCAATATGTTCGTTTAGTGAGAAATGAAGATTATTGGCGTAAAAAAGGGGAAATTGAACATATTATTATCGACCTTTCAACAGACAAAACGGGGCGTTTGATTAAATTCTTAAATGGCGAATGTCAGATTACCTCTAGCCCTGACGTGAGCCAACTGGGAATTTTGAAACAATTTAATGAGCGATATTATTTAAAATCCACCGAAGGAATGAATTTGTCGTATTTGGCATTTAATTTTCTTAAACCGGCAATGAAAGATTTAGATCTACGCCGTGCAATCTCGCAAGGCATTGATCGAGAACGTATTATTCATCGTATATATCATAATACAGCAAGTGTCGCGAATAATATTATTCCAAATATTTCTTGGGCAGCAACGGTAAATACCCCTGACTTTGCCTATGATTACAACCCCAACGCGGCGAAAGCCTTTTTACAAGATAAGCAGCTCAAATTAACAATGTGGGTGCTAAATGAAGAACAAGTTTATAACCCTTCACCAATCAAAATGGCTGAATTAATAAAATGGGATTTAGCACAGGTAGGGGTGGAATTAGTGATTCGCCCTGTTACGCGAACTTATTTAATTGAGCAGCTCCGAAATGGCTCAGAAGATTATGATTTAATTCTCACTGGCTGGCTCGCGGGAAATTTAGATCCTGATAGCTTTATGCGCCCTATTTTAAGTTGTGGTACAGTCAATGACATTACCAATTTATCCAACTGGTGCTATGCCCCTTTTGAAGATGCGATGAACCGTGCTTTAAACACCACGCAGTTACGTTCACGTGCTAATTATTATAATATCGCGCAAGAAATTATTTTATCCGAGTTACCCATTATTCCTGTGGCTAATGTCAAACGAATGTTAATTGCAAATTCCCGCGTGAAAGGCTTGGAGTTAGCCCCCTTTGGTAGCATTAACTTCACAACGCTATCCTATCAGCAAGGAGAAGGAAAATGATCCTATCTTTTTTTCGGCATCTGATCCTATTGGTGATCACCTTAGTCATTCTGTCTATAATTAGCTATGCCGTGTTAATGCGTGATCCCCTAAATGAAGTCTTGGCAACACCACATTTTTATTCAGGCTATTTTTTCTATGTGCAAAATTTGCTCAATGGGGATTTGGGGATTAGCTACAATGGCGGTGATTCCTTAAGTGATTTAGTTCTCACGGTACTCCCCCCAACCCTTGAACTTTGCTTTACCGCCATTTTACTGGCGTTGCTCTTTGGTATTCCTTTAGGACTTATCGGAGCGGTTTACCGTAAAAAATTATTAGGAAAAATCATCCGCACTTTATCTGTGATAGGACTTTCTTTACCCGTATTTTGGCTTGCGCCCCTATTGCTTTATGCCGCCGCCATTTATGGTTGGGAAATTGCGGCAATTGGGCAATATAATTTACTCTATGAAATTCAGCCAATCACGGGCTTTCCTATTATTGATGTATGGTTTATTGACGCCCCTTATCGCATTAAGGTGATCCAAAATGTGCTACAACACCTGATTTTGCCTACATTGGTGCTAATGATTTGGCCTACAATGGAGATTATCCGCATCGTGCAAGAACGAGCAGCCTATTTGTTTGAACAACCTTATATCAAAATTTCAATGACAAGAGGCTGGTCTATGTACAAAATTTTATATACCCATATTTTACGCAACACCTTGCCTCTTCTTGTGCCACAAATGACACGCTTATTCACGCTCGTTATCGCACAATGTATGTTAGTTGAAGGCACATTTGGTTGGTCTGGCATTGGGCGTTGGTTGATTAATGCCGTTGCCCAACAAGATTACAACAGTATTTCCGCAGGCATTATCGTGATTGGGTTATGCATTATCGTAGTAAATTTATTGGTAGAAACACTCACCTTCGTGTTAGATCCGTTAAATAAGAAAGGTTGGTATGCAAGATAAAGATCTGGCGGAATTTCGCCATACAGAAACATTAACCACCATTTGGAAATTATTCCGCCAAGATAAAGTGGCACTTGCCAGTTTTTATCTGTTTTTGCTGTTTATTTTGACCGCACTTTTTAGCACGTTCATTGCCCCTTATCCCGCTGAAACGCAGTTTATCGGTTTTGAACTAATGCCCCCCTCTTGGGTAAATGGCGGAAAAATTGCCTATTTTTTTGGTACAGATGATATTGGGCGCGATGTTCTAAGTCGCTTAATCACAGGAACAACTTACACCCTAGGTTCAGCCTTAATTGTGGTGGTTTTTACCGCAATATTAGGTGGAATTCTCGGCGTTTGGGCGGGAATGTCGCAAGGGATCAAATCTCGTGTACTCGGGCATTTTCTGGATGCCTTCCTTTCCACCCCAATTTTGCTGATTGCCATTATTATAGCGACCTTAATGCAGCCTAGCCTGATTAACGCAATGCTTGCCATTACATTGGCATTATTACCACACTTTATTCACGAAATTTACCAAGCTATTCAAAAAGAACTGAAAAAGGAATACATTTTAATGCTTCGTCTTGAAGGCGCATCAAATTGGCTTTTACTCAAAGAAGCCATTTTCCCTAATATTTCGGTGAAATATATCCAAGAAATTACTCGCGCGTTTACCATCGCAATTTTGGATATTAGTGCATTAAGTTTTATTTCCCTTGGGGCGCAAAGCCCAATGCCTGAGTGGGGTGTAATGATTAAAGATTCTCTAGAGCTAATTTATCTCGCGCCTTGGACTGTCATCTTACCGGGACTTGCAATTATGGCGGTCATTCTCGTTGCCTTATTACTCGGCAATGGCATTAACAAAGCGATTGAAAAATATTATGAATAAGGATTCCAATGGCACTACTTGATATTCGTAATCTTTGCATAGAAATAAAAACGCCAAATGGTCGAGTAAAAATTGTCGATAACGTCAATCTCACCTTAAATGAAGGGGAAATTTGCGGTTTAGTCGGGGAATCGGGTTCAGGCAAAAGCCTCATTGCAAAAGTCATTTGTAACACCATTAAAGATTCGTGGATTGTTAGCGCTGACCGCTTTCGTTTTAATGAGGTAGAGTTACTTAAACTTAGCCCACATAAAAGACGGAAATTAGTCGGCAAAGAAATCTCAATGATCTTCCAAGAACCGCTTACAAATTTAGATCCTAGCACCAAAATTGGCAAACAGCTTATTCAAAATATCCCTTCGTGGACATTCAAAGGACGCTGGTGGCAATGGTTTGGCTGGAAAAAACGCCGTGCCATTGAACTATTACACCGTGTAGGCATTAAAGATCATAAAGATATAATGAACAGCTATCCCGACGAAATCACCGAAGGGGAAGGACAAAAAGTGATGATTGCTGCCGCGGTTGCCAATCAACCCCGCTTATTAATTGCCGATGAACCGACGAATTCCTTGGAATCTATCACTAAGGTGCAAATTTTCCGCCTGTTATTGAGTATGAACCAAAACCAAGGTACCTCTATCTTACTGGCAAGCAATGATATAAATAGCATCAGTGAATGGTGTGATAGTTTCAGCGTACTTTATTGCGGACAAAATGCAGAATCAGGGCCAAAAGAAAGCGTGCTGAACACGCCACATCACCCTTACACCAATGCCTTACTGCATTCCATTCCTGATTTTAAACAGCCTTTGCCATTCAAAAGCCGTCTAGGCACATTGCGTGGTACCGTTCCACTGTTGGATCAACTGCCTATTGGCTGTCGTCTGGGACCACGTTGCCCGTTTGCCCAAAAGAAATGTATCAATAAGCCACCGACAAGACGAATTAAACATCACGAATTTGCTTGCCATTTTCCACTTAATTTACGCGAAAATCAGCGAAAAGAAAAAGAAGAAATGGCAACCCCACTTATCATTAATACGGATGAAAATAACACAGAATAGGAAAATCGAATGAGTGCCTTATTAAAAATTGAACATTTATCCAAATCCTTTGATGATAATGTCGGTATTTTCTCATCTAGCCAATTCGTTGCTGTGGAAAATGTCAGTTTCCAATTAGAACGCAAAAAAACCTTAGCGATTATTGGTAAAAATGGCTCAGGCAAATCAACCTTGGTAAAAATGATCGTAGGAATTCTCGCGCCAAGTTCGGGGGAAATTTTATTTAATAATACGCCACTTCAATTTGGCGATTATCACTCTCGTTCGCAACATATTCGAATGGTTTTCCAAGATCCCAATAGCGCCTTCAACCCCAAACTCAACGTTGGGCAGATTTTAGATACCCCACTGCGTCTTGCTACACATTTAAGTGAAACCGAACGTGATGAAAAAATCTTTTCGACGCTCAAACTGGTAGGGCTTTACCCTGATCACGCCAACATTAAAATCAACACAATGTCAATGAGCCAGAAACAGCGTGTCGCCCTTGCCCGTGCCTTAATCCTTGAACCTGAAATCATCATCACCGATGATGCCCTTGGCTCACTTGACGCCACCGTAAAAACACAACTGATGAATTTAATGCTCGAAATCCAAGAAAAACTCGGTATTGCTTATATTTACGTGGGACAACACTTAGGAATTATTAAACATATTTCTGATGATGTATTGGTGATGGATGAAGGCAAAATGATTGAATATGGCAGCACTCACGATGTCTTCACCGCTCCACAAAATGAGATTACCAAACGCCTTGTAGAAAGCCATTTTGGACAATTGCTGACCGATGAATCTTGGGCATTCAGATAACTGTCATAAAATAAAGTGCGGTGTTTTTTTACAAAATTTTTGTAATAAAGCGTCTTGCACTCACCTAATTTTATAGCATTTATGAGCATAAAAAAACAGGCTGGATAGCATATCCAGCCTGTTTAAGGTAATACTAAAACATTACGCAGGATAAACCGGCAAACGCTTACAAATAGCTAGCACTTTTTCTTTTGTTGCAGCAATCACTTCTGCTTCATTTTCTTTACCCACAGCATCAAGCACATCGCACATCCAACCAGCTAACTCTTTCACTTCCGCTTCTTTGAAACCACGACGAGTCACAGAAGGGGTTCCGACACGGATACCCGAGGTAATAAATGGTTTTTGTGGATCATTTGGCACGGCATTTTTATTTACTGTAATATTTGCCTTGCCTAATGCCGCATCTGCCGCTTTCCCTGTTAAACCGTGACTAACTAAATCAACTAAGAATAAATGGTTTTCCGTGCCATTAGAAACCACGTTGTAACCACGTTGTTTAAACACGTCCACCATTGCTTTCGCGTTTTTCACCACTTGTTGCTGATAAGCTTTAAACTCAGGCTCAAGCGCTTCTTTAAAACATACCGCTTTCGCTGCAATCACGTGAACCAATGGACCACCTTGACCTGCTGGGAATACGGCACTGTTTAATTTTTTATAAAGCTCTTCATCGCCACCTTTTGCTAAAATCAAGCCACCACGTGGACCACCTAAAGTTTTGTGCGTTGTGGTTGTCACAACGTGAGCGTGCGGTAACGGATTTGGGTAAACCCCTGCCGCAATCAAGCCGGCAACGTGCGCCATATCTACGAATAAATAGGCGCCCACTTCATCAGCAATTTCACGCATTTTCGCCCAATCGACCACTTGAGAATAGGCAGAAAAACCACCCACGATCATTTTTGGCTTAACGCGTAACGCTTGTTCACGCAATGCGTCATAATCAATTACGCCTTCATCGGTGATGCCATATTGTTCTGCGTGATAAATTTTGCCTGAAAAGCTCACTGATGCGCCGTGAGTTAAATGGCCACCGTGTGCCAAGCTCATACCTAAAATGGTATCACCCGGGTTTAGCAGTGCCATATAAACCGCTGCATTAGCTTGCGAACCAGAATGTGGTTGCACATTCGCATAATCTGCACCAAATAATTCTTTCGCACGGTCAATGGCAAGTTGCTCAACAATATCGGCATACTCACAACCACCATAATAGCGTTTACCTGGGTAACCTTCTGCATATTTATTGGTGAATTGAGAACCCTGTGCTTCCATCACACGTGGGCTAGCATAGTTTTCTGATGCAATTAATTCAATATGTTCTTCTTGACGACGATTTTCATCTTGAATCGCCTGCCATAATACGGGATCGTAATCAGCGATGTTCATACTTCTTTTTAACATTGTGTTTGTCCTCTTATAAATATGATTATTTAAGATTTAACTAGTTTAGCTTTTTTTTCACTATCTTGTAATGAAAAATTAGGTTCAAAATTTTCATTGCGATTATGAATATTATTCATATCCTATGGTTATCGCAATCCCTTTTTACAATTATTAATATAAAGCGAGATATCCTCTTCTTGGTAACCAAGCAATTTACCAATTTCTCGTTCTACCATAGAATCAAAGTGTCCTATACTTTTCTTCAATAGTTGCTCTAGCTGTTCTGCATATTTTTGATGAACAGGTCTAAATAGAATAAAGGCTCCCAACTCTATTGGAGTCTGCTTATTTTGAGGAACTAAAACAAGATAATTACAACGAAAAACACCCCGTTCTATATAAGGTAAAAACGCACCTGGAACGCCCATATCATTAAAGAAAAGTGCTAACATTTTCTTTTCCGATAACATTAACTCAAGCTCTATTCCTTCGTGAGGGCCAATTTTTCCTTTGCATATCATAAACTATGGCACCGCTAAAATACGGCAGTTACATAAATCATCGCTTTCAAATTCGGTCATTTCTCCTGCAGATTTATTTGGAATTGGGAATAATCTGACGGTAAGGGGTTTATTTAAACGAAATGCCATTGTGCCAGTATCACTCATTAATCCTGCGATTTGTTCAATGGTTGCCTCACCTGAAATTGGCACAGTATCTAAACCAATGCCACATACAGCACTATAAGTGAGTAAAGCACGAATATCAAATTGAGATGTTTTGGTGCCTTCCGCTAAACCCAAATCTTCAGTTACTGCTAACATCAAACCAGAAAAACCGACTAAATCGACATTTTTCACTGATTTGAACACACGAGTGAGTAATTCGGAAACTTCTACTGTACCCGCTGCACCGAAATAAGGTACACCGAGTAATTCATAAACCTTTGTCATTGAATGGCAGTTTTTAGATGGGGCTGCTGAGCTATCAAAACCAGCTAATCTGAAATTACCTGATAATGCAGATTTTATCGCGTTTTGTATTTCATCAATGTGATATTGCAATGCTTGGGACATTGCCACACTGGCTTGATGAAAGAACCGCTGGCGATTTTCATTAATAGGCAAATTTTCTAGCACATCAACCAATAAATCTGGCGTTTCTAAACCGATTACCACCGCATTATCTAGCTCACTGCGATGATAACCTGCTGGGAAATAAGGAATAAACGGTTTACAGTTAAAATTCACGGTGAAATTAAAATTACCTTCACCACGAGGAGTTAATTCTGCAATTTTTTGCACCGCACTTGCACAATTTAACAACAACGCATAATCTAGAAAACCATTTTCATCACGTTCCACATTTACGCAAGCATTACATAAATCCCCATAGTTTGCGATTAATTCTGGCAATAACGCGATCTCTTGTGCCGTTTTTGCTTCCCCAATTGCAAAACGAATACGCAACCCGCTCTCATTCAATTTACTCAGCAAGGTTTTAAGCAAGGCTAAATCACGTTTTGCCGTGTCAATGCTACTCAAATCCAAATATTCACCAAAAGGATTAGTGATAATACGGATAGACTGAATTTCATAACCTTTT
The DNA here is from genome assembly GCF_023611905.1 of Avibacterium sp. 21-595. Taxonomy (NCBI): domain Bacteria; kingdom Pseudomonadati; phylum Pseudomonadota; class Gammaproteobacteria; order Pasteurellales; family Pasteurellaceae; genus Avibacterium; species Avibacterium sp. 21-595. Next base: position 929,039 of record NZ_CP091455.1, on the reverse strand, counting down.
TGCTGAATAGCGGGAATAAGTAAATCAAATTCCGCTTTCGCCATTTGTAGCTGCTGTTGCCATTGTGTTTTATCTTTAGTTAGAGATAAAAATAGGCTTATGGCTCTCACGCGACAACGTGATTTATCTTGATACATATTGCTCCTTTTTATGATTAATCCTCTATTATGATTTCTCACGCGCAATAGCTCTCCAGCCAATATCACGGCGGAAGAAACGACCGTTCCACTGAATTTGTTCTGCGAGTTTTAATGCTTTCTGTTGAGCATCAAGCACGCTGTCACCCAATGCGGTGGCGCAGAGAACGCGACCACCATTGGTGACTAACTTGCCATTTTCTTCGTTCACACCAGCAAGGAAAACTTTTTCATCACGTTGCTCAGATGTTGGTAAGCCTTGGATTTCATCACCTTTACGATAATCCGCAGGATAGCCTTCTGCGGCAAGCACAATGCCTAGCGCGGCTTGTTTTTTCCATTGCGATTGAACTTGATCCAATTTCCCTTCACAGGCTTTTAGGCAAAGCGCTACCAGATCAGAATCCATCCGCATCATAATCGGTTGTGTTTCAGGATCGCCAAAACGGCAGTTAAATTCAATGACTTTTGGCTGACCATTTTTATCGATCATCAGGCCAGCATATAAAAAACCTTTATAAACATTCCCTTCAGCCGCCATTCCTTGCACGGTTGGATAAATAATTTGCTGCATCACTCGTTGGTGAATTTCAGGGGTAACAACTGGCGCTGGCGAATAAGCGCCCATTCCGCCCGTATTTAAGCCTTTATCCCCTTCCCCTACGCGCTTGTGATCTTGGCTAGTTGCCATTGGTTCGACATTTTTACCGTCCACCATCACGATGAAACTGGCTTCTTCACCTTCTAAAAACTCTTCAATCACGACGCGAGAACCTGCATCCCCAAAAGCATTGCCTGAAAGCATATCCTTAATGGCATCTTCCGCTTCCGCTAATGTTATAGCCACAATCACGCCTTTTCCCGCCGCCAAGCCATCTGCTTTAATCACTATCGGCGCACCTTTTTGTCGAACATAAGCAAGGGCTTGCTCAACATCGGTAAAGTTTTGATATTCTGCCGTTGGAATTTGATGACGAGCTAAGAAATCTTTAGTGAATGCTTTTGATCCCTCCAACTGTGCTGCCGCTTGGCTTGGACCGAAAATCGTTAAACCTGCTTGTTCAAAAGCATCAACTACCCCTGCCACCAAAGGGGCTTCCGGGCCAACAATGGTTAAGCCAACTTGATTTTCTTGTGCAAATTTGACTAATGCTGGAATATCCGTCGCAGAAATTGCCACATTTTCCACCGCACTTCTGCCCACGCCACTTTCCCGTGCAGTGCCAGCATTTCCCGGTGCAACAAACACTTTACTGGCTAAAGGGGATTGTGCAGCTTTCCACGCAAGGGCGTGTTCACGCCCACCGTTTCCGATAATTAAAATATTCATTTTTTCTACCCCACTTTGAATTAATGACGGAAATGACGCATTCCTGTTAGCACCATCACCATATTATGTTCATCTGCGGCATCAATCACCTCTTGATCACGCATAGAACCACCGGGGTGAATCACGCACTCAATGCCAACTTTAGCGGCGGCATCAATGCCATCACGGAATGGGAAGAAAGCATCGGATGCCATTACACAACCTTTTACTTCTAACCCCTCATCCTGTGCTTTAATACCGGCAATCTTAGCAGAATAAACACGGCTCATTTGTCCTGCACCAATGCCGATAGTTTGATTATCTTTCGCATAGACAATGGCGTTAGATTTAACAAATTTCGCCACTTTCCAGCAAAATAGCAAATCTTGTAGTTCTTTTTCCGTTGGCTTACGTTTGCTCACGACTTGCAAATCGGCAAGATCTACCATACCTAAATCGCTGTCTTGTACTAATAAACCGCCATTAACACGTTTGAAATCTAAGCGTTGCGGTGCTTCGCTATGCCATTCGCCACATTCTAATACACGCACATTTTTCTTGACTTTTAGCACCGCTTTTGCCTCTTCTTGAATCACTGGCGCGATAATTACTTCGACAAATTGACGATCAATAATCGCCTGTGCGGTTGCCGCATCTAATGGACGGTTAAAAGCAATAATACCACCGAAGGCCGAGGTTGGATCTGTTTGATAGGCTCGGTTATAGGCGTCTAAAATATCAGCGCCTAACGCTACGCCACAAGGATTTGCGTGTTTCACAATCACGCAAGCGGGTTCATTAAAACTTTTCACGCATTCCAAGGCAGCATCGGTATCCGCAATATTGTTATAAGAGAGAGCCTTACCTTGTAGTTGTTTTGCCGTAGACACACTTGCGTCTTTTTGTTCTTTTTCCACATAAAATGCGGCATTTTGATGACCATTTTCACCATAACGCATCGTTTGTTTGCGGATAAAATTCAAATTCAAGGTGCGTGGGAATTGTCCGCACAAGGCATTTTGTTCTTCTTCCTCAGCGGCAAAGTAAGGTTTCACCAATTTACCAAAATAATTGGCAATCATCGCATCATATTGTGCGGTATGTTCAAAAGCTTTAATCGCTAAATCAAAACGTGTTGCTAAAGTTAAACTATTTTGATTTTGATCCATTTCAGCCAAAACAGCAGAAAAATCTTGATTATTTACCACAATTGCAACATCTTTATGATTTTTCGCTGCAGAGCGCACCATTGTTGGCCCACCAATATCAATATTTTCTACGGCATCTTCAAGGGTACAATCCGCTTTTGCCACAGTTTGCGCAAAAGGATAAAGGTTCACCACCACCATATCAATCGGCTCAATGTGGTGCTTAACCATCACTTCATCATCCACGCCGCGACGTCCTAAAATACCACCGTGCACTTTTGGGTGTAAGGTTTTCACTCGTCCGTCCATCATTTCTGGAAAACCGGTGTAATCAGAGACTTCGATAACGGGTAATCCCTTTTCCATTAACAATTTCGCAGTACCACCAGTGGAAAGCAATTTCACTCCGCGTTGCACTAAGCCTTGAGCAAATTCCACAATACCTGTTTTGTCTGAAACACTGAGTAAAGCCTGACGAATAGGGCGATTTGGTTGCATTGAGATTTCCTTTAATTTAATGAAATGAAAAAACCTCCGCATTATAACGCAATCGTTTGCTTTTATATAGCACGAAATCAAATTTCTTAACAAAAAACCAACAATGCATAATACCTAGATCCCAAAGTGCGGTGCGTTTTTTGATCATTTTTCTGAAACAACAAAAAAACCCGCTTAATGCGGGTTTAATTCAATAACGCTGAAAGAAAAAGACAAATTAACTTTTCTTACCGACTCTGTTGTCTAATGAAAATGCACCAGCACCTAAGAAAACAAAGTTTAAGAAAACTAAAGAATATAATGCTGCAAGCTCACCTTTATTGACGATCGGCAATAACACGTTATCTAAAGAAGCGTGAATTTGAAAATACGCGACTGCCATCATACCAGAAAGAATGAATGCTACAGGACGGGTAAACAGCCCTAAAATTAATAATGCGCCACCCACGATTTCTAATACACCGCCAATGCCCATCATTGAAAAAAGTTCCACTGCACCATTTCCACCCGTCATTGAAACTGGGTATTCAAAGAATTTTGATGTGCCGTGTAATAAAAACATATAGCCTGCAATAATGCGTAATAATCCGAGTGCATAAGGGCTAATTTTATTTAATGAATTCATAATGTTTCCTTTAAAAAATAATCTTACTCCAACAGGAGTGAAAGAGCGCGTATCATAACGGAATTGCATTGCCTACACAATTCATAATAATGAAAATCACTTTTTCTTATTCGTTAAAAATAACACAATGATTTGCTGATAATCCAATCAACGCATTCTTTAAACCAGCCCCGCCATTTCAAAAAACTGACGATATGCAGCAACCTTTTTCTCAAAGGCAAGTGGATAAGCCCTTGAAGTTGAAGGCAGGCGATATAAATTGAGTGCAAAATCAGGATAGGGATAAGGAATAAAACTGTTAGTTTTTGGGGCATTGACTTTTTCTGGCAATAAGGAAAGCAGAATCTCTGTGGCTTTGCCTCCAGTTGTAAAAATCCAGTGGCATTGGGGGACTTGAGGCAATACTTCAGCCAGATTGACTGTTTCTACCACCCTCAGAAATTTATCCGATGCGTTATCTTGTTCACGAATGGCTTTACGCACAGTTGGGCATAATGCAATGCCTTTATCCCATAAAAAATGTTTAATTCGTTCAGCATCAAAGCGTTTTTCATTCGGTACTTGGAAATAATCGGCTTGGCCAAAAAATACTGCGCCATACACTCGCCACATATCATTTTGGAAATTGGGATAATGAAATTCCATACAACGCTTTTCCGCTTTGGGTGGAAAACTTCCCATCATCATAACGGTGGCGTGTGGTGGCAATATCGCAGCAAATGGGTGTGTTTCAATCTGTTGGCTCATTGTTCGCCCTTATTTTGCAACCTTTAATTGTTGATATAAGTAATTTTGATAACCACGAAGCAATGCCTGATCTTGGCAATCTTGCAATTTACCCTGACTTAATTTACGCATTGCAATATTCGCTTGCATAAATTCATCGGCTGGCAATCCTGCTATTTCTAAAATCAAACCGCCCGCCTGTGCCAAATCAAGGAAATTCTGTTGTTGTTTAAACGTATTTTGCATATTACTCCGCACAACAAACTGAGTAATATAGTTGGGGTGCGGGTAATCAAAGTGATAAGCAGGTTGCGCCCCACTAATGGAAATTTGATGATCGCCAAAATAAGCTAATACATAAGGCTTCTGACGATTTTGCATATAGCGGTTGAAATCTTCGATGACATCATTGAGCTTTACAATTCTCTGAATATAATCATTCAATTCGCCCGTGCCTTTCGGAGTGAACCCTTGATTTTGCAATTCAAACAGATTCCCCACATCGTGATAAGGACCGTGTTCACGCATTGTAAGCACATAAACAAATAAAGGTTGGCTGACTTTTTCAAGCGCAGGAATACCTTGTTTTTGCAAAATTTTCTGCACATACTGGCTCATTTCATCACTACCAATCGTCCATAAATTCTTACTTAACGGCGCAGGATAACCAAGTTCTTGCGGTTGTAACATCAGATCAAAACCAAAGTGATCATAAGCGGGTTTGGCATTGTAATTCCCTTTGGTGAAAGGCGATAATGCAACGCAATAATATCCTTGCGCTTTTAAATTCTGCACAAAACTGTATTGTAAATGAGGTACAACAGAATAAAACACGGCATTCGCCATCGCGCCGAAATCCGTTGAGGGCAAACCAGATAGGAAAGCAAACTCCGATTTCCACGTTGCTCCGCCTAAAGTATGCACACGCAAATGACTGTTAAATTTGGTATCCGCTTGATTTTCATACATTGTTATTGGCGGAATATTCGCTTTCTCAAACACAAAACTGTGAGGATTTAGGGTAGATTCCTGAAGCCATACAACAATATCTGGCTTTTCTGCTTCGACCGTTAGCGGATAATCTTCAACCTGTTGTTTTTGTTTAAGAAAATAATCTGCATCGCCATCAAAAACAGGTGGTTTGAAAAAGACACCTCGGCAAGACATCGGTAAATTTAAAAACACATCTCGTCCGTCATCAGGTAAGGAATCAAGCCACTGTTTGATAGCTGATTTATTTTTACTGTAATGACAGATAGCAAAAATGGTGAAAAAAAGCACCGCACTTGCAAAAATTCGCCATTCAACACTTGCCACTGTGGCTGAAGACCAGCCCATTACGGCATAAACCATTAACCCGATCAAGCCACCAATCGCAAAGATTGCTGAGCGATAATGCAACAAGGTTTCCCAATTTCGCCAATCGAAAACTAAAAAGAAATCAGATACTAACAAAGGCTGTTTATAAAAATGAATCTTTAAGCGATGAAAAAGCATTAACACCACGAACAACACGGCAGCAAAATTCAGCCCACGCTGCCATTGCCCTGTAATACTAAACATCAAGCTAAAAAATAACACAAACTGTGCAATGGCAAAGAAATAGGTCCAACGGTAATGAGAATTGACAATAAAAATTACCGAAGCAAGGGTGAAAAGAGAGAGTAAGAGGTATTCCATCATAAGTACGCCAAAAAATGCATTTAAAAGTTAAAGTGCGGTTGATTTTTTATCTATTTTATAAAGAAAGAGGATTATAACAAAGATCTTCTATATTCAATAATATTGATTGTTAGGCTAATTGCTTAGAGGTGGTATCAGCGATCAGGATATTGTCTTTCTTTTCCTCATATGACTTAACGCTTACCAATTGATTCTCGTACGACTAATTTAGGCTCAAGTAACAACGATTGATAAGGTTTTTCTGGGGTTTTTATCCGTTTTAATAAGGTTTCTACCGCAAGCTTACCTAATTCAGCCTTAGGTTGATGAATCGTGCTTAATGGCGGTGAGAGATATTGCGCCAACATAATATCATCATAGCCAATTACCGAAAGATCTTGTGGTATATTTAACCCTTGCTGCCACGCAACTTGATAAACACCGACAGCAATGGTATCACTACAAGCAAACACGGCGCTCGGACGTTTTTTTGCTTGTAGCAACTTTTTCATTCCAATTACGCCCCCCTCAAAATCAAAATGGCTTTCAATAATCCATTCAGGATTAAGGGGCAATTGTGCTTCTTGTAATGCTTTTTTATACCCTTGCAAACGATTTTGGGCTAATGATTTTTGCAAATTTCCGGTAATAATGGCAATCTCTCGATGCCCCTGTTGAATGAGATATTGCGTGGCAAGATAAGCACCAAGTTCTGAATTTTCATAAATTTTATCGGCATTAAGTGCGGTTGGCCACCAGTCCATTACAACCACGGGTAATGAAATATTCAACTGTTTCAGATCCGCATATTGGCTATCCGAATACATTAATAACAACCCATCTACTTGTTTCTGAATAAGTGTTTGAATATTTTGTTCTAAACGATTTTCAGCGCCATCAATGCTAGAAATAATGAGATTGTACTGATGTTGATTACAATACTGCTCAACCCCACTCACAACTTCAGCAAAAAAGGGGTTATTCGTCGCACTGACTAACATACCTAAGGTATTCGTTTGTTTAACCTTTAAACTTCTTGCTAGGGCTGAAGGACGATAATTGAGTGATTCCACGACATTCATTACTCTTGCTCGCATCGCCTCACTCACATATCCCGTATTATTAATCACGTGGGAAACCGTTGAGGTTGATACCTGCGCAATCCGTGCAATATCTTTCATCGTTGCCATAAATTATTCTCACTTCAGTCAATCACTACCCGCCATTCTATTTCCTTTCGGCTAAAAAATCATCTGTCTCTTGTCGCGTAGGAATTGAGGTTTGCGCGCCTAAACGGGTTACACTAATCGCCGCCGCTGCTTGGGCAAAATGAATAGCCTCATTGAGTGTTTTCCCCTCTAATAACGCAGTGATTAATGCCCCATTGAACGTGTCGCCTGCTGCCGTCGTATCTTTTGCTTGAACGCTAAAACCTTGAATTATTTCCTGTTGCTGTTGATGACTGACAAAAACGCCCCTTGCCCCTAAGGTAATCAATACAATTTCAACCCCTTTTTGATGAAAAATTTGCGCCGCTTTGACCGCACTTTGATAATCCACCACTTTAATCCCCGTCAAAATTTCCGCCTCTGTCTCATTTGGGGTAATCATCGTGAGCTGAGAGAGTAACTCATCAGAAAGAGGTTGTGCTGGCGCGGGATTAAGAATAACTTGTTTTCCTTGTGTTTTGGCTAATTTGGCCGCATAACATATCCCCTCTAAGGGCGTTTCTAATTGCATAAGCAATGCATCGCTTTGTTGAATAATATGCGTAAAGGATTCCACACGTTGTGCGGTTAAGTGTGCATTCGCACCAGCAGAAATGACAATGCTATTTTCACCACTTTCTGCTACTTGGATCATTGCAATGCCTGTTGATTCACCATCAATGCTCGAAATGGCTTCGGTATTCATTCCTTGCTGAATAAAAGCCTGCTTTATTTGCTGACCAACATCATCATTCCCGATACAAGCAATAAAATTCACCTTAGCCCCAAGCCTTGTGGCGGCTACCGCTTGATTTGCCCCCTTTCCGCCATAAACCAGCTGATAATGATGCCCTAATAAGGTTTCCCCCGGTTGTGGGAAATGCGCAACTTGGATCAAATGATCCACATTCACACTACCAAGCACCGTTAATGTTTTATTATGCATAACCATTCCTCAATCAAAATCAATAAAAAAAAACCACCGCACTTTGCTTTTATCGTCGTTTAGTTTAAACAGAATACAACGTCGTATCACCGACAGTATGGTTTATTACGGTATTTGCTCATTGCCTATTTTAAACATAAACGACGATTAATAAGATTAAATTTAGCGAAAAGAAATTATCAAGGCAGTATGTTCTGTCTTGGATTTTCTTTATTACTGACTGATTACTTTTAATGGAACGGGAATCTGTATTTCAACCGTTTCTCCTTTAATCACTTTATCCGCTGTCTGTACACCTAATGCCCCGATTAAGTCAGGCTGTTGTGCGATAGTTGCGGCTAATTTGCCACTTTTTACTGCTTTAATGCCATCATCTGTGCCATCAAATCCAACAATGACTAGAGGCTTATTCGCGGCTTGAGTTGCACGAATTGCCCCTAACGCCATTTCATCATTTTGGGCAAAGACAGCTTGGACATTGGGTTGAGCGGTTAATAAATTTTCCATCACATTCAAGCCTTTAGTGCGATCAAAATCTGCGGGTTGGCTTGCTAATAAAGCAAAGTGATGTGCCTCAACGGCTTGCTTAAATCCTTCCCCACGTTCGCGTGCTGCCGAAGTGCCGGCAATACCTTCTAATTGGATAACCTTCGCATTATCACCTAATTTTTGGGCAATAAAATCACCTGCCATTTTTCCGCCTGCAATATTATCAGAGGCAATATGACTTACCACTTTCCCTTGTGCTGCTCCACGGTCTAAAGTAATGACAGGAATATTTTTTTGATTTGCCATACGTACCGCACTCGCAACAGCAGTGGAATCAGTTGGGTTAATCAGTAATACTTTTGCACCACGAACTGTAACGTCTTCAACATTCGCTAATTCTTTGGCTGGATCATTTTGTGAATCAAGTACAACCAAATTATAGCCTAGTTTATCCGCCTCTTTTTGCGCGCCCTCTTTTAAGGTAACAAAGAACGGATTATCCAGCGTAGAAATGGCTAATGCGATCGTTTCTTTTGCCATAGCACTTTGACTCACCAATGAGCCAAGAAGCATTGCGGAAGCGAGTAAAGTCAATTTTTTCATATACATCTCCTTAAGTTAGATGGATTAAGATTACCCATTTTTTCGACTGAAAAAATGATCGGTGAGTACAGCTGCAAGAATAACAATAGATTTCGCAATCATTTGGTAATACGAGGATATATCAAGTAGATTCAACGCATTATTTAAAAAACCAATAATCAATGCACCAATTAATGTGCCTAAAATACGCCCTTTTCCTCCCATTAAACTTGTTCCGCCCACCACGACTGCAGCAATTGCATCAAGCTCATAAGAAACACCCGCAGTTGGTTGTGCCGAAGAAAGCCTTGAGGTAACAATCAATCCTGCCACGGTTGCAAGAAAACCACTTACCGCATAAACAAAAATTTTGACTTTATCCACGTTTATACCCGATAAGCGGGTTGCAGCTTCATTACCACCAAGCGCATAAATATATCGCCCCATAGGGGTATGTTTTAAGATATACCACGCTACAAGAAAAATAGTTGCCATTAACCAAATAGGGAAAGGGATACCAAATAAATAGCCTGTGCCAAGAAAAGAAAAATGATCGGCGACATCAGAAAAACCTAAACTAATCGGCCTCCCATCGGTATAAACCATTGTAACGCCACGTAATAATGTCATTGTTACAAGGGTAGCAATAAAAGCTTGCACTTTGCCTTTTGCAATAATCACGCCACTGATTCCCCCAAGTACCGTACCGCATAATAAAACCAGCGGAATAACAATAAACATAGATAAATCTAGATTGACTAAAGAAGCCGCAATTGCACCTGTTAATGCAAGTACTGAGCCAACTGAAAGATCGATCCCAGCGGTTAAAATCACAAACGTCATTCCTACCGCAATAATCGCATTGACTGAGGTTTGGCGTAAAATATTGAGTAAATTATCCATTGTGAAAAAATGAGGATTAATACTAGAAACAATGGCAATTAAGACAAGTAAAGCTAAAATCGAACGTTGTTCAATAAGAAAATTTTTTAATTTTGTTGCTGTCATAATTTGTCCTTCTAATGCTGTTGAGTAATTGCGGCAGTTAATAATTTTTCTTGGCTAACATCTCGGCGTAAAAACTCACCACGAATTTCACCATTATTCATTACCAATATACGATCACTCATTCCGATAATTTCTGGCATATCTGATGAGACTAAAATAATGCTCATACCTTCTTCTTTAAACTTATTAATGAGCTGATAAATTTCTTTTTTCGCCCCCACATCAATGCCTCTAGTAGGTTCATCAAGAATCAAAATATCAGGACGTGTCATTAAGCCTTTTGCAATCGCAACCTTTTGTTGATTCCCTCCAGAAAGCAAGCCTATTGTTTGATCCATTGAAGGGGTTTTTACATTAAACATCAGGATAAAATCATTTACCGTCATTTTTTCTGCTTGGTGATCAATCGCACCTTTTGGTGAAAGTTGATCCAGTGCAGTTAAGGTCATATTCTCCTTAATCGACATACTAAGGACTAGCCCATCACCTTTGCGATCCTCAGAAATATAAACGATACCGTTTTTCAACCCATCTTGCGGTGTTTCAATAGATACAGGTCGATTTCGTACGAAAATTTCACCGCTCTCTTTAACTAATGCGCCATAAATCAGTTTCATTAATTCGGTTCGTCCTGCGCCCATTAATCCTGAAACACCAAGAATTTCCCCACGATTGAGATGAAAAGAAACCTTATTTACGCCCTGACCGGTTAAATTTTCAACCTTTAATACAGATTCACCAATAGGAACATCAATATGTGGGTACTGCTCTTCTAATTTTCTTCCCACCATTAATTCAATGAGCTGTTCTTCATTTATCTCAGAAATTGTACTTTCCGCAATAAATTCACCATCACGTAAAATCGTCACATCATCACAAATCGTAAAAATATCTTGCATTCGGTGGGAAATAAATACGATCCCGCAACCTTCTGTTTTCAGCTCTCTAATTACGTCAAACAAGGCTTTCGTTTCGGCGTCAGTCAAGGCATCGGTAGGCTCATCCATAATAATCACTTTCGCTTTAAAACTCAGTGCCTTCGCGATCTCAATCATTTGCAATTCACCAAGGGATAATTGTTCAACAGGGGTCGAAGGATGATGTTTAATTTTTAAACGTTGCAATAATTTTTTCGATTCTTCAATCATTTTCGTCCAGTCAATCCCACCCAATTTATGGGTAAACTCTCGCCCTAAGAAAATATTTTCTGCAATCGTTAAATTAGGGATAATATTGAGTTCTTGATGAATAATACTGATACCAGCTAACTGAGAAAATTTGGGATTTTTATACCGCACTTTTTCGCCATTAAAATAAATATCCCCACTATCTTGCTGATAAATTCCGGTAAGAATTTTCATCAGCGTCGATTTTCCTGCGCCATTTTCCCCCATTAATGCCATAACTCGCCCGGCGTAAACAGATAAATTTGCATTATGTAACGCACGCACACCCGGAAAAGACTTACAAATGTTGTTTAATTTTAAAATGGGTTCCATGGTTTCCCCCTAAAACGGTACACCTGATACAAGGATAATATTGGCATAAGGCGAACATTCCCCTGAACGGACAATGGCTTTACTTTCTTGACTCAATGCCTTAAATTCCTCGTGACAGACGTAATCTACAACGATGTCATTATGTTGTTGCTGAGCTAACTGCGCGATGCGTTGTAATAAGGTTTGATGAAGTTGTGCATTATGCTGCTCAATCTCTCTCGCTAAAATCACTCTCTCCACAAAGCACTCTGTTGTTACAGCCTCAAAAACAGATAAAAAACTTGGCACGCCCTCTGATAAAGCTAAATCGACACAATCTATCGATGAAGGAATAGGCAATCCAGCATCACAAATTGTCAAAAAATCTGTATGCCCAAGACGGGCAATGTGATATGAAAGTGGCGCATTAAGAATACCTGTTTTTTTCATATTTCCCTCTCAAAAAAAATATCGAAACGTTTCGATAAGACTAAACAATTCTTATAAGTTTTAAAATGACTATTTTTAAACTTTGTGAAGTTGATCAAAAAATAAAAGAATTTTCGTTTTAATCTCCATAAAAAAGGGTAATGTAAGAAAGAAAAGGAGATAATTATGCGTAAAAAAATTATTTTAGACTGTGATCCCGGCCATGATGATGCCATTGCCATATTACTCGCCCATGGTAATCCCAATATCGAATTGCTCGCCATTACGACCGTTGTTGGCAACCAAACCCTTGAAAAAGTCTCGCATAATGCATTAGCTGTTGCTGAAATTGCAAAAATTAAAAATATTCCCATTGCCAAAGGGACTGAACGCCCGTTGGTTAGAGAAATTGAAACGGCCCCCGCTATCCACGGTGATTCTGGGTTAGATGGCCCCATTTTACCAACACCAACGCAAACCTTTCATCCTTCACACGCTGTTCAGTTAATCATTGACTTAATTATGTCTTACCCACCCAATACGATCACCTTAGTACCAACGGGTGGGCTAACCAATATTGCCCTTGCCGCAAGATTAGAACCTAAAATTATCAATCGAGTAAAAGAAGTCGTATTGATGGGAGGCGGTTATCACACGGGGAATTGGAGTGCGGTGGCTGAATTTAATATAAAAATAGATCCTGAAGCTGCCCATATTGTATTTAGTGCCGGTTGGAAAGTAACAATGGTAGGTTTAGATCTGACTCACCAAGCCTTAGCCACGCCGGACGTGATACAGCGTATTGCGGAAATAGGAACAAAACCAGCTCAATTTGTCGTCGAATTGCTGGAATTCTTTGGCAAAATGTATAAAAAATCACAAGGTTTTGATGCGCCACCAGTGCACGATCCTTGTGCTGTTGCTTATGTCATCGATCCCTCTTTAATAAAAACGCAACAAGTTCCTATTCATATTGAATTAACGGGAACCCATACGTTAGGAATGACCGTTGCAGATTTTCGTTATCCTCCAAAACCTTGCAACACCCAAGTTGCAACAACCCTTAACAGAGAAAAATTTTGGCATTTAGTCATTGAGGCAATTAAAAGTTTAGGAGATGATCAATAAGGTGAAATAAAATAACGTGGGTTGTTCTATTTTAAAATTAAGGAATGAGATCAGGTAGCCTATTCCTAACCTGTTTGTAGATTGCATTCTCTCTTCAAACTTAAACATTTCTATAACCATAAAAAAACCGCACTCTCTTTCAAAAGTGCGGTGCTTTTTTCAGCAAAATTTATCTTATAATGCTTTTAATATGTCATCCACGCGCTCTTTTGCATCACCGAAGAGCATTTGTGTGTTTTCTTTGAAGAACAATGGGTTTTGTACGCCAGCGTAGCCTACTGCCATTGAGCGTTTGAATACCACCACGTTAGCGGCTTTCCACACTTCTAGCACTGGCATTCCTGCGATTGGGCTGTTTGGATCGTCCATTGCCGCAGGGTTTACAGTATCATTCGCGCCGATAACCAATACCACATCAGTATCCGCGAAATCATCATTGATTTCGTCCATTTCTAATACCACGTCATAAGGTACTTTGGCTTCAGCGAGCAATACGTTCATATGGCCCGGTAAACGCCCTGCTACTGGGTGAATACCAAAACGCACATTCACGCCACGATCACGTAATTTTTGTGTAATTTCAGCCACGGGATACTGCGCTTGTGCCACCGCCATTCCATAGCCCGGTGTGATGATCACAGAGCTTGCATTTTTCAGCATTTCCGCCACTTCTTCCGCGCTTGTTTCACGGTGTTCGCCTTGTTCTTGATCACCACTTGCAACCACATCATTACCAAAACCGCCAGCGATAACGCTGATAAATGAACGGTTCATTGCTTTACACATAATGTAAGAAAGAATCGCCCCTGAAGAGCCTACTAATGCCCCAGTTACGATCAAGAGATCATTATTAAGCATAAAGCCTGCTGCTGCCGCTGCCCAACCTGAATAAGAGTTCAGCATTGATACCACCACAGGCATATCTGCACCACCAATTGATGCCACTAAATGCCAACCAAAGGCAAGAGCAATGATAGTCATTAATAGCACTGGGAAGATATTTTCTGGCGAGCTTAAAAATGCGATCATTAATAACGCCGAAACCACTAACGCCGCTAAATTTAATTTATGGCGATGCGGTAACATTAAGGCTTTAGAATTAATAATACCGCGTAGTTTACCGAATGCGACCACAGACCCTGTGAAAGTTACTGCCCCGATGAAGATGCCTAAGAACACTTCAACATTATGGATAGTTGCTAAAGTCGCTTGTTCCGCATTAAATGCTGCTTTCGCATTTTCTAATGCCGCTTCACTGATAAATGCTGTACCTTCTGGTGCAACAAATTCAGGGGTAACGTGTAAGCCAAAGCTGTTAAAGCCGACCAACACAGCAGCAAGACCAACAAAGCTATGTAAAATAGCTACAAGCTCTGGCATTTCGGTCATTTCCACTTTCAATGCACGTTGGATACCTATCACCGCGCCAATTGCCATTGCAATTAAAATCCAAATTTGTCCTGACGTTTGTGGCCCGAAAATGGTTGCGATAAGGGCAATAGTCATCCCCACGATACCATACCAACAACCTGCTTTAGCAGTTTCGTGTTTAGAAAGCCCTGCTAAGCTCATAATGAAAAGTAATGCCGCTACAATATATGCAGCCTGTACTAAACCTTCTGACATTGCTTTTTCTCCTTAACCTTTTCTAAACATTGCAAGCATACGTTGGGTCACTTTAAAGCCACCAAAGATATTGATACTTGCGACTAAAATTGCAATAAATGCGAGTAGGCTGATAAAGAAACTGCCTTGGGCAATTTGCAATAACGCACCCACAATGATAATGCCTGAAATGGCATTAGTTACTGCCATTAATGGGGTATGTAAGGCGTGGCTCACATTCCAAACCACATAGTATCCCACCACACAAGCAAGTACGAACACGGTGAAATGTGATAAGAATGCCGCAGGCATTACTGAACCTAGCCATAAGAACAGCACGCCAATTGCTCCCATAATACCGTATTTGATACGCGGATCTTGTGGTTTTTGTTCTTTCTTCTCAACCACAACCTCAGTTTTTTGTTGTGGTTGGGCAGAAACTTGAATTGGTGGTGCAGGCCAAGTGATTTCACCATCACGAATGACTGTTACACCACGTAACACAACATCATCAAAATCAATATTGATCGTACCGTCTTTCTCTTTACATAATAACTTCAGCAAATTCACTAAGTTTGTGCCATAAAGCTGAGAAGATTGCGTTGGCAAACGTGCTGGGAAATCCGTATAACCAATGATTTTCACTTGATTATCTGTCACGAAAATTTCACCCGGTTTGGTGTATTCACAGTTTCCTCCCGTTAATGCGGCTAAATCCACAATAACAGAACCCGGTTTCATTGAATCCACCATTTCTTTGGTAATTAAACGTGGTGCAGGTTTACCCGGAATAGCAGCGGTCGTGATGATAATATCCACTTCTTTGGCTTGTGCGGCATAAAGTTCCATCGCTCGGCGATTAAACTCTTCCGACATCACTTTTGCATAACCATCACCTGAGCCACCTTCTTCTTCAAAATCAATTTCTAAGAAGTCTGCACCCATTGATTGCACTTGCTCTTTTACTTCAGGGCGAGAATCAAAAGCACGCACTATCGCACCAAGGCTATTTGCTGTACCAATCGCAGCCAAACCGGCCACACCTGCCCCAATCACTAACACTTTCGCTGGCGGTACTTTACCTGCCGCAGTGATTTGCCCAGTGAAAAAACTACCGAATGCATTTGCCGCTTCCACCACAGCACGATAACCAGAAATATTTGCCATTGATGAAAGTGCGTCTAAAGACTGCGCACGTGAAATACGTGGCACAGCATCCATCGCTAAGACATTAATTTTTTTCGCAGATAATTTTTCCATTAATGCTTCATTTTGCGCAGGCCAAATAAAGCTAATTAAGGTTGCCCCTTCTTTAATTAAGGCAATTTCCTCATCATTAGGAGGGTTTACTTTCATAATTACATCAGCATTCCACACTTCTTGTGTTGTGCCAATTTTTGCGCCAGCTTGCACAAATGCTTGATCTTCAAAACTTGCTTTAAATCCTGCATCGTGTTCAACAATCACCTCAAAACCCAGCTTTAAAATTTGCTGTATTGTTTTTGGCGTTGCTGCTACACGTGTTTCATTATCAAGCCGTTCTCTAGGTACACCAATTAACATAATGTTTCCTTCAAATTGGTTGATGATACAATCTGGAAATCACTTCCCAGCCCATAAATGACAAAAGTCGAATCGTCCTAACTGTATCATTTATTACAAAAGAGGTACAAAAAGATTTTACAAATTTCATTGAAAAAATTTACCTATGAATAAATAGATTAAAAATTATCTAAAAATTTAGCTGATGAAATAATGATAAAAAAATCAATAAAAAGCACCGCACTTTTCTTTTTACCCACAACACAAAATGATACACTGCCGTTTTTAGTTATATAGGAATAAATAATGCAGTTACCCGCTCTTCAATCTGCCACCCTACTCCGCCGTTATAAACGCTTTCTTGCTGATGTCGAACTTGCCAATGGTGAAATACTCACGATTCACTGCGCAAATACGGGGGCGATGACAGGTTGTGGTGAAAAAGGGGATACCATTTGGTATTCAACCTCTGACAGTAAAACCCGAAAATACCCTCATTCTTGGGAACTTACCCAACTTCAAAATGGGCAAATGGTATGTATTAACACACACCGTTCCAATCAACTCACCTTTGAAGCACTGCAAAATAAGCAAATCAAAGAATTAGCGGCATACAGCGAAATTCTGCCTGAAATGAAATATGGTGAAGAAAATAGCCGAATTGATTTCCTGCTTAAAGAGAAAGGCTTACCGGATTGCTATGTGGAAGTAAAATCCGTTACCTTAGTAAAAGGCAATCTGGGAATGTTTCCTGATGCGGTAACCACCAGAGGACAAAAACATTTGCGAGAGCTAATGGCGATGAAAAAACTTGGCCATAGAGCGGTCATTTTTTTCGCTGGATTACACAACGGTTTTGATTGTTTCAAAGTCGCGGAATATATTGATCCTGAATACGCGAAACTACTTCGTCAAGCTATAAAAGAAGGGGTTGAGGTGTATGCCTATGCGGGAGAATTCGAATTTTCTCATCACATTCCTACCGCACTTTCACTTACACATTTAGTGCCTTATATTGAATAAACAATTTATTGAGAATTATTTGCATTTATGTATTGACTTTACATTTGAGAACAATTATCATTTAATCCATTCAAACAATAATAGATAATCACTCCAACATTTTAGTGCCTCTCCCCCCACAGAAAGAGGCACTTTTTTTATCCCACGCCTTAGTCGTAAATCTCCCCCCTATCTTAGCAATCATTTAATGAACGTAATTGCTTTCCTTCATCATCAAAATTATCCGCTGCAAGCCAACGTTCAAATTTCGGTTTCATTCTCTGCCATTCTTCTTTTAGCATTGAAAACCACGCGGTATCACGATTACGATCTTTATAAACTGCAGCACGTCTAAAAATCCCTTCAAACTGAAAACCAAGGCGTTTTGCCGCATTAAACGAGGCTTGATTTAAACTATCACATTTCCATTCATAACGACGATATTTGAGTTTATCAAACACATATTGCATTGCGAGATATTGTGCTTCCGTTGCCACGCGAGAATGTTTTAGCAAGTTAGAATAAATCACCCAGCCCATTTCGATAGTGCGATTTTGTGGGTCAATGCGCATTAAAGAAAATATTCCCACTACCTTTTGGCTCGCCTTATCAATAATCGCTAAATAATAAGGATCAGCACTGTTCGCCCATTCTTGCAGAAGCTGTCGTGCAGCTTGCTCATTAGGTTGTGCGGAAATAGGCAGATAAGTCCATTGGCTTTCTGGGCTATCTGGCCCAATAAACTTATAAATATCCTTAAAATGACGATCGACACAAAGGCGTTGCAAACAACAATATAGCCCTTCTATTAGATGAATATTTGGCAATTCCCCCCGCGTAAAATCGACAATAGGCTCTCCAATAGGCTGATTGAGATGATTAAGCGGCATTATTTTCTCCCTATAAAATTGCATATATCTTGCATAAAAAATAACATAAAATACAAGTGCGGTCAGATTTTTCACCATTTTTACAAGGACATTTAATGATAACGCCAAGCCAGATTATCCAATACATTGCCAAACATTATCAGGTTAATCCCGCCTATTTGTGGGCAAAATTTCCTGAGTATGGGGTTTTTCGCCACCTAAATAGCGGTAAATGGTTTGCCATTTTAATGAATATCCCCGGCAATAAAATTGGCTTGTCTCATACAGAAACCATTTGGATTATAAATGTTAAAGCCCAGCCTGAAATGATTGGTGCGTTACGTATGATAAAAGGGGTTTATCCCGCCTATCATATGAATAAAGAACATTGGATGAGTCTCCATTTAGCGGAAATTTCCCCTTCATTATTATGGGAATGTATTCAAAACAGTTTTTCTTTAACTCAACAGAAAAAACGATAAACCAGCGCGTTATTCCGTTGAAAAAAACATCATAAAAAATGACCGCACTTTAAATATCGCGAAAATTTGCCATCATATTCTTTTTTCTTCAAAATTTCTCACCAATATTGCCTTTTCATTTGGCTAATATTATCTATAATAACCCACACATTACAGGATTATTTATTATAGGATACATCAATGACAGATCTCACAACTCAACTGGCTGAGCTGAAACGCGGCACGGATCAAATTTTTTCAGAACAAGATTTAATTGAAAAACTTAAAGAAAATCGTCCTTTACGCGTAAAATTGGGGGCTGATCCTACTGCGCCAGATATTCACTTGGGGCATACCGTGGTGCTAAATAAATTACGCCAATTCCAGAACTTTGGTCATCACGTGATGTTTTTAATCGGCGATTTCACCGCCACAGTGGGCGATCCATCAGGTAAAAACGCAACGCGTCCACCGCTTTCTCGTGAAGATGTACTACGCAATGCGGAAACCTATAAAGAACAAATTTTCAAAATTTTAGATCCAGAAAAAACTGAAATTGTGTTCAATTCTGATTGGTTAGGTGAATTAGGTACGGTTGGAATGATCCGTTTAGCCTCAAATTATACAGTAGCTCGAATGTTAGAACGTGATGATTTCAAAAAACGTTTTAGTAATAACCAGCCTATTGCCATTCACGAATTTATCTACCCATTATTGCAAGGTTATGACTCGGTCCATTTGAAAGCCGATGTGGAATTAGGCGGGACAGACCAAACCTTTAACTTGCTAATTGGGCGTGAATTGCAAAAATCAGATGGGCAAAAACCACAAGTGGCGATCACACTTCCGTTACTCGTGGGGTTAGACGGTGAGAAAAAAATGTCAAAATCACTCGGCAACTACATTGGGGTAAACGAAGCACCAAATGAAATGTTCGGTAAAGTGATGTCTATTTCCGATGAATTAATGTGGGATTGGTATGATTTGCTTTCTTTCCGCCCATTAAACGAAATTGCACAATTTAAGCAAGATGTGGCTGACGGACGTAATCCACGTGATATTAAAGTATTACTGGCAAAAGAAATTACCGCGCGTTTCCATTCCGAAACCGACGCCAACGCCGCAGAACAAGCATTTATTAACCGTTTCCAAAAGGGGGCAATACCTGATGAAATGCCTGAATTTACCTTTGAGGGCGAAATTGGTTTAGCCAATTTATTAAAAGAGGCAGGGCTTGTAAGTTCCACCTCTGAAGCGATGCGTATGGTGCAACAAGGTGGGGTAAAAATTGATGGTGAAAAGGTAGAAAATGCCAAAGCCATTATTTATGCCTCCAGCGCTGTATATCAAGTGGGTAAACGCAAATTTGCACGCGTTACGGTAAAATAATAGGGCAAGATGTTAGGCGTATGAAAATACGCCTTCTTTTTTATCAATCCGCTAAATGGATTTTGCTATCAGTAAATAGCGATCTTTCATTTTAAAATTGAACACCGACAAATAACATTTCGCCTCATAGCAAAACATTATGCTAGTAATATGTGCTACATATTGGGCAAGGTTATTTATTGATGAAATTAACAAGATTTTATAAGACAAGAAAGGTGAAAAAATGTCAGAAAAAGTTTGGGTATTAGGTGATGCCGTTGTGGATTTAATCCCTGATGGCGAACAACATTATTTACGTTGTGCTGGTGGTGCGCCAGCCAATGTTGCTGTCGGTATCGCCCGTTTAGGCGGTGAAAGTGGTTTTATTGGTAAGGTAGGAAAAGATCCCCTTGGTGAATTTATGCAACAGACCTTGCAACAAGAAAAGGTGGATACCACGTTTATGACCTTAGATCCCACACAACGCACTTCAACAGTTGTGGTTGGTTTAGATCAAGGGGAACGCAGTTTTACCTTTATGGTAAACCCAAGTGCGGATCAATTTTTGCACGTTTCTGAACTTCCCAATTTCACTCAAGGACAATGGCTACACTGCTGTTCCATTGCGTTAATTAACGATCCTTCCCGCACGGCGACTTTCACCGCAATGAAAAATATTCATCAGGCGAAAGGCTATGTCTCTTTCGATCCCAATTTGCGTGAAAGCCTATGGCAAAGCCTTGATGAAATGCGTGAAGTGGTAATGCAAGCAGTCGCTTTAGCTGATGTGCTGAAATTTTCGGAAGAAGAACTCACCTTTCTAACAGAAACAGACAGCCTTGAAAAAGCCTTTGAAAAAATCACCGCACTTTATCCACAAAAGCTGATTATTGTTACGCTAGGCAAAGAAGGCGCACTTTATCATTTCAATGGCAAAAAAGAAATTATTGCAGGTAAAGCCTTACAGCCTGTTGATACTACGGGGGCAGGCGATGCCTTTGTTGGCGGATTACTGGCTGGGCTTTCGCAAAAACCAAATTGGGACACAGATAATGCAACATTAGTAGAAATTTTACGTCAAGCCAATGCTTGTGGTGCTTTAGCAACCACCGCAAAAGGCGCAATGTCTGCCCTTCCAAATCAAGTGCAATTAATCCATTTTTTAAATCAATAAGGAGAATGCTGATGATAATTTTCAACGAAGGAAAATACAAAAGCCTCTATGCTGCCGAACAAGGTGAGTTAGCAAAAATTGCTCAAACGGTCGCACAAGATAAGGATTTTCGCCCAGTTTATCATCTTGCTCCGCCAACAGGATTACTTAATGATCCAAATGGCTTGATTTTTGACGGAGAAAAATATCATCTTTTTTATCAATGGTATCCTTTTGATGCCCTTCACGGAATGAAGCATTGGCAACATTTTACCACACAAGATTTTCAACAATTCACCCAATCCGATCTCCTTATACCTTGTGAATTGTATGAAAGCCACGGCTGTTATTCTGGTGGTGCGCTATTAATTGACGGCAACATTGCCGTGTTCTACACGGGCAATACCAGACGCCCAAATGATAATCAGCGTGTGCCTTACCAAAATCTTGCAATTTTCAGCAAAGCAGGAAAATTGTTGAGTAAACGCCCCCTAATTGACCACGCACCAAAAGGTTATACCGAACACGTACGCGATCCAAAACCATTCCTAACCAAAGAGGGCAAAATCCGCTTTATTTGTGGCGCTCAACGGGAAAATCTGACGGGTACTGCACTGGTATTTGAAATGGATAATTTAGCCGATACCCCACGTTTATTAGGTGAACTTGCCCTGCCTGACTTTGATAATCAAGGCGTATTTATGTGGGAATGCCCTGACTTATCGCAAATTGGCGATCAATCCCTGTTTATCTGGTCGCCCCAAGGCAAAGCCCGTGAAAGCGAGCAATATCAAAATAATTATCACGCCGTCTATGCACTGGGCAATATTAACGATCGCCAATTCCACGCCGAACACATTGCTGAATTGGATCAAGGCTTTGATTTCTATGCACCACAAACCTTTTCTGGCACGCAAACGATGCTGTTCGGCTGGGTTGGATTACCTGATTTAAGCTACCCTACGGATTGCTACAAATGGCATTCAATGCTTTCATTGCCACGCCAATTACGTTTACAAAACGGTAAAATCTATCAGCAACCCATTGAAAATATTTATAAAAATATTACCGCACTTCAATCTACTCACGTTCAAAAAGAGACTGTTATTGCAAATTTAGATCGTGCTTATATCAAATTTGATGCTGAAGCTCAGCCATTCACATTAAACTTTTTTACTAATGCACAAAATCAGCATTTAACCCTAAGTTATGATGGCAAAGTGCTATGTCTAGATCGTCGCCAAACTGAACAAACCGATTCGATGAAATCCTTTGGCGACACGCGTTATTGCCGTATAGAAGGCTTGCATCAAGTGGAAATATTCTTTGATCGCTCGGTGATTGAAATTTTTCTTAATCAAGGTGAAAAAACAATGACTTCACGCTTCTTTATTTGTGCTAGAGAAAACCTAATCCGTACAAATAGACCGCTTGCACTACAAGTGGGCTATCCAAAGAAAATTGACGTAAATTATACAAAATAGAAAATAGATCTGTTTTTTTAGATTTATGTAACTATAATTAGTACCAAAAGAGCAAAACAATGGGAAAATCGAAAAAGCTATTAGAAAAATTAACTAATGCTAAAAATACCTTTATTTGGAGCGACTTGCTTACCTTGTTAGCGCAATTAGGCTATGAAAAACGTGAAATGGCAGGCTCTCGTGTCAGATTTTACCACGCAGAGCTTAATCACTTAATCTTGTTACATAAACCTCACCCAGAAAATTATATCAAAGGTGGGGCGTTAAAATCAGTGAAAGACGGATTAAAAGGAGTAGGATTACTATGACATTACTCAAATATAAAGGCTATGTAGGTACGATAGAAGCAGATTTAGAAAATAATGTGCTATTTGGAAAATTAGCATATATTCGAGATGTGGTTACCTACGAGGCAGAAACATTACCGCAGTTAGAGAAAGAATTTCAAACATCTGTAGATCTATATTTGCAAGACTGCCAAGAACTTGGGCGAACACCAGATAAACCGTTCAAAGGGGTATTTAATGTGAGAGTTAGTGAGGAACTGCATCGCAATGCTGTGCTCGCAGCAGGAGCTCTCAGCCTTAATGCGTTTGTTGCCGAAGCCATTAAAGAAAAAATCGAACGCACTGGGATAACAAATTAATACTATCTCGCATCATTCCCCTACAAAACAAAACAAAAGTGCGGTACAATTCCGCACTTATTTTTATCTAAAATTAACCAATCGCCGAGAAAATAATGGAAGCATTTAATCAATATATTCCTGATGAAATCACGATGTGTCGTTTTGGGGCAAAATTAATGCAAATTGCAAGCAATATCCCGACAGATAACGGCATTATTATTTATTTAAACGGCGATCTTGGGGCAGGCAAAACCACGTTAAGCCGTGGGATGATTCAAGGACTAGGTTATTCAGGCAAGGTAAAAAGCCCCACTTATACGTTAGTTGAGGAATATCATTTAACGGAAAAATCAATTTATCATTTTGATTTATATCGTTTAAGTGATCCCGAAGAATTGGAGTTTATGGGCATTCGTGATTATTTTAATGCGCAAAGTATTTGCTTGATCGAATGGTCGGAAAAAGGGCGAGGTCTATTACCGCCAGCCGATCTCATTATCAATATTGACTATGTTGATGATGCACGTAATGTTGCACTCCTTCCCAACTCCAGAGAAGGTAAACAAATTTTACAATTAATGAAACAAACTATTTCGTCACCCAGTTAAATAAAAATGATGAAAAAATATTATTTATTTCTTACCGCACTTTGTTCCTGTGTATTGCTCACTACACCGGCATTTGCTGCTGCGTGGACTATTGCTATCGATCCCGGCCACGGTGGAAAAGATCCGGGAGCAATCAGCCGTACACAGAAAATCTATGAGAAAAATGTTACGCTTTCTATTGCCAGAGAGCTAAAAGCCTTATTGGATAAAGATCCCAATTTCCGTGCGGTTCTCACTCGCAAAGGCGACTATTATATTTCTGTTCCTGAACGTTCTGAAATTGCACGTAAATACAAAGCAAACTATTTGGTTTCTATTCACGCAGATTCCTCCGTTTCACCAGATTTACGCGGTGCTTCCGTGTGGGTGCTGTCTAATCGTCGTGCAAACAGTGAAATGGGGCAATGGTTGGAAGATCACGAAAAGCGTTCCGAGCTATTAGGTGGCGCAGGCTCAGTGCTTGCTTCACATAAAGAGAAATATTTAGATCAAACGGTGCTTGATTTACAATTTGGTCATAGCCAACGTGTGGGCTATGAATTGGGTTCGATTGTGTTACGCCGTTTTGCTCAAATCACGACGTTAAGCCGTAGCACGCCACAACACGCGAGCCTTGGGGTATTGCGTTCGCCAGATATTCCTTCGATCTTAGTGGAAACGGGGTTTTTGTCTAACCCTGATGAAGAAAAAAAGCTTAATTCTCTTGCATATCGCAAAAAATTAGCCCGTGTTATTTATGATAGTCTGGTTGATTTTCGTCGCCGTAATGTCAAAACCGAAATCAATGTGGCTAAAACACCTAGTACAGAAAGTGCGGTCAAAAATACGCGTGAAACCACTAGCGACTTACCAAAAGATAGCGGTATTCGCCATAAAGTGAAAAATGGTGAAAGTCTTGGGGGATTAGCAAACAAATATAATGTCAAAATGAATGACATTATTGCATTAAATCAGCTTAAACGCCGTGAGCTTTGGATTGGTGAAACCATTAAAATCCCTGATAATGGTAAAAATAGCAAAACAGAAAACAGCAAGTCGAACAGTACAAATACAGATAGCAGAAAAACAGATAAAACGGCGAATAAAAATACAAAAACTGAGAATAAAGGAAAAGATAAAACAACACCGAAATTCCATACAGTGAAAAAAGACCAAACCCTGTATGCGATTTCTCGTGAGTATAATATTCCTGTGCCTACCTTATTGAAATTGAACCCAAAACTCAAAGATGGGAAAGTAAAAACAGGACAAAAAATTCAGCTAAGGAATTAGGAAAAACAATGCCAATAAAAATTCTGCCACCTCAGCTTGCTAATCAAATCGCCGCTGGTGAAGTTGTTGAACGTCCCGCCTCAGTCGTCAAAGAACTGGTAGAAAACAGCCTTGATGCTGGCGCAACGAAAATTCAGGTAGATATTGAAAATGGCGGTGCCAATTTAATTCGTATTCGAGACGATGGTATCGGTATCGCAAAAGATGAACTCGCCTTAGCCCTTGCTCGTCACGCCACGAGCAAAATCGCCAGTCTTGAGGATTTAGAGGCCATTTTAAGTTTAGGCTTCCGCGGTGAGGCGTTAGCAAGTATTAGTTCCGTTTCTCGCCTGACCCTGACTTCTCGTACCGAACAACAAAAAGAAGCGTGGCAGGTTTATGCGCAAGGGCGAGATATGGAAACCACCATCAAACCAGCTTCACACCCAGTGGGAACAACGGTTGAAGTGGCTAATTTATTTTTTAATACGCCAGCAAGACGCAAATTTTTACGCACTGATAAAACTGAATTTGCTCATATTGATGAAGTGATCCGTCGTATCGCCTTAGCAAAACCACATATTGCCTTTACGCTTACCCATAATGGGAAAACAGTGCGTCAATACAAAAGTGCGGGGGATTTTTCGCAAAAATTAAAACGAATTGCAGCGATTTGTGGGGAAGAATTTGTTCAACACGCCTTACATATTGATTGGAAACACGATGATCTCCATCTTTCAGGCTGGGTTGCCGATCCTTTCTTTAAGCATACCCAAAATGATTTAAACTATTGTTATGTAAATGGCAGAATGGTACGCGATAAAGTGATCACTCACGCCATACGCCAAGCCTATGCTGAACATTTAGAGAGCAATGAATATCCTGCTTATATTCTTTTTATTGATATTAATCCCAATGATGTAGATGTTAATGTTCACCCAACAAAGCACGAAGTACGCTTCCAGCAAGCTCGCCTTGTTCACGATTTTATCTACCAAGGCATACAAAATGCCCTGCTTACAAGCCTAGAACTCGGCGGAAAAATGCTTAATGCTGAACATAAACTAACGCAACAACCGCTCTCGTCTGAACTCAGCGAACAAGCCACATCACAAGTGCAAGAACCTGACGGGGTATGGCAGCCTAATGTTGGAAAACTTAATCGTAGTGCAGCAGGAAGAAATATTTTTCAACCAACGGACTATTCTGTTTCCCCCTCGCTAAATAAAGAAAAAGCGACAAATCATCCCGCTATTCCACCAGCAGGTTATAGCAAGCCAAAAAGCGAAATCACTAAAACAGAAAGTCAGGCTTATGGCGAATTACTTCGCCCAGCCTCACCGACACAGGGAGAAAACCCAGTTTTAATCGTTCAAGCGACGCAAGAAAGTTCACTGCCAACTAGCCGAATGTTACGCGCATTAGCCTTAGTACAAAATCAAGCGCTACTTTTACAGCAAGAGCAGGAATTTTATTTATTACCAATCAAAAAATTACAACAAATGCAAACGATGTTGTCTTTGCAGGAAAAAGATATTGCCCAGCAAGCATTATTAATTCCTATACTCTTCCGTTTAGATGAAAAACAGCAATCGGCTTGGGAAAAACAACACACCTTTTTCGCTCAAATCGGTTTTCACTTTAATGAAAATCTTACTCAACATCGAATTAGCCTGATTAAGGTGCCTGCCTGCTTACGCCAGCATAATTTACAGCAATGTGTAGGGAACTTACTCAATCAACAAAACGAAAATATGCACCAATTTTTGACCGCACTTTGTCAACAGCTTGATTATAAAACGATAGACGTATTTGGAGATGCGGTAAATTTACTCAATGAAACCGAACAATTATTACATCGACAGCCAAATCAATCGCTTTCTCAGCTATTTATTCCTATTGATTGGCAAATCTATTTAGGGAAGGAAAATAGCTAATGCACACAAAGCCACGAGCCATTTTCTTAATGGGACCAACTGCTTCAGGAAAAACAGACTTAGCGATCAAATTACGCCAACATTTCCCAGTTGAAGTCATCAGCGTCGATTCTGCCTTAATTTATCGGGGAATGGATATTGGCACTGCAAAACCGAATGCGGCTGAACTTGCTCTTGCTCCGCATCGTTTAATTGATATAAAAGATCCCAGTGAAAGCTATTCGGCGGCAAATTTTCGCCACGATGCCTTACTGGAAATGGAAAACATCAGTAAACAGGGTAAAATCCCCTTGTTAGTCGGTGGCACAATGCTCTATTACAAAGCCTTGCTGGAAGGGCTTTCACCATTACCTTCGGCAGATGAACGTTTACGCCAAGAAATTGAGCAAAAAGCAGTGCAAATCGGTTGGAATGGCTTACATCAAGAGTTAGCAAAAATCGATCCTATTTCTGCGCAACGTATTAACCCGAATGACAGCCAACGGATCAACCGTGCGTTAGAAGTGTTTTATCTCACGGGAAAATCGCTCACTGAACTGACTGAGCAAAAAGGTGAGGCACTGCCTTATGACATCACACAATTTGCCATCGCCCCACAAGAACGCCAAGTATTACACCAACGTATTGAACTGCGTTTTCATAAAATGATTGAACAAGGTTTTCAACAAGAAGTCGAAAAACTTTATCAACGTGGTGATTTACACACTGATTTACCTTCTATTCGCTGTGTTGGCTACCGCCAAATGTGGGATTATTTGCAGGGTGATTATGATCATCAAGAAATGGTATTTCGTGGAATCTGTGCAACTCGCCAGCTGGCTAAGCGCCAGCTTACTTGGTTACGTGGCTGGAAATCACCGATAACTTGGTTAGACAGTCTCAGCCCTGACAAATCCTTTATGCAAATCGCGCAAACGTTAAAATAATTAAGGCATAGTGATGACATCTGTCAAGATTATTGCTATATTGGCTCACGGAGACGATTTTTGTTCCCCATAAAAAACCCTATAACTAATATAAGAAGGAAAATAACAATGGCAAAAGGACAATCATTACAAGATCCTTACTTAAACGCATTACGTCGCGAACGTATTCCTGTATCCATTTATTTAGTCAATGGCATTAAATTACAAGGACAAATTGAGTCTTTCGATCAATTCGTCATTTTATTAAAAAACACTGTAAATCAAATGGTTTACAAACACGCAATTTCAACTGTTGTGCCTGCTCGTGCAGTTTCTCATCATAATAATCAAGCTCACCAGCAACAACATAACGCAACGCAAGAAATGGCGACAGAAACCTCAGCAGAATCACAGACTGAATAATTTTGGATCATTTAGCTTTTCCAAGTGCGGTGAAAAATTCAGATGAAATTTCTACCGCACTTTTTTCATCATCACAAAACCACTCGCAACGGGCTATTTCGCAAGATCGAGGCATTATTGTACAAGCCTTTTTTTCTGCCGATAAAAATCTTGATGACTTAACTGAATTCCAGTTGCTTGCTGAATCTGCGCAAGTAGATATTGCCACCATTATCACCACAAGCCGTGCCACGCCACAAGCGAAGTATTTCGTTGGACAAGGCAAAGCAGAAGAAATTGCCCAAGCAGTAAAAGATCACAACGCCAATGTGATTTTAATCAATCATTGTTTGACACCCGCACAAACGCGTAATTTAGAAAGCCTATGTGAATGTCGTGTCGTAGATCGCACAGGGTTAATTTTAGATATTTTCGCCCAGCGCGCACGCTCTCACGAAGGGAAATTACAAGTCGAATTAGCCCAATTAAAACATCTTGCCACTCGTTTAATTCGGCGCAAAACAGGCTTGGATCAACAAAAAGGAGCGGTAGGCTTACGCGGGCCGGGAGAAACCCAATTAGAAAGCGATCGACGATTGATTAAAGTTCGTATTGCACAATTGCAACATCGCTTAAATAAAGTGGAAAAGCAACGTCATCAAAATCGTCAGACAAGAAAGAAAGCAGATATTGCCACGATTTCATTGGTCGGCTATACCAATGCGGGTAAATCCACCTTGTTTAATTTGCTCACCAAGGCAGAGGTTTATGCGGCGGATCAACTTTTTGCTACCCTTGATCCAACCCTACGCCGTTTAAACATTCCAGATATTGGAAGCACAATTTTAGCAGACACGGTAGGCTTTATTCGAGATCTGCCACACGATTTGGTTTCCGCGTTCAAATCCACCTTACAAGAAACCAGCGAGGCAAGCCTGTTATTACACGTTGTGGATTGCGCTGATGTACGAAAACGAGAAAATATCAATGCGGTGAATGAGGTTTTGCAACAAATCCAAGCCAATCAAGTCCCGACATTACTGGTTTATAACAAAATTGATCAAGTGGAAAACCTTGTTCCACATATTGAATATGATGATCAAAATCGTCCAGTGGGCGTGTATATTTCTGCCCATTTACAACAAGGTATTCCCTTATTATTTGAAGCCATTCGACAAAAATTAAGCAAAAGGATTGTGCAATTACAACTTTGTTTGCCACCGCAAGCAGGCAAAATCCGTCATTGGCTATATGAAATGGATTGTATTCGTGAAGAAAAAATCAGTGAGCAAGGGGAATTTTTACTCAAGGTAAATATTGAGCAAAGCGAATGGCAAAAATTATTAAAAAAACAACCGCACTTAGCAAACTACCAAGATGAATAAAAGTTGCTTTTGCGGTATTTCCCCCTTATTTTCCTATGCCATATTGTTTTAATTTATTGGCGATGGCAGTATGCGAAACGCCTAATCTTGAAGCCAGTTTTCTGGTGCTAGGATATTCCTCATAAAATTTCTGCAACACCATTGCCTCAAAATTATTCATAATTTCATCAAGGGTTTGATTAGCAAATTGCTCAATACTTGGTAATGCAATTTCCTGTTCCACTAAGTGCAAATCCGCAATAGCAAGCTGATTATTCTCAGCCAAAGAACAAGCTCGATATAACGCATTGTGCAATTCTCGTACATTCCCCGCCCAAGTATAATGGGCAAGATAATTTAAAAATGCGCCATCAAAATGGGGGACGGAAATCCCTAGCTGTTGGCTAATTTGTTGGACAAATAATGTGGTAAGTTGTGGAATATCTTCTTTGCGTTCACGTAGCGCTGGAATATTAAGACTTAATACATTAAGGCGATGAAATAAATCTTCACGCATTTTGCCTTTTTCTACATAATGACTAAGGGGAACTTGTGAGGTACAAATCACACGAACATTAGCATAATGCTCTTTTTCCTCGCCTACACGGCGAAAAGTACCATCATTTAAAAAACGTAATAATTTTGCCTGTAAACTAAGTGGCAACTCTGCCACGCTATCTAATAATACGCTACCTCCATTCGCATATTCAAAAAAGCCTTGATTTACCGTTTCCCCATAAGCTCGCCCGAACATTTCACTTTCTGCATCTTCACTCGGTAAACCGGCACAATTGACCGCAATAAACTTATTTTCTCTTCTTTGACTAGAAAAATGGCAAGCTTTGGCGATAAGATCTTTCCCCGTACCGGTTTCACCTTGAATAAGCAAAGGCGCATCAAGCAGAGCAAATTTTTTGGCTTTTTCCACCACCTCTTGCATTTTGCGACTTTGTGTAACCACTTGTGAAAAAAGATTTTTTTCTGCTGGCATTACTGGCTTTCCATCCCATTTTTCTGATAAAACTGGCAAACATTGTAAACTTTTCCGTAAAAATGGAAAGAAAAATTTACAATCTTAATCGTCTTTTAAGGTAGCCGTTTATTTTTAAGAATAGACCTATTGAAATGATAACGGTTATCAATTAAAATCTTTCCCCTTTATTTATTCGCTCATAGGAAATATCGTGTTTGAATTAAACGCAGTGTCGTTCGCCTTGCCTGAAAAAGTGTTGTTGCACCCTATATCACTGCAATTTAACACGGGAAAAATCTATGGCATTATTGGACCAAACGGATCGGGAAAATCAACCTTAATCAAACTTCTCGCTCGCCAACAAATGCCAACCAGTGGGCAACTCAAATTTAATCAACGTGTCATTCAGCAATGGAAACATAGAGCCTTTGCGCGCGAAGTTGCCTATCTGCCACAATATTTGCCACAGGCAAATAACCTAACCACCAGAGGGCTGCTACAAATGGGGCGTTATGCGTGGAATGGACTATTAGGGCGTAACCTCAAACAAGACGAACAAGCCATTCAAAATGCGCTTGAATGGACAAATATGCAAAGCTACGCCGATCAATTTGTCGATACCCTTTCAGGGGGCGAACGTTCTCGTGTATGGCTTGCAATGTTACTGGCTCAACAAAGCCGTTTTTTATTATTAGATGAACCGTTAGCGGCATTGGATATTGCACATCAAGTGGAAGTGATGCAACTCATTCAAAAACTGGTGAAAAACTTAAATCTAGGGGTGATTATTGTGATCCACGACATCAATCTTGCCGCACGTTTTTGTGATAAGCTAATCGCCTTGCAGTCGGGCAAATTATTAATGCAAGGCTCCCCACAAAACATAATGACACCACAAGCCTTAGCACAGATTTATCATATTCATTTACAGGTGCAAGCTCATCCCATTGATCACATTCCTGTTGCATTTTTTTAAGGGGAAATAGTGAAAATACTGGCTTATTTCTTACACATTTTTCTACTTATTTTTACGACACCTGTGCTTGCTAGTGCGAAAGTAGCAACATTAGACTGGACCATTGCCGAAACCCTATTAGGGCTAGGTGTTTCCCCGACTGCGGTTGGTGATAAGCAAAGTTACCAAAA
The DNA here is from genome assembly GCF_023611905.1 of Avibacterium sp. 21-595. Lineage (NCBI taxonomy): Bacteria > Pseudomonadati > Pseudomonadota > Gammaproteobacteria > Pasteurellales > Pasteurellaceae > Avibacterium > Avibacterium sp. 21-595. Next base: position 896,968 of record NZ_CP091455.1, on the reverse strand, counting down.
TTGGGTGAATGAACCCAGCTTGCCTGCTACAACGATTGATTTAGGAACAAGATTGCAACCGAATAAAGAATTGCTTGCACAACTTGATATTAATGCCTTTCCTAATAGCGATATGTATCTTGCGACGGCACAGGCTAATTTACCTTATTTACGCAATATCAATAACATCCCCTTAGTCAATTTCTATAAAACAGGAGATTTTTGGCAGAACCAACTACAAGCAACACGCCAACTTGCACAAGTAATCAATGTTGATCCCACCGCCTTGATTACACAAACATTAACTACGTTTGCAAGCCAGAAAGCTACACTTCAAGAGGTGCGAGATCGTCCTTTATTAATCGTACAATTTATTGATGGTCGTCATCTGCGGGTGTATGGCAAACAAAGCCTACCGGGTGTCGTTCTAACACAACTCGGTCTCCAAAATGCGTGGCAAGGGCAGGTAAACTTATGGGGATTTAGCCTAATTAGCCTCAATCAACTGGCTCAATTTGCGCAAGCTAAACTGGTGATTATCAAGCCTTATCCCCAAAATGTTCCGAAAGAGTTAGCGAATAATAGCCTATGGCAAACGCTTCCTTTAGCGAAAGATCCTCTCATTCTTCCTGCCATTTGGACATTCGGAGCATTACCATCTGCACAGCGTTTAGCCATTGCATTAAGCCAAGGGTTACGCCAACCACAAGGGGAACAAGCAAAATGGTAACACGCCGTTTAATGCCAAGCCTTGCTGTCATCGTAGTGATTTTATTTGTTCTCGTGCTTTTTCAACAACTCGGGCAAAGCGACACGAGTCAGCTACTCGTCTTTAATTTTACCTTGCCAAGAGTGTTAATGGCGATTTTATCTGGAGTGAGTTTAGGGATTGCTTCGTTGCTCTTACAACAAATAATGAATAATTCACTTGCTTCAGACAGCACACTTGCCGTCAGTGCAGGGGCGCAATTTAGCCTTTTTGTGGTAACACTATTTTTCCCTAGTCTATTACAATGGGGGGCAACGCCCATCGCCTTTATCGGCGCATTATTTGCACTCAGCTTAGTCTTACTCCTCGCTTGGCGAAAAATGATTTCCCCTTTGTTGATTGTCCTTGCTGGACTTGTCGTGAACTTTTATCTCGGCGCATTTTCCTCTTTACTCATTCTTTTTTATCCTGAGGAAAGTCGTGGTTTACTCCTGTGGGGAAGTGGCTCATTAGTTCAAGAAAGCTGGTATGATAGCCTCACTCTATTGCCATTACTGGCACCAGCCATTTTGGCTGTCATCTTACTTAGCCCCGCTTTACAAGCATTACAACTCGAAGAAAGCAATGCACAAAGTTTAGGCGTGAATGTAAAAAAAATTCGCGTTATTGGTATTTTGCTCGCGGCTTATTTGGTTGCTATCGTGGTCAGCCGTGTTGGTATGCTTGCCTTTATTGGCTTAGCCGCAACTACGCTTGCTCGCCAATTCCCAGATTACCGCATTAAAACCTTATTATGGCGAAGTGCCTATTTTGCCAGCAGTTTATTACTTATCGCCGATCTCAGCCTGCAATTACTCGAAAAATGGCAAACGATGACCTTACCAACAGGATCAATTACCGCCCTGCTCGGCACACCGTTATTATTATGGCTCGTCTTTAAACATCGCCAACAATATGGACGCGTACAAGAAAATGCCATAACGTGGAAAAATACGCCGAAAAAAAGCACCGCACTTTATTTACCTTTACTTTTACTGGCTGCGCTATCCTGTTCCTTATGGCTAGCGCAAGGAATAGATGGCTGGCAAATCTATTTAGACAATAACCTGTTCACCTTGCGTTTTCCTCGCATTGCCTATGCATTTTGTGCGGGAATAATGCTTGCCGTAGCTGGAACCCTATTACAACGACTAAGCCACAACCCAATGGCAAGCCCTGAATTGCTTGGCATTACCTCTGGGGTAAGCTTTGGTGTATTGCTTGCCATTTTTATCACCGGCACCACCTTACTCAGCCAATATGCCCTATGGGGAGGATTGGGGGCGTGTTTTATTGTCTGGCTGATTTGGATAATCAATCGCCGTAATGGTTTACAGCCCGATCAAGTATTACTCACAGGAATAAGCATTTCAGCCTTATTTGAAGCGGTACAACGAATACTGGTTGCAAGCGGCGATCCGCGAGCTTGGCAATTATTAAATTGGGGATCAGGTTCAACCTATTACGCAACAAATGATGTGGCGATCCCAATGCTGTTTATCGCGATTATCCTCTTTTTATTCAGCTTTATTTTCGTCCGTTGGCTAGATTTATTTGCACTAAATAGCGTCATTGCCCAATCTCTTGGGGTAAATATACTCAAGGCGCGCGGTATCCTATTTGCTTTTGCGATTTTACTCACGCTATTTGCGACCTTGCTCATTGGTGCATTAAGTTTTATCGGCTTGCTTGCGCCCCATTTAGCCTACCACCTAGGCTTTCGCCATAGTAAAAACCAACTCCTCGCCGCAGGATTATTAGGCGGAACCATTATGGTTATTGCCGATTGGCTAGGACGCCAGCTGCTATTTCCCTATGAAATTCCAGCAGGCTTGATTGCTACCTTACTCGGTGGCAGCTATTTTTTATGGCTAATGAGAAAAATATAACGAATTTTACGGAAAATTCATAAGATGTTGTTACAGAGTTTTCCTCCCTTAAGTAAGTACATTACTTAAGTAATCCCTCGCCAAGTGCGAATTTGGAGGAATTTTATACCGCACTAAAAATAAGCCGTTATAAAGTGCGGTCAAAAAATTCCAATTTTTTGATGATAAAGATAGGAGAAATCCAATGAAAAAACTCACACAACTTACCTTAATTTGCGGACTTGCTTTGCCTTTTGCCAGCCAAGCACACGATCTATGGGCTTATGCCCAACAGGCCGAAGCGGGCAAAGATTTGCTTGCGGTACTTGGCTATGGCGATCACTTTCCTGAAGGAGAAAAAATTGCCGAGGGACGTTTAAATATCTTAAATCCGTTGGTGTTGCATCGTGCGGACGGCACAAGCACTACCCTAACCCAAAAGGGCGAAAATTACCATTATGTTACCACCAGCCCATTGGCGAAAGCAGAATACAAAATTTCAGGTAGCTACAAACCAACCTTCTGGTCAAAAAATGACAATGGTTGGAAACGTGAAAACCTCAGTCAAATGAAAGATGCCAATTACTGTGAAGAATCCAGTATGTTTTCATCTACCTATGTGAATACAGGGGTTGAAGTTAGCGACTTTGCCATCAAACCTGTTGGGTTAGATTTAGAAATTGTTCCCTTAGTTGATCCAACCACCTTAAGTCCGATGGAAGTTTTCCCTGTACAGGTGTTATATAAAGGGCAACCAGCCAAAGGGATTACGGTGATTGGAACGACAAACGAATTTACCAAACTTGATGAAAAAGCGGTTTATGATCACCGTGAACCACAAGCATTTTCAGGTAAAACGGATTCACAAGGAAAAGTGAATTTTATTCCAGCCCTAAAAGGCACTTGGAAAATCAAGGCAATTTATGAAATGGATTATCCAGATCAAAAAATCTGCCAAAAACGTAAATTGTATAGTACTTATACATTTAGTATTAAATAATAAACGATTAGGCTAGCTCATCTTGCTAGCCTTTTACTCGGAGCTTTTATGACAAAAAAATTTTTTAAATTATCACTAATTTCCACCGCACTTTTTATCACAAGCCAAGTTGTTATTGCAGAAGAAATACAATTAGCCCCTATTGATGTAATTGGATCCGTATCGAAAACGGGGAAAGTAGAATATCTTTCACCTGGTTCAACGGAAACCTTAGATCAAGCAAAAATGAGTGAGAAAGGATACCAACAAGTCGATCAAATCGGTCGTTATGAGGCAGGCATATTAAGCCAGCCTTTTGGCGGAGATATAGACACCCATGATTGGATTAAAATTCGAGGATTTAATCCAACAATTCGCTTAGATGGAACAACATTATACGATTTTGGTTTCTATCATTGGCAACCAAACTTGTATGGCTTAGAAACAATAGAAATAGTAAAAGGTGCTGATTCTTTAACTTATGGAAGTGCCAACGCAGGTGGTTTAATTAACTTAATCAGTAAACGTCCAAATAAAGAAAAAGTTGGGCAAGGAGAAGTTAAACTCACCTTAGGTAATCGCCATGAAAGAGGCATTGCTACAGACTATACGGGAACAATCAGTGAAACGGTACATTACCGTATTGTAGCGGACTATCTACGCCATAATGGTGAACCCAAAGGGAGTTATAGTGATGCGTACTATCTTGCTCCTAGTCTATCTTGGAACATTTCTCAAAATACAAATTTCACTTTATTAGCAAGCATTCAACACGATGATGGTATACCGTCTTCGGGCTTTTTCCCTAAATATGACATACTAAAACGTGGCGGCTTTTCAAGTCGAACAAATTTCGCACAAAATGTTGATGAATACTTCAGACGCAATCAATATAGTATCGGTTACGAATTGAGGCATCAAGTTTCAGATGGATTAATATTTAGCTCAAACTATCGGTATGCTTATAGCAACAAGGATCAATTTAGTGCCTCTTTAGGCTGGGACGGAACAAGCCTTAGTACAATGCTCATACGGGGTAAAACATTTACTCATACAATTGATAACCACCTTAGCCAAACTTGGAAATTTAATGAGATAGAAAATACTTTACTGGGTGGTTTTGATTATTCTCATTCAAAAAATACTGCATCTAATGGTTACGGTAAGGTAGCATTAAATAACCTTTATGGTAATTACCCAACCGCAGCAGCCCCTTTTTCTGCTTTAACGCCTTATATAAATAAAGATCGTCAATTAGGTCTTTATCTTCAAAACCATTTTAGTTTCCAAAATAAATTACTCATCAATTTAGGTGTAAGACGTGATTTTGCAAAAGGTGATTATCGCAGTGCATCACAGAATAAACCCTATGATGTTGCACAAAATACTTATGCTGCTGGGATAATGTATATTACCGAAAATGGGTTAGCTCCGTACTATAATTATTCTGAATCATTCAAACCTCTCCCAAGTACCAATGTGAATGGTACGTTTGTGAGATATAAGCCCTATGAAGGAGAACAACACGAGTTTGGATTAAAATACTTACCTCAATTTATTGAAGGGAAGTTATCTCTTGCCTACTTTAATCTAAAAGAAAAAAATGCACTTATTACCAATACTGTTAACGGACACTCCATTAGCACTCAAGCTGGAAAACAAACAAGTAAAGGTATAGAGTTACAAGCTGATATAAATTTAACGGAAAATTTAGCTACACTTGTTTCTTATACATATACTAAATCCAAAACTCACGCAGATAAAATCACTCGTACTGCACTCATTCCAAAACATAGCTATTCTGCTTATTTAAATTACCGTTTTACAGGCAATGCCTTATCAGGTTTACAACTTGGTACGGGCATTCGCTATACAGGAACTAGCACAAATGGGATGAGTGATGAAAAAATCCCAGCCTATACTCTCGTTGATATTACGGCAAAATATGATTTTTCACCACATTGGGGTGCTCAATTAAATATTTCTAACTTACTGAATAAAAAATATGTGAGTGCTTGTGATTCATATTGGTGTTATATGGGGGAAGGTCGCAGAATCACAGGGAATATTTCTTATAAATTCTAATTTAAAATAATCTCAGGGCTGAGCAACTCAGCCCTTTTTCTTTCTACAAAAAATCTGCTATGGTAAGCTCTTCTCTCTCAATATAGGAAAACCGATGTTAAGCTATCTTAAAGAGCATTTTTTTATCCTAATTCTATGGTTAAAAAAACCAAGTAACGCCTTATGGCTCACCCCTATTTTAGGGGCATTATTTGCTGTCTTTCTGGCACTTTTCTCTGCATTGATTGAAAACAAAGCATTGCCGATAGAGATTATGCCAGATGTTAGCGAGAAATTACTCAATGACATTCTCAGCATTATGGCATCGAGTATGTTAGCGGTGAGTACCTTTTCCCTTTCTATTATGGTTTCGGCTTTTTCTTCTGCTTCTAACGGGGCAACGCCAAGAGCGACCGAATTAGTAATGGGAGATAACACCACACGCCTTGCGATTTCAAGTTTTATTTCAGCCTTTGTTTATGCGGTGATTGCCAAAATAACCTTAGGAATGGGTTATTACAACGAGGCGGGGCGATTTGTGCTATTTATTGGGACGATTTGTGTACTCATTTATTTAATTACCACCTTGATTACGTGGGTGAGTGCGTTATCACAGCTTGGGTTATTAAATAATACCTTAGAAAAGATTGAAACTGCCTCACAGCAAGCCTTAAACAATTATTGGCAACAGCCAAATATGGGGGCAAAATCCCTTGAGAAAATTCAATTTTCCTACTCAATTCACGCGCATAAAACTGGCTATTTGAGCCATATAAATATGCAAAATTTGCAAGATTTTGCTGATAATAATGACTGCGAAATTGAAATTGCCATTCAACCCGGAAAATTGGTTTATACGAATATGCCAATCGCCTATGTCAATAAGCCCATTGAACACATCGCTCAACTGCAAGAAAATTTTATCATCGAAAACAACCGCTCTTATGCGCAAGATCCTAAATTTGGTTTGATTGTATTAAGCGAAGTGGCGCAACGTGCCTTATCGCAAGCGGTGAACGATCCCGGCACGGCAATTAAAGTGATTAGCGTTTTATTACGCTTACTACTTGATAGCAAAGCAGAAAAGCAAGCCGTGAAATATGATCGTCTGGCAATGTTAAATCTCAACGAACAAGAACTCGTTTTACAATCCTTCACTCCTATTTGTCGTGATGGAAGTGCAATGTTAGAAATTCACATCAAAGTACAAAAAGCACTCGCCATACTGTGGAGGCAATCAGATAATCAAGCCATTTGTAACGCCGCATTCAAACAAGCAAAAATAGATTTAGATTATGCCCTAAACGGACTTTCACTGGAAAGCGAAAAGGCACAAATCGACGCCTTACATCAAGCACTTTTCCATTAAAAAAGTGCCGATTATTCGGCACTTCCCTTATCACTCGGTTGGAATATTTCGCATTCTGTTATTCAGACGATACGTTTTATAGCAAATCCTTAACTAAGGCTAAAATTTCATTGATTTGTGCCGAAGAGAGTTTCCCTTCGTGAACAAACTTCACTTTTGCCTCTTTATCCAACACCACAATCAAACTTTCTTTCTCTTTTAATTTCCACGCATTTTTCACCGCACTTTGATTATCTAGCACAATCTGGCTGTGGGCATTTTCTTTTTTGGCTTTTTCAGCACTACTGCGCACAAAAGCCCCCGTGCCAAAAATCGCATCATCTGCATTAATAATATTTGTGGTTTGATATTGTGCGCCATTAAAATGCTGTGCTTTGATAGCTTCCATTAAAGGATAATTTTTCTCCTTTACCGAGCTACGCCCTGCAATATGCTGCAATACACGAACCTTACCTTTAAGCTGGGTAGATTGCCAAGGCTTTGCACTAATTTCTTGATTTTTAACGATAAGCTCACCTTTATCTGCGACGGTTACCGCAGGTAGGGTTGCATTAAGTTGCAGGTTATGGGCTTGACTGTAAGCACTGCTTAGTAATGCACTAACCCCAAGTAATAAAACTGTTTTTTTCATTTTGTTCCCCTCTAAAAGCCGCTAGTTTAGCGGAAATTCTCTTTTATGGCATCTTTAAAAATCATTACAGTGAAAGAGATTTGTTTGCTATACTTCGCTCGCATTACTACTATTCAATCAAAAAAATGTAACTGATTGTTTATATTGAAATTTAGATAAGAGGAAAAAATGGAACAAACAACTTGTCCAAAATGCCAAGGTGAATATGTTTATCACGACGGTTTAAATTTTGTTTGCCCTGACTGCGCTTATGAATGGTCTGGCGATGAAGAAAATGAGACCGAACAAAAAGTGGTGAAAGACAGCAACGGTAATCCACTGCAAGATGGTGATAGTGTCATTTTAATTAAAGATTTGAAAGTGAAAGGCTCATCTATTGTATTGAAAAAAGGCACAAAAGCGAAAAACATTCGCTTAGTTGATGGCGATCACGATGTAGATTGCAAAATTGACGGCCAAAGTTTCTCATTAAAATCAGCTTTTTTGAAAAAAGCTTAATAAATAGAGCTTAAGCATTATAATATTTAGCTATTAGGGAGAGTATTTTATTTCTCCCTTTTATCAATTTCTGAAAAAATCATATCCCCACCAACTTCCCAGAATGACATTTTCCTCTATATATAATCCCACCATAAAATGGCAGAATTAGCTAAAAGTTCATCACGTTGATGTTAGTTCATTTTACGGTTTTTGAAGATGCTCGACGGTCAGTTGATTGGTGGCAAGCTCACTGTTATTGGCATTTTGGCTTGCAATCGCACCGCCTTTGAGGTGAACCTGATTTGCCTCAACGTGATAGCCTCCCTCTTCCGCAAATAATCCCGATTGTTCTGTTACTTGACGATAATGTTCGCTGCCACTGTCCGCATTAAAGCCGATATTGCCACCCCACGCATTGCCAAAGCTGATACTCACACTTAAACCAGCTTGATTGCTTTTACTTTTAAGGTGTTGTTCATCTTGCATACTTTCAATCTGTAACTTACCACCCACATTGGCATCAATACGGTTGGCTTTCGCCGTTGCCCCTTTGAGGGTCAGGTCATTTTGGTTATTAAAGGTTATCTGCGCACTGTCTAAATGGCTGTTGTGATACATTGTGCGTTCCGCATCCCTTTTTTAGCTGCCTCCACCCACGGTAGCATATACCCCAACGCCCGTTTGTGGTCCTGCTTGGGCAAACATCCCCACTTCAACACCCACATTTTGACCGCGCATTTTTTCTTTGCTATGGCTTTTACCTGCTTGTAATTGCGTGTCATACGCCGTCAACGTAATATGGCTATCGGCAAGGCGTTTGCCTTATTCATCGTAGCTGGTTAAATCACTGTGCTCAAGATGAATATTACCGCGCTTTTGCTCCCCATTGGCAAGCGTTTCCCCTGTTCCTGTAGCCGTCAAGTCAATCTGTTTGGCGTTAAACACATTACCTTGGCTAATTTGCGCTTGGCGTTCTTGTGATTGACGGCTATGTGCCACGCCCGTGCCTGATTCTACGCGAATTAAATAGGCTAAACCGTCTTGCTGGGTAACCGTTTTTGCAATCTTTATCATTTCTGTGTTTATCTTGAACAATAGAGAAGCTCATAAAATTAAATGCAATATTAAATATACACAATAGCAAATATAATGAGCAAAACTAAAGTTTTAAATATTTCTTGGAGCTAGGAAAGTAAGACCAGAGAAAAAGCATTAACCATATAAAACAGTAAAAAAAAATACTAAATACTAAATATTTAGGCTGAAAAAAAAATTCAGTTTGATCAATTTTATTTGTATTTGAATATAATCTCATCCATATCATTCCTTGAAAAGAACATATTAGATTAAATGCATACAGTGAAATTTTTAATAATTTTTTTGCGGTTCTCACTTTTTATTATCCTTATCTTTATGATGACTGAGTACTTCTCCAGAAAAAATATTTAATCCAATGCCGATAGGGGAGTTTTGTATATTTGATGGCAATGACCTTTGAATTAACTCCCCTACAGCTTGATTTTTTAAATAATTAGATTGGTCATTTAAATATGAATTACTATTAGATAATCTTGAATCAACTACTGTTGACATTGAGCCTAATACAAATGAAGTCCCCATTGGGGTATAAATTAAATAAGGTGTGGTTAGACCTGATTTAATAGCTTCTTTATAATTAATTGTACCTGTATTGATATACTGAGCCCCCATATTCACACTCATACCTATCATCGTTCCAGTTACATACTGTTTTGGTGTGATTTTTGAAATACTATCAATACTATTACCAATATTTCTAGTAACCGCATTAGCATAAGGATTGTAAGAATGATAAATACCTTCTGAGAGTATTTTATCTATAAAACCAGCAGTAGGTTTTTCAAGACGAATTGCAGTTGAAACTATTTTATTCCCTCCTACCTTGGTTACCAATTCAACTGTATTTACAACTTTTGGTATGTTAGAAATATATCCTAAAGAAGCCAACTCCAATCCCTCTTTCGTTGATTCTGCTACTCTCCCATTAAATGATTCTCTTAATGTTCTTGGATTTTGGATATATTTTGCATTAAAGCGCTCATATATTCTTTCTTCTTCCGATTTATCTGAATCGGAAATGAACCAACGACTTGGCAAAGATGAACGATATTTTTCATCTAACGCATAAGCATAACCGTAGCCTTTATAATAGTTTCCCGTAAGAATTTCTTTGAGGCTACGCTCAATATTTTTAGGAATTTCTCTGTTTTGTATGCTTTCTGAAACGTAACGTTTTGCGTAATTTTCATATTCAGCCCATTCTTGCGGTGTCATCTCCTCTGGGCGATAACGCGCTTTATCCACTAAATAATCACTTGTTTGATCATCTTTTTCATATTGAAGATATTCTACGATCTCTTTTTTAGTCGCATTGCCATTTTTAATTTTCTCTCTAATGTCATCACGTCTTTTTTGAGAAAGTACACTGAGATAATTATTCTCCACCGCCCGTTTCCCAATCTCACCACCTAATGCCGCGGCATTAAGCGTGCTAACGGTATTAGTCGCTGAGCCGTTTTGTTGGGCGGTTAAGCCTGAAGCAAGGCTGCCTGCAAGGGCGCTTAAGGCGGTAACAGTTTGGCGTTCTTCTGCGCTAAGTTGGTTCGGGTTGTCTTTACCCAGTAGCTTAGTGATGGCTGGCGCGGCAAGTTCACTGGCTGAAGCGGCAACTGCGCCTGTAGCGATATTGCCCTTAGCTGCCGCCGCTTCTACCGCACCCAGCACCGCGTGGGCAAGGGTGTTGGTCAGCACGTTCACCTCGCCATTGCTGTCGGTGGTGAGTGCCTTGATTTTTTCATTTAAAGTCGGTGAGGCAAGGGTCGTGGCAATCTGTGTGCCGCTTTGCCCTGCCAATATCCCCCCTGCGATAGTGGTGAGGTTATCAAGGTTGCGTTTGTATTCGCCTTTCTCGCTCCACTTTTCTTGTCTTTCTAACGTATTAGCAAGTGCGGTGGTTTTTTCTGCAATTTTTTGTTTATCTTGCGTTGCCTGTGGTTTGCTTTGCGCTTGCGCTAGCTCTTGTTGCAAGCGGTCAGCTTCCAGCTGTGCGGCTTTCGCTTGATTGGCTGCATAAGTCGAAGTTGCCGATTGCAACTGGCTTACCGCTTCTCTCACGACTTTTTGCTCTTTTAGCTGCCCTTGGGTATCCCTTGGTTTTTCCACGTGTGGATTGGCATTATCAAGTGCGGTGCTAAAATGCAAGGTTTTTGCCAACGCGGTGGCTGTGCTGTGGATAGGCTGGCTATCTTTATTTAAGGTAATCTTGCCCTCGGTAATGGTTGCCTTGGTGAGGCTGCTGTCATGATGGCTTTCATACATCGGTATACTTGGGTTAAAACCACTTGAATTTTTCTCGTCCACCCATCTGAGGTTATCGGCAGTTTGGTTGTTTGCGGGTGCCTCAACCACTTTGCCTGTGCCTTTTTCTTCATAATGTCCCTCTTGATGACTAAAGCCATAGCTTAATCCGCCACTCATTGCTTGGCTTGAGGAATGGTTTTGAAGATGCTCGACGGTCAGTTGATTAGTCGCAAGCTCACTGTTATTGGCATTTTGGCTTGCAATCGCACCGCCTTTGAGGTGAACTTGATTTGCCTCAACGTGATAGCCTCCCTCTTCCGCAAATAATCCCGATTGTTCTGTTACTTGACGATAATGTTCGCTGCCACTGTCCGCATTAAAGCCGATATTGCCACCCCACGCATTGCCAAAGCTGATACTCACACTTAAACCAGCTTGATTACTTTTACTTTTAAGGTGTTGTTCATCTTGCATACTTTCAATCTGTAACTTACCACCCACATTGGCATCAATACGGTTGGCTTTCGCCGTTGCCCCTTTGAGTGTCAGGTCATTTTGGTTATTAAAGGTTATCTGCGCACTGTCTAAATGGCTGTTGTGATACATTGTGCGTTCCGCATCCCTTTTTTGGCTGCCTCCACCCACAGTGGCATATACCCCAACGCCCGTTTGTGGTCCTGCTTGGGCAAACATACCCACTTCAACACCCACATTTTGACCGCGCATTTTTTCTTTGCTATGGCTTTTACCTGCTTGTAATTGCGTGTCATACGCCGTCAACGTAATATGGCTATCTGCAAGGCGTTTGCCTTGTTCATCGCGGCTAGTTAAATCACTGTGCTCAAGATGAATATTACCGCGCTTTTGCTCCCCATTGGCAAGCGTTTCCCCTGTGCCTGTAGCCGTCAAGTCAATCTGTTTGGCGTTAAACACATTACCTTGACTAATTTGCGCTTGGCGTTCTTGTGATTGACGGCTATGTGCCACGCCCGTGCCTGATTCTACGCGAATTAAATAGGCTAAACCGTCTTGCTGGCTAACCGTTTTCGCAATAGTGTCTGCCACCTGATAACCTTGCGCGGCAAGGGTAACAGCATTGGCGGCATTTACACGGTCTGACGCATTTTTATTTTTCACCGTGCGCTCCACGGTTTGGATTAAATCAATAATCGGCGATTTAACACGGGTAAATTGTCCGATTTTTAAATCACTTTGACTTTGAGATTGATTGTCGGTATTTAACGCGGCATCCGCATAAATGTTTTGGGCAGTGATTCGTAGCTTATCTTTAGCTAGCACCGCACTGCTGGTTTGGTGATAATCCTTACCTGCGTCAATCTCAACATTGCCTTGCAAACTCAGGATACGGCTGCCTGTGTGCGTGGTATTGTCGCCTGCTTGATTATGCCGTTCACGGTGATAACCAAAAAATCGCTCTGTATCCGAGGTGGCGACTTCACCAACTGAATGGCTCATTGCTTTTTGGCTTTGGTTATAAAGGGTTTTCGCCGTATCTAATACCACATTGCCTTTGGCTGTAAGGTGGGTATTGCCCTCATTAATCAGCGTTAAGCCTTTGCCTGTAATATCGCCACCTTGCGCAATAACACGGGTCTCTGCCCCTGTGGTTATTAACGTCCCTCGCTCTTCTCGGCGGGTTTGATTGCCATCTTCATGGCTAACGCCCATCCCAGCAATATATTTATTTAAGCCATTTAACTCAAAGCCTTTCGCACGCTTTTCTGCATTTTGCGAATAAATGTCTGTTGCCACATCAAAATTCACTGAACCACTGGCAATAAATTCCGCTCCTTTTTCTGCATTAATTTGACTGCCTTGCGTGGTGATATCCCCTGCGCTCGCAATAACCTGCAACTTGCCTTCTGTATTAATGGACGCGCTTTTCGCTAATTTTTGATACGTATTTTTATATGCCTCATTTTGTTGATGTTTGAGATAAGGGCTTACACCACGCCCCACCATTTCAGCGGTGTCTGTAATGGATTCGGCGCGAGAAATCTCATCACCAACAAAGGTATCTGCCATACCAGAATCTTTACGGCTTTGGTATTTATTACGCCCCACGGTTAATGGGTCATAAACCATATTAATCCCCACACCTGACATTTTACGAACGTATTCTGATTCACCATAATGCTGCTCATCTGCCGCATTAAGCGCCACTTGTTTGGATTGTAGGTGAGTGTCTTTACCGCTTTGAATTTCTACCGCCGTGGCAGTCAAATGTTCCCCTGCATTAAGTATCACATCACCTTGTTGAGTTTTAATACTTGCCCCTTTTACTGTTTCATCATAGCTCGTATTCTGCTGACGCACTTTTTCTTTGTGGTAGCCCACCGCCGCAATGCCTCCCTCAAGGCTGCTTGTAATGCCTGATTTTTTGTGTTTTTCCCATTGGGTATGGGCATAAGTATCTGTAACGGCATTTGCATTCAGTTCATTACCAGCACGGGCAATGACAGATTGATCAGCATTTATTTGTGTACCTTCAAATGCTATATCGTGATTGGCACTTAGCTCAATTTGTCCAGCTGTTAAATGCGTAACTTTGTGTGTATTTGCGAGACGATGGGAATAATTCTCAGAAGCTCTTGACGACAAAACACCTCGCCGCTGAACTTTATGATATTCCTCAACTTCTCGTGCTGTGCCTACACTGCTTAGCACAATGTTATTTTCTGCCAATGCCATAAGCTTTGCCTCGCTTTCTAGCTTAGCACCTTCTGCGGTAATATCTCGCCCACTTAACAATACATTTCCTTTGCCTTTTATCGTGCTTACCACAGCATCTTGCACTTTTTCATTACGGTAATGATTGCCTTTGCCCATTTTTTCTTCAAAACCAACAGAAAGTGCGGTCAAATTTAGTCCATTTTTTGCCTTAACAATCGTATTACCTTGTCCCTCATTAATAATATCTGCCCCTTGACTCAAGATATTATTGGCATTTAAGTGCAATACCCCTTCTTTGTCTTTGACATAAAGTAAGGCTTTGCGAGCGAGGGTAGTTTCATTGCGTTTGAAATGAGATAGCCCCACTTCTGTGGTATGGGCAGTGCTTTGGTGGGTAAAATCCCCGCCTACATCAATGAATAGCCCTTGTTCGGCTTCGACTTTCCCACCAATATTCTCAACATTACCGGTGGTTTTAATGCCAACTTTTCCTCCTAGGATATTTCCTTCGTTGCGTAATGTGTCTGTGTTTAACAAGGCGATTTTTCGCCCTGCAATCGTACCAAGGTTGTTTAAATGTGAAGTGCGTAAATCAACCACATTCGCAGAGATTAATGCCCCCTCACCATTTAAATCACCTTTTTTCGCCACCACGTAAACGCGTGGTGCAATCACATCAACCTTTTTACCGCTTGGTAAGGTGACGGTTTGCGGTTCAAACCAAACAATATCCGAGGTGAGTGCAGCCACTTGATCGGCACTCAAGGCAATACCCGGGGTTAAATTAAATTGCTTAGCAAAAGAAATCCCTTTATCCATCAAGGCTTTATATTGATTTTCAAGATCTTGCTGATTATCCAAGAACATTCGTCCTGTAAGTTGGTTAATTTGATCTCGAACCATACGCTGTTCATAATAACCATCACCTAAGCGTTTCAAGATATTTTGCGGTTCACTGCGTAGAGCATTGAACATATAATCTGAGCTAAGCCATTTTTTGCGATTGGTAAATTGCGGATCGGTTTCAATTAATACCTTTTGTCCCTCTGGATTGATCCGATAAAGGCTTGAGGTTGGCAAACTGGTGTTAGCTTGAATGTGCCTAATTTCATTCTCATTTTGTTGCAGCAAGCTATGATCAGCGGCATTACCCACTTGTTGATGAGAAGTAAGTGCGACATTATTTAATGTGACATTGGCATTTTCTGCTTCTGGGATGAATGTGGTATGAGATTCCACGCTAGCTTGATTTAATGCCAGTGGGGTTTCTGTACGTCTCATATGGTCATAACGTCCCGTCCATTCTCGCTGATGATAGCGTCTAAATCCACCACGCCAACGAGAGTATGTCCATTCTTGATTGCCAATATCATCAATTTGGGTAATCCCAATTTCTTCAATATTGTTAATTGGGTTGGTGGTATCATTAGTGGTTTTAATGACTCCCGCTGCGATGATTTGACTACGATTATTTTCAACCTCACCGGAAAAACCAATATCGCCCCCACTGAGAATTTTTCCTGGGTGAGTTTCTTTCACTTTAGTTTGGCGTTCAATGCGTCGTGTTACATAAACATCCCAGAAATCTGCAAACTCTCGTCCAAGTAAACTTGCGTTATGTTTTTGGATTGCTGTATCAAGTTGTTCAAATTTTTCCGCATTCGCATTAACCCAATCAAGATAAGGTTTCATCTCGGCAGAATAAGCAATAAGCTTGGCTTCATATTCCGCCATCGCTTTACGGTATTCCACCATTTTTTCTTCATATTCTTTGAGTTCCTGCTCATACCTATTGCGATTAAAAAAATGTCTGCGTGGTTTAGTCGGCTCAACAGGCTCTTTTAACGTTGGATCAAGCCCTGATAAATCAGGCAATTCAGGGGCCGGCGTTTCTGGTGGGGTGATATTTAACGCAGCCCAAACAGGATCTTGATTGGTATAAATTGCTTGCGGAACAGGAGCGCACCCTGTACGTGTCTGCTCATTCGCACAGGCTTCTTCATTAGGAGCTGGGAGTATATAACCGGCAATACCACCATCTTTCGGACGTGATGGAATCGCTTGATTTTTATAAACCACTCTCCCTGCTCGGCTAAAAGAACGCCAACGGAGTTGATCGAAATTAATCCGTTCCCCAATTTGAGGATCATCAACAATTAAGTAATGTTCATTAACCGCTTGGTTGCTGACTTCTTCAAGGTTGGTGCGTAAGCGAGCATTCTCATTTTTCAATTGTTTTACACCAAACTGAATACCATTTCCTTCAATTAATCCGCCGCGGTTGATTAAGGTTTCGCTTAATCCTTGAGCATAATGATTGGCGTCAAGGTTTTTTCCGAAAATAATTTGTCCTTCTGATGTCAATGTGCCACCAATGCCATTAAACGCCCAATCTTGCGTAAAGGTATTTTTTGTATTTTCAATCACTGGCGCAGCAATGTCTAAACGTTGAGTAGCAGCAATCACCGCAGATTTTATCGAGCCATCCGCTTGTAATTCATCACTATTTATGATTTTGTTTGCTTGCAGTGCGGTGTGACCACCATAGATACGCCCTGTACCAATATTACTCAGGGTTTGCCCTGCTTTAATAATATTTTCTTCGCTGCCTTTAATTAGACCACGATTGGTTAAATTTTCCGAGACAGTCAGTGCGGTAGATTTTCCTTGAATTTCTGCGTGATTTTGATTATCAATATTTGCCGCTTGAATGGCGGTATTTCCCTCAGAATAAAGCCCTGCTTGATTGATGAGATTACCCAATGTTGAAAGGATGAGGCTTGAACGCCCGATAATATCGTTTTCAGCGTGAAAATCTTGTTTTAGTCGGAGAGAGGTATGGTCTGCCTCAATATCCCCATCACCAGATAAGCCATTTGCCTCAATAATTAAATTTGTCGAAGCCGAGATCACACCTTCCGCATTTTCGATTCCTGCATTTGTCCCGTTAATGGTTAAATTGCCCAGTGAGAGTATTTCGCCCTGTTGATTGTATAATTGCTGAGCGACATTTAAGGTCGTATTTTCAACACTATAAATATCTCCTTGTTGATTATTAAGATTTTGAGCATTCAGTTCAATCTTTTTCGCAATCACACCTTGTTGCGGTGTGGCGTTGTCCACTGGTTTGGTATTGGTGTTATTGAAAGATGGTGCGGTAAGGGTTAAGGTATTTTTCGCCTGAATTAACGACCCTGTTTCCGCTATTTTTTGATTTTGAATTGATGTTGTTAGGGTTAATGCCGCGTTATTCTCCGCACTCAAAATACCTGCTCGATTATCTAATTGTTGTGCGTTGATTTGTAATGAGCCTGCACTGAATAACCGCCCATATTGATTATTCAATGCTGCTGATGGTTGCTCAAGGATAAAATCCCCACCAATTAACATTAATCCCGATTGATTGTTTAAGCCTTTATTAAGCGCTAAATTCACTGCACGATCGCTTAAGCTCGCCCAATGTCCTTGCTGATTATTAATTTGTATAGCTCGCGTATCAATCCAATTCGCTTTAACATCAGCTTGCTGGGTAGAAAGCAGAGCAGGCGTTCGCCATTGCAGATCGCCTGTGGCGGTGAGGGTTGCTGAATCGGCCTTAATGCCTTGCTGTTTAGCATTGATGCGAAGAGTATACCCAGCGGTTTGGCTGTGACTAATATCTACTTCACTGGCATCAATTTGCATCTTGCCCGCAGCGAGATTTTGCCCTTGCAGTGTGGTTTTTTCGCGACTGGTAATGTGAATCGAGCTGCCTTGTTCAGAAGGCGTTTCAAGGGTTCGGACTTCTTTACCATTTTGATCTGAAATCATTACTCCCGCAGCAATGACCGCCCCTTTACTTGCATTGACACGCTCAGCGTTATAGCGAATATTCCCTTTGCTCAGGGTTTCTCCTCGCTGTGTTATCGCCTTTTTCGCAGTGGCTTGAATATTACCTTGACGAGCAACCACAGTACCCATTTGTTGGATATTGGATTGGCTGTTAAAGCGAATTTCCCCTTGAAGGTTTTCAATTTTTCCTTGGTTTTCAAAATCATTGGCAGTAGTTAGGCTGATCGTTTGGTTTGCATTGAGCGTTCCCATATTAACAATCCGCCCCTGACTATCAATTTGCACTTCCCCTACAGAAGCCCCAATATGCCCTGCATTTCGCACACCAAGCCCTGTACCGTTATCCACTAATTGAATACGCTCCGCATACATTCCGCCAAGCTGCCCCACATCGACACGATATTCTTGCCCTTCATTTAAAGTGCGGTCATTTTTTTCATTATTTTTATTGCCGACATAAACGACGGCATCATTCGTACGGTTTACCTTATTCTTGCCAGTGGTAACTTTAAGTTGTTTTGCCCAAACGCGCCCATCAAGCTGCACTTTTTCAGCGATAATGTCGGTATAATCCGCTTGGCGATTATCTAACCCTTTGCCTGTTACGCTAACTTTTCCGCCTTTGACTTGGTATCCTTTTAATTCGCCATTGGCAATATCAGGCTTACCCGTTGTCAAGGTTGAACGCCCCGCATTAATCACGCCACAGCCATCACAATGAATCCCTGAAGGGTTGGCGATCACCACATCGGCTTTTTTACCTGCAACTTCAATATAACCTTTGAGATGACTAGGATTGTTGGAATTCACTTCATTAAGAATAACTTTAGCTTCCCCCGTGGCTAAATTAGGGTTGCCTTGTACCCAGCCTGCAAGTTGGGTTTGCGTTGCTTTGCGAGCATTATTCAGTACAGCCCCTTTCTCGGCGACATCAAATTGAGAATAAGTATTACGCGAAACGCCTGCTTGGCTTGGCGTTTGAATATTAACTTGCGGTAAACCATTGGCTGTTTTCAAAATGGTTGCTTGTTGATTAGCCGGTGCTGATTTATCTGCACGAATTACCATTTCATTGGCAAACGCAGGGGTTGAAAAATAGACATACCCCAACGCCACCATCATACTAAATTGCACAGGTTTCATCACCCAACTAAACGGAGAACAAAGTGCGGTGAGATTTTGCGATGTTTTTTCAGCTCCCACATTTTCGCTTGTCGCTTTTCCCTGTGTTCTAGCTAATTCTGATACGACAATAAGTTGATTAAGCGTTTTGCTAAAAATAACACGATAAAATTGTTTATTCATCCTTGTTTCCTTTGATTCCTTATTGCAAGTATGGATGATTTCGCCTTATTTTCATCCATATTCCTCTTGGTTTACTCGCAGTACTGCTTATTTAAAAACGGTAATTTAAAGCAAAACCTGTTGTTAAGTGGCTGGTTCTGAACCCTTCAGGTTTTCTAATTGGGATGCCAATAAAATAATCATAGTTTAATCCCCATAAACGACCTCGTAAACCCAGTACACCGCCAGTGAGGCTCTCTCCCAGTTGCAGTTCTTCTTGGGAGGATCTAACAATACCTCGATCAATACCGAGATATAATTCTTGTCCTTTATTGGCAATGTTCCAAGCAAGTTCATTACGCCATACCCAACCACGCTCGCCTGAAAGAGATAACTCACCATCAAATCCTCGTACAGTATAGCGCCCACCAATGCTTAATTTATCCTGTTGAACCAGTGGTGTTTGATTCCATTGAGCATTCCAATGGGTATTGAAGCGAAAAGGTTGAGAACCTAAGGTAAAGGGGTAATTTAGGTCAATAGAGGCGGTGATGATCTGCATTCTGGAGGTGCCTTCATCAAATTTTTCCTCAGGCGCTGGCAAGGCACGATTAGCGCCTGTACCGCGTTTATAATTAGCCGAAAGTTGTAATGTTGCATTACCGATATAATGTGTATGATTAATGCCCATTTCCCAACCTGCGGTACGGCGACGTTGTACCTGTATTTCTGTATCGTTAATATAGTTGGAGGATTGTCTTGTCCATAACGAAACATTGAGATAAGTTTTAGAACCGCTATTGCGCCATAGCAAACGACTTAAATTAGCGTGTATTTGACGACTTTCCCCCGAATATTCATAGGATTCAAAAGCCCCTGCAATAGTTTGATGATATTGGTATCTTGAGCCAGAAAGGCTGAGCTGATAATTTTTCCACGGAATCGAGTAATAAAGACTGTAATTTTTACTACCATAATCTCCTTCCACATCATCACTATGGCGCTTAAAACTTTTTGTTGCACTGAAATAAAACATATCATTCAGTGTGGTCACATTATCCCAAGAAAAGGTGGCGGAACCCTGTAAACGCCCTGTGGCTTTTGTCCCTGAATCGTCTACCCCTAAGGTAAAATGAAAAGGGAATTTTTGTTTATAGGCAATGATAATATCCGATTCACCGATATTTTCTGTCGCTTGTAATTCAATATTCGAATCAGCACTTGGCACACGTTTGAAGTTTTCTAATCCCTGTTCAATATCTCGCACATTCAAAATATCCCCTTGTTTTATTGGCATCGCAAACCAAAGCGTACCTCTCGTAGCAAAGGGAATTGCACTTTGATCTTGTAGCTGGATATGTCCTACTTTACCCGGTATGAGGGTAAGAATTAACATCTCAGAACGCAAATCTTGTGGCTCAACAACTACTCGAGTAGTTATATAGCCAAAATCAATTAAGCGATTTTGAATACGGCGTAAAAGTGTATTAATCCCTTGTGAGCCAATGCAAGCAGGTAGGGAAAAATCCCCCTCTGTATAAATCGCATTTAATGCCCAAGAAAATTGACTTGGTTGAATAAATTCAGGGTTTTCTTCGTTAGCGTTAATATCAGTTAGCACAATTTGCTTGATAGGAAAACATTGCGCTTCACTCTGTGGAAAACCTTGTTTTTCAATTCTGTCGCTTTGTAAACGAATATGAGGCGGCTGAATTTGTTGAGACTGAATTGCGGAATTAAGGTTATTTTGTTGCTGTTGTTGCGTTGCATTAATTTGTTTTTCCTCAGGTGTTTCCACACGTTCCGTGACAGCCCTGCAAAGTAGAGGAAAAAAACAATAAGTCGCTAAAAAAGTAAAATAAAAGAATCTAAACATCAGTTTTTATATAGAAAAGCTAAATGGAATAATTGTAAGCCTAGCCAATAGCAAACGTTTTTGCAAGGTAAAATACGAAATTAACTACGTCTGTTACTTTAGTAGTAGCAATATATGAAATAAGCCCTCAATAATAAAGAAAAGCCTCATTTCACAACAATGTTATACACATAGTACAACCTCTTTTTTGCTAATTTCTCCGCAATTCTTTTAAGGCGTAGAAAAATGTGATCTATCTCACAAAAATCTTCAAAACAGCGCAAAACTAAGAAATTTTCCTAATTCATCTAAGCGCTCATCTCAAGGCAGAAAAGCAAAATCTTATTAAAATTTAACCGCACTTTTTTACTTTATATTGAGGAAATTATGTTCAAATTTTTACAACAGGTACGAAAACCTGTACTCGATCTTCCAGTGGAAGAACGCCGCAAAATGTGGTTTAAACCCTTTATGCAATCTTATTTGGTTGTCTTTATTGGCTATATGGCAATGTATTTGATTCGTAAGAATTTTAACGTTGCACAAAATGATATGATCGAAACCTACGGACTAACTAAAACTGAACTCGGTATGATTGGGTTAGGTTTTTCTGTGGCATACGGGATTGGGAAAACCCTTGTTTCTTATTATGCGGACGGCAAAAATACAAAACAATTTGTTCCTTTTATGCTCATTCTTTCTGCGCTTTGTATGATCGGCTTTAGTGCGAGTATGGGCGGGGGTAGTGTCGCATTATTTTTAATGGTTGCATTTTATGCACTCAGTGGCTTCTTCCAAAGTACAGGCGGCTCTTCAAGTTATTCCACCATTACCAAATGGACTCCGCGTAAAAAACGTGGCTCTTTCCTTGGTTTTTGGAATTTATCGCACAACGTAGGGGGCGCTGCTGCCGCTGGGGTGGCATTATTTGGGGCGAACGTGTTATTTGATGGACACGTTATCGGAATGTTTATTTTCCCTTCTATGATTGCGTTGATCGTCGGATTTGTAGGGTTACGCTATGGTTCAGATTCTCCTGAAGCTTATGGACTAGGTACAGCAGAAGAATTATTTGGCGAAGAAATCAGTGAAGAAGATCGTGATGCCGAAGCGCAACAGCTCACTAAATGGCAAATTTTCGTGCGCTATATCTTAAAAAATAAGGTGATTTGGTTACTTTGCTTTGCCAATATTTTCCTTTATATCGTACGCATTGGTATCGATCAATGGTCGCCTGTTTATGCCTACCAAGAATTAGGGTTCTCAAAAGATGCCGCCATTTCTGGTTTTGCGCTATTTGAAGTGGGGGCATTAGTCGGCACATTTTTATGGGGATATTTATCTGATTTAGCTAATGGAAGACGTGGATTAACTGCTTGTATTGCGTTGATTTTAATTGTCTTTACCCTTGAGTTTTATCAATTTGCAAGCAACGAATATATGTACTTAATCTCATTATTCGTACTTGGTTTCTTGGTATTTGGACCGCAATTATTGATCGGCGTTGCAGCGGTCGGCTTTGTGCCGAAAAAAGCGATTGCGGTTGCGGATGGAGTTAAAGGTACCTTTGCTTATCTGATTGGCGATAGCTTTGCAAAACTTGGTTTGGGCATGATCGCAGATGGTACCCCTATCTTTGGTTTAACCGGTTGGGCAGGAACCTTTGCCGCGTTAAATACCTCTGCGATTGTATGTATGGTATTGCTTGCTTTTGTGGCAATTGCAGAAGAGAAGAAAATTCGTCGCTTAAAAAAATAGCATAATTTTTCACCGCACTTTCTCTTTTCACAACAATATTAATTATGCAGTGTAATTTTCACTGCATAATTTTTTTATTGGAGTACAATGCTCTCCCGCTTTGCTTAATACCTTATGGCTAGGATACAAAATGATTAATATCGTGTTAGTTGATGATCATCTCGTGGTGCGTTCAGGCTTCTCGCAACTGCTTTCTTTAGAACCAGATATGCGTATCGTCGGTGAATTTGGTTCAGCAAAAGAAACCCGTCAAAATTTACCACGTCTCAAACCTGATGTGTGCATTATGGATATTTCTATGCCTGATGAAGGCGGGTTAGAATTATTAGCTGATATTCCACAAGGCATTCACTGCATTATGCTCAGCGTCAATGATTCAGAATTTATTGTTAAAAAAGCCCTTGAATTAGGTGCAAAAGGCTATTTAAGCAAGCGTTGTAGCCCAGACGAATTAATCCAAGCGGTACGCACCGTTTATGCTGGAGGGGTATATTTAATGCCAGAATTAACCTTGAAACTGGTCTCCGCGCCAACTCAGCATCCTCTGGCACACTTGACCAAACGGGAACAACAAGTCTGTGAATTACTTGCCGAGGGGCGTAATGTAAAAGACATTGCGATCCATTTATCCCTGAGTATAAAAACAGTTCACGTTCATCGTGCCAATGCGATGAGTAAATTAAATGTTAAAAATAATGTTGAATTAGCCAATTTATTCCGTAGTAAAGGATAAAATGAATACCCTTTTCTCTTTTATATATAGCTGGTTTTTTGTTGCTCCAGCCTATTTTTGCTTATGGATTATTTCTAATTATTTATTAGATGATCCACTGCTGTCTTTTTTATTTTTTCCTTTTGCGTTACGCATTGGTATTCTCATTCACACACAAATAAAATATTGGATTGCTATTTATCTTGCTGAATATAGCATTTTACTCTTACTCTCTATTGCTTTTCCTGCCAATAATTATGTTTCTATTGTCTTACTAGGGTTATTGAATATACCTATCTTGTTTATATTTAAGAAATACTATTTTGGAAGTCAATTACGCTGTTTATTATTACAAGGTTTATTAATTACCTTACTCAGCCTAATCAACGCACTCTACTTTATAAATACAGCGCATTTTTATTTCACTTTTCTTGTCAGTTTCTCAAGTGCGGTGCTAATTATTCCAATTTGTTATTTAATTTATTATTTTCTTTTTGAAATAAAATGGTTACCTTTAACCTCAAGCCTTATCCGAAAACCCATCAGTTTAAGATCGAAACCTATTATTATTTATTTGTTATTATTCCTCTTAAATATTTATATCCAGACTGATTTACCTGAATCTTTTAATCGTTTTTCACTCTTTTTCTTAGCCATCCCCATTATTTTGCTGGCTTTTCGTTATGGTTGGCAAGGCGCTTTGCTAGGGATCTTATTGAATAGTTTGGCGCTGATTAGTACAACTCACCATTTTTCTAATGTAGAATTAACCGATTTATTGCTCACCCTTTCTGCCCAAACCATTACAGGCATTTTCCTTGGCTTAGGCATTCAACATCAACGAGATTTAAATCAGCATTTAAGCCAAGAATTGCTGAGAAACCAATATTTAACCCAGCAATTAATTCATCGTGAAGAAGAAATTAGGAAGGAAATCTCACGAGAATTACACGATGAAATTGGACAAAATATCACGGCTATTAGAACACAAGCCAGTATTTTAAAACGGATAGGAAAAACACTAGAATACGAAAAACTCTCACAGATTATTGAGCAATTATCCTTAAATATTTACGATAGTATTAAAGGGCTTATTAATAAAATCCGTCCACGTATTTTAGATGACCTCAACTTACAAGAAGCCTTACAAAATCTTTTTATTGAATTAGATTTTGCAAGCCAAAATACGCATATTTATTTGCATTGTCATAATCCGAAAAATCGCGTACTTTCTCATTTACTTGAAATTACATTATATCGTTTATGCCAAGAAGCATTAAATAATATAAAAAAATATGCGGGTGCAACAAAAATCACTATTAATGTGAACATTGATGAAAAAATCACATTACATATTCAAGACAACGGCATTGGTTTTGATTTATCTAAAATCAACCACAGTGGATTAGGTATAAAAGGAATGAAAGAACGTGTTGCAATGTTAGGCGGAAAATTTGAGATTCATTCTGTAAAATGGACAAAACACCAGCAAAGTGGCACAGGTATTTTTGTAGAATTACCTTGGATTAACTAATGAATAAAGAAACACCGCAACAAATCAATCAACGTTACCAATATTGGCGCATTCATTTAATGTTTGTGATGTATATTGGCTATGCCGGTTTTTATTTTACTCGAAAAAGTTTTAACTATGCTGTTCCTGCATTAATTTCTGATTTAGGCATTGATAAAAATGATATTGGAATGATGACCACCGCCTTTTATATTACTTATGGCATTTCTAAATTTTTATCTGGTATGTTTTCTGATCGCACTAATCCACGCTATTTTATGGCAATTGGTCTCTTTTTTAGTGGCGTTATAAATATCTTTTTTGGATTATCAAGTTCACTCTTCGTGTTTATGAGCTTATGGATTCTCAATGCGTGGTTTCAAGGCTGGGGCTGGCCTGCTTGTTCTAAATTGCTCACCACTTGGTATTCTCGTACAGAACGGGGCGCTTGGTGGTCGGTATGGAACACTGCACACAATGTGGGTGGGGCATTAATCCCTTTAATTATTGGCTATGTTACCTTGCATTATAGTTGGCGTTATGGATTCATTATCGCTGGGATCATCACGCTTTTTATTGCCCTATTCCTTGCCCTGCGGTTACGAGGTACCCCTGAATCTCTTGGGCTACCGAGCATTGGGCAATGGCGAAAGGATCAATTAGAATTAATTCAAGAACAAGAAGGAAAAGATCTTTGCTGGCAACAAATATTATATCGCTACGTTTTGTTAAATAAATATATTTGGCTTTTGGCACTCAGTTATACCCTCGTTTATATTGTCAGAACAGCCATTAACGACTGGGGAAATATTTATTTAACTGAAAAATATCATTATGATTTGGTGTCTGCCAACAGTGTTATTTCACTATTTGAAATTGGCGGTATTTTGGGTTCGTTAGTTGCTGGTTGGGGATCTGATAAATTATTTTCTAGCAATCGTGGCCCTATGGCACTGCTATTTGCGATTGGTATTTTCTTTTCTATTTTAGCATTGTGGTTAATGGTGCAAGAAAAGTTTATTTTGCAAAGTGCGGTGTTTTTTTCTATCGGATTTTTTGTATTTGGTCCACAAATGCTGATTGGAATGGCAGCAGCGGAATGTTCCCATAAAAAACTGGCAGGCACCGCTACGGGGTTTATTGGTTTATTTGCTTATTTAGGGGCGGCATTATCAGGCTATCCTTTAGCCATTATTATGCAACACTTTCATTGGAACGGTTTTTTTGTGGTGATTTCCTGTTGCGCCTTTCTTATTGCCTTATTACTCTTGCCATTTTTAAAAGCACAGAATTAAAAAAGCCTTAGCATATAAAAATACTAAGGCTTCTTACTGTTACGTCTTTCTGTTATGGCTTAAATGATGACAACTCATCAATCATCGCCACAACCATTGCGGAAGATTGCTTGGCGGCGAGAGGAAGGAATTCTTCAAAGGACATACTCGCTTCCCCATCGCCACTATCAGAAATTGCACGAACCACCACAAAAGGTATGTTAAAAGCGTGGCATACTTGGGCAATGGCGGCGGCTTCCATTTCTACCGCTGTTACATCAGCAAAATGTTGTTTAATTTGTGCGAGAGGCTCTCCGCCGTGGATAAAACTATCACCTGAACAAATTAAGCCTTTATGCACTTTTTGCCCTTGCGCAAGTGCCACTTTTTCCGCAAGTGCGGTGAGATTTTCGTCAGAATTAAAACGTGCGGGGCAATTAGGTAGCTGACCTTTGACATAGCCGAATGCGGTAACGTCCGCATCGTGGTGAGCTGTTTGGGTAGAAATCACTACATCGCCTACCTTTAATCCCGTTGCAACCCCACCTGCCGAGCCCGTGTTGATAATCACATCGGGGTTAGCAAGTTGCAACAGCGCAGTGGTTCCCATTGCAGCTGCCACTTTTCCTATACCTGATTGCAATAAGGCAATGTTTTTGCCCTTAATTGTACCTTGATAAATGGTTGCGCCACCAATTTGCGTTGTCGTTTGGTTTTCCATTAGGGCAGATAAATACGCCACTTCTTGTGCCATTGCACCGACAATTCCAATTTTCATCATTGTTTCTCTTGTAATAATTTGTTAATTAAAAAATCTAACACGGCAAAGCTATAATCATCGTTATAAAGGGTGCTTGCGGTAAGCACATAACGGCCATTAATGATGGCATAAGGATAAGTAAATACCCCATATTCTTCCGTCAGTTGAATGGCATCTTTTACTTGTAAACGGACATTAACCGAATGATACAATTTAGTAAATTCTTCTGTATCAATATGTTGTTGTGCAAGCCATTTTAAGAAAGTAGGAAAATGAGCTAATTCGGTATAACGTTTTTTTTCAGAACTTTCAAACAACAATAAATCAGAAACATTCTCTGCATTCATTTGCTGTAAGGTGTAAAAAATATTTGCCGTTAAGTTCGCTTTTGTTGTAGCAACGGGAATCTCCGTGAGTACAATATGATCACGATTGATTTGGCTATATAAATTAAGAATATCCTGCGCCACAGAACAAACACGGCAATCATAATCAAAGAAAAATTGAATTAAAATCTTATGATCAGCACGAGCAGGAATCACTAATGGCTCCTGATAAGAAAAATAATCACGCCCTTCTTCAAATTGGCTGATATGTAACTTAGGCTGTTCAAGGGGTTCAGCCCAACTTATTTGGCTCACACCAAGCATCATAAAGAAAAAAAGTAGCCGCCACATTTTATACACCATCAATCTGCCAATGGCTCAATATAATCCACCAAGAGCTGAATATTACGCTGCCCACGGTATTCATTAACATCTAATTTATAGGCAAGTTTCACTTTTTTTAATGAAAGATCAGGGTAATAACGGGTATCTACGTTAAATGCAATGGCATCGAATAAAGCCCCACCATTGATTGGCTCAACCATCATTTTTAAATGCTTTTCGCCCACTAAACGCTGTTGTAAGAGGTTAAATTCACCATCAAAGACAGGCTCAGGGAAAGCTTGACCCCAAGGTCCTGATTGCTTGAGTAGCTCTGCTGTATTTAAATTCATAAATTGTGGCTCAAGTTCGCCGTCCGTCCACACGACACCTTGCAGATCTTTCTCATCTAAACATTCCGTTACGACTTCATTAAATAGTCGTTGGAAATCACTAAATTTTTCTTCTTGAATGCTCAGCCCTGCGGCCATTGCGTGTCCGCCAAATTTGATAATCATATCTGGATGGCGAGAATGTAAGCGTTCCAATAAATCGCGAATATGTAATCCTTCAATAGAACGCGCTGAGCCTTTAAGAATGCCTTCCTGATCTTGGGCAAAGGCAATCACAGGGCGATGAAACTGATCTTTTAGTCTTGACGCTAAAATGCCCAGCACACCTTGATGCCAATCTGCTTGATAAAGCACGATACCTGTTGGCAATGGCGGAGTAAGTGCGGTCAATTTTCGGCAAATTTCTAGCGCCTCTAATTTCATTCCTTGTTCAATTTCTTTACGTGTTTGGTTAAGCCCATCTAACTCTAATGCCAATGCCCGTGCAGAAGGCATATCTTGTGCTAAAAGTAATTCTACCCCGACTGACATATTATCTAACCGACCCGCTGCATTTAAACGAGGCGCGATAGCAAAGCCTAAATCTGACGCACTAAATCGGCTCATATCACGATTAGCCACTTCTGCTAAGGCTTGGATACCGTAGCGACAACGTCCTGCACGAATACGTTGCAAGCCTTGATAAGCGAGAATACGATTATTTTGATCTAATGGCACCACATCGGCAATGGTGCCAAGTGCAACCAAATCAAGCAACTCAGTAAAATTGGGTTGGCTTTTGTTATCAAATATGCCTTGTTCACGTAACTTGGCGCGCAACGCCAACATCACATAAAAAGCAACCCCAACGCCAGCTAAAGATTTAGACGGAAAATCACATTGTGATAAATTAGGATTTACAATAGCATCAGCTTCCGGCAAAGTTTCGCTAGGTAAATGGTGATCGGTTACCACCACTTGTACGCCCTGTGCTTTTAAAAAGGCGACGCCTTCAAAGGAAGAAATGCCATTATCTACGGTGATAAGCACCTCTACCTGTTTTTCCAAAGCTAATTTCGCCACCTCAACACTTAAGCCATAACCTTGTTCAAAACGGTTCGGCACAAGATAATCCACTTGCTGAAAGCCAAGCTGACGTAACGCCACAACGGTTAATGCCGTACTGGTTGCACCATCCGCATCAAAATCCCCAACGATGACCACCTTTTTTTGCGCTTCACGTGCCTGTGCCAACACATTTACCGCGTGTTGCATACCAAATAACCTATGGGGAGAAAGCATTGAATTTAAAGTGCGGTCTAATTGTTGCGAATTTTTTATTTGACGCGCACGATAAAGGCGATCAAGCAAAGGATGATCGCTAATAGGTTGTTCTGAGCTAATAGGACGGCGTTGGATTGTTTTGTTCATATCAAATTAATGGATTTCACTCTCGCTATTTTGGGGGAATACATAACCCCCAACAAAAAATTTTACCGCGCTTATTCTTCTTGCAACGCGTTTAATAATTCTTTTGGTGGTAAATAGCCCCCAATCAGCTCGCCTGTCGGCGTAACAATGCTAGGCGTACCGCGCACACCAAATTGTACACCAAGCTCATAGTGTTTTTTTACTCTATCCGCATTCTTCAAGGTTTTCGGCAAATTGCCTTTTTCTGCTTCATTTAAGGCATACACAGGATCTTTCGCCTGCCAAATGGCTTCCATTTGTTTTGCCGTGTTATTATTCAATCCACCACGAGGAAACGCGAGGTAACGCACGGTAATGCCTAAATCATTATATTGCTGAATTTGCTGATGCAATAAATGACAATAATGGCAAGTGATATCCATAAATACAGTTACTGCATATTTTTCATTTTTTGCTGGATAAACAATCATTTCATCTTTATAACTGTTTAATTTATCAAGTAAAAATTTTCCTGTTAAATCTACTGGACCTTTATCAGTGAGTTGGTATAGTTGCCCTTGTAGCACATATTTGCCATCTTCAGAGGTATAAAAAATGCCTTCATTACTGATGACTGTTTTAATTCCTGCAAGCGGAGAAGATTTGATCTCCATTTGCGAAATCCCCAATTTTTTTAATTGGCTTTCAATTTGAGCATCGTTAGCCAGCGCATAAGCAGACAAAGTCGATAACGAAAGTGCGGTAATTATTTTCTTCATTTTTTGTTTCCTGATATTCATTCCTTGCGAACGGCAGATTTTATCACAAGCCCTATTAACAAGCTAATAGGAAAAGGCTTTCAACATAATTGACCTACCAAATTGGGCTAAAATAGCATATAATTCGGCTCTTATATTAAAAAATCATATAGAACTGAATTTATGTTTGAAATTAACCCAATCAAAAATAAAATTGCCGATCTTGCTGAACGTACGGCAACCCTTAGGGGGTATCTTTGACGTTGATAGCAAAATCGAACGTTTAGAAGAAGTCAATGCAGAGCTAGAACAGCCCGATGTATGGAATGAGCCAGAAAAAGCCCAAGCACTAGGCAAAGAACGTGCGAGCTTAGAGGCAGTGGTTGATACCATTAAACATTTAACACAAGGCTTGGAAGATGTAGAGGGCTTGTTAGAACTTGCCATTGAAGCTGAAGATGAAGACACCTTCAATGAGGCGGTGGCAGAACTCGATGAATTAGAACAAAAATTAGCTACACTTGAGTTTCGCCGTATGTTTAGTGGCGCAAATGATGCGGCAGATTGCTATGTCGATCTTCAAGCAGGCTCTGGCGGAACAGAAGCACAAGACTGGACAGAAATGTTATTACGTATGTATTTACGTTGGGCTGAAAGTAAAGGCTTTAAAACCGAATTGATGGAAGTTTCTGACGGTGATGTCGCGGGGATAAAATCTGCAACGATCCGTGTTTCTGGCGAATATGCTTTCGGCTGGCTTAGAACAGAAACGGGCATTCATCGTCTCGTACGTAAAAGTCCATTTGATTCGAATAATCGTCGTCATACTTCTTTTAGTGCCGCTTTTGTTTATCCTGAAATTGATGACAACATTGATATTGATATCAATCCTGCGGATTTACGCATTGATGTCTATCGCGCCTCTGGTGCTGGCGGACAACACGTGAACAAAACAGAAAGTGCGGTGCGAATTACCCATATTCCAAGTGGTATTGTGGTGCAATGTCAAAATGATCGTTCACAACATAAGAATAAAGATCAAGCAATGAAACAGCTTAAAGCCAAATTGTACGAACTTGAATTGCAAAAACAAAATGCCGAAAAACAGGCTATGGAGGATAATAAATCCGACATTGGTTGGGGCAGCCAAATTCGTTCTTATGTGCTTGATGATGCACGAATTAAAGATTTACGTACAGGGGTTGAAAACCGCAACACGCAAGCCGTGTTAGATGGTGATTTAGATAAATTTATTGAGGCAAGCTTAAAAGCTGGTTTGTAATCGTTAGATAAAAAATCAAGATCTTTTCTGACATCACCAATGCTCAGGTTTTTCTTATAAAAAAGAAAGAAACATCTGATTATTCACAAAACTAGATTGACTAAACGATTTTAACCTTGCCTCATAAACAGTTGTGTAGATAACAATAAAATTTAAAGGTAAAACAAAATGACAGAACAAACTCAAGAATTAGATTTAAATGGTGAAATGCGAGTTCGCCGTGAAAAATTGGCCGCATTGCGTAAAAAAGGCAATGCGTTTCCCAATACCTTCCGCCGTGATGCGCTTGCACAGGATTTGCATCAACAATATGATGAAGTAGAAGGCGAAGCACTGAAAGCCCAAAATGTGGAAGTGAAAGTGGCAGGGCGCATTATGACACGTCGCATTATGGGTAAAGCGACCTTTGTTACCTTGCAAGATATGAGCGGACGCATTCAACTTTATATCGCTCGTGATAATTTGCCAGAAGGCGTCTATGCTGATGATGTCGGTAACTGGGATTTAGGCGATATTGTTGGGGTTAAAGGCACATTATTTAAAACCAAAACCAATGAACTGACCGTTCGCGCCTCAGAAGTGCAACTTTTAACCAAAGCACTACGCCCATTACCCGATAAATTCCACGGTTTAGCCGATCAAGAAATGCGTTATCGCCAACGTTACTTGGATCTGATTTCTAATGAAGAATCACGCCGCACTTTTATTATTCGCTCAAAAGTGATTGCTGGAATGCGTGAGTATTTCATCAGTAAAGGCTTTATTGAAGTGGAAACGCCTATGCTACAAGTGATTCCCGGTGGTGCAGCTGCCCGTCCATTTGTTACCCATCACAATGCATTAGATATTGATATGTATCTACGTATTGCCCCAGAACTTTATTTAAAACGCCTTGTTGTAGGTGGGTTTGAACGTGTATTTGAATTAAATCGTAACTTCCGCAATGAAGGGGTTTCTGTACGTCATAATCCAGAATTTACGATGATCGAATATTATCAAGCCTATGCGGATTACCACGATTTAATGGATAACACCGAAGAATTATTACGCAAACTCGCCCTAGACATTCTCGGTACCACAATTGTTCCTTATGGCGACTATGAATTTGATTTCGGTAAGCCATTCGAGCGTATCACTATGCACGAAGCAATTTTAAAATACGGTGCGGATAAAGGCATTGAGAAAGAAGATCTTTATGATTTCGATCGCGCTAAGGTATTGGCAACCAAACTTGGCATTGAAGTACAAAAATCTTGGGGCTTAGGTTCTATCGTAAACGCAATTTTTGAAGAAGTGGCAGAACATCACTTAATTCAACCGACTTTCTTAATGGCTCATCCAGCGGAAATTTCACCATTAGCACGCCGTAATGATGAAAACCCAGAGGTTACCGATCGTTTTGAATTATTTATTGGTGGACGTGAAATTGGTAACGGTTTCTCAGAATTAAATGATGCCGAAGATCAAGCTGAACGCTTTGATGCACAGGTTGCCGCAAAAGAAGCTGGTGATGACGAAGCGATGTTTAAAGATGACGATTTTGTTACCGCACTTGAACACGGCTTGCCACCAACGGCTGGAGAGGGTCTTGGCATTGACCGTTTAGCAATGCTCTTCGCCAATGCACCATCAATCCGTGATGTAATTCTCTTCCCCGCAATGAAACATAAAGGGTAAAGATAAATTAATAAAGGAAAGATAGCTTAAGGCTGTCTTTTCTTTTTCATAGTGAATAATAAATAATGAACAATTTAACATTAGAACAATTAATCAATCAAAAACTAGATTCTACTAGTATCACCGACTATGCACCGAATGGTTTACAAATACAAGGTAAAGATGAGGTTAAAAAAATCATCACTGGCGTAACAGCAAGCCAAGCGTTAATTGATTATGCGATTGAACAAAATGCCGATGCCATTTTGGTTCATCACGGCTATTTTTGGAAAAGCGAAAATCCTTGTATTCGAGGAATGAAAGGTAAGCGAATTAAGGCATTATTGCAAAATGATATTAATCTTTATGCCTATCATTTACCCCTTGATGTTCACCCTGAGCTTGGCAATAACGCACAACTTGCCGCCTTGCTTGGTATTGAGGATCTCCAACCATTGGAACAAGGAAGATTCAGCATTCCCGTTTACGGGACGTTAAAAACACCAATCAGTGGTGAAGAATTGGCACAACGCATTGAACAGCAATTACAACGCAAACCACTTTTTTGTTTGGAAAATGCACCGCACTTCATTCACACGGTGGGCATTTGTACGGGGGGCGGTCAAGGCTATATTGATCTTGCCGCTCAACAAGGCATTGATGCGTTTATTACGGGTGAAGTTTCGGAGCAAACAATCCATTCAGCACGAGAACAAGGGATTAATTTCTTCGCCGCAGGGCATCATTGCACTGAGCGTTATGGTGTCAAAGCCTTAGGAGAATGGCTGGCGAAAAACTACGATGTTGATGTGGCGTTCAAAGATATTTACAATCCAGCGTAGTTAATATCAAGGGAATAGTATTCAGTAAGGCAACATTAACGCTAAATCAACGCCAGTAAAAAAGCAAAGTGCGGTGTAAATTTTGCCAAAATTCAGGTCAGCTTTGTATAAGCGCAACTTTTCCCTTATACTAAGCACAATTTTTCACAATACCTAATTCATTAGGTTCATAAAAAGGAATAAAAAATGGGTTTCTTAACAGGTAAACGTATTTTAATTACAGGTTTGGCGAGCAATCGTTCTATCGCTTATGGGATTGCTGCAGCAATGAAACGTGAAGGTGCAGAGCTTGCATTCACGTATTTGAATGACAAATTAAAACCTCGCGTGGAAGAATTTGCCAAAGAATTTGGTTCAGACATTATTCTTCCTCTTGATGTTGCCAGCGATGAAAATATCACCAACTGTTTTACGGAATTAAGTAAACACTGGGAAAAATTTGATGGTTTTGTCCACGCAATCGCGTTCGCACCGGGCGATCAATTAGATGGTGATTATGTTAATGCGGCGACACGTGAAGGCTTTCGCATTGCACACGACATCAGCGCATACAGCTTTGTCGCAATGGCACAAGCAGCACGCCCTATGCTTAACCCAAATTCAGGCTTAGTTACCCTCACCTACTTAGGCGCTGAGCGTGCTATTCCAAACTACAATGTGATGTGCTTAGCAAAAGCCTCTCTTGAAGCAAGTACCCGCGTTATGGCAGCCGATCTAGGTAAAGACGGCATCCGTGTCAATGCGATTTCTGCTGGACCAATTCGCACATTAGCGGCATCTGGCATTAAAAACTTCAAGAAAATGTTGGCAACCTTTGAAAACACTGCGCCATTACGTCGTACAGTAACCATCGAAGATGTAGGTAATTCCGCCGCTTTCTTATGCTCTGATTTAGCTTCTGGAGTAACTGGCGAAGTATTGCACGTTGATGCAGGCTTTAGCATTACTGCAATGAGCGAATTAGGTGCAGAATAAATTTAACCTCGAACAAAATAAGGCAGACCTATAACGTCTGCCTTTTGTCGTTTATTAAGAAGAAATGATATGTTTCAAAATAATCCCCTATTATCTCAATTAAAACAACAAATTCGTGATAGCAAACCTGTCGTTGAAGGTGTGGTACGCGGTTCAGACAAGGCATTTGGCTTTTTAGAAACGGATAAAAAAAGCTACTTCATTCCTCCTGCGGCAATGAAAAAAGTGATGCACGGCGATAAAATCAAAGCACGCATTGAAACGGTCGGCGATAAAGAACAAGCCGAACCAGAAGAACTGATCGAGCCAATGCTCACTCGCTTTATCGCTAAAGTGCGGTTCAATAAAGACAAAAAATTGCAAGTCTTGGTGGATCATCCACAAATCAATCAACCTATTGGTGCCAATAAAGTTAAAACGGTTACCGAAGACTTACAAGAAGGCGATTGGGTGGTGGCTGAATTGAAAACCCATCCATTACGCGATGACCGTTTTTTATTTGCTCAAATCACCCAATTTATTTGCTCACAACGTGATGAATTTGCCCCTTGGTGGGTAACCTTAGCGCGCCATCAACAGTCTCGCTACCCTGTTCAGGGACAAGATCATTATGAAATGCTTGATAAACAACTACGTGAAGATTTGACCGCACTTCATTTTGTTACGATTGATAGCGAAAGCACCAAAGATATGGATGATGCGCTTTATATTGAACAGCTTGATGAAAACGGACAACAAGTCGGCTGGAAATTAGTGGTTGCCATTGCCGATCCTACTGCTTATATTGATGAAAATTCAATCATTGAACAAGAAGCCAAGCAACGCTGTTTCACCAATTACCTTCCGGGTTTTAACATTCCGATGTTGCCGAGAGAGCTTTCAGATGAACTCTGTTCACTGATGGAAAATGAAGTGCGTCCTGCATTAGTTTGTCATATTGAAATTGATTTACAAGGCAATCTCCGTAGCAAACCTCTTTTCCAATCCGCTCAGATCCAGTCAAAAGCGAAATTAGCCTATAATAATGTGTCGGATTACTTAGAACAGCAAGACAATGCTTGGCAACCAAATGACGAAGCCACCAAAAATCAAATCGATCTGCTTCATCAATTTACCTTAGCACGAATCCAATGGCGTAAAACCAATGCTTTGCTATTTAAAGAAAAGCCTGATTACAGCTTTAAATTGGCTGAAAATGGAAAAGTTGAGGCAATCGTTGCCGAATATCGCCGTATTGCCAATCAAATTGTCGAAGAAGCAATGATCCTCGCGAATATCTGTGCGGCGCATTATCTTAATGAAACAGCACAATGCGGTATTTTTAATACCCATTCAGGCTTTGATAGCAAAAACCTGACTTCCGCACAACAGTTTCTCCTTTCTCAGTTAGCAAATGAAGAGAGTGAAGCCGAACTAAAAACACGTTATTCCACTGAAAACCTCGCAACACTTGAGGGCTATTGTCGTATGCGACACGATATTGAACCGATTGAGGGAGATTATCTAGAGCTACGCTTACGCCGCTACCTCACCTTTGCGGAATTTAAAGCAGAATTAGCACCGCACTTTGGTTTAGGGCTAGAAGGTTATGCGACTTGGACATCTCCAATTCGTAAATACTGTGATATGGTGAATCACCGCCTCATCAAAGCAAGCCTAACAACGCAGCAATATCAAAAACCAACTGATGCAGTACTACAACGCTTACAAGAGGCACGCCGGCAAAATCGTTTGATTGAGCGTGATATTGCGGATTGGCTATACTGCCGTTATTTAGCCGACAAAGTAGAAAGCAAACCTCAATTTGACGCTGAAATTCAAGATGTAATGCGTAGCGGATTGCGTGTGTTATTGTTAGAAAATGGCGCGTCAATGTTTATCCCCGCTTCCACTATTCACAATAATAAGGAAGAAATACAAGTCAACCCTGACGAAATCGCCCTTTATATCAAAGGTGAAAAAGCTTATAAAATTGGCGACAAAATACAAGTGATACTCACCGAAGTGAAAGAAGAAACTCGGAGTATTATTGGGCAGGTCGTGAATTAAGCTTTTGCCCAGAACAAAATAGGCCACCTAAATTTAGACAATACACTAATTTAAGGGTGGCCCATTATTTATCGTAGGGATTTAAATCAAACTATTAATATTAGAATAAGAAACGCGCACCCAATGCTACACGATGGTTTGCTTTTCCTTTTGTGTTCAACACTTTACCATCTTGTGTAACTTTACCTTTACCGCCTTCAAGATACACAACAAGGTTTTTATTAAAGCGATGATCTACACCTAACATCCAACCACGCATTTTTAACGCTTTCGCTGCAGGGTCTGCTTTTTTACCTGTTGCAAAATAGTATTCTCCATAAACAGCATTTTGTGGCGTTGCCATTACTTTTAAGCCCACTAAGAAACGGTTATTTTTATGCAACGTTGCTTTATAACCTGCGACTTTTTGGAAACCAATATTACCACTTTCAACACCTGTTTTAGACACTTTACCAAATGCCCAGTCAAAGCCTAGTGTAACAAGTTTGTTATAGGTAAGATCAAAACCAACACCACCACGTTTAAGTTTGAATTCTTTGGCTTTGGTATTGTCCTCAGATTGAGTTACCGCAGAATAACCCGAACCAAAACGAACATCAAAATCACCAAAGCTATTATCATAGAATACACCTACACCATAGCCTTGACCTTCATCCCAGCCAGTTGTACCGCTTGAAGTTTGGTTCGCTTTATTCGCTTGTCCAAAGTAATAATCTGCGGCAAAACGGAAACCAGCAAATTTGTTAGACATAAATGTTGCAGCTTTTTTATGCCCATCGAAGAAAATATTACCGCCACCATCGTAAGTATAATTTGCTTTAGGGATGTTATCACCTAAGTTTAATTGACGACCAAAGGTTAAAGTACCCACATCATTTTGTTTTACACCAACAAATAAACGATGTGTTCTTAAATTATTCCCAATGGCATCCGCTGCTCCATCAACGCTAGAAAAACGAAGCTCTGCGCCACCAAATACTTGAAAACCCGCCCCGACATCTTGATATGCTCTTACACGCACACGTGAACCAATATCACGTAAATCATTACGCTGCTCTGAATCATTACGTAACTCAAAGTGCATACGTCCATCTAAATCAATTTTTGTTCCTTCTTTTTCATAGATTACAGTGGCATTTGCGGTGGCTGAAACCATTGCTGTTACAGCTAATGCGATAAGTGTCTTTTTCATAATGAACTTCCTTTGTTTAAGGTTTTTTATACCCGACAGAATAAAACCCCAATTTCTATCAATCCGATATTAATTAACCAAAAATAATTTCGGTTGGAAATAATATAGGTAGGTTATTTTTTTCTGTCAAAAACAGGGAACTTTTAAACAAATGAAAAATATGAAAGAAAAACATATAGTTAAAACAAATAAGAAAAATATACCAAATGAAAAAATGTGATCTCCGCCTCACTTTTATTAACCGAAATCCGTTTTCTTCTCTGCATATAGAAACCTAACATATTGATAAACAACTAATTAAAGCTACTCCAATTATCTTTATAAAACAACATTTCATAAAAAATAAAATAAACAGGTGTTTTATTTAATAATGTGCAACAGATCACAATTTATCATCTAACTCAGAAACATAATGCACTATGTTTTGCGACATTCTTCTCCACTCCCCCAGTACTGAGTTGCTTTCTTTTTACTTTGAAAAACGTCAATAAAAATGACCGCACTTTGATCTTCAAACCAAAGTGCGGTCATTTTTTATGATTTTTCTTAATTAAGCATTTTCTATACTAAATGCAACCACTTCACTGATATTTTTTGCACCAAGTGCAATCATAATTAAGCGATCTACGCCTAAGGCTACGCCAGCACAATTTGGCACACCAGCTTGGAGTGCAGCGAGAAAACGCTCATCAAGTTGGCGGATTGGTAAACCTAATTGTTCACGTTGGCGGTTATCTTGTTCAAAGCGATGGCGTTGTTCGTTTGCATCAGTAAGTTCATTAAAGCCGTTAGCCAATTCAATGCCTTTATAGTAGAACTCAAAACGCTCTGCCACGCGGTGATCTTCTGAGCTAATTTGTGCTAATGCTGCTTGTGTTGCGGGAAAATGATAAATGGCAACGGGGCGCTCTTGTCCAATATTTGGTTCAACCACAGTGCTGAATAAAAATTGTAGCAAGGTATCTCTCTCTTCATTTTCTGCTTGTTCCAGATGATATTCTTTCGCTTTGGCAATTAATTCTTCACGAGAAGCAGAAAGCGGATCTAGCCCGACATATTCTTGAAAGGCAAATTGATATGTCATACTTTCTGCGGGAGCGCAATCTAAAATTTGCTGTAATAAGTCATCCACTTCATTGATAAGACGGTACATATCAAAATGCGGACGATACCATTCCAACATCGTGAACTCTGGGTTATGTTTTGTGCCAGCTTCTTCATTGCGGAACACTTTACAAAGCTGAAAAATCGCCCCACTTCCCGCAGCCAGTAGGCGTTTCATTGGGTATTCTGGGCTAGTTGAAAGCCATAAAGTTTTTGATTGATGTTTAAACGGTGAGGTGAATTCTGTGCTAAAGGTGGCAAGATGCACATCCGTTACACCGAATTCACTTAAAATTGGTGTTTCGACTTCTAGCAATCCTCTGTCAGTAAAAAAGCGACGAATTTCAGCCATAATTTTGGCGCGAGCTAATAAATTTTGAATACTGGCTGTTGGTCGCCATTGTTCATTTTCAGTCATAAAGTGCCTCAGTCAATTCCTTTGTAAGAAAAGTGCGGTTATTTTACCTGAAATTTTTCAACAAGATGAGTTATTTTTACGCAATGTATTCATTCTAAAAGAGAAAAATTCTCATTAAGCTAGAGGATTCTCTCTAACTTTTTTGAGTTAGATCACACTTTGAAGCTTTGCTCACATTTTTTGATAAAAAAGTCTGATTTATTTTATAAAAGCGTGGCAAAATAAACTCACCCTAATAAATTTCATCTACTTTATATTGGAGGAAATCGTGCAAACTGTTAATGTCGATATTGCAATTGTTGGCGCTGGTGGCGGTGGTTTACGAGCAGCAATTGCGGCAGCACAGGCAAATCCAAATCTTAAAATTGCCTTAGTTTCAAAAGTTTACCCTATGCGTAGCCATACTGTCGCTGCCGAAGGAGGCGCGGCTGCCGTGATCAAGGAAGAAGATTCTTATGAAAAACATTTCCACGATACCGTAGCAGGGGGCGATTGGTTATGTGAACAAGATGTGGTGGAATACTTTGTAGAACATTCCCCTGTTGAGATGACGCAGTTAGAACGCTGGGGCTGCCCTTGGAGTCGTAAACAAGACGGTGATGTGAATGTGCGCCGTTTCGGTGGAATGAAAATTGAACGTACTTGGTTTGCTGCCGACAAAACAGGCTTCCACTTGTTACATACCCTCTTCCAAACTTCAATGCAATTCCCGCAAATTCAACGCTTTGACGAACATTTTGTGTTAGATATTCTGGTTGATGACGGCCATGCTCGTGGTATGGTGGCAATGAATATGATGGAAGGCACATTGGTACAAATCAATGCAAATGCTGTGATTATCGCCACTGGTGGTGGTTGCCGTGCGTTCCGCTTTAATACAAATGGCGGTATTGTAACGGGTGATGGATTATCAATGGCATATCGTCACGGTGTGCCATTGCGTGATATGGAGTTTGTGCAATATCACCCAACAGGTTTACCAAATACGGGAATTTTGATGACTGAAGGATGCCGTGGTGAAGGGGGCATTTTAGTCAATAAAGATGGCTATCGCTATTTGCAAGATTATGGTTTAGGCCCTGAAACACCAATTGGTAAACCTGAAAATAAATATATGGAATTAGGTCCGCGTGATAAAGTGTCGCAAGCATTCTGGCAAGAATGGCGTAAAGGCAATACCTTAAAAACGGAAAAAGGGGTAGATGTAGTTCACCTTGATTTACGCCATTTAGGTGAAAAATATTTGCACGAACGTTTACCATTTATTTGTGAACTCGCGAATGCTTATGAAGGCGTTGATCCTGCTAAAGCCCCTATTCCCGTGCGTCCTGTTGTGCATTATACAATGGGTGGGATTGAAGTGGATTTCAACAGTGAAACTCGCATTAAAGGTTTATTTGCTGTGGGTGAATGTGCTTCTTCAGGCTTGCATGGGGCGAACCGTTTAGGTTCAAATTCATTAGCGGAACTTGTTGTGCTAGGACGTGTTGCTGGGGAATATGCTGCTCAACGCGCAAGTGAAGCAAGCCCTGCAAACCAAAATGCAGTCAATGCACAAGCACAAGATGTGGTACAACGTTTAGAAGATCTTTATAACCAAGAAGGCACAGAATCTTGGTCACAAATTCGTGATGAGATGGGCGATTCAATGGAAGAAGGTTGCGGTATTTATCGTACTCAAGAAAGTATGCAACAAACAGTTGATAAAATTGCAGAACTAAAAGAACGTTATAAACGAATTCGTATTGCCGATCGCTCAAGTGTCTTCAACACCAATGTGCTTTATACTGTTGAACTTGGCTATATTTTAGATGTTGCACAATCTATCGCTAATTCGGCGATTGAACGTAAAGAATCTCGTGGTGCTCACCAACGTTTAGACTATACAGAACGTGATGATGTGAATTATTTAAAACACACCTTAGCTTTCTATAATGCAGAAGGTGCGCCTCGCATTGAATATAGCCCAGTAAAAATCACAAAATCTCAACCTGCAAAACGTGTTTATGGTGCGGAAGCAGAAGCTCAAGAAGCAGCTGCAAAAGCTAAGGAGCAAGCAAATGGCTAATCAAGCGATTATGAATGTTGAAGTTCTGCGTTATAACCCAGAGCAAGATAAAGAACCTTATTTAAGAACCTATCAAGTACCTTATGATAGCCAAACTTCATTGCTTGATGCACTTGGCTATATTAAAGACAAACTTGAGCCTGAACTGTCTTATCGTTGGTCTTGCCGTATGGCAATTTGTGGTTCTTGCGGAATGATGGTCAATAATAAACCTAAACTTGCTTGTAAAACATTTTTACGCGATTACAGTGGACATATGCGTATTGAACCGTTGGCTAATTTCCCAATTGAACGGGATCTTGTTGTTGATCTAAGCCACTTTATTGAAAGTCTAGAAAGTATTAAACCTTATATTATTGGTAATGAAGCGCCACCACTAGATGGTAATCCACATCCATCTGCTGAATTGGCAAAAAGTCGAACCAAACAAACACCCGCACAATTAGAGAAATATCGCCAGTTCTCAATGTGTATTAATTGCGGGCTATGTTATGCAGCTTGCCCACAATTTGGCTTAAATCCTGAATTTGTAGGTCCAGCTGCGATTACACTTGCTCATCGTT
Organism: Avibacterium sp. 21-595; assembly: GCF_023611905.1. Taxonomy (NCBI): domain Bacteria; kingdom Pseudomonadati; phylum Pseudomonadota; class Gammaproteobacteria; order Pasteurellales; family Pasteurellaceae; genus Avibacterium; species Avibacterium sp. 21-595. The sequence continues at coordinate 854,534 of NZ_CP091455.1, read as the reverse complement.
ATAACCTTGATAACCGTGATCACGGCAAAGCAGAACGGATGAAAATTCTGAATGGGGATAATGGGGTATGGAGCTGCACATTCGTGGGTTACTGCTCAGAAGTTTGTCCAAAACACGTTAATCCAGCCTCCGCTGTTAACCAAGGCAAAATCGAAAGTGCAAAAGATTATGTTTTGGCAATGTTAAAACCACAAAACTAAGGAGGAGTAAAATGACAGCAACCGCAAGCAAACGCAAAAAATATGTGCGTGAAATCACACCAACTTGGTGGAAAAAGTTAGATTTTTACAAATTTTATGTATTACGCGAAAGCACCGCAGTTCCTACTCTTTGGTTTTGTTTAGAACTATTCTATGGGTTAATCTCTTTAGGAAATGGAACTTTTGCAACCAACTTTATTCATTTTTTACAAAATCCCGTCGTTGTGATATTGAACATCATTACGCTTGGTGCCGTGTTATTAAATAGCTTTACATTTTTTAATATGGCTCCTCAGATGGTAAATATCATTGTAAAAAATGAGCGTATCAATGCGACATTACTTTCTCGCATTTTCTGGGCGATCACTGCATTGGTGAGTATTATTGTCTTAATCTTAGTATAGGAATGAGCATATGAACAAACAAAATCCAAAACGTTCTAATGAACCTGCTGTATGGCTATTATTTGGTGCAGGTGGTGCAATCAGTGCTGTATTCTTTCCCGTTCTTGTACTGATTTTCGGCTTTTTACTCCCTTTTGGGTTAGTTTCGCCAGAAAATATTATTGCATTTGCTGGAACTTGGATCGGAAAATTAATTATTCTTGCCTTATTAATTTTCCCAGCGTGGTGCGGTATTCATCGTGTCCATCTAGGCTTACACGATTTTAAAGTACATATTCCTGCGGCCGGATTTATTTTTTATGGGCTTGCTGGATTATTTTCATTACTGACGCTTTTCGCTGTATGGCATATTTAAATTCATTGTGATAGAGAAACAAAAGACCTTTTCGATTGAAAAGGTCTTTTATTATTGCTTGATTTTTTGCTATGTAAGTTTGAAATAAAGCAAGGCAAGTCCATACAGTACTACGCCAATATTCAATAGCTTTATTTTGTCAATGTGACTAACCAACAATTGTGAATGTGTTTATTGCGTTCAAAATCCAGTGGTAAGGTTTTGGCAGAAATTTCTACCGCACTTAATCCGAGTGCAGCCATACCGTCAAAATCCATCTTGAATTTTTGCTTATTGTTAGAAAATACAATTGTGCCATTGGAACGTAAAATCCGTTTTAAATGAGTGAATAATTGAAGATGATCGCGTTGCACGTCCCAGCTGTTTTCCATTCGTTTAGAATTGGAAAAAGTGGGTGGATCAACAAAGATCAGATCAAATTGACGATCGCATTTTTCTAACCATTGTAAACAATCACTTTGAATTAATTTATGCTGTTTACCTTCAATATCATTAAGCATTAAATTTTGTTCTGCCCAGTTCAGATAAGTGTTAGACATATCTACGGTAGTGGTGGATTTCGCCCCCGCTAAGGCAGCGTGAACCGTCGCGGAGCCTGTGTAAGCAAACAAATTTAGAAAGTCTTTGTCCTTTGCCATTTCACCTACCATTTTGCGTGTTAAGCGGTGATCTAAAAACAGTCCCGTATCTAAATAATCCGTTAAATTGACCCACAATTTTGCGCCGTATTCTTCAACATAGAAGTAATCCCCTTTGTTCGCCAATTTCTCATATTGATTTGTCCCTTTTTGTTTTTGGCGAACTTTTAACACGAGTTTATTGGTTTCCACACCTGTTACAGCAAGGGTAGCGGTTACGGCATCAAGTAAACGCTGACGCGCTTTATTCTCATCAATATTTTTCGGTGCTGCGTATTCTTGCACCACAATATGATCGACATAACGATCCACGGCAATATTATATTCTGGCAGATCCGCATCATATAAGCGATAAGCGTTAATGCCTTGCTGTTTTGCCCATTTTTCGATTTTCTTGATATTTTTTTGTAAGCGATTGGCGAAGTCTTGTGCAACGCCTTGATGTTGAGGGCAAAATTCTTGCAGATTTTGTACCGCACTTTCTTGTTGGGCAGTTTCAGCAATTTGATAATTTTTCTGTACGCAATCTAATGGGCCATTTTTTGCTTTAAACTGACGGTGAGAACGTAAGCGTAGGCAATCAAGTAATGCGGGTTCACCACTAAAAACGGAGGCATTCCAACCGCCAAATTGCTGTTTTAAACGTTGCCCAAACACGGAGTAAAGCGCAATTAATGCTGGTGTTGTCCCTAAACGCTCACCATAAGGTGGGTTGCAAATAAGCGTGCCTTTTTCTTCCGTTGGATTTTTTAGTGTGGCAATATCCCCTTGTTTCCATTGAATTAAATGAGCAACACCTGCATTTTGGGCATTGCGTTGTGCTTTTTGTAATACACGGTGATCTAAATCAAAACCATAGAAATGGGGCTGAGCTTGTTGTGAACCTTGTTGGGCAAGGGTGATGGCTTCCTCTTTCACTTTTTCCCAAGCTTGCGGATTATGCCCTTTCCAGAAATCAAACCCCCAATGTAAGCGGTGTAACTGCGGTGCAATTTTGGCTTCCATTTGGGCGGCTTCAATGAGCAATGTACCTGAACCACACATTGGATCAATCAAAGGCGTGCCTTGTTGCCAACCTGAACGTAATACAATGGCGGCGGCTAAGGTTTCACGTAGTGGCGCAGCCCCTGTATCTTCACGATAGCCACGCAAATGTAAGGCATTGCCACTGAGATCAAGAGAAAGAATAAAATCGTCACGATTTAAATAGGCGTGAATGCGAATATCAGGGTTGTCTTTATCCACACTTGGGCGCGCTCTGCCTTGTCGTTCAAAATAATCGACAATGCCATCTTTCACGCGCATTGCACCAAATTGCGTATGACGAATTTCACGGTTAGTGCCATTAAAATCCACAACAAATTGGCAACGCTCATCAAAAATATCTAACCAATTTTGCCCAATTACCGTAGAGTAAAGATCTAAATCGCTATAAATTTTACTTTGTACCAAAGGCAGTAAAATACGTGAGCTGAGCCTTGACCATAAGAGCGTGCGGTAAAGGGTTTCCTCGTCAGCTAAATAATGCACGCCTCCCTGTGCGATTTGACATTCTTGTGCGCCAAGTTCGAGGAGTTCGGTTTTTAATAATTCTTCAAAGCCACGCGCAGTGGTGGCAAATAATTTTTTCATCATAAATTCATTGATACTTTCAAAGCGTAATGGGGCAGATTATAGCAAAGCCAGTAAGTGCGGTCGATTTTAATTCTGTTTTTTATCTAAAAGAAAGAGCGAACAAGACGTTCGCTCTGAGTAGGAAGGTAATTTATTTCAAACAGCGATAATAACTATCAGCGGTATATTGTAAGAAATTCGCATAAGAATCTTTACCTAATGATACCGCATCGCCCATCGGATCTAAACGCCCCACATTAACGCCCGTCGATTTATGTAATGTTTCAATCACTTTTGGCGTAAATTGTGGCTCTGCAAATAAGCAACCGACTTTATGTTCTTCAATTTCTTCTTTGATATGAGCCAATTTTTTCGCCCCCGGAGCAACTAATGGATTAATCGTAAATGCCCCCACCTGATTTAACCCGTAAGCCTTATTAAAATAGGTGTAAGCATCATGGAAAACATAAAATCCTTTTTTCTGTACGGGGGCAAGTTGTTGTTTAATTTTTTCATTTTGCGCCGTTAAAGTGCGGTCGAATTGTGCAAGATTTTGCTCAATAAGTGCTTTTTTATCAGGATATTGTTGAATTAATTTTGCCGCAAAATCTTTTGCCACAACTTGGCTAATTTGTGGCGAATACCAAATATGCCAGTTTGTTTCTAAATGGGCATTTTCATCGTTATCATGATGATGTTCATGTTCATGCACATCGTTATGTTTGTGATGATCACTGTCGGCGGTATGTTCGTGATCGTGTTCATGCTCATGTTCGTGTTCGTGTTCTTCGCCGTCATGATGGTGGTGATGGTGATGATGTTCACCTTTTTCTAGCATATCCGCCGTAATTTCAGGTAATGTTGCGATAGTAACCACTTTCTCTGGATCAATATATTTTTTCAAGGAAGAAGCTAGAAAGGCATCCGCATCTTCGCCAACCCATAAAACAAGATTAGCCGCTTTTAATTTCTGCACATCTGATGGCTTCAAATTATAGTCGTGGGGAGAGGCCCCTGCTGGAACTAATACTTGCGTATCTGTTACCCCCTCGGCAATAGAAGAGGCAATAAATCCTAATGGTTTAATGGAAGTAACCACACTTGCAGAAGCTAGTGTAGAGAAAGAAAGCAATGCGGCTGCAATGGCAGTTTGTTTAAAAAACGGGTTTAACTTCGTCATATATACTCCTATTATCAAGAATGATTATCATAATTCGATGACTTAGCTTAGATCGTTTTGTTAAAAATAGCTATCTTTTTTTTTATTAAAAAATAAGATGGCTATTTTATAGATGCCAATAATTTTTCAATCACACGGGATACCGCAAAAAAGCCAAAGGTGGCAGTAATCATTGTTGCCGCGCCAAAGCCATTGGCGCAGTTCATTGTGGCAGAAACCGCACAATTTCCATCTTGTTGTGGGAAAATCAATGGTTGCGTGGAAAACACGCAATCTACGCCAAATTTCCGTTTAGGATTTTGACTAAAATGAAAATCTTTACGTAAAATTGACCGCACTTTTGCTGCGAGAGGATCTTGAATTGTTCGACTTAAATCGGCAATTTGAATCTGGCTTGGATCGGTCTGTCCGCCCGCACCACCAACAGTGATAATTTTAATTTTCTGCCGTTTACAATAAGCAATAAGTGCAGCCTTGGTTTTGACGCTATCAATGGCATCAATCACATAATCGTAATCCGCGGTGATATAATCCGCTAAATTCTCGCTAGAAAGAAAGTCATCAATAATATGTACTTGGCAATCTGGGTTAATTAAAGCAACACGTTCTGCCATCACTTCTGTTTTTAGCTTGCCGATATTGCCTGAAATAGCGTGAATTTGGCGATTAATATTGGTAACACAAATATCGTCCATATCAATCATTGTAATCTTGCCAATGCCGGAGCGAGCAAGCGCCTCAACAGCCCAAGAACCGACCCCGCCAATGCCGATCACGCAAATATGTGCTTGGCGTAAACGTTGTAAGGCAGCTGGGCGATAAAGTCGCCCAATGCCACCGAAACGCTGTTCATAATTATCTATGCGTTCACTCATTATTGTAATAACCACACACGTCCGTAATGTTTGGATAAGCCTGCGATATGCCCAGCGTCATCACCGATGCCACGATATAAATCGAAATGTTGCCCTTTTACCGCTCCTCCGACATCTAACGCAATCATCAAATGCAGTTTATGCTCTCCCGTCCATCTACCTTGTTTATCTATTTGTGGGACTTCGACTAAAACGATAGAACCAGAAGGAATAACAGAGCGATCAGAGGCAATCGACGCCATTGGCACAAGTGGCACGCCCGCCGATCCTTTTACTTTGCCAGTTGGATCATTTTTAAAATACACATAAGAAGGATTACGTTCTAGCAAGGCTTGTAAGCGAGAAGGATTAGCTTTCGCCCAGTCCTTAATAGCTTGAATAGACATTTTTTCTTTAGCGATTTCACCGTCTTCCACTAATAAACGACCAACTGCCACATAATCTAAGCCATTTTGCCCAGCATAAGCGAAATAATTTAACTCACCGTGGCCAAAATCCACATAACCACTACCTTGAACACCAAGTAGGAAGTTGTCGATCATCGAATCGCTATAAGCTAATTCTAAGCCTTTCCCCTTTAGTGCGCCTGCATAAATTTGCGCACGGCTTACACGTTTTTGTGAAGGGCTTGGCATTGCATAAATTGGTTGATTATATTTGCCTTGCGGTGTACGACGCGCGTGGATTACTGGGGAATAATATCCTGTCATTAAGACATTTTGATAACCATCTTGCCCCTTCATGATCATTGGGTGAATACCAAAATTTGCTAATTCATTCACATTAGCGCCAGATAACACCCAATTCGTTACTTTACCGTAACTCACCGCAAATTTATTGGTTAAGCGAGAAGAATATTGACGTACATTAGAAAGTTGAGTTAAAAAATCCCCTTGATTTATTACCGCACTTTGATTTTCTACTGCGGAAACAGGCATTAAGAATTGTTGCTGATAAGTGCGTCCATCATATTTCGCCCCAAAGATTTTCGGATCTGCCAAGTGATTACTTGAATTTGCTATTTTGTTGGAATGATTAGAACTTGAACAAGCCGAAAGCACCGCAATCGCTAAAAGTGCGGTGCATTTTTTGAAAATTTTTGCTGACATTCGCAATGGATTCCTTAATAAAATAATTCGCAATGAAACGGCGTAAAATAACAAAAAATCACTTAAAGTGATAGCGATTTTTATATTCTTTCTTCTTTTGATAAAAAACGTGCGGCAGAAATTTTGTACATTTTGCGTTGAAAGACAGCAAATTGCCGATTTTTATATCAGTTAACACATTTTTTTAGGATTAAGGCTTGCATTACAAATAAAATCGCGTATAGTACGCCCTCACAGACGCGGGGTGGAGCAGCTTGGTAGCTCGTCGGGCTCATAACCCGAAGGTCGTTGGTTCAAATCCAGCCCCCGCAACCAAATGCTTAACCGTCGATTTTATCGGCGGTTTTTTTATTTCGCTTTTCCTTAATTTTTTTCAACCAGATGATTTAGAAATAATTTTCATAAAAAAACACCGCACTTTTTGTTGCGGTGTTTCTGTTAAAAAGCATTACGCAATGATACTGACGTTTTCGGCTTTTTTTCCTCTTTTATCATCAACAATATCAAACGCGACGGCTTGACCTTCTTTTAAGGTGCGAAATCCATTTGATTGAATTGCTGAGAAATGCACGAACACTTCTTCGCCACCTTCTGATTGTAAAAAACCAAACCCTTTTGCTTCATTGAACCATTTTACGGTTCCGTTATTTCTAGACATTTTAAATCCTAAGTTAAATCTAATCTTAGATAACGTAATAATATTATGATGATAAAATAAAAAACTTTAAATATAGCCACAGATTATTAATTGTTATCTCTACTGCTTAAAAAAGCAGTTGCCATACTAACAGCATCGCGATGAAATAGCACCTTTTATTTGCAATAAATCCAATTTATTTTTTAATTGGCTAATTTATTGAGTAATTTTTGATGAATGCCTCCAAAGCTGCCATTTGACATTACTAAAATATGATCGCTTGGTTTTGCCTCTGCTACAATCATATCAACCAATTTGTCTAAATTGCCAGTCCAGCTAGCTGGTTGGACGCATTGGTTTGCGATTTCTACCACATCCCATGGAATGTTATCTGGCTGCAATAAAAAAATATGATCGGCACGAACCAGTGCTGGCGCGAGTTCATCTTTATGTACGCCCATTTTCATTGTATTAGAGCGCGGTTCTAATACCGCCAAAATCCGCACTCCACCGCCAACTTTATCGCGAAGTGCGGTTAGTGTAGCAAGAATTTCTGCGGGGTGATGGGCAAAATCGTCATAAACACTAATGCCATTAACTTCCCCTTTGAGTTCTAAGCGGCGTTTTGCATTAATGAAACTCGCTAAAGCGCTACAAGCATTTTCAATGGATACGCCTGCGTGATAAGCTGCAGCAATCGCCATTAATGCATTATGCATATTATGCTGACCAACAATATTCCATTTCACTTCTGCGACTTTTTCACCAAAATGATACACCGAAAATTCGGTGCAATCATTGGTAATACGTTCCGCATACCATTCTTGGTTTTCTCCTAAAAATTGTTGTTCAGACCAACAGCCCATTTCCAGTGTTTCTTTTACGCTTTGTTCGTTGGCAAAAGAGAGAATACGACCACTTGCCGGAATGGTGCGAATCATATGATGAAATTGGCGCTGGATCGCTTTTAGATCATCAAAAATATCAGCGTGGTCAAAGCCGATATTATTAATAATTAATGTTTTTGGTGCGTAATGAATAAATTTAGAACGTTTATCAAAAAATGCCGTATCATATTCATCGGCTTCAATCACAAAATAAGGGCTTTGTCCTAGACGCGCTGAAGTGCCAAAATTGCCCGCGATACCACCAATTAAAAAGCCCGGGTTTAACCCGTTTTTCTCTAAAATCCAAGTGAGCATACCGGTTGTTGTGGTTTTGCCGTGCGTACCTGAAACAGCAAGCACCCAGCGATCACGTAATAAATTATCATGTAACCATTGTGGGCCTGAAGTATAAGGCAAACCATTCTCAAGCACATATTCTACGCAAGGATTTCCCCGTTTCATTGCATTTCCAATTAAAACTAAATCTGGCGCAGGCTCAAGCTGAGCGGGATCGTAATTAGGAATAATGTCAATCTGATTTTCCTGCAAAAAGGTACTCATTGGTGGATACACATTAACATCCGATCCCGTTACTTTATATCCCATTTGTTTGGCAATAATTGCCACGCCGCCCATAAAAGTACCGCAAATTCCAAGAATATGAATATGTTTTTGTGTCATTTTTTTTATCTCTTATATACAAAAAACGAAAATAAAATGTGCCTGAGATCACAAACTCAATAAGAGATTATTTCTCTTGCTCAAAGGGTAGTTATAATAAATCAACTTTTTTAGACTGTACAACTTATTCATTAAAAAATAGGAATAAATTATGAAAACGTTAGGGCAATTTATTGTTGAGAAACAAGCGGAATATCCTAATGCGAAAGGAGAGCTTTCAGGTATTCTTTCTTCAATTCGTTTGGTTGCGAAGGTTATTCATCGCGACATTAATAAAGCAGGATTAACCAATAATATTATTGGTAATTCAGGAGTTGAAAATGTGCAAGGTGAAGTGCAAATGAAATTAGATTTATTTGCCCATAACACAATGAAACAAGCTCTCATTGCACGAGAAGAAGTAGCGGGCTTTGCTTCTGAGGAAGAAGAAAATTTTGTTGCTTTTGATACGGAACGAGGGCGGAATGCAAAATATGTTATTTTAACCGATCCTTTAGATGGCTCATCAAATATTGATGTGAATGTTGCCGTTGGGACGATTTTTTCTATCTATAAGCGCATCTCTCCCATTGGCTCACCGGTTACCTTAGCAGATTTTTTACAGCCTGGACATCGCCAAGTGGCGGCAGGCTATATTGTTTATGGTTCATCAACAATGCTAGTTTATACCACTGGTAATGGCGTTAATGGCTTTACTTACGATCCTTCATTAGGGATATTTTGCCTTTCACATGAGAATATTCAAATGCCACCAACAGGAAAAATTTATTCAATCAATGAAGGGCAATACCTTAAATTTCCATTAGGTGTGAAAAAGTATATTAAATACTGCCAAGAAGAAGATAAAGCCACTCAACGTCCTTATACTTCACGCTATATTGGTTCTTTAGTTTCTGATTTTCACCGTAATTTATTAAAAGGCGGTATTTATATTTATCCAAGTGCCACAAATTATCCAAATGGTAAACTTCGTTTACTTTATGAAGGCAATCCAATGGCATTTTTAGCGGAACAAGCAGGCGGTTTGGCAACGAATGGAGAAAGTCGGATTTTAGATATTCAGCCAACTGAATTACACCAACGTTCACCACTTTTTATTGGCTCAAAAGAGATGGTAGAAAAAGCACAAGATTTTATGAGTGAATTTAATTAGCTCTTTCATATCTAATAAGGGCAAGACTTATCTAGAAAGTGATTGCCCTTTTATAAGCGAAAAATAACAAAAAATAATACCGCACTTAAGATTTTTATCTTTTATATTTATAAATAAATGATCTTTTTTCTATAACTTCCGCTAAAATATGTTGGCTAATGAATCAACAATGGAGAATGACAATGAAATTAGCCTCATTATTTAAATGTTCTGCTTTAACCTCCCTATTTACGCTATCTTCTTTTGCTTATGCTTATCAGCCTAATCAAACTTACCATTTTACTGTATTGCATACGAACGACTTACATGGTCATTATTGGCAAAATAAGAATGGTGAATATGGTCTCGCGGCCCAGAAAACGTTGATTGATCGTATTCGTGCAGAAGTAGAGAAAAAAGGTGGTTCAGTAATTTTATTGAATGCTGGAGATTTTAATACAGGCGTACCTGAATCCGATTTGCAAAATGCAAAACCCGATATTGAAGCATTAAATTTAATGGGCTATGAGGCATTAACGTTAGGTAATCACGAATTTGATAACCCGTTGCAATTACTTGAGATGCAAGAAAAATGGGCAAAATTTCCATTTTTAGCTGCAAATGTCTTTTATCAAAAAACGGGAGAGCCGCTTGTTCATCCTTACACGATGTTAGACAAACAAGGCTTAAAAGTAGCGGTTGTTGGTTTAACGACTGAAGATACTGCGAAATTAGGAAATCCAGAATTTATTTCAGCGGTGAAATTTGAACGCCCTACTGAAAGTGCTAAAAAAGTGTTAGCACAATTAGATAAAAATGAACAACCCGATCTTAAAATTGCGCTGACTCATATGGGATTTTATCCTAATGCGAAATATGGTTCTAATGCACCGGGTGATGTTTCAATGGTGCGTGAATTACCTGCTGGCGCATTTGATATTGTTATTGGCGGACATACCCACGACACCCTTTGTATGAATGAAGATGGCTCATTTAATGATAAATTTAAACCGGGCGATAGCTGTAAACCTTTACTTGAGAAAAATACTTGGATTATGCAAGCAGGTGAATGGGGCAAATATTTAGGGCGAGCGGATTTTACCTTTAAAGATGGCAAACTCACTTTAGAAAACTATCAATTAATACCAATTAATTTGAAAAAGAAAGTGAAAAAAGAAGACGGTACTAGTGAATATGTGTTGTATCAAGAAGAAATTCCAGCCGATCCTGCCTTGCTGGCACATCTTAAAACTTATCAAGATCAAGGTGATAAATTGCTTGGTCAAGTGGTGGGAAAAGTAGATGATCGCCTAGTGGGAGATCGCGATATTGTACGCTTCCATCAAACAAATTTAGGGCAACTTATTGCTCGCTCGCAAGCGGAACGTGTAAAAGCGGATGTTGGTATTATGAATTCTGGTGGAATTCGTGCTTCTATTGATAGTGGTGATGTAACTTATAAAGATATTCTAACTGTACAGCCTTTTGGTAATATCATCAGTTATTTTGAAATGAAAGGCAAAGATTTGCTCAATTACCTTGATGTCGTGGCATTGAAAGAAGTTGATTCTGGTGCTTACCCTCAGTTTTACGGTATTACAATGACGGTAGATCGCAAAGTCAAAAAAGTCTCTGATGTAAAAATTCAAGGAAAACCAATCGATCTCAATAAAGTGTATCGTGTTTCTTTACCAAGTTATTGTGCTGCTGGAGGAGATGGCTATCCTGTCGTTACTAATAATCCAACCTATGTTAATACAGGATTTGTTGATGCAGATAGCTTAAAAGAATATTTCCAAGAACATTCACCAATTAAAGCCGCTGATTTTGAGGCAAATAAAGGAATTATTTATAAAGAATAGTTTTTATCGAGGAAAAAAATAGCCAACGCATTGTTGGCTATTTTATTAATTTGATAATGGAAAGAAGTCATCCTTACAGGATATTTGCTTCTTTTTTATTCTGAAATATCCTTTTCTGTAAAACGCTCAATTTTTGCGCCTAACCCACGTAATTTCTCTTCAATATGCTCGTAACCGCGATCGATATGATAAATACGATCTACAATGGTTTCACCACTGGCAATACAGCCGGCAAGCACTAAACTGATTGAAGCACGTAAATCCGTTGCCATTACTTCCGCACCTGAAAGGCTTTCTACACCGTGGCAAATAGCCGTATGGCCTTCAATCTCAGCCTTACCGCCCATACGGATAAGCTCTGGAATGTGCATAAAACGGTTTTCAAAAATAGTTTCCGTAATTTTACTTGTCCCTTCTGCCACCATATTTAAGAGGGTGAATTGCGCTTGCATATCCGTTGGGAAACCAGGATGTGGCATCGTGCGAATATTAACCGCTTTTGGGCGTTTTCCTTTCATATCTAACGTGATGGTATCTTCAGTAATTTCAATTTCTGCACCTGCTTCACGTAATTTATCGATCACCGCATCTAAAGTATCTGCTTTCGTGTTATGGCATACAATACGCCCTCCCGAAATAGCACCAGCAACAAGGAAAGTACCTGTTTCAATACGATCGGCAACCACGGCGTGTTCACATCCCGTAAGACGTTTAACTCCTTCAATGGTAATCGTATCCGTGCCTGCTCCACTAATTTTTGCTCCCATTTTATTTAAAAATACGGCGGTATCTACAATCTCAGGTTCACGAGCGGCATTTTCAATAATTGTTGTTCCAGTTGCCAATGTTGCCGCGGTCATAATAGAAAGGGTTGCCCCTACACTAACCTTTTCCATCACAATGCGTGTTCCACTCAAACGCCCATTAGTATGTGCTTTTACATAACCGTCTTCCAGTTTAATCTCTGCCCCTAAGCGTTCTAAACCGCTGATATGTAAATCCACTGGACGAGCGCCAATGGCACAACCACCGGGAAGTGAAACCTGTCCTTGATGGAAACGTGCAACAAGCGGTGCTAATGCCCAAATAGAGGCACGCATTGTTTTCACCAATTCATAAGGTGCAATAAAATGATTAATTTTCGAACCGTCTAAATGTACTACACCACCGTCTTTTTGTTCTACTTGCATACCAAGCTGACGCAAGATTTTTAGTGTGGTTTCAATATCTTTTAATTCAGGTACATTGGTTAAGGTAACGGGTTCTTCCGCTAAAATAGCGGCAAATAAAATAGGTAATGCGGCATTTTTTGCCCCTGAGATTTTGACATCTCCGCTTAAACGAGATTGCCCATAAACACGAAATTTTTGCATAACAACGTCCTAAAAATTAATTAATGGGATTAAGTAAACGCTCACGCTTCCACTTTTCTTGGGTAAAGGTTTTGATAGTTAATGCGTGAATTTCCCCTGAGGAAAAATATTGCATTAGCGGCGCATAAATGGTTTGTTGCTGCTTTAATCTTGATAATCCTGCAATTTCATCATCAATCACAATCACCCCAAAATGAGCATTCTCGCCTTGTACATAAATTTCTTCAAGCCCTAAAGCCTCTTTTAAAATTTGTTCAATTTCTTGCGTTTCCATTAATTTTTTCCATTCTGTTGTAAAAACGGGTCAATCCATTTTGATAACCCAAAAAGATCAGCCAACGTGAGAAATTGCTCAGGTGCATTTTGAATGATTTGCATCTGTGCTTGCGTTTGGCAATGATGAAGAAAATCACATAATAATGCAAAACCTGCGCTGTCAATTCGCGTTAAATCGGCAAGTTCCCAAATAACTTGCTGGCGTGCGATTTTATCTGCTGATAAAAAAGAATAACGTTGTTCCCATAACGGCAACAACGTTTTTCTGGATAACGCCCCAGTCAAGCGGAGCGTTATCTTATCATCATTTTGTTCAAATGCCCAAGTTAAACTTGAGGTTAAACCTGATGTGTTGTGCATTGATTATTTACCCAATGTAACAGGCACATTCGCCGCTTTTTGCACTTGTTGGGTTAGTGCTTCGATCCCATCTTTGCGTAAAGTCGCACTCCATTCTTGTTTTTTAGTATTAACCATACTCACGCCTTCAGCTGCCATATCATACACTTGCCATTGACCTGTTTTGCTATTTTTACGCCAAAAGAAGTTTAAATTAATCGGCTGCGCATTACCATTTTGTACCACTTTCACCCGAATGCTCATTTGGTTATCAGAAACATTTTTCGGTTTTTCAATGTCAATTTTTTGGTTTTTATACAGCGTTAAAACTTGTGCATAAGATTGCTCAATAAATTGATCAAACGCAGCGAAAAATTTTGTACGCTGTTCTGGTGTAGTCGTTTTAAAATACTGACCTAACACCAATGAACCGGCATAATTCACGTGTACATAAGGCATTAAATCTTGACGCACAATAGTTCTTAAATAATTTGGATTTTGCTTAATCTGACTTTGGCTGTTAGCAATATCGCTAAACAATTTGTCTGATGCTTTTTGCATTAAGTCGTATGGGGTATCATCCGCCATTGCGTGCAGTGCAAAAAGTGCGGTGAAAATAACTAATGTTTTTCTTAACCAGTTTGTCATTGTTTGTTTTAACATCGATTCCTCCGTAAAACGAAAAAAGAAATTATTGTTGCGTTTCAGGTTTGCTGTCATCAGATTTATTTTTGTCTCCATATAGGAATTGTCCGACTAAATCTTCTAACACCATTGCCGATTTGGTATCCACAATTTTGCTCCCCTCTTTGAGCATTTTAGTGGTTTCCCCATCGTCAAATCCAATACTTAACGCAATATACTGTTCGCCTAATAAACCTGAGGTTTTAATTGATAATGAACTATTATCAGGAATTTCATTATATTCTTGATTAATTGCTATCTTTACCACAGGCAAATAAGTTTGTGGATCAAGCTCAATATCGGTCACTCGCCCAATTACCACGCCGCCCACTTTTAATGGCGCACGCACTTTTAGTCCACCGATATTGTCAAAAGTTGCACTAACTTGATAAGATTTTGTTTGGCTAAATCCTTGCACATTCGCTACCTTTAAACCTAAAAAGACCAAGGCACCAATGGCAAGCAATAAAAATAACCCTACCCAAAATTCATACTTTGCTGTTTGTCGCATAAAAACTACCTTAATTTTACACCGCACTTTAATATTGTACGGATTTTCTGAATGAAACGAAATCGTTCGGTGAGTCAAATAATTAACTTCCACCGAACATCATTGCAGTTAAAATAAAATCTAACCCTAGCACAACCAAAGACGCATTCACCACGGTTTTGGTAGTCGCTTTGCTAATACCTTCAGACGTTGGCAAACTGTCATAACCATTAAATAAAGCAATCCACACCACGGCAATAGCGAAACAAATACTCTTAATTAAACCATTGAGAATATCCGTTTTCCAAGTTACGGCGTTTTGCATTACCGACCAAAAACTCCCCGCATCAACGCCTTTCCAATCCACACCAACCAATGAACCGCCCCAAATACCAACAGCGATAAAAATGATTGATAAAATTGGCATTGCAATCACTCCCGCCCAAAAACGTGGTGAAATCACACGGCGAAGAGGATCAACTGCCATCATTTCAAGGCTTGAAAGTTGCTCCGTTGCTTTCATCAACCCTATTTCAGCCGTTAGCGCTGAGCCAGCTCGTCCCGCAAACAATAATGCAGTAACCACAGGCCCTAATTCACGCAATAAGGAAAGCGCTACCAATTGCCCAAGGCTCGTTTCAGCAGAAAAATCCACTAACACCACATAGCCTTGTAGTCCAAGCACCATACCAATAAACAAGCCTGAAAGCATAATAATAAGTAAAGACTGTACACCTAAAACATATAGCTGTTTGATAAGTAACGGAAAATGTTTTCTCAATTGCGGTGTACCAATCAGCGCGCCCCACAGCATAAACCCTGAACGCCCAGTCCCTTTACAGAAATTAATTGCACTACGACCGAGTGCGCGAATCATCTCACTTATCATTAAATAACTCCTGAATATAATCTCCAGCAGGATAATGAAAACGTACTGGACCGTCCGCCTCTCCGCGGATAAATTGCTGTACCTGTGGATCTTGACTTGCTAATAAGGCTTCAGGTTTTCCTTCTGCAATCACCCGTTTATCCGCAATAATATAAGCATAATCAGCAATACTTAATACTTCTTGTACATCGTGAGAAACCACAATAGAAGTAAGTTGTAACGCTTCATTTAATCGTTTAATTAAGCTGACAATTACCCCCATACTTATAGGATCTTGCCCAGTAAAAGGTTCATCATACATAATTAATTCAGGATCAAGGGCAATGGTTCTCGCTAACGCGGCACGTCTTGCCATACCGCCAGATAACTCAGAGGGCATTAACTCTGCCGCCCCTCGCAATCCAACTGCTTCAAGTTTCATTAATACCATTTCTCGAATTAATTGCTCTGGCAGAGTTGTATGTTCACGAATCGGAAAAGCGACATTATCAAAAGTAGACATATCGGTAAATAATGCCCCAGACTGAAATAACATACCAATACGCTGACGTAATTTATACAGCTCTGCACGGGACATTCGACAAATATCTTTGCCATCAACGAGAATTTCACCGCTATCAGGCGAAAGCTGTCCACCAATAAGGCGCAATAATGTCGTCTTGCCAATCCCTGATGGCCCCATTATGGCGGTAATTTTCCCTTGTTCAACGCGTAAATTTAGGCGTTCATAAATGATACGCTCACCGCGTTTAAAAGTGAGATTTTTTACTTCTACAAAAGAACGAGCCATAGCACGTTTATTCACCTGTATTATTCAAAATGTGGCAATGATATGCGATGCAAGCAGAATGTCAAAGTCTGTTTTCCTATTTTCTTTATTCATTTTGCGGTGAATTAAGCTTAAAATACAATAAAAGTATGCAAACTTAGTCCTTTTTAGCTGAATTTCGCTGAAAATAAACTTTGTAAAAAATTGTAAAAATTTATACCGCACTTTGATTTACGCGGAATTATTCTTGCTTTTGGCAAAATTATGCTATCATTTCGCACTTACATTAATCTTGAAGAAATGAGCCATTCAAACTATGAATATTCGCTTGAATATTGTTTTGTCGGTGATTGCCCTTGCATTACTTGCTTGGTTTTATAACCTTCAACAGACGGATACAGAAAAACTTGCCGGCTTGATTAAATCGCAAGATAGCCCTGAGTATATCGGTGAGAAAATGCAAACTACGGTTTATTCACCGACTGGAGAAAAGCAATATGTTGCGCTCGCTGACAAAGTGGAACACTATGCCTCTAATGGAAACACCGATTTTCAGAATCCTGTGGTTTATCTCTATAATGTACAAGATGAAACCTTAGGCTCACAAAGTTGGAAGATCAGTGCTAAAAATGCCAAATTAACCAAAGATAATCTTTTATATTTAGACGGTGATGTATTGGTACAAAGTCTATTGCGCGATTCCCGTTTACAGCGTGTTAGTACAGAACGCGCGACAATAAACCTAAAGACGCAAGATATTCACTCTGATACAATGGCAACCATTACTGGCTTAAATTTTACTTCCAGTGGTTCGCAGCTCACTGGGAATTTACAGCAACAAATTGCAACCTTAAAGGAACAGGTGAAAACTCACTATGAAATTAACAAGTAAATCGCTTTTATTTTTTGCCACACTGATGACGTCAATGTCAGCTTTTGCTTTAAAAGATGATACAAATCAACCGATTAATATTGAATCAAACAACCAAGCACTCGATATGGAAAATAAAACCGTTACCTTTACAGATAACGTTGTGATCACCCAAGGGTCAATTTTAATTAAAGCGGATAAAGTCGTCATTACTCGTCCAGATGAGAATAGTAACAAAAAAGAAACCGTCGATGCTTATGGACGCCCAGTAACATTCCATCAACAATTAGACGATGGTAAGCCAGTAGATGGCAAAGCGAATAAAGTCCATTACGATCTTGGTACTGAATTTTTAACCCTCACAGGAAATGCAGAATTAAAACAACTAGACAGTAAAATTACGGGACAACGCATTACTTACGATGTAAAAAAACAACAACTAAAAGCCACCGGTTCCAGTAAGTCTCGCGTGAAAACCGTATTAATTCCGGCACAATTAAATAATAAAAACAAATAGGACAAGCCTTATGCCAACGCTTTATGCAGAACATTTAGCCAAAAGCTACAAGAGCCGAAACGTGGTTTCTGATGTGAGTTTAAACGTGAAATCCAATGAAATTGTGGGATTACTTGGGCCTAATGGTGCAGGCAAAACCACGACATTCTATATGGTTGTCGGCTTGGTGCAACAAGATGAAGGCAACATTCGTATTGATGATGAAGACATTAGCTTATTGCCAATGCACGATCGTGCAAGAAAAGGCGTGGGCTATTTACCCCAAGAGGCGTCGATTTTCCGTCGCCTAAGTGTATATGATAACTTAATGGCTGTGCTTGAAATTCGTAAAGACTTAAATAAACAGCAACGGCAACAACGTGCGGAAGAATTGATTGAAGAATTTAACATTGGTCATATCCGCGATAATCTAGGTCAATCGCTTTCGGGCGGGGAACGTCGCCGTGTGGAAATTGCTCGTGCTTTAGCCGCCAATCCCAAGTTCATTTTACTTGATGAACCCTTTGCAGGGGTTGATCCCATTTCCGTCATTGATATTAAAAAAATTATTATGGATTTACGTGATCGCGGATTAGGTGTATTAATAACCGATCATAACGTGCGTGAGACCCTTGATGTGTGCGAGCGTGCTTACATTGTAAGCGCAGGAAAAATGATCGCCACAGGTACACCTGAAGAAGTGATGAATAACGAACAGGTGAAACGGGTTTATCTAGGTGAAGAATTTAAACTATAACTTATGACTAAATTTACACAATTACTGAGTCTTGAAAATATTCGCCAAGGACTGGTTTGTTCTAGCAAGAAACGTGTGTTTGAAACAATCAGCCGTATTGTGGCAGATCAAATTCAAGGCGATGAAGATCCCGAGCATAGCAGTTTTGATTGCTTATTTAACCGAGAAAAATTAGGTAACTCTGGTTTGGGAAATGGTGTTGCAATGCCAAAAGGGCGTTTACATACAGGCGATAAACCTATCGCCGTATTTTTGCAACTCGCCACTCCTATTGATTATGAGGCGGCAGATCACCGTGATGTGGACTTAATTTTTGCCTTGCTTATTCCTTCCGAGGTGTGTGGCGAGTTTTCCCAATCTGTTCTACCTGAATTAGCCGAAAAATTGTTGGATAAATCGCTTTGTAAGCAATTAAGAGCGGCACAAAGTGCGGAAGAAATTTGGCAAATTTTTGAATATATCGATAACCATTCTGATGACGAACAAGAAAATCAGAATAATGAACAAGCAACAGAAGAAACAGAAACTGAACAGTAATCATCATTCAGGGGAGAAATCAGATGGAAATCATCATTATTAGCGGACGCTCTGGTGCAGGTAAATCTGTTGCATTACGGGCTTTAGAAGATATTGGTTACTATTGCGTTGATAATCTCCCTGTTACACTTCTTCCTGAACTGGCTACTATTTTGGCAAAGCAACAATCTTCTGTTGCCATTAGTATTGATATTCGCAATCTTCCTTCCTCACAAACAGAGCTAGAACAAAGCCTTGAGCAACTGCAACAGACCTATCAAGTAAAAATTATTTTCCTTGATAGTGAACGAAACGCCTTGATTAAGCGTTATAGTGATTCACGTCGTTTGCACCCACTTTCATCTGATTCACTTTCTCTTGAATCCGCGATTGATGCAGAACAACACTATCTTACCCCACTCATTGATGCCGCCAATTTAATTATTGACACCACCCATCTTTCCACCCACGAACTGGCAGAACGCCTGCGTGAATTTTTACTCGGATATAAACAAAAAGAATTAAAAATTATTGTAGAATCTTTCGGCTTTAAATACGGCATACCACTTGATGCCGATTACGTTTTTGATGTGCGCTTTCTCCCTAATCCCCATTGGAATCCAGAGCTTCGACCAATGACAGGATTAGACCAGCCAGTAATAGATTTTCTCAATAAACACAATGAGGTAAATCATTTTATCTATCTTACCCGAAACTATATTGAAACCTGGCTTCCAATGCTTGAACAAAATAACCGTAGCTACCTCACCATTGCGATCGGCTGTACAGGTGGGAAACATCGTTCAGTCTATATAGCTCAACAACTTGGCGAATATTTTCAAGCAAAAGGGAAAAATGTTAGCATCCAACATAAGTCTCTTGAGAAACATAAATAGAAAACTGCTTACGATAATATCCTAAGCAGTTTCAGCTATTTTAGCTCGCAATCTTCCCAAATTCCTCAAAAAAAGTGGGGAATGTTTTTGCTGTACATTTCGGATCGAGAATGGTAACGGGCGTATTTGAAAGGGCGATAAGTGCGAAGCACATTGCCATTCGGTGATCATTATAAGTTTCAATTTCTGCGTGCTTAAAATCTGTTAAAGAGAGCGGTTGGATACGGATATAATCCTCGCCTTCTTCAACTTCAGCGCCAACTTTACGCAGTTCGGTTGCCATTGCACTTAAGCGATCTGTTTCTTTGACGCGCCAATTATAAATATTGCGGATAACCGTTTCGCCTTCGGCAAATAATGCTGTCGTTGCAATGGTCATTGCGGCATCAGGGATATGATTCATATCCATATCAATGCCTTTTAATTGCCCTTTTTCGGCTTGAATGAAATCCTCTCCCCAGGTAATTTTTGCGCCCATCTTTTCTAATACATCGGCAAATAAACGATCGCCTTGAATGGAGTATTTACCAATGCCTGTTACTTTCACCTTGCCTTTAATTGCGCCTGCCGCAAGAAAATAAGAAGCCGAAGAGGCATCGCCCTCCACCAAATAGCGTTTAGGTGAGATATAGCACTGGTTACCTTGCACAAAAAAGGTATGGTAATTATCGTTACGTACGGTTACCCCAAAATCTTTCATCATTGCTAGCGTGATGTCAATATAAGGTTTGGAAACCAGCTCTCCGATGATCTCTATCTCCATATCCCCTTCTGCCAATGGGGCAGCCATTAAAAGTGCGGTCAAAAATTGCGACGAAATTGAACCATCAATTCGCACTTTTCCGCCTTTTAACCCTGTATTTTGAATGGCAACAGGGGGATAGCCTTCATTTTCTAAATAGCGAATATTCGCCCCGACTTGGCGTAATGCGTCCACCAAATGTTTGATTGGACGCTCTTTCATTCTAGGTTCGCCAGTAAGAACCACTTCAGCAGGCTGTTCGCCTTTTAAACATAATGCTGCTGCCAAAGGGCGCATTGCTGTACCTGCATTGCCTAAATAGAGAGATAAGCCACTTTGCCATTGAAACGCACCGCCAATGCCTTCAATTTCGCACACGGATTTATCTTCAGAAAGCTGATATTTCACCCCAAGGGCTTGCAAGGCGTTGAGCATATGGCGAATGTCATCACTATCAAGTAAGTTGGTTACTTTTGTTGTGCCTTTCGCAAGCGCCGCAAGTAACAAAGCACGATTTGATAAACTTTTTGACCCCGGGAGGTTAATTTCTCCCTCTACCAAAGAAATAGGTTGTAGTGTTAATTTTTCCATCTTCTCTTTAGCCCTTATTTAATACATTTAAAAGTGCGGTGAAAAATTTATCATTTTCTTCCGGTAAACCAATACTCACACGCAAGTGATTAGGCATTCCGTAACCTGCGATAGGGCGAACGATCACCCCCTCACGCAATAATTCTTCATAAATAGGCTGAGCAGGACGTTTAAAATCAATGGTAATGAAATTGCCTTTGGACGGAATATATTCCAATTGATGTTGCTGGCAAAATTGCTCATAGCGTTGCATTTCAGTGCGATTATTTACTGCCACTTTTTCTACGAAAGCATCGTCTTTCAACACAGCACTAGCGGCAGAAAGTGCCAGTACATTACAGTTAAACGGCTGGCGCACGCGGTTTAATAAGTCGGCAATTTCAGGGTGAGACACCGCATAGCCAATACGTAATCCTGCTAATCCATAGGCTTTAGAAAGAGAGCGAGAAATAATTAAATTTGGATATTTTTTTGCTAATGCAAAAGAATCAATACGTTCTTCTGGACGGGTAAATTCGGTATAAGCCTCATCTAGCACAACAATAATATGGGCTGGTACTTGAGCCAAAAATTGCTCAAGCTCTTGCTGTGTAAGAAAATTTCCTGTTGGATTATTTGGGTTAGCAATAAAGATAAGTTTTGTTTTGTCATTAATGGCTTGCAAAAAGCCGTCTAAATCGTGTCCCCAATTTTTTGCCGGAATTTCTCTTGCCACTGCATTAATGGCTTTGGTAACCAAAGGATAAACAATAAAAGCATATTGCGAATAAATAATTTCATCTTTTTCACTGGCAAATGTGTGGGCGAATAATTCCAATAAATCGTTTGATCCATTACCAAGGGTAATTTGTTCTGCTTTAACGCCAAATTTTTCAGCAATGACGGTTTTTAATTCAAAACCGTTGGCATCGGGGTAACGAGTGAGATGTGGCAACTGTGCTTGAATGGCATCAATGGCACTTTGTGGAAAGCCAAAAGGATTTTCATTAGAGGCTAATTTCACAATATTTTGCACGCCAAGTTCACGTTCTAATTCTTCAATTGGTTTACCTGCTTGATAAGGGGAAAGGGATTTCACCCCTTCATTCGCAACATCAATAAATTGCATTTTTGTTCCTTGTGTTTAATGTTGATACAGCGAAGGCTTGCCCATATCAATTAGCAAGCCTTTGATAATTAATAAAATTAACGATTTTCAGTAGCAAATTTTTCCATAAACGCAATTAAGGCTTTTACCCCCTCAATCGGCATTGCGTTATAAATGGACGCCCGCATTCCACCAATCACTTTATGCCCTTTTAATGCTTGTAAGCCAACTTCTGTGGCTTCAGTAACAAACTTCATATTGAGTTCATCATTGCCTGTGCTGAAAGTAACATTCATTAAAGAGCGGTTGTTTTTTGCCACAGAATTGTGATAGAAATCGCTTTGATCTAAATAATCATAAAGCAACTGGGCTTTTTCTTGATTGCGTTTTTCGACCGCTTTCACGCCCCCTTTTGCTAATAAATACTTAAAGACTAAAGAACAGAGATACCAAGCAAACGTAGGTGGCGTGTTAATCATTGAATCACTGTTGGCTTGCACGGCATAATTCCAAATAGATGGTGTGGTTTCACGTGCCTTACCAATTAAATCTTCACGCACAATGACAATAGTAATGCCCGCAGGCCCTAGGTTTTTCTGCGCTCCTGCATAAATAATCCCAAACTGGTTAATATCCACTTCACGAGAAAGAATATTTGAAGACATATCCGCCACTAATACCGCCTTCCCCACTTTTGGCACATCAAAAATTTCTACCCCACTAATGGTTTCATTCGGGCAATAATGTACATAATCATACTGTTCCGCAATATCGCTGAAATCAAGCTGTTCTACGCTTAATTCATTACCTTGCAATAAAATATTGACTTCATCCACTTCACAAAACAAACGTGCCTCTTTTGCGGCAGTCGAAGACCAATGCCCACTGGTTAAATATAAAGCTTTGCCTTTTTCACCAATTAAATTCATCGGTATGGCGGCAAATTGCCCACGGGCACCTCCTTGCAAAAAGAGGATTTTATAATTATCAGGAATGTGATACAGCTCACGGAAATCTTTTTCAGCTTGAGTGATTAATTCCATAAATAATTTACCGCGATGGCTTACTTCCATAACAGAAGTATGCTGACCTTGCCAATTTAATAATTCTGCTTGTGCTTGCTCTAACACCTCACGAGGCATCATTGCTGGCCCCGCACTAAAATTAAATACCTGTGTCATTTTCCATTCCTAATGATGATTGTTGTGTAAAAATAATCTGCTAGTTTTATCACCTCAAAGAAAGCGAATCAATGACTTTTATTTAATTCAGAAAAATTTTTGATCTTATCCACAAAAAAGCACGGAAGTCTTTGACGAAAAAAGTAAAAAAGACTACATTAATTAACGCAATGCAATCGATAAATCTTATTGAATTTATTATTAATCTATTAGAGAGTTGAAACTTATGGAAACAGTCAATAAACAGTCTTTCCAAGATGTCTTGGAGTATGTGCGTATGTATCGTTTAAAAAACAAACTATTGCGTGATATTGATGACAATAACCGCAAAATCCGTGACAACCAAAAACGTGTTCTATTATTAGACAATCTTAATCAATATATCCGTGATGATATGAGTGTGGAAGATATTCGTGTGATTATCGAAAATATGCGTGAAGACTATGATGGTCGTGTTGATGACTACCGCATTCGTAATGCAGAACTTGCTACACAACGCCGTGAAATTAGCGCAAAAATGAAAGAACAGAAAAAAGCACACGCTGAGCGTGTAAAAAAATAATGAGATTAAACAAAAAGGGAATGGCTCAGCATTCCCTTTTTACTTGTACTGTTAATTAATCATTAGTGTAATACAACTTACCAATTTCGATCTTCTGCCTTCCGTTTGCTTCACGCCATTTATTGGTATCACGTAAGGAATACACGCATCCACAATATTCTTGTTGGTAGAAGCGTTCACGTTTGCTGATTTCAATCATTCGTTGTGATCCGCCCCCTTTACGCCAGTTGTAGTCCCAATATTCCACATCATCATATTTCGCTGCGGCACGGTGTCCGCAGCCGTTAATTTGGTTCATATCTTTCCAACGAGAAATACCTAAACAGCTAGTAAATACCGGAAAACCGTTTTCGTGCGCATATTGTGCTGCTTTTTCAAAACGCATATCAAAACACATTGTGCAACGAATACCTCGCTCTGGCTCATTTTCCATACCTTTAGCTCGGTCGAACCAGTTTTGTCGATCATAATCGGCATCAATAAATGGAATTCCCCATTTTTCTGCAAAACGGATATTTTCTTCTTTGCGGATTAAATATTCTTTCAATGGGTGAATATTCGGGTTGTAGAAATAAATGGTAAATTCAATGCCTGAGGCGTGAATAGCTTCCATCACCTCGCCTGAACAAGGGGCGCAACAAGAATGTAATAAAAGTTTGTTATGCCCATTTGGTAAACTCAATTTTTCACGCACAAAAGGGGCATTAGGATCTTTTTTGGCTTTACGTGAA
This sequence comes from Avibacterium sp. 21-595, assembly GCF_023611905.1. Classification (NCBI taxonomy): domain Bacteria; kingdom Pseudomonadati; phylum Pseudomonadota; class Gammaproteobacteria; order Pasteurellales; family Pasteurellaceae; genus Avibacterium; species Avibacterium sp. 21-595. The sequence continues at coordinate 829,710 of NZ_CP091455.1, read as the reverse complement.
GAGCGGTTAGATTTTTGCGAAAATTGCACCGCACTTTGGTCTGTTTCGTGATTAGTTTGTTGTTCCATAATAAATAATAGCAAAAAATAAAATTAGGTTGTTCTATCAACAGATAAATAAGCAAGGGAAATTAACGCTTGTTTATAATCACTTTGTGGCAAAATGGCAATCGCATCCACCGCTTTTTGTGCCTCTTGACGGGCGCGTTCAATGGTGTATTCAATAGAACCATATTGTGCCATTATCGCTAAGACGTCATTTAAAATTTCACGTTGCCCACCTTGTTCAATGGCATTGCGAATTAATTGACGTTGCGTTTCATCACCGCTGTGCATCGCGTGTAATAATGGTAAGGTTGGCTTGCCTTCCGCCAGATCATCACCAATATTTTTGCCAAGCGTTTGCGCATCGGCTTGATAATCTAACACATCATCTATTAGTTGAAATGCGGTGCCAAGATAACGCCCGTATTGTTGTAAGGCAAGCTCTTGCGCTTGATTTGCACCAGCAATAATCGCAGCACATTGAGTTGCGGCTTCAAATAAACGGGCTGTTTTGCTGTAAATCACCTGCATATAACTTTCTTCGCTGGTATCGGGATCGTTCATATTCATTAATTGTTGAACTTCCCCTTCGGCAATCACATTGGTGGCATCTGACATTATTTTAAGAATTTGTAGCGAATCGGTTTGTGTCATTAATTGGAAAGAACGTGTGTAAATATAATCCCCAACCAATACGCTCGCCGCATTGCCAAATTCACTATTTGCCGTTGGCTTACCGCGACGCATAGCAGATTCATCAACAACATCATCATGTAATAATGTTGCTGTGTGAGTAAACTCAATAAAGGTTGCACAGTTAATATGCCCCTCTCCTTGATACCCCAAAGCATTCGCGGTCAAGACAGCAAGCATTGGGCGAATGCGCTTGCCACCACTTTGAATTAAGTAATAACCAAGCTGATTAATCAATGAAACCTCAGAATTAAGCTGTGCCAAAATTTTGGCATTCACTTTCTGCATATCTTCATTAATTAACATTTGGATTGCATTTATATCCATAAGATTGCGTTTATCTGTCATCGTGAATATCTACCATTGCCTAAAGTGCGGTTGATTTTACCTGATTTTCTTGGCTTTCTGAAATCAAACCAGCAAAAATCTAACTTTTTTTATTTTATTGTAAATAAGTTCTTGCTATCAGATTTGTTTTTCCGTAGAATTTGCGACCTATTTATATGAATTTTAATGTGCGAAATGAAATTAACATTAAAGCACAATATATAGCGGAGTATTTATGTACGCAGTTTTCCAAAGTGGCGGTAAACAACACCGAGTAAGCGAAGGTCAAGTTGTTCGTTTAGAAAAACTTGAAGTTTCAACTGGCGAAAGCGTTGAATTCGACTCAGTGTTAATGGTCGTTAATGGTGAAGATGTTAAAATCGGTGCACCAGTTGTTGCTGGCGCAAAAGTAGTGGCTGAAGTTGTAACTCACGGTCGTGGCGATAAAGTAAAAATCGTTAAATTCCGTCGTCGTAAACACAGTCGTAAACAACAAGGTCATCGTCAGTGGTTCACAGAAGTGAAAATCACTGGGATTCAAGCATAATTTCAGAGGAGATCAAGTAGATGGCAACTAAAAAAGCTGGTGGTTCAACTCGTAACGGTCGTGATTCTGAAGCTAAACGCCTTGGTGTGAAACGCTTCGGGGGCGAATCTGTATTAGCAGGTAGCATTATCGTTCGTCAACGTGGTACTAAGTTCCACGCTGGTGCTAATGTAGGAATGGGTAGAGATCACACTTTATTCGCAACTGCTGATGGTAAAGTAAAATTTGAAGTTAAAGGCGAGAAAAATCGTAAATACGTGAGTATCGTAGCTGAATAATCTTACAAATAAACAGAATAAAATGCCTCACAGTTTTGTGGGGCTTTTTTATTATTTATAAATAAAACATTCCACCTCAAAACATTACCGAGTAAGATAGCTATGACAAACATAGCTTCACATAGCAATTTCAAGCGTTAAGGCTGATTTCGATTAAGGAGGCAGCATAATGAAACAACAACCCCTATTAGGCTTTATCTTCGCCCTAATTACAGCAATGGCTTGGGGATCATTACCCATTGCATTAAAGCAAGTATTAAATGTGATGACCCCACAAACTATTGTTTGGTATCGTTTTGTTACCGCCAGTGTTGTCCTCTTGTTATTGTTAGGTATCAGTAAAAAGCTACCCAAATTAGCAAACTTTAATCGCTATTATATTGGACTATTTATTTTTGGGGTGATTGGGCTTTCTGGCAATTTTTCTTTATTTAATACATCATTAAAGTTTGTTGAACCCTCAGTGGCACAGATTTTTATCCACCTTTCATCATTTGCAATGCTGATTTGTGGTGTCATTATTTTCAAAGAGCGGTTAGGTTTGCACCAAAAAATTGGGCTAGCAGTATTAATTATCGGGCTAGGTTTATTCTTTAATAACAAATTGGGCGAGTTAGCACAATTAAATAGCTATTTTATTGGTGTATCATTAAGTATTTGTGCCGCATTAGTGTGGGTTGCTTATGGGCTTGCTCAGAAATTACTCCTCCGTCAATTTACTGCCCAGCAAGTTTTATTAATGTTTTATTTTGGTTGTGCGATGGTATTTACCCCTTTTGCACAGGTTTCACAAGTGCAAGGATTAAGTGGTTTAACCCTCGCTTGTTTCCTTTACTGCTGTTTAAATACCTTGATTGGCTATGGCGCTTATGCCGAAGCCTTAAATCGCTGGGAAGTGGCTAAAGTAAGCGTTGTGGTTACCCTTGTTCCTTTGTTTACTATTGTATTTTCCCATCTTTTACATCACCTTAGCCCCACTCACTTTGCTGAGCCAGAGTTAAATCAGCTTAGTTATATTGGTGCATTTGTAGTGGTGATTGGTGCAATGTTCTCAGCGATTGGACACAAATTTATAAAGAATAAGAAATAGGAGAAAAAATGAAATTTATTGATGAAGCCTTGATTCGTGTCGAGGCAGGTGATGGCGGAAATGGTTGCGTGAGCTTTCGCCGTGAAAAATTTATCCCGAAAGGTGGCCCTGATGGCGGTGATGGTGGCGATGGTGGCGATGTTTATTTAATTGCCGATGAAAACCTTAACACCCTGATTGACTACCGTTTTGAAAAACGTTTTGCGGCACAACGGGGCGAAAATGGTCGTAGCTCAGATTGTACAGGTCGTCGTGGTAAAGATATTACCTTAAGAGTGCCGGTAGGAACACGAGCCATAGACAATGATACCAAAGAGATTCTGGGCGATTTAACCCAACACGGGGCAAAAATGCTCATTGCCAAAGGGGGCTATCACGGCTTAGGTAACACCCGTTTTAAATCTTCAGTAAACCGTGCGCCACGCCAAAAAACGAATGGCACACCGGGGGAAAAACGGGATCTTTTATTAGAGCTAATGTTACTTGCCGATGTGGGAATGCTCGGCTTACCCAATGCGGGCAAATCCACCTTTATCCGAGCCGTTTCTGCGGCAAAACCGAAAGTGGCGGACTACCCTTTCACCACACTTGTACCAAGTTTAGGGGTAGCACGTATTGATGCGCATCGTAGCTTCGTGGTGGCTGATATTCCGGGCTTAATTGAAGGAGCTTCAGAGGGGGCGGGCTTAGGGATCCGTTTCTTAAAACATTTGGAGCGTTGTCGAGTACTGATCCACCTTGTCGATATCAATCCAATTGACGGTAGCGATCCTGCGGATAACATTGCAATTATTGAAAGTGAGCTTTTCCAATATAGCGAAAAACTAGCAGAAAAAACACGCTGGTTAGTGTTTAACAAAATCGACACAATGTCTGATGAAGAAGCGCACGAGCGTGCTAAAGAGATTCTGCAACGCTTAGATTGGGTCGGTGATTATTATCTAATTTCCGCCGCCACTGGCAAAAATGTTGAGCCACTTTGTCGTGATATTATGGATTATCTCGATGCCCATCCAAGGGAAGAAGAGAAAGAACCTGAAAATCCAGAAGAAGTAAAATTCAAATGGGACGATTATCACCAAGAACAACTTTCTGAACATCAATTTGATGATGAAGATGAGGATTGGGACGATTGGTCAGAAGAAGATGATGAAGGCGTAGAAATCATCTATAAACCATAAATAATTAGGGCAGAACATTCTGCCCTATTTTTCTATCCTGCAATCAAACTAAAATTCGCCCAAATAGGCAAACTCAAGGCGATAAAAAAGAGCAACAACAACGTTTGATAACTGAACTTGGTTTTCGTCAAAATCGGCAATGCAATCATTGCTACTACAACCAAATGCAAGAAAAAATAAAGTGCTAAGGCAAATTTATTTGGAAAAATCACCGCACTTTGATGTGCAAAGTAGATCAATAATGTGGACAACACACCATTTAATAATAAGAAAATCATCATCGCAAGTGGCAATAAGGCAATAAAACTTTGTAAGCGATTTTTAGCAATCACTAAAAAAAGATTTGCCAGAATGATCCCAATAAAGCATTGCCCAAAGAAATTGTAAGGCAATAAAGCAAGCCAAGGTAGTTGCAAAAAGATCAAGCCATAAACCACCACACCAAGCACGCCAAACAAGCTAGCAAACACTAAAATAGCTTTGCGTAATTGCGTATCCGCTGGTTGAAACCAGATTGCCAGCGAAAGACCAATACCGCATAAACTCACCATATCAGTCAGCACATAATGGTGATTTGAGCATACACTCAGCAGTAGCCAATATCCCCAATAAACGAACAAATAGCCATTCACTGCAACTAATCGACTTCGTTGCCCATTACAAATTTGCCCTTTATAAAACACCAGTAAACAGACTAATTGCGCAGTAAGTACCGCTAAACTCAAATGAGAAATGGCTTTCGGCTGTCCTTGTAAATATAAGGCAAAGTTATCCAGTAAAAGTAACAAACAAAGTGGGATTGCACTCAGTATAAAGGTCAAAGATTGAGAGCGACTTTCTGACATAATTTTTCCTTTCTATCGTAATAAGTGGCACATTATGCAGAAATTTAAAAGTGCGGTCAAAAATCTCTGTATTTTTATCCTTGTTACACCGCCTATTCCCCTCTAAAATAACAGAAATTTTCACCGCACTTTAATGAAGGCGATTATGCTACTGAGCATTTTATATATTATCGGCATTACTGCCGAAGCAATCACAGGGGCTTTAGCCGCAGGACGCGAAAAAATGGATATTTTTGGCGTAATTATCATCGCTTCAATGACCGCCATTGGCGGTGGCTCGGTGCGAGATGTGTTGCTTGGGCATTATCCACTTGGCTGGGTGAAAAACCCTCATTATTTTTTAATTGTTGCCAGTGCGGCGGTATTAACTGTATTTATTGCCCCGTTTATTCGCCATTTTATGCGTTATTTTCGCACCATTTTCTTGGTATTAGATGCCTTAGGGCTTATCGTGTTTTCCATTATTGGCACGCAAATTGCATTAGATATGGGGCATAGCTTTACCATTGCCATTATCGCCGCCATTATTACGGGCGCATTTGGGGGCGTACTACGCGATCTGTTATGCAACCGAATCCCCCTTGTGTTCCAAAAAGAGCTCTACGCCAGCGTTGCATTATTTGCCGCAAGTATTTATATTGCTTTAAGCCAATTAACGCTTAATCATAGCCTTGTTGTAATTGTTACCCTCATCAGTGGCTTTACGATTCGGCTATTAGCAATTCGTTTTGAATGGCATTTACCCGTCTTTGATTATCAAGAACAAGAAATCGCAGAAAAGCATAGCAATGACAAATTACCGAAAAAAATAAAATAATGAAGGATAATACAATGAATTTAGAACAAATGGGAAAACAAGCCAAACAAGCGGCTTTTGTACTGGCACAATGTAGCGAAAAAGAAAAAAATCACGCCTTACAGTGCATTGCGGATCAGTTAGAACAGCAAGCCGATCGCATTCTGGCTGAAAATGCTAAAGACATTCAAATTGCCAAACAAAATGGCTTATCTGACGCATTAATCGACCGCCTATTGCTCACCCCAGAACGCTTGCACGCTATTGCACAAGATGTTCGCCATATTATTTCTCTGCCCGATCCTGTTGGCAAAATTATTGATGGTGGTACGCTAGAAAGTGGGTTAAAAATTGAACGTGTTCGTGTCCCACTTGGTGTTGTTGCCACCATCTATGAAGCTCGCCCGAATGTTACCATTGATGTGGCAAGCCTTTGCTTAAAAACAGGTAACGCCGTGATTCTACGCGGTGGAAAAGAAACCCAACATTCTAACAACATCTTAGTGGAAGTGATACAGCAAGCCCTATTACAAGCTAATTTACCGCAGTATGCAGTACAAGCCATTCGCGATCCTAACCGTGAACTTGTAATGCAATTAATGAAATTAGATCGCTATGTAGATATGCTTATTCCAAGAGGTGGTGCAACGCTACATCAACTCTGTAAAGAAAACGCCACCATTCCAGTGATTATTGGCGGTGTTGGCGTGTGCCATACGTTTGTGGAAGAAAGTGCCGATTTACAACGTGCCTTAGCCGTGATTAATAATGCAAAAACACAACGCCCAAGCACCTGCAACACACTGGAAACACTTTTAGTACAAGAGAGCATCGCCGAACAATTTTTACCGATGCTGGCTGAATTTAACCAAGCGAAAATAAAATTTCACGCAAATAGCACCGCACTTTCCTTATTAAGCAAAGCCGGGGCAGAGGTTGAGCCATTAAACACCGAAGCGTTACAACAAGAATGGGGATCGCCTGATCTTAACGTAGTGATTGTAAAAGATATTGATGAAGCTATCGCCTTTATTAATCAATATGGTACGCAACATTCCGATGCGATCTTAACCAGCTCACAGCGTTTAGCACAACAATTTATCAATCAAGTCGATAGTGCGGCGGTTTATGTCAATGCAAGCACACGTTTTACCGATGGTGGACAATTTGGTCTTGGTGCAGAAGTCGCGGTGAGTACGCAAAAATTACATTCTCGTGGACCAATGGGATTAGAAGCCCTTACTTCCTATAAATGGGTGGGCGTTGGCGATTACCTTTCTCGCCCTTAATTGAAAATTATTTGATTATCAGGGATAAAATCTTAAAATATCGAAACGTCATTTTAGAAATGGCGTTTTTTATTGGATTTCATAAAATATTATTTGACAATGTTTGGTGAAATCGTTATTTCTAAGGCTTTAAATACAACATCTTTTATTTTTATCAGAAGGAATGAATTATGTCTCATCTATCGGTAGCAAAATTTGGTGGCACCAGTGTTGCAAATCATAGCGCAATGAGTGCCTGTGCGAACATTGTCATCGCCGATCCGAATACGCGCGTGGTTGTCCTTTCAGCCTCAGCAGGGATCACTAATTTACTGGTGGCGCTTGCTAATGGTAAAGAAGCCGAAGAGCGTAAAAAATTAATCGCAGAAGTGCGTCAAATTGAAGAAAATATCCTTGCTGAACTGCAAGACGACAGCCAAGTGCGGGCAAAAATCGAAGAGATTTTAAGCCATATCGAAACCTTAGCCGATGCCGCCAGTGTTGCCACTTCCCCAGCATTAACAGACGAACTAATCTGCCAAGGTGAAATGATGTCCACCCTACTCTTTGTTCAAGTATTAAAAGAGCTTGGCGCGAAAGCCACTTGGGTTGATGTGCGTACCATCGTTGCCACAAACAGCCACTTTGGTAAGGCAGCGCCCGATGATGCGCAAACACAAAAAAATAGCGACACATTATTAAAACCTTTATTAGCGCAAGATAATGACACAATGATCATTACACAAGGCTTCATCGGACGTGATCCACAAGGCAAAACCACCACCTTAGGACGTGGCGGTAGTGATTATTCAGCGGCTCTCTTAGCTGAAGTCTTAAATGCGAAAGATGTCTTAATTTGGACCGATGTCGCGGGGATCTACACCACCGATCCACGCATTGTACCGAATGCAAAACGCATTGACACGATGAGCTTTGCTGAAGCCGCAGAAATGGCAACGTTCGGTGCGAAAGTGTTACACCCAGCTACCCTACTTCCAGCGGTGCGTAGTAACATTCCTGTGTTTGTTGGCTCAAGCAAAGCCCCACAAGATGGTGGTACTTGGGTAACCAAAGATCCACAACCACGCCCAACATTCCGTGCCATTGCATTACGCCGTGATCAAACACTGGTTACCCTCTCAAGCCTCAGTATGCTACACGCCCAAGGCTTCCTTGCGAATATTTTTAATATCCTCGCTAAACACAAAATTTCCGTGGATACCATCACCACATCAGAAGTGAGTGTCGCCCTCACCTTAGACAAAACCGGCTCTGCCTCATCAGGTGCGGAAATGCTTTCCCCTGAATTACTGGCTGAACTCCGAGAAGTGTCAAGTGTGAAAGTGGATACGGGGCTTTCTTTAGTGGCATTAGTCGGTAATAACTTACATATTACCAGTGGTATCGCAAAACAAATTTTTGATACCTTAGAAGCCTATAATGTAAGAATGATAAGCTACGGTGCAAGCACAAATAATATCTGTATGCTAGTACAAAGCGAACAAGCAGATGATGTGGTAAGAGCATTACATCAAAATCTATTTGAATAACCCCTCATCACCGCCGCGATTCACCTCGCGGCGGTTTTTATTTCCCTCTATATTTACATAAAAAAGTCGCATTTATTGCACCGCACTTTTCGTGCAACAGCTCAATTAAAGCGAATGATTATCATCTTAATGCCAAAGCGAAAACAACACTCAAGTGGGCATTTATAGGCTAAAAAGGATTAAAGGAAATTCACCTTTTCATTCAAAAGTGGAATGATATAATGCTACAAAAATCACTATTAGTAGGAGAACTCACGTTTTATGAATAATAGCACAGCACAGCACAGCACAGCACAGCACAGCACAGCACAGCACAGCACAGCACAGCACAGCAAGATTGTAGTGCCAGCCTGGCACAACAGCAAGCCTTTTTAAATGATTTAGATGCCCGTCTATGGCAAGCAGCAGATAAACTGCGTAGCCAACTTTCCGCCTCTGATTATAAACATATCGTTCTAGGCTTAATTTTCTTAAAATACGTTTCTGATAGCTTCACCACATTTCGCAAAAAACTTCACACCAAGCTACAAGATCCACAAGACTCCCTTTATCTTAATCCAAATGGTTATTCTGCTGAAGAATATCAAAACCTCCTCAACAGTGAAATGGAGCTACAAGACAACTACACCGCAGAAAATATCTTCTGGGTACCACAACAAGCTCGTTGGGAAACCATTCGCAACATCGCAACGCTCAATCAAGGTAGCCAATTACCTTGGGGTGGCTCATTCCGTGGCGTGGCAAATCTTATTGATAACGCATTTTCTGCCATTGAAAATGAAAATCCAAAACTTAAGGGGATTATCCAACGTATTTCAGGTTACGACATCAATGATAAAACGCTGATCGGCTTGCTTAACACCTTTTCTGATACCGATTTCAGCCAACCTACTTATAACGGCGCACCGATTTCAATGGCGGCAAAAGATATTCTTGGCCACGTATATGAATATTTCCTTGGTGAATTTGCCGCGAAAGAAGGACAAAAAGGTGGGGAATATTTCACCCCCAAATCCATCGTCAGCCTGATTGTTGAAATGCTTGAACCTTACCACGGGCGTATTTATGACCCAGCAATGGGATCGGGTGGTTTCTTTGTGCAAACAGAAAAATTTATCGCGGCGCACCAAGGCAATATCAACCAAGTCTCTATCTACGGACAAGAATACAACCCCACCACTTGGAAGCTAGCTGCAATGAATATGGCAATCCGCGGCATTGAATTTAACTTTGGTAGACGCGGCGACAGCTTCACTAATCCACAACATATTGATATGAAAATGGATTTTGTAATGGCTAATCCGCCATTTAACGTAAAAGACTGGTGGGACGAATCCCTACAAGGCGATCCACGCTGGGCATACGGCGTGCCACCAAAAGGCAACGCCAACTTTGCGTGGATTCAGCATATGCTCTACCACCTTGTGCCACAAGGGCGAATGGGCATTGTGCTGGCAAACGGCTCAATGAGCAGCCAAGCAGGGGGCGAGGGCGAAATCCGCCGACGCTTAATTGAAGCGGATTTAGTGGAAGCGATGGTTGCCCTGCCTAGCCAGCTTTTTACCAATGTTCAGATTCCCGCTTGTATTTGGTTTTTCAACAAAGCCAAAGCCCGTAAAGGCGAAGTACTGTTTATTGATGCACGGCAAGTGGGCTATATGAAAGACCGCACCTTGCGTGATTTTACCGCCGCCGACATCGCCCGCATTGCCGAAACCTACCACGCATGGCAAAAGGGCAGCGACTATGAGAACCAAGAAGGCTTCTGCTATACCGCAAGCCTTGAAGAAATCGCCAATAATGATTTCATTCTCACCCCCGGGCGTTATGTCGGCACACCTGAAGAGGAAGATGACGGCATCCCCTTTGAAGAAAAAATGGCAGAACTGACGACAAAACTGGCGGAACAGTTTGCCCAAGGACGAGAGCTAGAAGAAGCGATTAAGAAGAGTTTAGGTATTGTAGGGTACTAATAATGGAATGGATTGAAACAACTATTGGGGAATATTGCCCTTTTTCTTATGGTAAAGCACTACCACAAACTAAGCGAGTAAAAGGAAACTACCCTGTATATGGCTCAAATGGAATTGTTGGTTATCACAAAACACCTAGCGTGCAATCACACGGAGTTATCATTGGGCGGAAAGGAAGCCTTGGAGCTATTCATTTATCTTTAACTCCATTTTGGGCTATTGATACTTCTTTCTATGTGATTAAAGAAAGCATACTAGAATTAAAATTTACCTATTTTTTGCTACAAACACTGGGTTTACATGAAATGAATTCCGATAGTGCAGTACCAGGATTAAATAGAGATAATGCTCATTCAGTGAGAATTAGAATACCAAAATTACAAAGTGATCGCGAAAAAATTGGTGAATATTTATCTATCTTTGATAACAAAATCGCCCTGAACACCCAAACCAATCAAACCCTAGAAGCGATTGCTCAAGCGATTTTTAAACATTGGTTTATTGATTTTGCCCCCGTACACGCCAAGGCGGAAGTCTTGGCAGCAGGCGGCAGTGCCGAAGATGCCGAGCTTGCCGCCATGGCTTCCCTAAGCGGCAAAACCCTAGATGCCATCACCGCCTTAGCCCAAAGCGATCCCGATGCGTATCAAACCTTACGGCAAACCGCCCAAGCCTTCCCCAGTGCCTTTACCAACAGCGAATTGGGCTTAGTGCCAGAGGGGTGGGATGGATTTACTATAAAAGATTGTTGTAAAAAATTATATAACGGAGGAACACCAAAGCGGAAAATAGATAGTTACTGGAATAATGGCACTATACCTTGGTTATCTTCAGGAGAAGTTTGTAATAATAATATTCTGATTCAATCAAAGGAATTTATTACAAAAGAGGGGCTATCTCAATCAGCAGCCAAAATAGTTCCTATAAACTCTACTCTGGTAGCGATTTACGCTTCCCCAACAGCTGGAAAATGTTCATTTTGTGCATTTGAAACAACAACAAATCAAGCAGTATGCTCTTTAGTTCCTATAGATAATTTTCAATATTTTAATTATTTAAATTTAAAAACTAAAGAGCTGTATTTTGCTAATAGAGCGGTAGGAAGTGCCCAACAAAATATAAGTAAACAAATCATTGAAGATACTCCATCATTAAAGCCAAATGATGAAGTGATGCTGTACTTCAATACATTGTTAGAACCAATATTTAAAAAATTGATTAGCAATCTAAATGAAAATTTATTGTTATCTATGGCAAGAGACACCTTACTACCAAAACTTTTAAATGGAGAGATTGAGTTATGAAGCTCTTAAAAAATGCAATTGCATCAATTCAGCTGGGTATTGAAGACTTTAAACAAAGCTCTGATAATCCCAATAGGATTTATTCATCAGTAAGAAACTTATATGCTGGTGTGCTTTTGTTATTTAAGCACAAGCTTGTCTTATTAAGCCCTGAAGGAAGTAATGAAGTATTAATTAAAGCTCGTATTGTACCAATCATGAATAATGATGGAGAAATAACTTGGAAAGGTGATAGTAATAACACAGTTACAGTTCATGCTATCAAGGAAAGATTTAAAAATTTAAGTATCTCAGTAGACTGGGAAGGTTTTGATGATGCAAATAAAATAAGAAACAATATCGAACATTATTTTGAAGAAGCAAATCAAGATTCAATTCGCCAAGTAATATCTAAACTTTTTCCAATTATAAGAGATTTTGTTATAAAACATCTAAAAGAAAACCCTCAACAATTAATTGGTGATCATTATTGGGAGTTCTTAATGGAAGAGGTTAAAGTGTATATTCAACATGAAGAAACCTGTAAAAAATCTTTAAAAACCCTATTATTTTTTGATGATAAGGTAGCTAATATTTTAGTAGATAAAGCCAGTTGCCCTCAATGTGGTTCAGAATGTATCCTTCCTTCATCATTAGGTGGTGAAGCTAATATGGTAAGCTATAAATGCCAATCTTGTAAAAAAGAATCTTCCTATGAAGATGTTGTTCTGCAAATTGTAGACAATTTTATTCCAATAGAAGAAATGCACTTCATGATAAAAGATGGTGGTGAACCTCCTTTTACTTACTGCCCTGAATGTGGTTTAGAAACCTATCTATATGAAGAAGGTATTTGTATAAACTGTGGACATGAAGCTAATCATGATTGCTCTTTCTGCGAAAACGAAACAGATGAACTGGATGAAATATGCTCAGACTGTCAATATAAAATAGATAGGTATTAGGGAAAACCAATCTGTCCTCCCGAAACAATATTCCCCATACAATAAACGGGGAAAATATAAAAACGGACGAACACATAGGTTCATCCCTACAAAGATACAGAACGATATTTTTAAATAACAAATAGAAACAAAAATAAGGGAAAGTTTCCCCCAAAAAGACTAACTATAAAAGTGCGGTAAAAAAATTACAGATTTTTTCACCATATATTACCCCGTAGGGGCGGACCGATGTGTCCTCCCGAAACAACATTCCCCATACAATAAACGGGAAAATATAAAAACGGACGAACACATCGGTTCGTCCCTACAAGGATACAAAACGATATTTTTAAATAAAAAATAGAAACAAAAATAAGGGAAAGTTTCCCCCAAAAGACTAACTATAAAAGTGCGGTAAAAAAATCACAGATTTTTTCACCATATATTACCCGTAGGGGCGGACCAATGTGTCCGCCCGAAACTAAATTCCCCATACAATAAACGGGGAAAATATAAAAACGGACGAACACATCGGTTCGTCCCTACAAAGATACAAAACGATATTTTTAAATAACAAATAGAAACAAAAATAAGGGAAAGTTTCCCAAAAAACTCACTATAAAAGTGTGGTAAAAAAAATCACAGATTTTTTCACCACATATTACCCCGTAGGGGCGGACCTATGTGTCCGCCCGAAACAACATTCCCCATACAATAAACGGGGAAAATATAAAAACGGACGAACACATAGGTTCATCCCTACAAAGATACAGAACGATATTTTTAAATATAAATAGAAACAAAAATAAGGGAAAGTTTCCCCCAAAAGACTAACTATAAAAGTGCGGTAAAAAAATCACAGATTTTTTCACATATTACCCCGTAGGGGTGGACAGATGTGTCCGACCGAAACAACATTCCCCATACAATAAACGGGGAAAATATAAAAACGGACGAACACATCGGTTCGTCCCTTAAATAACAGTTATAAAACAAAGGATCTCCAATGCACATCAACGAATCCACCATTGAAAACCTTGCCATTGAACAGTTGAAATCTTTTGGTTGGCAATATGTCTATGGCAAGGAGGTATTGGCTGAACAGGCTTGCCCTTGGCGAGAAAGTCTAACGGAAGTGGTAATAATACCTCACTTATTACAAAGTTTACGCCAGATTAATCCTCACTTGCCTCAATCTGTCTTGCAAGGTGTTGTACAGCAAATTACACAGCCTAATATTCTCTCAGTAGAAGAACGCAACAAGCAGTTTTACCATCAGTTAAAGCAAGGGATAAAAGTACATTATCAGGAAGATGGGCAAGAAAAGCACGATGTGGCGTTATTGGTCGATTTTAAATGTCCTGAAAATAATCTCTTTTATGTGGTTAATCAATTGGAAATTGAAGGGGATAAAGGCAAGCGTATCCCTGATATTCTCTGTTTTATTAATGGCTTACCATTGGTTATCTTTGAGCTTAAAAATCCCCTTGATGTGAGTGCGGATTTGGATAAAGCATTTAACCAACTGCAAACCTATAAACGAGAAATGCCGGATCTCTTTGTGTTTAATCAATTAATGGTGATTTCAGACGGTACAATCGCGCGCGTAGGATCGCTCACGGCGGATTTTCAGCGTTTTATGCCTTGGCGTGTGGTGGATGAAAGCCAAGGCAGCCTGCGTATAAACTTTGAAAATGAGCTTTCAGGCTTATTACAAGGGCTGTTTTCGCCTCAGGTATTGCTTGATTATCTGCAATCTTTCGTTGTGTTTGAGGCGGATAATAAAGGAACAACGGTGAAAAAAATTGCCGCTTATCATCAATTTTATGGGGTGAATGCGGCTGTCGAAGCCACCATTGCTGCGCAGTTAAGTGATAGTCGTAAAATAGGTGTGGTATGGCATACGCAAGGTTCTGGGAAATCGCTTTCAATGTTGTTTTATGCGGGTAAGCTGATTACTCAGCCTGAATTAAAAAACCCAACTATTGTGGTGGTAACAGATCGTAATGATTTAGATGGACAGCTTTTTGCTACCTTTAGCCAAGATCAGGAAATAACACGACAAACGCCCATTCAAGCAGATGATCGAGAAGCATTGCGGGCAGAATTAGCCAAACGAGAAAGTGGCGGCATTATTTTTACCACGATTCAAAAATTTGCTTTACGTGAAGGTGAGCTGCAACACCCTGTATTAAATGAACGCCATAATATTATTGTGATTAGCGATGAGGCCCATCGTTCGCAGTATGGATTTAGTCAGAAAATTAATCAACAGGGAGCTTATCGTGAGGGCTATGCAAAATATTTGCGTACGGCATTGCCCAATGCGAGTTTTATCGGCTTTACTGGTACGCCTGTGAGCTTAGAAGACCGTGATACGCAAGAAGTGTTCGGTAGATATATTTCTATTTATGATATTCAAGATGCTGTGCAAGATGGTGCCACGGTACCGATTATTTATGAAGCACGACAAATTCCATTACAAGAAAGTCAAGCCTTTCGACACGCTGTGCAAGAAGCGCAACGTTTACTTGATGATGACGAAGAAAGCGATTCTTTCCGTTTGCGTGAACAGTTAATGGGAACAGATGAAAGAATCGCAAAATTAGCTGAAGATTTGGTGCGGCATTTTGAGAGGCGGACTGAACTCGAAGAAGGTAAAGCCATGGCAGTGGTAATGAGCCGTAAAATTTGCGTAAAACTATATGATGAGATAATTAAATTACGCCCTCATTGGCATAGCGATGATATCAATCAAGGGGCGATTAAAATTATGATGACGGGTAATGCCAGCGATCCCGAAACAATGCAAAAGCATATTTATACTTCGCAAGATCGTAAAACCTTAGAAAAACGTTTTAAAGATCCTGATGATCCACTAAAAATAGTCATTGTGCGAGATATGTGGCTAACGGGGTTTGATGCCCCAGTATGTAATACGATGTATATTGATAAACCAATGCAAGGGCATAATTTAATGCAGGCGATTGCGAGGGTGAATCGTGTATTCCGCAATAAAAGCCGTGATAATGGCGGTTTAATTGTGGATTATGTGGGTTTAGCCGAAGAATTAAAACAAGCAACCAAGCAATATACAAATGCGGGGGGTAAAGATCAGGTTAAAACCGATATTGAACAAGTCTTTCAAAAAATGCTTGAATATATTGATATTATTCGTGGGCAATTTGCAACACCTGTTAATGGTAACCCTTTTGATTTAGCTAAGGTATTGACATTAGATGATCCGACTGCGTTACTCAATGCCATTCGCTTTGGTGCAAACCATATTTTAGCCTTAGATTATCAAAAAAATCATTCACAAAGTGCGGTGGAATTTTCCCAAGATTTTTCTCACCATACCGATACACCACGTAAAAAAGCCTTTTTGCAAGCGGTGCGTTTAGCCAAAAAAGGCTTTATGCTTTGTAGTTCAATGCCAAATATTCAGCCTTATCGCCAACAGCTCGCCTTTTTTGATGCCGTACGTGCCACCATTATGAAAGCAGAAAATCAAGGCAATCACACAAGTTCCACAAAGGAAAAGCAAATTAAATTAATCAGTTTACTTAATCAAGCTGTTCATTCTGATGGCGTGGTTGATTTATTTGAGTTGATGGGGGAAGAACGCCCTGATCTTTCAATTCTTTCTGAAGATTTTATTGGAATGGTAAAACATAGCAACACACCTACCCTATGGGCTTGTGCAATGGAAGGCTATTTAAAAAGCGAAATTCGCAATAAGGCAAGTAACAATATTGCTATGCAAAAAACCTTTGAGGAAAAACTCAAAGAGATGATGAACCAATATAACAATCATAATTTGACTGTCATGGAAATCATCCGTGAATTAGTTGAGCTTGCTAAAGAAATTGAATATCAACTCGCTAAGGGGGAGAAATTAGGGCTAACTCATACTGAACTTGCTTTTTACGATGCGTTGATTCGTAACCAAAGTGCGGTGGAAAAAATGGAAGATTCCGCCTTGATTCTTCTTGCTAAAGAAATCACCGATCAACTACGCCGTTCCGTTACGATAGATTGGCAGCAAAAAGAGGCCGTTCGCGCTAAAATGCGTGTATTAATTAGACGCACATTATTAAAATATAAATATCCGCCCGATCTTGCCACTGAAGCCATTGAATTTGTCCTTAAACAAGCAGAAGCGGTGGCGGAGGAATTGGTTATTCATTCAAAGGTTTAGAGTAAGAAACTGAATGGATAAAATAAATGGAATGTTCCAGTTTGGTATAAGCTAATATAGCTCAATGTAGTGTGTACAGACAGATAGCATGAAAAGACGAGCACTACGATCATTTTGCGCTCTTCTTCGATTGCTTTTTTACTCTTTTCAGCTTGTTATCTTCTTTTAAACTTAAATAATCACAAAAATCTCTCCCTAATTAACAGAGGCGAATATTAATTCGCCTCTGATGTTTGATTTCTCCTAGCTCTTGCAAGAATTGCCTTTTTTCATCACTTTACCAAAATCATTTTTGCTATCAGGTTTATTTTGTTGATGAGATGCACCCTTTTGTATTGGGTATTGACTATCCATTTGCCACGCATTCCAGCCACCATCATAAATCATCGTATTTGGCCAGCCTGCTAATTGGGTGATAAACCAAGATACGCCTGCCCGCCAACCTGTTCCACAATAAAAGGCTAATTTATCTCCTTTGTGAATACCTTGGGTTTTCCATAATGTAAAGATTTCATTTGGGTTGCGTAAAGTATTATCGGGATCGTAATAATCTGCTAGGTTAGAAGAATCTGTGCCAGCAAAGCCCCAAATTGCTCCCTCTGGTTCCCCTTTTCCGGGAATGTAATCATAACCGCTAATCTTGCCGGTGTATTCGTCCCAAGCACGGTTACTAATTAGCTTTAATCCCTGTTTTTGTGCATTGATAACTTCCTGTGGCATAGCTATATCAATTTGTGGGTTAGCTGGGATTTTTGTGCCAAATTGGCGTTCTGGTTGAGGGATATTGACTTTGGTTTCTGTGGAAAAACCTGCATCCATCCACGTTTCGAGATTGCCGTTTAGCACACGTACATCTTCCACACCTGCCCATTTTAATGCCCAAAAAATGCGGTAAGCAGCGAGCTGGTTATCAGAATATAGAATCACTGTTTTATCTTTTGTTATGCCATTTTTCAGTAAATTCTTCTCGATTATATCAGGTGCGGATAAATTCCAGACAGGATCATTTTCCACCCAATCGGTATTAAAATGATAAGCACCTGAAATATGTTGGGTATAAGATTTAGCATTTTCTAAACTTCCCCAAGAGACTTCAAAAAGCATCACCTTTTCATTCTCTAAGGTTTCTGGCTTTTCTTCGTTAATTGCAGCATTCACCCATTGTGGGGAAACGCTATATTTAAAGTTTTCAAAAGATTCAAGGGGATAATTTGCATTGGCATAATTGATAAAATCATTAAAGCGATAGACATCATAACCTTTAGCTGCAAATTCTGCGGTAATACAATCTAAACTCTCTGGGTCACTATCATAAAATACTAGTTTTTTCTCTTTGGTTATGCCTTTTCCTGTGGCAAAAGAGACAAATTTTTCGGGTTGAATATTTTCAATCCATTCACAGCGAAATTGCACTGCCCCTTTAATATGGCCACCTCGTATGGCATTTTTATCTTTAAATCCGTTATATAAACTATCTTGCCTTGTATCGATAATCACAAAATTTGGATTATCAAGTTGATTGAGTAATGCTGATGTTTCGATCACTTTGATATCACGATCATCACAAGCAGATAATGCCAAGCTCACAGCGACCGCCAATAAGATTGGTTTCATTTTCATAAGATTTCCTTTTTATTGTAGGTTAAATTAAATCCCACATTGTGTAGGTTTTGTGAATAATGAGGCAAGCCAGCTACCCAATAAAATCATTAAAGTTGCAAGCCACCCCTGCCACGAGAAATAAGCCGTAGAAACAAAGGCATTAGTGATCGTACAACCACCGGCAAGGGCGGCGCCTATTCCCATCGCTACACCACCTAAAACACGTTGCATAACACCTTTTGGTTCAGGCATTCGCCATTTAAAATCCCCAGCTAGCCAAGCACTCAGATAACTGCCAATAGGAATACCAAGTACAAATAACATTCCCCAATTAAGATAACGCTGTTGCCCAGTTACAATATACTGCACCACATTAGCAGAAGGCACAGCAATACCAAAACCAAAGTTACGCCCACTCTTAGAACTAAAATACCATGCAATAATACCTAATAAGCCTATTGCTCCCGCGGTAAAAAAGGGAGACCAATAATGTGCAAAAATGTTGGGCAAAATCTTTGCTGGTGTTGGAGGTTTCGGAAAATGATAGCGAGGATTTTTATACTGGTAGTAATACAAAAGTGCGGTGATAAAAATCAATAAACTGACCAAACTCCAAGGAGAAAGGTTCAATGTAAGATAGATGTTATCCCATGCGGTAGGATCTGCGGTAAAATGATTAATGATATGTTTTAAAAAACCAGACTGTGTTGCTGCCATTGTTAAAGTAAAACTAATTAAAGCAAGATAACTCCCGACTGCACCCTCTGCACTACGAAACCATGCCCCACTTGCACAGCAATTTGCCAGTGTCATTCCAACACCAAAACATAGCCCACCTAGTATCGTAGCTAAGATAGGAAGCTGGCTTGTTGGAATATGAATTAAATTAAATTCAGCGAGGGTAAAAATCCCGATTGATTGAATGGATATGGCGATTAAAAGTGCGGTACAAAAACGCAAATTTTTTTGTTGATAGAGAGAGCGAAAACCTGAGACAAAGCAAAATTGCCCACGTTGTAATAGAAAGCCTAATATTAGCCCAATAATGAAACCTGAATACATCGATTAAACCTTAATACGACTTATCAAAAGAGAGTTAAATTAAAGCATAAATAATCACCCATTTCAATTTTCATTGATAAGACAGGATTTTTCTAATCGCCAAAATGAATAAATTTTAAACCGCACTTTGGATAAAAAATCTATCACAAATCGTTATTTTACGTTGAGATTATGGGCATAAAATAGTAAAGTAGCTCACTGTTTTTCATTCATTACAACTCAGCTAAGGCGGATTTTATGGGAAAAAGTGTCGTTATCTTAGGCGCTCAATGGGGCGATGAAGGTAAGGGTAAAATCGTTGATCTATTAACAGATCGCGTAAAATATGTTGTTCGTTATCAAGGTGGACATAATGCAGGGCATACCCTTATTATCAATGGCGAAAAAACAGTATTGCGTCTTATTCCATCAGGTATTTTACGTGATAATGTAACTTGTTTAATTGGTAATGGTGTGGTGCTTGCACCTGATGCATTAATGCAAGAAATGGGGGAACTTGAAGGACGTGGCATTAATGTTCGTGAACGTTTACTTATTTCTGAAGCTTGCCCATTAATCCTACCTTATCACGTAGCAATGGATAAAGCACGTGAAGCCGCATTAGGTAAAAAAGCGATCGGCACAACAGGACGTGGTATTGGTCCTGCCTATGAAGATAAAGTCGCTCGCCGTGGTTTACGTGTAGGTGATTTATTTGACCTAGAAAATTTTGCTGAAAAACTTAAAGCAATCTTAGATTATTATAATTTCCAACTAGTACATTATTACAAAGCAGAGCCTGTTGATTATCAAAAAACATTAGATGATGTGATTGCTGTTGCACCGATTATTACAGGTATGGTGGCTGATGTTACGGCCATTCTTGATGTGGCGCGCAAAAATGGTGATAACATTCTTTTTGAAGGTGCGCAAGGTACAATGCTTGATATTGACCAAGGTACATATCCTTATGTAACCAGTTCAAATACCACCGCTGGCGGTGTTTCCACAGGTTCGGGCTTTGGACCTCGCCATATTGACTATGTTTTAGGCATTATTAAAGCCTACTGTACGCGTGTTGGAGGTGGACCATTTGCAACAGAATTATTTGATGAAGTTGGCGCTGAAATTGCACGTAAAGGTAATGAATTTGGTGCGGTAACAGGCCGTCCACGTCGTTGTGGTTGGTTTGATGCCGTGGCAATGCGTCGAGCGATCCAAGTAAACTCTATTTCCGGTTTCTGTATGACAAAACTGGATGTACTAGATGGCTTTGATGAAATCAAAATCTGTGTTGGTTACAAAATGCCAAATGGGGAAATTGCTGAATTTGCGCCACTGGCGGCAAAAGATTGGGAAGGCGTTGAACCTATTTATGAAACATTACCAGGCTGGAAAGAAAGCACCTTTGGCGTGACAGACGTGAATAAACTGCCTGAAAATACACGTAACTACATCAAACGTATTGAAGAAGTCACTGGTGTGCCTGTAGATATTCTTTCAACTGGGCCAGATCGTGTCGAAACAATGATTCTTCGTGACCCATTTGCTGAATAAAATCAAATGCACAATAAAAACGCCGTTTTCCTACGGCGTTTTTTTATAAATATCCATTATTTTTTAGGTTCTAACACAAATTCACCAAAAGAAGAATTAATGTGGAAATTTGGTTTCTCTGTTTTTGGATCAACCCAAGTAATCCAATTTGCTTGTTCTTTGCCTTTCCCTTTAATAATAGAAAATTCTGCACGATAAGCACCTGCGCGAATTTTATTACCTTGAATTAAATGATGTTCTTTTAATTCACTTAATGCAATTTTACCTTCTAGGGTATAACCTTTTTCAGTACGAACCCCAACGGTTTGTAAGGTTTTAGGATCCCATTCTGCATTAATGTTTTTTTCGACATCACGCAACATAGATAAGCTACGACCTTTGTAGTCCATTTCTAATGCGATATATTTTGGATATTTACCATCCGCTTGGGGTTTATCAATTTCACCGGGCGCCATAAATAATTCTACGCGATCTTCACGGGCAACCATCCATTCGTGATCAGTGCTGTCATAAACCACCACATTTGGATCTTCAACATCAAATGAAAAATAGAAATTTTCATCATCGTGAAACGCTTTGAACTCCGTTTTTGGCATTTCCGCTTGTTCCCAAGGATTCACAAAATCAGTAACGCCTTTCACTTTACCCCATACCGCATCATCCAATTTCCCATCTAACACGGGAGCTTGCGATTCAAATGCGACATTATAGGTTTTGGCTGGGCCTTCTGCTGCAACATTCATTGAAAATGCCGCGGTACAAAGGGTCGCAAGTAATAATTTTTTCATAACAATTTCTCCTATAGTAAATAAAACATTTATCTCTGTTTTTGTCGCATTAAGCGAAAAATAGTAATTGTATTCACCACTATTACTGTACTTTCCAGCAAAATCCCTCCTAAAGATCCCACTAAAAGATTATTAATCAACCAACAAGAAGAACCTATTAGCATAAATAATCGCATTGGAATCCCTTGTAACAAAAATAAAGCAATTGTTCCAGCTGTCGAGGCGATGATAGGGAAAATTTGCCAAATAGAATCGGCAATAATGTAGCCAAATACAATACCAACAATAACAAAAAGGAAAGCAACATATTTTGACTTAACATAAATAGAAGCGGCAGTTCTTAATGTTGAAAGTAACGAACTCAATGCTGCAACATTAGCCCCCATCAGAATAAAATGGCTCATATAGGTGATATTTTGAATTAACATCACAATCTTAAGCTTTCTATCATTTTTCTGATAAAAACAAATCACACCGAGTATAAAAGCTACGATGCCAAGTAATTGGGGAATATTCGTTATTTCTTCAAACATACTCACCTATTTATTTTACTAATCCCATTAACTCAGGTAATCCCATGGAAATAGATGGAATATATGTTACTAACATTAATGTTAAAAAAATGGCTAGGAAAAATGGCAATAACCATTTTATAACCTGTTCAATTTCAATCTCTCCTACTTTACACCCTGTAAATAAAATTGGTCCAACAGGTGGGGTGATTGTTCCTAATGAAAGATTAAAGACCAATAAAATACCAAATTGGATTGGACTCATTCCTAGTGAAATACAAATTGGTAGAAAAATCGGGGTAAAAATTAACACTGCCGGCGTTGGATCCATAAAAGTGCCGACCAATAACAAAATTAAATTAATAATCAGTAAAATAAGGATCGGATTATCAGTAACCGAAAGCAATCCTGATGCAATCATATTTGGAATATGTGTAAAAGCCATTACCCAAGACATAATAGATGATGTTGCCAGCATAAAAATAACGATTGCGGACATTTTTGCTGTTTGTAAGAAAATTTGCGGTAAGGCTTTAAAGGAAAATGTTCGATAAAATACGCTTAAAATCATCGCATAAACTACTGCAATAGCCGATGCTTCTGTAGCCGTAAAAATTCCTGCTAAAATCCCACCAATAACAATCAAGACTAAAGATAAACTAGGGATAGCTGCCAATATCACTTTTAAACCTTCTTCAGTACTTATTTTTTCCGTTGTGATATATCCTTTTTTCTTAGCAAGAACACCAGCAATAAGCATTACGCTTAATCCCCATAAAATTCCTGGTATGTAGCCTGCCATAAATAAAGCAGAAACAGAAACACTTCCTGCAACTGTCGCATACACAATGATGGTGTTACTTGGTGGAATTAACATCCCTGTTGGCGCTGAAGCAATATTTACTGCGGCACTATAACGGGGATCGTATCCTTCTTTTTTCTCAATGGGGGTCATAATCCCACCTACCGCTGCAGCAGAGGCAACCCCTGAACCACTAATAGAACCGAATAACATATTCGAAATAATATTCGTTTGGGCAAGCGAACCTGGTAAGGCCCTACTAAATAATTTTGCAAAATTAATCAAACGAATAGCAATACCCCCACTATTCATAATATTTCCTGCAAGAATAAAAAAAGGAATAGCTAATAATGCAAAAGAATCTAGACCGACAAAAATACGTTGTGCTGAAGTTACTACTCCACCTTGAAATGGAAGAATGACTAGCATTGCTGCAACAGAAGAGATCCCAACACTAATACTAATTGGTGTACCAATAATAAGAAAAAAAACTGTGCCAATAAACATAACTAATGCGGCAGTTGTTGCAAGTTCCACAATATTACTCCTTTTATCTTACTCTTTACCCGACTGATAAAAACTTAAAATATTACACAGTGAATAAAAAACAATAATAGCGCCACTAATAGGAATTGCTGAATAAATAAATCCCATTGGAATCTGTAATGCCGAATCAAGCTGGAACATTTGTCTAACGCTAGCACTATAACCACCGATAATCATTACACCAATAGCAAAACAAGAAAGAGCTATCTCTGCAATCACATTAGCTAAACGCTTTAATGAAGAAGGTAATTTATTCTTAAGAAAATTAATTTCCATATGCTCCCGTTTTCCAAAAACATAAGCACTGGCGAATAAAATGAGCCAAACAAAGAAATAACGAGAAAGAATTTCACTGACTGCACTAGGACTGTTAAATATATAACGAGAAATAACTTGATAAGTAATTAGAATGGTCATTGCTCCAACAATAAAAATACATACCCATTCGATCAATTTGTCTAAAAATTGCTTAACAACAAATAAACAATGCAACATTTTTAGCTCCTAATAAAACAGGATAGGTATTACCTACCTATCCTGATATCATTATTTTAACGCCACAATTTTCTCAAAAATAACTTTTTGTTCTGGGGTTTGCACTAATTCATCTTGTAAAGGTTTACAACTTTGTTGATATGCTGTGGTATCAACTTCGACAAACGTTGCACCATTTTCTTTAGCAATTGCTTCAGCAGATTTAATTTTTTCATTCCAAAGCTTAAATTCAACTTTAGTGCTTTCTTTCGCTAACTTTTTCAATACAGCTTGATCTTCTGGCGACATAGATGACAAGAAAAATTCACTCACAACAAGTAAATCAGCTACACGTAGATGCTGAGTACGAGCAAAAAATGGTGCAACTTCATATTGTTTAAGATCGGCATACGTAATCTCGTTATTTTCTGCCCCATCTAAGACACCTTGCTGAATCGCCGTATAAACTTCCCCCTGATTCATAGGAACGCCTGTTCCTCCCATACATGCAAGCATTTTTATCATTGTATCTGATTGTAATACACGGATTTTCTTACCTTTTAAACCTGCTTGATCTGTAATAGCAGCACCTTTGGTATACAGACTTCTTGCGCCTGCTGTATATGCTGTTAATACTTCAAAACCAAATTTTTTAGTTGATGCGAAAAGGTCATCCAAAATGCCCGAAGTAAAAACTTTCTCTTGGTGATCTGTATTTGCATAAACATAAGGAATCCCCAAAACAGCAAATGTTTTGTCATAATTTTCAACCAGTGGGTTAGCTACTACCGCCATCTGAATTGCCCCATTTTGAACCAACTCTAAAGATGCCCTCTGATCACCTAATAATTCATTTGGAAAAATAGTTACTTTATAACGCCCATCAGTGGCTTTAGATAGCTCCTCACCAAATAGCTGCAATGCTTGATATTGCGGATGTTTTTCTGACTGATTAAATGCCACCTTTACTTCTGTTGCCGCAACACTATTAGTCGAAAATACAGCACTAATCGTGCTTGCTAACAACAACATTTTTTTTGATAATTTCATGAATGTTCTCCTATTTTTTATATAAAAAGTCGATCATCGTAGATCATCCATTGCGACAAAATCCATATCATCAAAAGTTTGGTTTTCTCCTGCCATTCCCCATACAAAATTATAATTTCGTGTACCGCAACCAGAATGAATTGACCAACTAGGTGAAATAACTAATTGTTTATCACGCACAACAAGATGACGAGTTTCTGTTGGCTCACCTAAAAAATGGAATACCACTTCATTAGGAGCAATATTGAAATATAAATAAGCTTCCATACGGCGTTCGTGGGTATGGGCAGGCATTGTATTCCATACACTACCTACTTCTAATTCAGTCATTCCCATACATAGCTGACAGGTATCTAAAACATCGGGGTGTAAATATTGATTGATTACCCGAGCATTACTGTTTTCTAAGCTGCCTAGTTTCACTTTTCTAGCATCGGCATAAGGAATTAATTTGTTAGGGAAAATATGATGGGCTGGTACGCTTAATCCATATAGAACAGCAGGATTTTTCTCATCAAGAGAAGTAAATTGAATATTTTCAGTTTCCTTACCTAAATACAGCGCATCAAAATGTTCTAGGGTATAACTATCTCGTTGAGTTTCGATTAGAGCGGTACCACCTAGGTTAATAATCCCTAACTCACGGCGTTGCAAAAAGAAATCAGTTCCAAAAGATTTTTTATCAATCACTTGATCTAAAAATAATTTCTCTACACCATTTGGCATTATCCCTAAAGCAACTAAACGATCGATGTGACTATATACCACATTAATCTTATTGGATTGGAATAAATTTTCGCAGAGAAAAGTATTTCTCAATCTTTCAGAATCATAATGTTTAGCATCTTCTGGATGCATATTATGCAAAACTTTCATTCTATTTCTCCTGTTTAAACAGAATTCGAATCAAATCTAAACTAGAATGGCGTTTCAGTCTATGAGCAAGTTTTAATTTTGTGATCTTGATCTAAAATTTTCAAAACGATGTTTTAAATAAAAAGCGGTCTAAAATAGACCGCTTTTTCTGTTCATTACACGATAAGATTAAATGTCTAACGGCTGAGCTGTTTCTTTTAATACGCTATTCAATGCTTCAATATTGGCTTTGCCTTCAGTAAGTAGCCATTGTTTTGCTGCTTCTGCACCTTGGGCTTTAAAAATTTCAGCAGCCCCTGCCCAAGTGGCACGTCCGCATAATACGCCATTGAAATCACAGCCAGCTGCTTTAGCAAAACGTAAGGTATCTAGGAATAGCTGTGCGCTCACGCCTGCACTGAGGAAAATAAATGGAAGAGAAGTCGCCTCACTTTGTTCTTTGAAGTAGGCTTTTGCTTGCTCTTGGCTATATACGGCTTCTTGTTCTGCAAAACCTTCAACAAATTTCATATCCACTGGCACTTCCACTTTTAACACATCAACGCCAAAACGGGGTTCGGAGAAGCGTTTCATTGCTTCGATCACTTTGCGTGGTTTGATTTTCGCATATTCTTTTGGATCAGAAATAGTTGCGTCATAGCTTACAAGTTCAAGGAAAAATGGCATTTCTTCTGCTTTACATTCTGAGGCAACGCGTTCAACAAAGGCTTCTTTGCGGTCATTAACCTCTTTTCCTTCATCAATATCAATGTAAAGTAATAATTTAATGCCATCTGCGCCTTGTGCTTTTAAGCGTTGCACGGATACATCATCAATTAAATCAGGATAACGACCCGGTTGTGTTTTGTCATAACCTGTTTTTTCATATGCCATTAATAATCCGGCATTTTCTGAGCGTTTTTGTGCGGCATTCCAACCCACCTCAGGATCTAATAAAATAGATGACGCATAAGGGGTTAAATACTCTGAAACCAAGACTTTAAATTCTGCTAATTGGGCATTTGTAGCATCTTCACCAAGCATACGGCGTAATGCGCCACGTTGGTCAATTGCCAATGCGGCAATTAAATTGTCTTGGCTGCATAATTTTTTTAAACGTTCAGTTCTTAAATTTGACATTATTTTCTCTCCATTTTTGTAACTATAAAAAATATTAAATTTTTTCACCGCACTGATATACAGGCTTACCTTGAATATAAGTGGCTTGCACTTGTAATGCTTTGTTTAATAAGGTGAAATTGGCTTCTTTACCTACTGCGATATCGCCAATGCGATCTGCTACGCCTAAATAAGTGGCGGGAATGGTGGTAACCATTTGAATGGCTTCCCATACTGGTACATTGGCTTTAAACACCATATTGCGCAACGCTTGATCTAAGCTGCAAGTGCTACCTGCAAGCGAGCCATCAAAGGTTCTTGCTTGCCCATTTTGTACGCGTACCGTTTGTACGCCTAAGGTATATTCACCATCAGGTAAACCGCCTGCACGCATACAGTCTGTAATCAACACCATTCGGCGATAAGTTTTTAATTTATACGCTAAACTTAATACCGCTGGGTGAACGTGAATGCCGTCTGCAATAATTTCTGCCAGCATATCGTGATATAACACGGCGCCCGTACACCCCGGTTCACGGTGATGTAACGCACTCATTCCGTTGAATAAATGTACGCCACAATCCGCGCCTAAATAATAAGCTTTGGTAACCTGTTCAAAGGTGGCGTTAGTGTGTGCCACAGATACTTTTACGCCATTTTCTACTAGCCATTTAATTGCTGGCTCGGCATTTTCTATTTCAGGCGCGATGGCTACGCGTAATAAAGTGCGGTCGGAAATTTGCAATAATTCTTCAAGTTGAGGAATGGTTGGGGGCATTAAATATTCTGTTGGGTGTGAACCACGATGACGTTCCGTGAAATAAGGGCCTTCCATAAAACTGCCCAACAATTCTGCACCAGATTGATGACCTTGTTGAATGTAATCTTTCATTCGTTGCATTGATGACAGAATAGTTTGCCAAGGGGCTGAAACCGTCGTCCCTACCCACGCGGTAACGCCTGTTTGTGGTAAAGCTTGGGCAATCGTTTGAAGTGCGGTGTTATTTTCATCCATCACATCTGCCCCTGCACGTCCGTGAATATGCACATCAATAAATCCCGCTGAAAGATAGCTGTCTGGATAATAATGCACATCGCAATCTGTGGGCTTGTCTTCTTGGATACGTTCAATTTTACCTTGATTTATCACCACATAGTTATTCAGTAATTCGCCTGATGCGGTCATTACTTTTTCGGCTTTAATCGCATAACGCATTCGTTTTTCCTCTTAATCGACAATAATCACTTCAATATTGTTTTCTTGAAGTGCGGTTAAATATTCAGAAGAAATTCCAGAATCCGTAATTAACACATCAATATCCGCAAATTTTCGGATAATGTGGCAACTTTTTTTATCAAATTTACTGGAATCGGTAACGGCAATGACTTGGCTGGAAATATCACACATAATACGATTTAAATTCGCTTCTTGTTCATTATGTGTTGTAATGCCCGCTTGAATATCAAACCCATCCACACCAAGAAAGACCTTGCTAAAACAATAATTTGCTAAACTTGCATCGGCTTGTGGCCCTGAAAAAGACATTGCATTTTTACGCAATTTTCCACCAGTCATTAAAATTTCAACATTTTCAGCATCTGCTAATTCAGAAGCAATATCTAGCCCGTTTGTCATTACAAGCACATTTTTGATCGCTGATTTTTTCAATGCGGTGGCAATTTCTCGGGTTGTGGTGCCTGAATCTAAAATAATAATGTCATTGTCATTAATAAACTTTAATGCAGCTTCTGCAATCTTATTTTTCGCGCCTAAATTTCGATGCCTTTTTTCTGAATTACTCAGCTCGGAAATCATTCCTTTATTTGGTATCGCGCCCCCATGAGAGCGAACAATGTAACCATTTTTTTCTAAAAAATTGAGATCTTGGCGAATAGTAACGGTAGAAACAGAAAAGGTTTCAGCCAAATCTTCTACACGGGCAGAAGAATTTTTATTGACTATTGCAACGATCTCCATACGTCTTTCTATTGCACTTTTCATCTGTTTATCTTCGTTCATTGAAATATCTGGTATAAAAATTATAGAGTAAAATAAAGATAAATGAAATAAAACGAAATAAAAATTTAGGGTAAAAGATTAATTTTAATCCGTAAAATATTTATTTACACTTTCGATTTCTTCCTTTTATCTTCATTTTATTAATCAAGCATTTTGCCCCAACACTTCAATTTGAGTTAAGGCAGTAAATGGCGAAGGATCAACGCCTTTTACAAAATTTGTCAAAATGAGGTGATCACAATAACGTTTATCAAAATGAAATACCTGCGGTTGCCCTGTTCTGGCTAATGTCAATATTTCCTCTGAGCCATCGGAAAATCGAACACTTATATTCTGCCACCACGCATCATGGGGGAAATCCGCGCGGAGTATTAAAATCAGGCAATCCACTTCCACATTTCGACCAAATTCAATGTTTAATTCTGCATTAGGATCTTGTGCATTACTCCAAGAAGTAAAAGGATAAGAGCCGTGGGCATTGCTATCAAAAATGCCGTCAATCACGTTATAAGGGGCAAAACGAATATTACTTGGTTTGATATTACTACTAATGCGTGGGTACATTCCGCTCTGGTGCGGTTGGAAATACGGATTAAAGGCAAGGTTTGTATATTGTTGTATCTCATACTCTCTTGCAACGCGTATCCATAAAAAGTGAATGCCTCCTTGAAAGGCTTTGTCACTATTAAATAACCGTCTGTTATCACCAAAAGGAATGTGATACTCAATCCGTGGTTCAGTTAAATAGATAAGGCTACTTTCTAAACTGTCCTCCAAGCGACACTTTAAATAGCAAGGTGTGGTATCTGTTTCAATGCAGATACGATCACCTTCTTGATATTCTCCCTTATAAGTAAACATTAAAAAATCAAAGGCACTTTTACAAAATTTAATGTTATTCTCTTTATCTATAATACTTAGTGTGAGTTTTACCATTATTCCTCCTAAAAAAATCAGCCACGCTCACGGTGGCTGATAAACAACATTATTTTACTTCTGCTGATGCTTCAATCGCTTGAAACTCTTCAGGATTCCATACCATTGGTTTAGGTTGTTTGCTAATCCAATGATGAAATGCTGTTTGTAGCTCTTTTACTTTTTCTGGATACTGGCTCGCTACATCCTTGCTTTCGGCAGGATCCACCTTGTCGTGATACAAATGTAATTGATTGCTACCATCATTATAGAAATACAAGGCCCAATCTTTATCACGGATAGCCCACGAACTTTTTGATAATTTTTCTAAGTGTGGATTCTTCGGTGCTTGGTTGGTGTTGTAGGTAATATATTTCCAATAGTCTGCCCAGAATTGCTGATTCTCTTCACTATAATGTTTGGCTCCGGGGCCCGCCCAATAGAGATATTGATGAGGAGAGACCGTTTCTTTACCTGATAAGATCGGTAAAATATCTTTCCCATCTAATTTTAACGAATCAGGCAACGAAATTTTTGCTGCTTTAAGTGCGGTTGGTAAAATATCTATTGCCGAAATAAGCTGATCATTTTGGCTATTGGCTGGAATATGATTCGGCCACGATACAATGAATGGAACACGTAATCCGCCATTATAGAGCTGCCCTTTGAATCCTCTATCCATACCATTTAAAGGCATTGGCGCTTCGTGTACGGAACCGTTATCAGAAAGGAAGAAGATCAAGGTATTCTCTAATTTTCCTTCTGCTTTTAATTTATCTATAATTTTGCCAATCCCTTCATCTGCTGCATTAATGGCAGCAAAATATTTATCTGCTTCAACATTCCCTGTATTAAAACGATCCATATATTTTGCTGGTGAAGCTTCTTCTAAAGGAATATGTGGCACACTATAAGCTAAATTTAAAAAGAAAGGTTTATCCCCGACTTTATCAATAAATTGCAGTGCTTCGTTGGTTAAGTTGTGTGTTAAATATCCCGGCGAGGCAACAGGCTTGTCATTACGCCATAATGCAGGAGAATGCCACAACGCCGCCCCTGAAACGAAATAACTATAAGAGTAATCAAAGCCACGATCTGTTGGAAAATAGCCTTTTTCTGGGACTGAGGAAAAATTATCGTGATAATCCCGTGTTTTGAGATCTTCTGGCTGTGTGATTCTGCCAATTTTACGATCTCGGTTTATTTTTGCATTATGGTATTTACCAATATTCGCTGTGGCATAACCATTTTCTTGGAATAATGCGGGTAATAATTTCACATCAAGTGGAATGCCATTAAAGGAATCATCATTACTGTAAATACCAAAAGAGGCAGGGTAACGTCCAGTAAAAATACCTGCTCGAGAAGGTCCACATACAGGATGTGCGACAAACGCATTTGTCATTTTTACACCTGATGCGGCTAATTTAGACACATTTGGCATCGCTTTTTGTGCCGCCTCAATCATTTTATTAATATCGCCTTGATAGCGTGCTGCCACTGGACGCTGATTTAATGCCTCTGCGTCTAAACTATCTATCGCAAAATCTAACTGCCCTGAACCTAAGTCATCCATAACGATAACTAAAACATTTGGCCTGGTTGGTTCAGCCGCCTGTGCCTCAAAAGAAAATTGACTGACACCTGCCACCATAGCAGATAACAAACAAGTACTAAGCAATGAACGTTTCATTACGCCCTCCTCAAAAAATGCTAGTTGATCATTTTCATAATCTCTGCCGCTAACCCACCTTGTTGAATAATATCACGCATTCGGTGCATTAAAGGTGCCGTTTGACGGAAGAAAAGTTGATAAGATGGACACAAATAGTTGTGCTTAAATTTCTCACCTTTTAAATTGACAATACGATGTTTCGGGCAACCGCCATGACAAATCATTCGTACATCACATTTCTCGCATGCTTTGGTTAAGGTTTCTTTTTTCGCCTGCCCGAACTTTTGTTGCTTTGGCGAACGTGCAATCTCTGATAATGGCTGATGGTGGATATTACCAATCCTATAATCAGGATAGACATAGTGATCGCACGAATAAACATCGCCATTTGCTTCCAGAACTAATGCGGAACCGCAAGTTTCAGTTTGGATACAACTCGTTGAAGGATAACCTAGCCACTGTCCTAATAAATTATCAAATTCACGGACAAAAATTTGCCCAACATCTTCTCTTACCCACACAGAAAACACATCAAGCAAAAAGCGTCCATAACCATCAGGCGGAACGGAAAATCCTGTCATTCTATAATTTTTACCCGGATTATAATCGCTACGTTGTAAAGAATAATTGGCGACCTCGACGATAGGAATAAACTGCATAAAGGTTGAACCGAGCGCTTTTAATGCTTGGTATGTTTCACGTCCTTTATGCCAATTTTTATCGTTGATAACCGTTAAGGTATTAAATTCCACTTCATACTCTTTCAAGAGATCAATGGCTTTTTTTACTCGCTCAAAGGTCGGTTGTCCATTTACGGAAATACGATAGCGATCGTGAACATCACTTAATCCATCGACAGAGATACCAATCAAAAAATTGTTTTGTTTAAAGAATTCTGCCCATTGTCGATTTAATGCAATCCCATTTGTCTGAAAACTATTTGTAATGGTTTTCCCATTGGCAAATTCTTGCTGAAAATCCACCGCTCTTTTAAAAAAATCCAAACCTAATAAAGTGGGTTCGCCACCTTGCCAAGCAAAATCAACCTGCTCGCCCGCGTGGGATTGAATATAATTTCGGGTGTAATCTCTCAATGTATCTTCTGACATCAAGCGGACATTATGCGTTAGAACCTGCTCTTTCTCTAAATAAAAGCAATATTCACATTTGATATTACAATGAAAGCTACTCGGCTTTGCCATCATATGAAAATAAGCGGGTGGGGACTGACGCATAAACACCTCCTAATGCGAAATTATCGTCATTTAATTTTAAAATAATCGCAGTTACACCTCTCTATATCAATCTATATTACTGATATGATCTTTGGCTCGTTACTTTGTATTATTTTAAATATTAATGGCTATAGTCAGAACAACGAAATTCGTTAAATAAAAAAATTAATAGAGGGGGAATTCCTTTCCCCCTTTTTTATCGGATTAGCTATTTAAAACTTCCGTAACATAAGCACGAATTTCATCATCTTGGCAGTTATCAAAGAAACATTGTTGGAAACGTTCTCCGCTTACTGCTGTTTTGACTAATTCAGGATCAATGGCTCGTAAAGTATCTAAGTAATTCTCTTTTGCCACAGCCGCTTTGACTTGATTTAAAATCCCTGCATTACGCACTTGTGGTTCGCGGCGCTCCACAGGGTAACCTTGACCGCGTTCACCTTCAAATGCTTTTTCAAACATATAGCGAACATTGAGTTCAGCGCCCCAACCAAATCCTTTAGCAAAAGCTAATGAAAGTGCATTCCCATTATTAATTTGTGAGAATAAGAACGCATCTGCTGGTTCAAGGCAGTAACCACATACTACCCCCGGATGAAGGTTTAATGACATTAATGCACCTTGACCCGTACCACAACCTGCAACAACAAAATCCACTGCTTTAGAATTTAATAAAATACTCGCCATAATACCCAAGTGGATATAAGTAAGATGATGATCTTGTTCACTATTCATCCCTACGTTATAAACACTGTGTCCTTTTGGCTCAACCACATTTTTAAGTTCATTTAAGATAATTGGGTTTTTTGCCGCTTGGCTATTTTCCATCATTAATGCAATTTTCATTTTTCTTTCCTTTATATTAAAAAAATTTATGCTTATTTCGCTTGTAATTGATACATTTCGGCTCCGGCTAATAAAAATGCGCCTACGCCATAATCAATATTATCTTCCGCTTTCACTTCACGAGGGTTAAAGGCCGGTAATTGAATCCACCCTAATTTCCCGTCATTATCGACCACGCTGACTAAACCAGCCCACGCTTTTTCTACCACTGGAAGATAAGTCGCACGATCTAATACGCCTGAATTAATTCCCCAAGCCAGTGCATAGCAGAAAAGTGCCGTTGCACTACTTTCTTTCGCTGGGAATGTTTGTGGATCAAGTAAACTTGCTCGCCAGAAACCATCTTCGTGTTGGAATGGCAATACAATTTCCGCTAATTGACGATAAAGATCAAGATAGCGTTCACGCTCAGGGAAATCTTCTGGCATATCACGGAGTAATCGAGGAATAGCAGCTATCACCCAGCCTACACCTCTTCCCCAAAAGACTTTCTCACCATTTTCTTCACGTAATTCACCCCCTTTTCCATCTGGAATATAGCGATAATCACGATAGAACAATCCTGTTTCTTTATCTTGTAGATGATCAACCGAATCCCACCAAGCTTGGTTAGCATAATCACGATATTTGCTTTCCCCTGTTAAGGTAGAAAGGGTAAAAAACACTTGTGGAGCCATAAAGAGTGAATCACACCACCACCAATCTTCACGTCCCGGTTTTGGATTCGCCAACATATCTTCCACAAAGTTAATGGTAGGTTCTAAGGCTTCAGGTTGGTTAAATAATGGATACACATCAAGGTAAGGTTGTGCGCATACTAAATCATCTGCAAAACGTGCATGTGGTCCAGTACGGAAACCGGTATGCAAAGTGTAATTTAGCACACCATCTAAGAAAACTTGTTCGCCCGTTACTTTCCACGCATTAGACACACTCGCCCAAAATACAGCTCTATCCCAATCTGTATCTTTAATAAAACGGATACGTCCTGTACGGCGTACCACGGTACGGGTTTGATTTGCCGCTTGCCATTGATACACTTTCTTCATTACCGCAAGGGTTTGTTGTTGAGCGGTCATATTATTTCCCCTTATATTTTCTTTTTTACGCTATTGTTTTCTAAATTGAATTTATTTAGCGCTAATTTATAGCCCATCTTCTTCGCTATCATTATCTTGCGAAAGATTATTGATATCTTCACGTAAATCTTTTATTTGGCTAAATTCGCCTCTTGCCAAACATTCGGTTAATTCTTTCAGTGAAAACTCTTCACGTTCTAATGCAGCATTCACAATCATTGATAAATTTGTTCCTGCAATCACTTCGACATTTTGATCATTTAATAAGATATTGATCGCGCGATTACAAGGTGAGCCACCATAAAGATCAACAAGGAACAATACGCCATCACCAGAATCCACGCGCGCTTTTGCAGATAAAAGTTGAGCCTCTAAATCATCTGTTGTCATTGACTCCAAAAAATCGACAAATTCTAATTGCGGTTGTTGCCCAACTATCGCCTCTACGGCAGAACGCATACCTGAGGCAAAATTGATATGACCTGATACTACGATACCTAACATAAACTGTCCTTACTTCTTGTCTTTTATCATCATCTGGTTTTGCAACATTTCAAAACCTAAACGACTATATTATTCTAGAAAGAAAATGAGGTTTCCCTCATTTTCCTTAATTTATCATTAATGGATTAAATAATGCCTATTAAATGTCCGATTACCCCGAAGGCAAGTGTACTGAAAATCAATACGGGTGGTTTTGCCCAGAAGCCTGTTCCTTTCACTAATTTGAACATTAGGAAGACCAGTGCAAGCGGTAATAGATTTGGCATAATTTTATCGAAAAGTGCGGTCTGTAATTCCACCACTTTTCCCCCCATCTCAATACTTGCGGTGGTTTTAAATCGTATAAAGGTGGCACACAATGCCCCGATAACGAAAATCCCCATAATATTTGCCGCTTTAGCTAAACGTTCCGTAGAATCGCTCATACTCACCATTGCGGCTGTACCCGCTTTATATCCCATAAACATTAAGCTGAAATATACAAAGAAGTGCATAATTTGATATAGGATAAAGAAGACAAATGGACCTGCAATTGAACCTTCCATTGCAATAGATGAACCTAGTGCAAGGGTTAATGGCATAATCGTCATATGGTCAATACCATCACCAATCCCACCTGTTGGTCCCATACCTGCTACTTTCATTACGTTAATCGTAGAAGGTTTTTCTTTATTTTCTTCCATTGCAATCGCTGTACCGAGCAAGAAAGTGAATAACTTAGGACTTGCATTGAAAAATTGAAGATGGTTTTTCAATGATTTAGCTAAATCGTATTTGTTATTGCCGTGGATTTTTTTCAATGCTGGAATGATTGAATACGCCCAACCACCTGCTTGCATACGTTCAAAGTTGAAGTTTCCTTCCATGAACAAACCACGAATTGCACATTTCCACAGATCACCTTTTGTGATCACTTTACGAACAGTCGTATCTTGATACGCATCAATATCATCAACAAGGCTTTCTGCTACTTGGTTGTTTACATTTTTAGATTCCATCTTCGAACTCCTGTGCTTGAGATTGGTTATTGTTATTGCCATTACCTGAGAAGTAGAAATAAAGTACTGCGATTGATCCACCGATAATTGCCACCGCCATAATTGGTAGTTTTAAGTAAGTTGTGGCAACGAAACCGATGAAAAATACGCCTGCCACTTGTTTTGACCACATAATTTTCAATAACATAGCAAAACCGATAGCGGGTACTAAACGTGCGCCTAAACCTAATCCTTCCAAAATTTCTTTTGGTGAATTATTGTTGATCCAATCTGCTGCGTGTTCACCGAAGTAAACGGTAATAAATGCAACAATTGCATAGAGTAAAGAACGTAATGAAATTGTTGAAATTAGTAAGAAATCAATCCCTTTTGTATTTGCTTGCTCTGCATATTCATCAGCTTTACCCATAGTAAATGAAGTGACTGCAAAGAAACCAATCACTAACATTTGCATAAGCACGGCAATTGGCATACCCACCCCCATTGCCACTTCGGCACTTTGTCCTGTCATTACCGCAAAGGCAACCGCCGCAATCGTCCCCATTGTTACATCAGGTGGCTGCGCACCTGCATTAGGCACTAAACCTAACCAAGCTAACTCTAATGTTGCCCCTGTAATAAGACCTAGTTGCAAATCTCCCATAATCAAGCCAACAACAGGGCCTGTAATTAATGGACGGTGAATATTAAGTGCGACATCGTATTTATCAATACCGCAAAAGAACGCCCAAACGGCGACTAATAATGCTTCAGTTAACATAAATGCTCCTTACAAATATTAAAGATACTGTTTAATATCAATTTCTTGAGCATCTGGCGTATTTTGGATGGTGCAAGTTACTCCTGCATTCACCATACGACGGAAAGCATCAAGATCTTTTTCATCAACAGAAACGGTTTTAGTAATTTGGTTTTTGCCTTCGTGATAGTGCATATTCCCAATATTACAGTGTTTGATTGGCACCCCACCTTCCACTAAACGAGCAACATCTGTTGGGTTGTTGCATAAAATGAAAATTTTCTGTTGCGGTGAGGCTTTATGAATCACATCAATGGTTTTTTGAATTGTGAAAAAACGTACTGCATATTCACCACCTGCTGAAGCTTTCATTCCTGCTTGCATAAAAGGGGCATTTGGACCTTCTGCGGCTTCATCATTCGCGACTAAAATTAAATTTGCTTCAGAATGCTTACCCCACGTAATCTTAATTTGACCGTGTAATAAACGTTCATCAATTCGCGTCCATACAATATTCGGTGTTGACATAAAACTCTCCTTAATAATTATGAATGAAATGGGTGAATGATAACGCCTTGAACCACACGGTTTACTTCACCTGTTGGGCAAGGATTATCTGTGGTAATACCACGGCTAAACGAACTATAAAATGAATTAATTTGTGCAAAGACAATGTACGGGAACAATAGTGCATAATCTGGTGCATCAGCAAAGCCTGCGATATTCACCACATCACGTCCTTCTACGCCCGATTGTGCGGTTAAACACACAATACGTGTTGCAATACCATCTCTGCATAATTCATTATATAAATCAATATCATACAAACGTGTATAAGGTTGATTTGAAAGGAATTGAACCACTGTTGTTTTATTATTAACAATAGATTTTGGTCCGTGACGGAACCCAAGGGAAGAATCATAAGTGGCAACAATACGTCCCGCAGTTAATTCTAAAATTTTTAGTGCTGATTCTTGTGCTAATCCTTGTAATCCACCACTACCGAGGTAAATAATGCGATCAATATCCACTGTGGCTAACTGACGAGCAACTTCAACATACTGTGGAATTAATTTTGCTGTTGCATCTGTAATGAAACCTAATTGATCCGTAACTGAGCCTTTTGGTAATAAAAACACGGATAAGGCAGAAAGCATCATTGAGCTAAAACTAGATGTCATTGCAAATCCACCATCATTGGTTTGAGGTGGCATTAACAATGCTAAAGTGCGGTCATTTTTTTGCGCATTTTGATATAACGCCCCTTGCTCGTTACAAGTAATAAATAAATGATAGCAATTCGTTAAACATTGATTTGCCAACTCCACTGCTGCCACACTTTCAGGACTATTTCCAGAACGAGCAAATGAAATAAGTAATGTTGGCACATCTTGAGCGAAATATTGGTAAGGGTTAGAAACAATATCCGTTGTCGCAATGGATTCAACACGTTTATCCGTCATTGTAAGTACAAAAGGTTGCAAAGAATGCCCGACAAAAGCCGATGTTCCAGCGCCGGTAAAAATAATGCGTCCATTTGCTGCATTTATTACGGGGGCAATAAAATCGAGAATTTCTTGACGGCGCTGATCCAACATTTGCAAACTTTCTTTCCACGCTTGCGGCTGCTGTTCGATCTCTTTTGCTGTCATAATGGCTTTCCCTGCCACTAAATCATTCTCCAAGATACCTAAATAAGTTGTCATATTTCTATCCTTTCCTTAATGATTAAAAAAACTGGCTTTGGCATATTGTCTAACCACAGCACGCACTTTATCTAGCACAAGATCTTTTGCTTTAGGCAATATTTTTCCTTCACGTACAGCCAAATATTGTTCTGGTAAGTACTGGCTAAGTAATGGAAGTGGAATATCCATTTGAGCAAAATTGGTAAATAATTTATCCACTGCCTTAGCAATATCAGGATTCGTCCAGTAATAACGAATACGATCACTAAAGCTAAAGCTTCTTGCAAAACACTGTTCTAATTCGCTGCCGTGATAATATTTTTTCCAGTTTTCAGGGTGTGCAAGCATTTGTGCTTCTAATACAGTACGTAAATTTGAACATTGTGCGGCTGGGAATAAGTATTCTTCCATTGCACACAGTGCATATAAACCTTCACGTAAAGCAAAGGTGAGCGCTGGCCCTACTTTCAAAATAGCAAAATGATTTTTAACTAACGCCTTATAAGCTTCTTCTGTTTGATAATCGGTGGAGTGCGCTTCAAACACAAGATTTTCATAATCATTCACCACTTGGCTTAATGCTTTCGCTTTCTCAGGAACAAAATCAATCACTTTAGTATGGTCAAATTCCACCCCCGGTTGTACCACTAAGCCAACAACACGTGGCCAAATATGATCTAAGCCAACGCGAGAAAAGGCTTCTTGATGTGCATTAATGGTCGCTTTTGCAGCTTGTGGCGAAGTCACCTCTAATTCTGCAATTTCTTCTGCTTCCCCACCCGGTACAGGAACTTCTGTTCCAACAATATAAACGATACGATTTGCTAATCCTTGTTTCTCTGCGGTTTGTTCTGCTATTACAGCTAAACGTGCAGCACGTTCTGCGACAATGCTATCTGAAAGAGGAATAGGATCACCTTGACAAGACATACTGCAATCTAAGTGGATTTTTTCAAACCCTGCAGTAACATAAGCTTCAATTAATTTTTCTGCATTTACCATAGCCTCTTCTGCCGGCAATCCTTGCCAGCGGTTAGGCCCTAAATGATCGCCACCTAAAATTAATTGCGCTCTTGGAAAACCCACTTGATCTGCCAATTGTTCAACGAAATGACGAAAATCTGCTGGTGTCATTCCTGTATAACCACCAAATTGATCCACTTGGTTGGATGTTGCCTCTATCA
Organism: Avibacterium sp. 21-595; assembly: GCF_023611905.1. Taxonomy (NCBI): domain Bacteria; kingdom Pseudomonadati; phylum Pseudomonadota; class Gammaproteobacteria; order Pasteurellales; family Pasteurellaceae; genus Avibacterium; species Avibacterium sp. 21-595. Next base: position 789,461 of record NZ_CP091455.1, on the reverse strand, counting down.
ACAAAGGGGTGTTATCTTCTTTGGCTTGTAATAAAGCGGCTTCTAAAACAAGCGGGTGAGCAGAGCAAACAGAATAAATTCCGACAACTTCACCTGCTTTATGTCTTTTAATAAGGTTGAGCAATATACTCATTTTTATTTACTTCCTTTTAGGTGGGTCAAATTTCGTTTAATAAAGATGAAAGAAATCACGCTTTCGTATTACTTTAACTGAATTATAATGAAAGCAATCAAAACATAAAAACACCAAAATCGAAATCTGTGATCTAATTCACAAAATAAAATAATTTTTCTAAAACGACGTTTTAAAATATGGAGATTACCATTTTTTTATGAAAAAATAACCGCACTTTGTTTCATTAAGACGTAGCGCAAAGTGCAACTTAATCAAAGATAAGGAGTAATCAGATGAGTATTTCACGTCGTAATTTTATTAAAGGTGTTGCGACAACGGGTGCGGTAGCTGCGCTGTCAAGCACTGCGGTAAATGCAGTCGCCAATAATAATGCTAAAGAGTCGACAAAAAAATCCAACAATCCCCCACTTAACCTATTAATCGTGTTTCCTGATGAAATGCGTGCAATGGCACAAGGATTCAAAAAGCAAGATCCTGCAATCACACCACATTTAGATGCCTTTGCTCAAACAGCAAAAGTGATGGATCAAATGGTTTCTAACTATCCATTATGCTCTCCATTCCGTGGTATGTTTATGACCGGTAAATACCCACAACATAGTGGCGTAACAGGGAATACGCACGACTATGGTGGTAAAGTCGGTATTGAGTTATCACCTTATGCAAAATGTTGGTCTGATGTATTAAAAGATGAAGGCTATTCATTAGGTTACATCGGTAAATGGCATTTAGATGTGCCACAAGAACCGTACATTAAAAGCTACAACAACCCAATGGAAGGGCGCTACTGGAACGACTGGACACCACCAGATCGCCGCCACGGTTTTGATTTCTGGTATTCTTATGGTACTTATGATCTCCATTTAAAACCAATGTACTGGGGAAATGACACACCGCGTGAATATCCTCAATATGTAGATCAATGGGGGCCAGAACACGAAGCGGATATGGCGATTAAATACCTTCGTAATGAAGAAAATAAATATCGTGATCCAAACAAACCATTTGCATTAGTGGTTTCAATGAACCCTCCACATTCTCCTTATGATCAAGTCCCACAAAAATATTTGGATATGTACCCACAAAGCTCTAAAGAACTCAACAGCCGTCCAAATGTCGATTGGGATAAAAAATATCAAGAAGGCTATGGCCCTCAATATTTCAAAGAATATCTTGCAATGGTTTCAGGCGTCGATGAACAATTCGGCCGTATCCTTGCTGAATTAGACAAACAAGGTTTAGCGGATAATACATTAGTAGTCTTCTTCTCTGATCACGGTTGCTGTATGGGATCTCACGGTAAACCAACCAAAAATAATATCTATGAAGAATCTATGCGTGTGCCAATGATGTTCCGCTTACCGGGTAAAATCCCTGCGGGTGTCAATGAGAGCTTAATGTCTGCGCCAGATATTTATCCAACGATCTTAGATTTACTTGGTTTGAAAGGCAGTATCCCTGATAGTGTAGAAGGCGTTAGCCTTGCTGAACAGGTATTACACGATAAAGGTGAAAGTCCAACTTCTCAACTTTATCTCTTTGTCCCTTATGGTCAGCCATCATTTGGTCGTCGTGGCGTGCGGACCAAAACGCACACCTTAGAAATTGACCGTCAAGATGGTGAACCGCTTAAATACACACTCTTTGATAATGTGGCTGATCCATACCAAATGAAGAATATTGCGGAAAGCAATCCTGAATTGGTACAAAAATTAATCAAAGAAGAATTAATCCCGTGGTTAGAAAAAACGGGCGATTCTTGGCGTCCCGTTGAGTTTATTACTGGCCCAACGAAAAAAATGAAAAAGCAACTTGAAAGCTGTGCTACACCAAAAGCTTAATCGTTGCTAATTGCTCTCACTGAAGCTATTTGAGTCTTCAGTGAGAGTATATAGGAGCAAATAAATGGCAACAGATCCCAAAATTCGCTTTACTGAACGACCTTATTTAGCTCACGAACATCCCCAATTTCAGGATTATTGGCGAGCCTTTAAGGAAAGATTGCAGCGTTCAATAAAACGAAAAGCCTGCTTTAGCAAAACCGATCCTCTTATTGATAAACAGCTAAAACAGGCATTTACGCAAGATTCCACTTTTTCACAAGAAAAGTTTGAATTACTGGTTGAATATTTTATTCGCTCCTTTTTTCATTATGCCAATGATGACTATGCCCGTGCCGATTATCACGGTTATCCATCAGAACAAGGAATGGTGTCTGATTCTATTGAAGGGGCGGCACGCAATTATCCTCTGTTAGCCGCCTATTTACATTATCAGTCAGATCCCTCTCATCCCCTTTTTCAGCAAGTTCAACAGGCTTTATCAACGGGTTTTCTCAATGCAACCAATCCCAATCATTCAGGTTACTGGGGAAAGTTAAAAAGTTTTCAGCAAACGATCTGCGAAAGTGCTGATTTCGCCCTTGCCCTTTGGCTGAGTAAAGCCCATATTTGGCAACACTACAACGCTTCACAACAGCAACAGATTATTGATTGGCTACGTCAAATCAATCACGTGCAAACGGTGGACAATAACTGGCATTTGTTTATCTTATTAGTGCAATTGGTCGTCAAAGATCTTGCTGGCATTGATGAAATCAATCAAGAACGTTATCAACGCATTAAAGAATTTTATGTTGGCAATGGCTGGTTTAGAGATGGCGAAAAAGGTAATTTCGATTACTACAATTCTTGGGGCTTTCACTATGGGTTATTTTGGCTTGATCAAATCGCTCCAGATTTTGACCGCACTTTTATTCAACAAAGTGCGGTGCAATTTTGTCAAGATTTTCATTATTTATTCGCGCCACAAGGTTTTGCTTTTTTTGGGCGTAGCCTGCCTTACCGTTTTGCTGCACCGACGGCGTTAATCAGCACAATGATTCAACAAGAAAAAACGAATGGACAAGGAAAACGTATCCTATCCCAACTCACCCATTTTTTGATTCAACAGCACGCTATTCAACAAGGCAATGTTACCCAAGGACTCTTTGAAACAGATAGGCGACTGGTTGATCCTTACAGCGGTGCGGCAAGTGGGTTGTGGTCGTTACGTCCTTTTATTTTATTACTTTATGCTGGTCAAAAGATTCATTTCTGGCAAACTTCCGAACAGCCACTTGTCATTGAAAAACAGGATTATGATATTCAAATCCCAGCGATTAATTTACGTATTATTGGTACACAAGCAACCCAAGAAATTATCGCCCAATTTCAGCATCAACAATACCCCAATTTGCCGTTCCAGCAAGCCTGTTTACAACAGCAAAATGGACGAATGAAGATCATAGAATGGCTTTGTGGGCGTTCCACTCGAGGCAAAAATAATTTACTACGAAAAGGAGTAACGACATTTTCATCAAAACTCTCCCTTTATCTTTCCAATAAAGAGAAAAAATAACAAAAAAACCACCGCACTTTTCTATGCAACAGTTTTATGCGAAGGATAAATTAGCAAAAAATAAGGCGGAATAATCCGCCTTAACCAATTTTGCAATGCTATTCCGCGACAGGATAATGCTGATACCCTAACTGTTTAGACACATTTCTGCCTGCTTGATGAAGCATCTCCACCAGCTGGGCAAGGTTTTCTTTTTCAAAACGAACTAGCGGTAAAGAGAGAGAAATCGCGGCAACAATATGCCCTAGACGATCATAAATAGGTGCGGCAACACAATGTAAGCCAACTTCCTGCTCCTCTTTATCTTCTGCATAGTGCTGTTCGCGTACTAACGCCAGTTCTTGTTTAAGCGCTTCAACATTCGGTAACGTGTTTGCGGTATGTTGAACAAACTCAACATTTTCCAGCAAGGTTTCCACTTCCTCGTCCGTCAGCGCCGAAAGCAATACTTTTCCAATCGCCGTACTATAAGTGGGATTTCTACGCCCCACACGAGAATACATTCTTAGGCTATAAGTAGAATCAATTTTATGCAAATAAACAATTTCATTGCCATCTAATGCACCTAAATGCAAGGTTTCGCCTGTTTGCTTTGAAATCACTTCCATTTCTTTATTGGCAAGCTCAATCAGATCCACATATTCTAACGCCCTTGCACTAATTTCAAACAATTTCAGAGTGAGGCGATATTTATCTGTATCCCCTTCCTGTGCCACAATACCAAGGGATTTCATCGTTTGTAGAAAGCGGTAAATGGTGCTTTTGGACATCATCAAACGCTGAGCCAACTCTGTTACACCAATTTCTTTTTTCTCGCTGAGTGCATCCACAATGCCAAATACTTTTAGCACGGAGGAAACCACATCGGGTTGAGTATCTTTTTCCATATTTCTGTAACATCTCAAAATTTAGTCAATTGTCCTCAATATATTAACACAAGCTATAATTTTGAAAAGTCACAAAACAAAATGAAACTATATTTCAATTTTATTGAAAGAAAAAATAAATCCTCGTATAATTTATTTATTTTCACTTGCCTGATCACAAAAGGAGGAAAAACAGTGAAAAAAATTGCAATTATCGGCGAATGTATGATCGAACTCAACGGTGAACCCTTCGGGAATATGTGGCAAACCTATGGAGGTGATACCTTAAACACCGCCACTTATCTCTCTCGCATTAGTTCCCCTCACGACATCGAAGTTCACTATATTTCCGCAATGGGTAATGACAAACTCAGCCAACAAATGATCCAACATTGGCAACAAGATCACATTCATACGGAAAATGTGCTGATTGATCCCTCACGCCAAGCGGGGCTTTATTTAATCCAGTTAGATAAATTTGGCGAACGCACTTTCCTTTACTGGCGTTCTGAATCTGCCGCACGTTATTTACTCCAACACCCTGATTATCCTCAAGTACAAAACAGCCTTGCTGAAATGGATATGATTTATTTGAGCGGAATCTCTCTTGCGATTTTACCTGATGCAGATCGTAATGCCCTCATTAGCCAGCTTCAACAACTGGCTAAACAAGGAGTAAAAATTGCTTTTGACAGTAACTACCGCCCAAAACTTTGGGAATCCGTACAAAGAACACAAGAAATTTACACCGCACTTTATCCGTGCATTCATCTTGCATTAGTCACCTTTGATGATGAACAAGCACTCTGGGGAGATGAACAACCTGCACAATCAATACAACGTTTAAAACAACTTGGGGTAAAAAATATTGTCCTGAAGCAAGGTAAAGAAGGTGCATTATTCTGCGATGAACAAGGTAACGAACAGAATGTGAGTACCACTCCTGTTACCAATGTGGTTGATACCACTTCGGCAGGTGATGCGTTCAATGCCGGTTTTTTAAATGGCTACCTGCGTAATAAACCTGCACAACAATGCTGCCAACAAGGTAATCAAGTGGCGGGTATCGTCATTCAGCATAAGGGGGCGATTATTGATAAAACCGCCACCGAACATCTCATTCATCAATTTAACTAAGGAAGATAAAATGAATACCACGCAAATCGTTGAAAAACTTCGTCAATTAAAAGTCATTCCTGTTATTGCCTTAGACAACGCACAGGATATTATCCCACTTGCGGAAACCCTCGCCAATAATGGGTTACCCGTAGTGGAAATCACTTTCCGCTCAGCGGCTGCCGAAGAAGCCATTCGTTTAATTCGCCAACATAACCCGAATATTCTGATTGCGGCAGGTACAGTTCTGACCAGTGAACAAGTTGTTCAAGCCAAGAATGCAGGTGCCGATTGCATTGTTACACCGGGCTTCAATCCAAAAATTGTCAAACTTTGCCAAGAATTGAATATCCCCGTTATGCCGGGGGTGAACAACCCGATGTCGATTGAAGCGGCATTAGAACTAGGCGTAACCGCAGTGAAATTCTTCCCAGCCGAAGCCTCTGGTGGAGTGAAAATGATCAAAGCCTTACTTGGCCCTTATGCGCAATTACAAATTATGCCAACCGGCGGGATTAGCGTAAACAATATTAAAGACTATCTCGCCATTCCAAACGTCGTGGCGTGCGGTGGTTCTTGGTTCGTAGAAAAATCCCTTATCAACAGCCAAAACTGGGACGAAATCGGTCGCTTAGTGCGTGAAGCGGTGGCAATCACCAGCGCCTAACTCGGCTAACAGGCAAAGAAAACCTCGAAATAAAAGTGCGGTAGAAAATTTTGAAAAATTCCACCGCACTTTTAATTTGTAACAGAGCAAGCGCTAGAATATGTGCATTGTTCTTTTTGTAAAAAAGACTTGCTTGTCAAAAGAACAAAAGGGAGTAAAACAACGACAATTTTAACAAGGAGGACAATATGGCAATTACTGTTACTTCAAAAGAATTTAACCAACGTGCCAGCTATGTATTAAAACTCTCTGAGACGCAACCTGTCTTTATTACCAAGTGGGGAAAGGTTGTCAGTGTTTTGTCGAACTATCAGGATTATCGCAAAGCACGATCAGAACCCAGTTTTGAAGAGCGATTTGGACAACCTGCAACAAGTGTTAGCGATAAAGACATTGAAGATTTCGATCAAATTCTTGCAGACATTCGTAAAGATACCCATATGCGCGACGTGGAATTTGATTAGAAAAATATCTAACTCACAGATTATTTAACTATTTCTTGATTTTAACAATTCAATAATTTCTTTTAGAGCGATAATTTCTGCATCTTTTTGTGCTAATAGCGTGTCTTTTTGAGCTAATAAAATGTCTTTCATTTCCAGCAAACTGTTTAACTTTTCATTTTCAGCGGTCAATGCTTCATTTGTACCAAAATGTCCATTTGTTACATTATTTGAATTATCACCACCTAAAGAAAAGAATATTGTTCTATCCTTACACGCAATTAATTCACCCATATCAATATTAAAAACATTCGCGATTTGCTGTAATTTATCTAAATTAATACTGCTTTGTCCACGTTCAATTTTTGCATAGCCATTCGGCGACATAGAGAGTTTCTCTGCCATTTCTTCCTGCGACCATTGATTGATTTCTCTCATAACGCGAATTTTTTCGTGGACTTCCATTTTATTTCCTTAAAGTGCAGTTTTAAACACTATCAGATGAGTTTTTGATACTGGTGGTTTGTGGTAGAAATTTGAGGCGCAGTATAACATTTGCACCGAGTTTATCCAAAACTTTATGGGATTATTGGTGATTAATAATGAATTTTTAATCTATGCAGCTAGTATTTTAGCTGATACAAATGAAGGATTGAGTGGTTCAGAAATTTGCAAGTTTTGTACTCAATATGCTGTTAGATACGAAAAATCAATTACATATACACATCAACCTTTTAAAAAAGGCACATCAAGCATTAACAAAGCCCAAGCATTGGAAACTAATCTAGCTTGTTTTGAACCGAAGGAACAATTTGTCATTATTCAGGATTTATGCGATTTAGACAAATTTATCAATACTTCAAAAGTACAAGAGCTAAAGCTAGCTTTAGTGAAAAATTATTCTCATTTAGCTCCACAGAAGATCTCAGAGCAAATTATAGAAAATGTTAATCAAGTTAGACATTGGTTAGATGATTACCCTGAGACAAAGAAGCATTATGAAAGTGCATTAGAAAAAAAGAATAACAAAATCTATGAGAGAAACTTACTTGATGACTTGCGTTATTCTTTTGAATCTTTGATTAAGAGCATTCTTAGAACAAATAAATCATTAGAAAATTTGAAACCTGAATTAGGTAACTTCTTAGATAAATACAAGATTAATGTAGAGGTTAAAAATCTTTATATTTCAACTTTCTTTGATTTTTTCACGAAATATCAAAATGAAAATGTCAAGCATAATGCTTGTTTTGAAAGCATTGAGATTGATTTTATCTTTAATCAAACTACCGTTTTAATGGAATTTTTGATCACTTTACATAAACAACAATATTAACTAGCAATAAGAGGCTTATTATGAAATTAACACTCTCAAAAGCATTATTAACAACAACTGTAATGGTAGGATTAACTGCTTGTGGTTCAGGTGGTGGCGGTGGTTCAAATGAATCAACAACTTCAAACCAGAATAGTACTACTTCAATTACTGTGCCAAATGTTGATACGAATAATTCTAACACAGAAAATAACTCAGCTAACCCAACTCAGCCTAATACAACAGTTACGGTTCCTTCAATCACTCCATCAACATTTAAAGTCGGGGCTGATGGCTATGCAACAGGTAAAGCGACTTATGCATCTGCCAATAGCACAATTAGATTAGATGCAGATTTTGATAAAAGAACTATTTCAGGTAGTGCCGTAGGGAAAATTGATGATAAGAATGTGAATGTTTCGTTAAATAATACAACACTGTATAAAGGAACTATTAGATATATCAACGGTCATTACTCTAGCTATAATGAAATGTATGAATTTAAAGGAAATGCTTCTGCCACACATAATCAAGAAAAATTCTCAGGTCAATATGCTGGTATCATTTATGGAAGCTCTAGTCCATTCTCTGAAATGAGTACAGGATATAAAGTAACATCAGAAAAAGATTCAAATCGTATAATAAAAGAAGGTGCTTTAGATTATAGTGACGGATTTGTTGGTGGATATAACTCCGCAGGAACTGATTTAAATAGACAGTAATTATATTCCCACAATTTTTTGATTGTGGGATTTCTTAAATATGAAATATAATTTTTTTTTCTTATCTTATTTATTTAGTAGCATTGTTATTGCAAGTGAAACAACCTACTCTATTTCACAATTAAAACACGATCAAGCTCTGACCGAAAAACTACTTTCAGATATGTTAAATATTGAGCGAATGGATTTGGTGGAACGCCTATTGCCTATCTATCAAAATTTTTCTGAGCATAGTCCAAGATTAGTGAATTACGCAAAAATTAAACAAGCAAGAGTGCTATTTTTAGATTATCAAAATGACAATGCAAGGAAAGCCTTTGAAACATTACAAGAGCAAAACAATTTAACTGATGAAGAACAGTTGCTTATTCAAGATTATTTACAAGCAATTAAAAATCGCGAAAGCTGGCAATTTTCTTTAGGTGCAAATTATCTACAAACCAAGAATGTCAATAATACGTCTAACGAACGACATATTGAAAATACAGGTTTTGTAAAAAATGATGATATGTTGCCACAGTCGGCTCACGGTTTTACTTATTATTTTGATGCACAAAAAAATTGGAATATCATAGGATCTCACTATCTCTATTTTACCAATAATCTTTATGGGAAAAATTATTGGGATAATCACGATTATGATGAAATCGCCAACCGCACTTATTTCGGCTATAAATATCAAAATGCTAAATATCAATTTGACCTAAAACCCTTTTATGAACGCCAATGGTTTGGTGGACATCGTTATAACTGGGCGAATGGGTTAAGAGTTGAGTATGGTTTGAACTTTTCAAAACATTGGCAAATTTCGACCGCATTAGAGTTTAGCCAACCACGTTATTTCACACAGACTGAACGAAGCGGTACGATTAAACTGGCCTCTGCCACACTCATTTGGCAACCTACTGGAAAAGGCTATTATTATTTAGGAACGGATTTTATTCGTGAAAATACGCAACTTAAACAATATAGCAATGATATGAAAGCGTTACGATTAGGTTGGCGACAAAATTGGGGGTATGCAATAGCAAGCCAAATAAATGGATCAATAGCATTGAGACAATATAAAGATTTTGCTTCGCTAGGTAATATTTTGCCGTTAGATAAAATCCGCCGTGATAAGATCTATTCACTAAATCTGACATTATGGAAACAAGATTGGCAGTATTTGGGTTTTGTGCCAAAAGTACAATTCCGCTGGAAAAAGCAGAATAGCAATATTCCCTCAATGTTTTCCTATTCAGAAAAATATGTGCAGATGTTAATAGAAAAAGACTTTTAAACTCAAATTAATCTGACAGGTGCCAGTTTTAAATGGAAGGCTGTCAGATTAAATTTGATGCAAATAATTCTCCACTCAATCATCAATAAGGCGTTTTGCCTGCTTTTTCGATTAATGATTTGAGATAGGGAATATCATCGTGGCTTAGCATATCGATCAGGCCTTCGCTTAGCCATTGAATGATTTCACTTTCAGTATCGTAACCATATTTTTGATTGTACATTTCTAACACAGGGATTTCTTTGGATTCGTGTAAATACATTCTCACTGACAGCCCTGCTTTTTTGTAAGCAATTAAATCTTCTTTGCCTACATAGTGATATTCCACACAAACACTGCTGGCATTTGATCCCAATACTGCACTAAGTTGATCGTTATAGCGCGCAAGGGTAACCACTTGCAACCGCAAGGCTGGCAATAAAGCTTTCACTTTATTAATTAAAACGTGATCAAAGCCTAATAATAAAATTTGATCCACTGTATTGGTACGTTGCAAAATCTCAGCTAAGACTTCCGCAAAACGCTGATGATTGCGACGTTGTTTAGCTTCTACAATTAACCCTACATTATTTTCTTGCGCCCATTTTAAAACGGTTTCTAACTCTACAATGTGCGTGCCTTTGAAAGCGGGGGAAAATTTCTCACCGAAATCATACTGCTGTAATTCAGCAAGTGTCATTTGTTCCACATATCCTTCACCATTAGAAACACGCTCAATAGAAAAATCGTGAATAACCACAATTTTTTCATCTTTTGTCATTGCAATATCCAGTTCAATGCTATGTGTCCCCGCTTCTAATGCGCCAATAAAGGCAGGCATTGTATTTTCTGGATACTTGGCACTATAACCACGGTGGCTATTTGCGAGAATGATTCCTTTCTCTGTTACATTAAATTCAAATGCCATTTTTAACCTCTCTCTTACATTCAATTTAAAAACTAAACTCATTTTAGAGACAATAGAAATATCACGCAAACACTATTGCAACCAAAGGGAGAAAATATCTAATTTTCGTGATCAAACTCACAAAAACAAACTTAAATGAGTTTATTTTTTAAATTGTAATTGATCGCGCTTTATCTTCTAGTTTAGAGTATTCACGAAATTATCATCGAGGAGAAATCGATTATGGCAAAACTAGAATTACGCAATATCACTAAAAAATTTGGTGATTTCTATGCAGCAAATAACATCTCTTTTACTGCTGAAGAAGGGGAATTCGTTACGCTACTCGGTCCTAGTGGCTGTGGGAAAACCTCTTTGCTTAAATTAATTGCAGGCTTTCACCGTGCCGATGAGGGGGAAATTGTCATTGGCGATCGTCAAGTCAATGACATTCCACCAGAAAAACGGAATACCGCAATGTGTTTTCAATCCTATGCGCTTTTTCCTCACTTAAATGTTTCCCACAATATTTGTTATGGCTTGAAACAAAAGAAAATTCCTATTGATGAACAAATCGCACGCTTAAATGTGGCATTAAAACAAATGGATTTAGAAACCCAGAAACTAAAATTACCTTCTGAGCTTTCAGGTGGTCAGCAACAGCGTGTTGCCCTTGCCCGTGCAATGGTTACCCGTCCTGATGTGATTTTATTCGATGAACCACTCTCTAATCTTGATGCCAAACTGCGTGAAAGCGTACGCTTTGAAATTAAGCAACTTTCTCATCAATATAATCTGACCAGTATTTATGTTACCCACGATCAGGCGGAAGCCTTGTCAATGTCAGATAAAATTATCGTGCTAAATAAGGGATCAATTGAGCAAGTGGGAACACCACAAGAAATTTATTATCAACCGAACAACCGCTTTATTGCTGATTTCATTGGTGTCGCAAACATCACCAAAGCAAACGTAAAACACTGGCAAGAGGATCTCTATCAGGTGGATTCCTTATGGGGCAAATTCGTTGTGCAATCGGCACATAAACCTGTGGCTGAGAATATTTATATTTGTTTCCGTCCTGAAGATGCGATCCCTTGTGAAGCTGATAGCAATGTAGAAAATAAATTTAGTGTCAAGGTTCTACAAACCGCCTTTATGGGTAATATGACTGAAGTGCAAGGCTTGGTTACCTCTGGCTTGCCAAATGAGAAAGTGCGGTTGCAATTAACCAAGTTTTCACCGTTATTAAATCAGTCAGAACAATTACATTTCACCCTTGCTCGTGATGCCATTCGTTTCTTGGAGGCGGTATGAAATCCTTAAAACAAGATCTCAAAGCCTGGCTACTGCTTGGAACAGGGCTTGGCACCATTTTATTATTAATGGGTTCGACCTTTTATTTAGTGGTTGCCCAAAGCTTTGGCTTACAGAATATGTATGGCGAACCGTCTCACTTCACGTTTGATTATTGGCAAGAAGTGTTAAGTAACCCTATCTTTCATAAATCATTTTGGTATTCGGTGCGGGTTTCTTTTCTGGGTGCGGTATTTTCCATTTTAGTGGCTTACCCCATTGCATTATGGTTACGTAATCCGATTAAAGGCAAAGAATTTATCGTTACCTTTTTCCGTATGCCAATGCTTGTGCCGGGATTAGTGGCGGCATTCTTATTTATGAATATGATTTCCTACCACGGTATTCTTAATGAAACCTTAGTTTGGTTAGGCATTTGGGAACAACCAAAATCCTTGCAAAATGACAGCTTTGGTTGGGGAATTGTGATTTTACAAATGTGGAAAAATATTCCATTCGCCTTAATTCTTGTTGGCGGTGCAGTCAATTCGTTAAAAAGCGATCTCTTTGATGCCGCTTCAAACCTAGGTTCAAACAGTTGGCAACGTTTTATTTATGTGATTTTCCCACTCACTCTCAGTGCAGTACAAGTTTCGTTTATTTTGATTTTTATCGGTGCATTAGGTGATTTCGCCTTTTATAGCATTGCAGGCCCACGTGATACCTATTCTTTAGCTCGCTTTATGCAAATGAGTGCTTATGAATTTGAAGAATGGAATCAAAGTGCGGTACTCGCAATGGTGATAATGCTCACTTCTGCACTTGCTTCAATTTTAATTACGCTGATTATTCGTCCATTATCTGTTAAACGAGGAGCGGTAAAATGAACAAAATACAAAGCAAAAACACACGTTTAATTAACCGCATTGTGCTGATCTTTTTTGTGCTGGTGAATTTTGTTTGGCTTGTTTTGCCTTTCTTAATGGCGGGCTTATGGTCGCTTGTTGATCCACAACACCCTTGGAGCTACCCTGATATTTTTCCACCCGTGCTTTCTTTTGAACGCTGGAGTTATGTATGGGAAAACACCGCACTTAAAGAAGCGATGTTTAATAGCTACACCATCGCGCCGATTGTTTCTTTAATCGCCATCACTCTCGCCTTGCCAACCGCTTATGCTTTTGGTCGAATGGAATTCCGCGGTAAAAAAATTGCCGAACTGATTACCCTTATTCCCTTAGTAATTCCGGGAATGATCATTGCCTTATTCTTTAGTGCGGTGTTAATTCAGTTAAATATTAACAATCCAATGATCGGTATTATTATCGGACATACGGTAATGACGTTACCCTACGCTATTCGTATTTTGTCTTCAGGATTTTCAGCCGTTCCGCAAGATCTGATTGATGCAAGTCGCGATCTTGGCGCATCAAAATTTACGACCTTTAAAGATGTGTACTTGCCAATGCTAAAACCCGCATTTTTGGCGTCCATTATTTTCTGTTTAGTCAAAAGTATTGAAGAATTTAGTATTTCCTTTGTTATCGGTTCGCCAGATTTTATCACCGTGCCAACCATACTTTATTCTTTCTTGGGCTATTCTTTCATTCGCCCAAATGCCGCCGTGGTCTCAATCATCTTATTAATTCCAAACGTGATCTTATTGTTAATTATTGAACGTTTATTAAAAGGTAACTATTTATCTCAATCCACAGGTAAAGCCTAATTTTGTAAACCATAGCCTTGTAAATCATAGGAGAACACAATGATGAAAACTCGTCTTATCAAAACCGCATTAATCAGTTTAGGGCTAACCACTGCCTTATCCGTATCGGCCTCCCAAGACCTCAGCCAAAAAAGCTGGGAAGATATTATGGCACAAGCCAAACAAGAAGGCTCCGTCACCTTTAGCGTATGGTATTTACAACCACAATTCCGTCTTTTTGTGAAAGAATTTGAAAAAACCTATGGCATCAAAGTGAAAATCCCAGAAGGAACGCTAGATGGCAATATGAACAAGCTCATTGCTGAAAAATCACTAAGCAAAGGCAAAATGGATGTGATCGCCATTGCGGCGGATAACTACCCGATTGTGCAGAAAAATGAGGTATTAAGAAATCTCGATAAATTGCCAAATTTCGCCCAAGCTAACCACGCCTTACAAGGGGTAAAATTTGCCAATCAAGCAATGGGATTTTGGGGCAATCAAACAGGCTTTGCTTATGATCCATTACGCGTTTCAGAAGATCAATTACCACAAAGTTGGCAAGAAACCGTTACCTACATTCAAACTCACCCGAAAAAATTCGGTTATGCCGATCCAAATGGAGGGGCTTCAGGTAAAGCGTTTATTTTCCAAGCCTTACTTAATGTAAGCGGTCAATATGATTATCAAAACACGCCATTTGATGCTTCTCAAACGAAAAACTGGCAAAGCACGTGGGATTGGTTTAACCAAAACAAACAAAATATGGTTCGTACCGCCTCTAACGCAGATAGCTTAACACGCTTAAATGATGGGGAATTAGATATTGTTTCTGCGTGGCAAGATCATTTATTTAGCTTACAAAAACAAGGTGCGGTTACCCCAAGATTGAAATTCTATGTGCCAAAATTTGGTATGCCGGGCGGTGGGAATGTCGTCGTTGTCGCACAAAATGCGCTACACCCAGCAGCAAGTTTGGTGTTCGCCAACTGGCTAGTCTCCCCAGAAACCCAACAAAAATTAGCCGCTCATTTTGGTATTCGCCCATTAAATGCGGAAGTCGGCGAAGCGGATATTCCATTCTTCCCATTAGATTGGAGCAAAGCCGCGATTGCAGATTTCACCAAAGAAGTGATCGCCAAATAACATTGTTAATGAGTTAAGGTTCTACCTTAACTCATTTTTTTCTCTCTTTTTTTGATTATTGTTCCAACAAAATCAAGTTAATGGCAAAGTTGCCTTTGAAAAATGGGTCGCGCCAAGTGGCGAAGCCTTTATGAAAGTAGAATACGTTTATCAAACCATTGACCAATTACGTAATGGCACGAAACTCACTTTGACTAATCCACCAAATCGTATTACCTTACAGCTAGAAGATTGCCCAACCAATGCGCAAGGTTTATGTAAAATGGCTGATTTTTATCAAGCCGTTGAAAATGCATTAAAATAATACCGCACTTTTATCTGTGTAAATTAAGGTAAAATTGACTGAGAAGCCTCTCTGATCGCCAAAGTGAGGCTTTTATTTCATAAAGACAGAAAAATGAAAAAAGATAATTCCGTATTCAATTTAAAATCTAGCGAAAAATTGTTATTACGCCTTATTCGCCAATATGCCCCTTCACGCAAGGAACTCAGTACATTATCAGGCTTAACCGCAGGGGCAGTAACACAATATTGTCGCAAGCTCTTGTTTCTTGGCTTAATCAAAGAAACGGAAAAAATGGTAAAAAAACGGGGAACGCCTTCTTTTCATTTAACCTTAAATCCCAACGCCTGCTGCTCTATTGGGGTTACTTTTTCTGATCACGCATTTCAGCTGGCAATTGTGGATTTTGTCGGTAATAAAATTGCGAATGAACGCTATGTATATAACAACATCGTACAATTTGATGAATTATGCCAAAAAATTCATAGCGCTATTACGCAATTGCTTGAAAAGAAATTTTTGTCTGAAGCCAAAATCCTTGGTATTGGTTTCTCCCTTTCTGGCTATCTCTTGGAAGACAAATCGATTTCCTCCCCTTGGTTTCCTTTATTACAAAATATTCCTAATTTAGCCACAGTATTGAGCGAAAAATTGGGCTACCCTTGTTATATTGAAAACAACATCAACACCGTAGCCTTAGGTGAATATTATTCAGGTTTATGGAATGATATTGACGATATGGTGGTTATCAGCCTTGATTTTGGTATTGGTGCAGGCATTATTTCACAAGGTAAACTAATCCGTGGTGGGTTTGGTAACGCGGGAGAAATCGGCTTATTATTCCCCTATAACTCGCCTAGACCAAGTTGGAAAGATCTCACCGAAAAACTTGGCGAAGATAATCATCAAACAAACTTATTAGACAACACCGCGGTAAAAACTTGGCTAGCACATAGCCAGCCCCAAGTGCTATCTCTCATTCTCTCCGCCATTGCGTGGCTTGACCCCAAAGTCATCGCCCTAACCGGAATGTTGCCTCAAACCTTAATCAACCAACTGATTGATTACGTTAAAAATGCAGAACAATTGCAAAACATCAACCGCACCTCAGCACAACTGAGCGCATCAAAGATAAAATTTGAAGATATTTCCATTGGCGCCGCCATTGTACCAATTTATCATTTCTTGCAAGATGATGAATAAATACGAAAGTGCGGTGCAAAAATCAGAAAAATTTGCACCGCACTTTGAGTTATCTAAAAACCTTTCTCGAAAAAAATATTAATATTTTTTTCAGAATAACTATAAAGAGTGGGTAAATTACTTTGCTGTTTTACCCAAGAAAATTGAATTTTGGGAATAAATCCGAGTAATTTCAAATCTCTTTTCCATAGCAAAAGATTTAAACTGTAGATATGATCTTTTCTTATTTTATTTAGTGGTAATATTCTTGCAAAAATCATTTTATCTTTATACCGCCGATAAGAATAAGAAAAATTTATTTGGGAAGAAATAGATTTTTTCCAGTTTTCTAACCAATCAAATCTAATTGCTTTTGTATCATTGTCATAATAACGAAGCTGTGTTTTCTCTTTTCTAAAACTTAAACCTAATGAAAGTAATCGAGTATTTTGGGGTAACCAAGAGAAAGAAATCGCCAAGAATTTATTATGTCCATCTAAATAATTAGCATCTTGCACATAATCATTCTTGCTATACTCTAATTCAGTTCTGATTTGAGCTGTATTTGTCAGCCAATTCTCCCAGCTTATATTTGCTCCAATGGTTCTTTGATATCTTTTATTACCAACCCAACGCAATTCATAAAAAGGAAATACCTGCCATTGCGCTACCATTTCTTTATACTTATACCCTAAAGAAAGTCGATTAATTGCATCATTGTATTCTTTTCTATCCCAGTAATACTTATAAAAAAATTGATCTTTAAATGCCAAATAATGATGCTTAACGATATTCTTATCTTGACTTAAATACCCATTCATCCCTATTCCGTGTGCAGATTGTGGTAACATTTTCTCTTTCTTGATTAATCTCGTATTTTCAATATTACTAGCTGAAGAAACCTTATTTATATTCTTAGTTCTTAAATAATAAAAATTAAAATCGCTATGCAGGCTTTCTTTCTCTGTAATATTAGTAAGATAACTATCAATAATCTTAGTAAGCGTAGAGTTAGCTCCGTGCTTTAACAATTTAAATTGTTGTTTTGCAAGATTTAATTGCTGATCCCAAAACAATAAAATAGCTAACTCTAATCGAATCGATATGGAATTAGGATATTTTTCTAAAAGCGCATATAAAATATTAATTGCTTCACTATTATTTTTCCGCTCTTTTGCTAAGATAAATTGTGAAAATTGAACAATAGCGGGATCTTTTTCTTTAAATTGTTGATAAATAGGTAAAAACTGCTGAATTAACGCACTATTTCTTTGTCGAATAGCAAGCTGCAATGCTTGACGAGTCAGCAATTCACTTTGTTTAAATTTATCAAAATAATTTTCTTGATTATTCCATTCTTGCTTTAAATTCAATGCAGGAGTATTTTCTGCTTGTACTATACTGCAATAAAAGACAAAAGGAATTAATATTAGTTTTTTCATTTTGGGGAAGGTTATAAAAAATACTCGCTTATTAATAAAGCGAGCATTTTTTCTTATTTATTACTGTTTTTTACCAACAAAAGCACCTTGTAATTCTTGACCGTTACTCAGCTCACCAGTAACTGCACCAACAACTTCCTCTTGATGCGGTCCAGCAACAAAGCCGTAGAACCTACCATCTTGTACATCATTTCCTTTTACCGATCCTGTAACACCACCAACAAGACTAAAGTTACGAGAATCCTCTGGATTTAAACGACCATTCATATAACCATATATACCAGCTAGAGATAATGCCCCATTATTATCATCTAATCTAATTGAGCCAGTAACCGCTTCATTTTCAATATCCAAGCTCAATGTTCCAGGTAAAAATTGATTTTGTTGTGTTGGATCTTCAATAGTTGCTTTACCTGTATAACTCGCATGCAATGTATCTGGTAATGTTTCTGGCATTTCTCTGGCTGAGAAAACAACACGCATATCTTTTTCCGAATCAGATCCCATATTATGATAGCCATATACCGTATAATTTTGTTTCTCAGAATTATTATCCTTCATCAAAATGTCATACACTTTTTTATAAGTTTTTTGGCTATCATCTGTTGCTTGTACAATTTTATGGCGAGCATCGTCGAACTGCCCCTCACCATCAGCGCTCTTACGAACATCTCCGATTGCATAATAAGAATTGCTAGCATTAGCACTGTCACCACTTCCGCCACCACTACTACAAGCTGTTATTGCTAAAGCACTTAAAATAGATAAAGTTATCAATTTAATATTCATTGAATTTCTCCTATAAATTAAAGCCCGATTCAGTTTCTTTGTTTTTACTAATCATCAATAAAAACTTCCCTATTCTAAAAAAAAAAAACGATTTGCAAGGAAAATCTTTGAAAATATCAAAATTTTTTATTCATTGATTTACTGATAAAAACAAAGAAAATATTTGACTGTTTTTCAATTAAAAAAATGAGAACCGCAAAATAGGAAAAAACATTTAGCTAAAATAACAATATATCGCTATAAAAAAATCCGCACTGAAGAGCACGGATTTTTATGTTTGATTTACGTCTGAAAAATTATTTCACACGCGAAACATATTCACCTGAACGGGTATCTACTTTGATGACTTCGCCTGTTTGTACGAATAATGGAACACGCACTACTGCACCGGTGCTTAATGTCGCTGGTTTACCGCCTGTACCTGCTGTATCACCTTTTAAGCCTGGATCTGTTTCTACAATTTCTAATTCAACGAAGTTTGGTGGGGTAACAGAAATTGGCGCACCGTTCCATAAAGTAACGATACAATCTGCTTGATCTAATAACCATTTTTCTGCATCGCCGACGGCTTTTGCATCGGCAGAATATTGTTCAAATGTTTCTGGGTGCATAAAATACCAGAACGCATCATCTTTGTAAGAATAGGTTAAGTTAAGATCCATCACATCTGCGGCTTCGACGGAAGTACCCGATTTAAAGTTGACATCTAACACTTTACCTGAAATTAATTTACGAATACGAGTGCGAGTAAATGCCTGACCTTTACCCGGTTTTACAAATTCATTTTCAACAATAACGCAAGGTTCACCATCTTGCATAAATTTTAGACCTGGTTTGAAGTCAGTGGTAGTATATGTAGCCATATTATCCTCAAATAAAAAGAGATTGTTTTTAAAAGTGCGTATTTTAACCCGAAATATCCCCATTAGAGAAGTAGAAAATTGGGCTGATCATCTCGCCAATGCCATTTCAGATCCAAAAATCTTGTTGGAACAATTAAACCTTCCTCTTTCTCTTTTTGAAAAAGATTTTGCCGCACGCAAGCTGTTTCCTTTGCGTGTTCCGTTGCCTTTTGTAGCGCGAATGGAAAAAGGTAACCCAAACGATCCGCTCTTTTTACAGGCGATGACTTCCCATTTAGAATTTGTGCAGGCAGAAGGATTTAGCAAAGATCCATTAGATGAACAGCATACACCCGCGCCCAATATTTTGCATAAATACCATAATCGTTTGTTGTTTATGGTAAAAAATAGCTGTGCAATTAATTGTCGCTATTGTTTTCGCCGCCACTTTCCTTATGCTGAAAACAAGGGCGATAAAAAAAATTGGCAAAAAGCCCTAGATTATATTGCGCAACATTCAGAAATTGATGAGGTGATTTTTTCAGGTGGCGATCCACTTATGGCGAAAGATCACGAGCTAGAATGGCTCATAAAACAATTAGAAAAAATTCCGCACTTACAACGTTTACGTATTCATAGTCGCTTGCCGGTGGTTATTCCACAGCGGATTACCACCACACTTTGTGCGTTGCTGGCACAATCTCGCTTACAAACGGTGCTGGTTACCCACATCAATCACCCCAATGAAATTGATGAAAATTTAGCACAAGCAATGGCGAAGCTGAAAAAATCCGGTATCACTTTGCTTAACCAAGCGGTCATACTGAAAAAGATTAATGACAACGCCCACACTCTTAAAACCTTAGGTGAGCAACTTTTTCGTATTGGTATTTTGCCTTATTACTTACATTTGTTTGATAAAGTGGAAGGGGCAAGCCATTTTTATCTTGATGATGAAAGTGCGGTAAAAATTTACAAAGAATTACAAACACTCACGTCAGGCTATTTAGTGCCTAAATTAGCACGAGAAATAGCGAATGAACCAAATAAAACATTATATTCCGCGTAATTCGGCATAGAACAATGACAAAATATCCTTTAAAATAAGCGAAATTTACACCGCACTTACGCTAAGTGCTTTTAATTAATATTAAGGAATCACTGTGACTGAACAACATAAACCTCAAAATAACACAGATAGCGCGGCTCAAAATGAATTAAATTTAGAATTTAATCAAATGGAACCTATCACGCCGAAAAAACACATTACTCACGAACCCTCTTTACTTGATAAAGCCAAAGCGCTGATGGAAGGGTTAGGAAAAAAAGAACAAGCAACTGAACAGGCTGAACCCGTGATTGCAGAAACAACCACGAGTAACGAGCAGAAGAATGTTGAAGAAAGTCTTGCAGAAGAAAACACCCAAACACAAAATGAACCAGCTCCTATTAGCAAAATAAATAAACCTGAACGTTGGGCAATTTTAGGCTTTATTCCAGCAAAATACCGCCGTATTTTTATTGTTTTATTACTTGCGGTGATCATTTTATTGATTATCTCTTGGCTAAAACCAAGTGCGGATACCGTAAATGCTTTTGAACAGCCATCAAACAGCATTCCAACCCAGTTCCAATCACTTAATCAAGAACAACCTTTGGAAAATAATGTGTTGGATAACTTAAACCAAGGGCAACAACCGGCACAGCAAGCAGATGCACAAAACACACAAAGCAACAATGAGAATGCCCAAACAGCAACAACCGCAAGTGCAGAAAATAATGCAGACAATGCGCAAAGCAATCCAGCTACAAGCCCTGAACCTGTTGCGCAACCAAGCCCTCAAACAGAGCAACCTGTGCCAGCGGTGAAACCACAACCAACCTCCGTTGAGCCAAAACCAGTGGTAGATACAGCAAAAACCGCAAGCAAACCAGCTACACAAACCACACCAAAAGCACAACCTAAACCGGTGGTAAAAGCAACAACACAAACAACCAATACCAGTAAGCCAAAAGCGGAAAACAAAGCACAAACCGTGAAAAAAGTGGACGCGAAAGTTGAGAAAAAAGTGCCTGTGGTTGAAGCAAAACCAGCGACAAGCAAAACAGCTGGCACGAGCAAAACCCTGACCATTCCACAAGGCGTATCGCTTATGCAGGTATTCCGTGATAACAACCTGAATATTTCAGATGTGAATGCGATGACAAAAGCAAATGGCGCTGGCAATGCCTTAAGTAGCTTTAAACCCGGTGATAAAGTACAGATTTCAGTCAATTCACAAGGGCGTGTGGAACAACTTCGCTTAGCAAATGGCAGCACCTTTATTCGTCAGGCTAATGGGACTTATCAATATAAGAAATAAGCTGTAAGCTGTTAAAAGAAAAAAATGGCGGAATCTGATGTTCCGCCATTTTGCTTTTATCCATTACAAAAAAGAATAAAATTACAACCGCTCTTTTTCACCACCAAACTCATCAAGTAGATTTTCTGTCAGCTTGGCTAAAATGCCGGTCATTAATACAAAATCAGCGTCAAAACGTTGTGCGACATCTTCTTTCAAAATATCGTCATTTTTTTCCCGCACTTCATCGGCAAACTTCAAACGTTTTAAGGTGCCATCTTCATTGAGTACAAACATAAGATGCGCCTCCCATTCTAAAGCCAGCTTTGTAATCACTTTACCTGATTGTAAAAGCGACAAAATTTCCTGTGCATCTAATGCTTGTTGTTTGCAACGAATGACGGCATTATCTTGATCGCCCCGTAATTCTGCATCTTCTAAAGGAATTAACCATTCTGGCGTATTTTCCTCGCTCACCCATTTACTCATTACTGCACTTGGCTCATAAGCAAAAGCAAGTGGCACAACAGGCAAAGAGCCGAGAGATTTTCGCAATAAAGCTAAGGCATCTTCTGCTCTTTTGCTGGAGGCAGCATCGACATAAATTAGCTGATTTTCACTATCCACCCAAATCGCCGTTTCCTGATACTTGCTAAAAGCACGTGGCAGCAACATTGCTACCACATCATCTTTTAGCGCTTGCTTTTCTACTTTCTTTAATTTGCGATTTTCTTTTTGCTCAAGTTCATTTATACGTTGCGCTAATTCCCGTTTTATCACTTGCGCTGGGAGCATTTTTTCTTCTTTACGTGCAACGAATAAAATCTGTTTTCCCACAGAGAAATGCAACAATTCACTGGTTTTTAATGGAGAAATCCAACCAAACTTTTGCATATCTCCCTGTCCACAAGGATGAAACTCACATTGCGCAAGCTGGGCTTGTAAATATTCAGCTGACCAATCTAATTCTTTTGTTAAACGATAGGTCATAACGTTCTTAAACCACATAGGCATTCCTTACTTATTCAGGTAAAATGAGCAGATAAAAACTTATTGTAACTGATCTAAGGCAAAAATATGCAACAGAAATTGATTACATTTATCGGTGGCGGAAATATGGCACAAGCGATTGTGTTTGGTTTACTGAAAAATGGCTATCCTGCGGATAAAATTACCGTGAGCGATCCTAACGCAGATAAACTGGCATTGTTTGCTGAGCGCCAAGTCAATATTTCGCAAAATAATCTACAAGCCATACAAAATGCGGAAGTCGTGGTGCTAGCCGTGAAACCACAATCCCTTGCGGAAGTGTGCCAGCCCTTAAGTGCGGTGGATTTTGGTGAAAAATTAGTGATTTCTATTGTGGCAGCAATTTCCGTGCAAAAACTGACCGCACTTTTACCTTCTGCACAGCATATTATTCGTGTAATGCCGAATACGCCGGCGCTCGTTTCTGAAGGAATGGCAGGCTTATTTGCAGACAAGAACGTTCCTGCCCCTTTCAAAACCTTTGCTCAAGATCTGATGAATGCAGTGGGAAAATCTTGCTGGGTAGAAAATGAAGCACAAATGCATCTTGTTACCGCAGGTTCTGGGAGTAGCCCCGCTTATTTTTTTCTGTTTATGGAAGCAATGGAACACGCCTTAAAAAACTTAGGGTTAAAGGCACAAACCGCTCGCCTATTGATACAACAATCGGCATTGGGCGCGGCAAAAATGGTGCAACAACAGCCTGATATGGCAATTTCGACCTTACGGGAAAATGTTACCTCAAAAGGTGGCACAACGGCAGCGGCACTAAATGTCTTCCAGCAACAGCAATTATCGCACACGGTGCAACAAGCCATTGAAGCGTGCGTGCAACGCTCACAAGAAATGGAAAAATTATTTTAATGAAAATTAGCCCTTTTAATTGGTTAGCCTTGAGCTTTTTTGGCTATTACTGTGCCTATGGCGTGTTTGTGCCATTTTTTCCTGCGTGGTTAAAATCTCAATCTTACAACGAGGAAATTATTGGCTTTATTATTGCCAGCTCTTATGTCTTCCGCTTTTTAGGCGGGATCGGCTTTTCCGCAATGATTAAAAAAGCAGGGCATTTGCTCAATGCTTTACGTTATCTCGCTTGGGCAAGTTGTGGCGTAATGCTTTATATAAGCTTTGTGGCGGAAAGTTTCCCTTTGCTCTGCCTTGGCATTGCCTTATTTGCAATGATTAATGCGGCGGGAATGCCATTAAGTGATACCCTTGCAACCACTTGGCAACAGCAAATCAATCTAGATTATGGCAAAGCACGATTGATCGGCTCAGCCGCCTTTGTCGTAGGCGTAACATTGTTTGGTAATCTCATTGGCTTTATTGGTGAACATTCTACGGTATGGATTTTAACCGCACTGTTAGCCCTTTATGCCATAATGCAAATGCCAACGCCTAAGGTTTTGCCGCAAGATACCCAAGCAAGTGCGGTGGAAAATTCCGTTGGATTTTTGCAATTATTAAAGAATAAATGCACGCTACGTTTAATTATTGCCATTTCGCTCATTCAAGGATCACACGCGGCTTATTATGCGTATAGCGTGTTATATTGGCAAAGTATCGGCATTTCTGTGCAAACAACCAGTTTGCTGTGGGGCTTAAGTGTCGTCGCAGAAATTTTGCTCTTTTTCTTTTCGACCAAATTATTCCGTTTCTGGAAAGTCAGTACACTGTTTTACTGCGCCGCCATCGCCTGCGTGGTGCGTTGGGGCGTGTTAGGCAATGCAACAAGCCTTTGGTTAATTGCCTTAGTGCAATTATTGCACAGCTTAACCTATGCGCTCGGACATTATGCTATGGTGCGTTACATCACCACACAGCCACAAAATACGATGGCTAAATTACAAGGGCTTTATAATGGTATTTCAGGTTCGGCGGTGATTGCCTTGCTCACCGCGTTGGCTGGCGTGTTATACCCGATTTCGCCACAAATGGCCTTTACTTCAATGATGATTTTTGCCTTACTTGCCCTACCCATTATTCCACGTAAAGTGGAAGCCTTTTTAGTGCGAAGAGTAGAATAGGATTCGTAATGAAAGACAGTGCCTTAATCGATCTTTTTCTTAACGAACAATGGCTAGAGAAAGGACTTTCAGAGAATACCATTCAATCCTACCGCTTAGATCTCAGTGCGGTAGCAAATTGGCTGGAAAAACAAAATCTCACCTTTGAAAGCTTAGACGCCATTGATTTACAAGGTTTTCTTGGAGAGCGATTGGAGGCGGGTTACAAAGCCACAAGCACCGCAAGATTATTGAGTGCATTGCGAAAATTCTTTCAATATTTATATCGAGAAAAATACCGTGCGGACGATCCAAGTGTCCTCTTAACTTCACCAAAATTACCGAGCCGATTACCCAAATACTTAACGGAACAACAGGTTACGGATTTACTTAACACCCCTTGTGTGGAAGTCCCCTTAGAATTACGCGATAAAGCGATGTTAGAATTGCTTTATGCCACAGGCTTACGGGTTACCGAGCTGGTTTCACTGACCCTTGATAACATCAGCGTACAACAAGGCGTTGTGCGTGTTATTGGTAAAGGTAACAAGGAACGCATTGTCCCCATCGGCGAAGAAGCAACCTATTGGGTAAAACAATTTATCCTTTATGGCAGAATGGCATTACTTGATGGATTACGCTCAGATGTGTTATTCCCCAGCCGCCGTGGTACACAAATGACAAGGCAAACGTTCTGGCATCGCATTAAACATTATGCGATTTTAGCGAATATCGACAGCGAAGCCCTCTCCCCACACGTCTTACGCCACGCTTTCGCCACCCACTTAGTGAATCACGGTGCCGATCTGCGTGTCGTACAAATACTATTAGGCCACAGCGATCTCTCCACAACACAAATCTACACCCACGTTGCCAAAGAACGTTTAAAACACTTACACGAAAGATATCACCCAAGGGGATAAAATTTGTAAAAAACCACCGCACTTTCTAAAGTGCGGTGGTTTTTTCTTAGATTTTATTCAATCCCAATCAGCTTATGTGTTTGAAGACTTAATTGCCATTTTGGTTTATTCGGGCGTTGGTTTAGTAAGCCTAATTGGGTAATCGTGTGGAGCAAATTCATTTCGCCATTGGTTTCGCAAGGTGAAAGGTAATAATGCTCTGCCTCAATTTGCTTTTCAATGAATGCACAAAATGCTTGTACATCTGCATCTGCCACAATGCGAACTTCATTGGCTTGAGCAATACAGCGTTGGCGGTATTTCTCAACATAAGCACGCTTAGGGCTGGTGGCGATATAATCAATTTGTGCGGGAATCGGTTTTAATCCATTGGTTTCAATAGCAAGAAAATAACCGTCCGCCTTAAGTTGCTCAAGCAATAAGCTAAGTTGCGGTTGAATCGTCGGCTCTCCTCCTGTGATAATAATATTTTTCGCCGAAAACGACCGCACTTTTGCTAAGATTTGCTGTAACGACCACGGCTCAAAATCATTGTAGGGCGTATCGCACCAAGGACAAGCTAAATTACACTTTCCAAAGCGGATAAAAATACAAGGCATTCCCGTATTTGCCCCTTCGCCTTGCAAACTCTGGAAAATTTCTACAATGGGATAGCTTGGATTAGAGATCAATTCCACCATTACTCTTCCCGATATTCACAAAATGAAGTGGGCGTTTCCCACAAACGAATGGCACTAATCGGCAAGTGTTCGCTCAAGCGTTGAAAAATAAAGCGAGCCATTTCTTCTGCGGTGGTACGGGTTGGCATAGCAAAGGTTTTGGAATTAAGATCTTGTAACAATCGTGCAATTTTGCTTTCTCGTTCGCTCGTTTCATCATAAATAAACGCATGATCCATTGGGCTAAGAATCTGTTCTTTTACGATCTGTTTTAGATCGGAAAAATCCATCACCATTCCTTTTTTTGCCCCGCTGGCGTGTAGCTCCCCCTGCACTTCCACTTGCAATTTATAAGTATGTCCGTGCAGATTTTGACATTTGCCATCGTGTCCATCTAACAAATGTGCCATATCAAAACTGAATTCTTTAGAAACTTTAAACATTTTGCCCCGCACTTTTTTGTTGTAAATATTCGCTTAAGCCTTTATTGCGCAATACACAGCTCGGGCATTCGCCACAACCACCTTCCACGCCCATATAACAGGTGTGAGTATGGTTGCGAATATAATCCAATGCACCTAGGCTATCTGCCAATGCCCAAGTTTGTGCTTTGGTAAGATACATCAACGGTGTGCGAAGATTAAAATGGTAATCCATCGCTAAGTTAAGCGTTACATTCATCGACTTGATAAATACATCACGGCAATCAGGATAACCACTGAAATCGGTTTCACACACGCCCGTGATAATGTCAGAAATGCCTTGTCCTTTTGCATAAATGGCGGTGTAAAGCAGAAATAATGCGTTGCGTCCATCTACAAAGGTGTTGGGCAGTTGATCTTTTTCTTGCTTGATTTCTGCGTCTTTGTTCATTAATGCATTTGTTGTGATCGCTTTAATCACGGAGGTATCAATGAAGGTTTGTTTTACACCAAGATCTTGTGCGATCCATTTCGCCTTTTCTAACTCTATGGCGTGGCGTTGTCCGTAGTGGAAAGTGACGGTTTCCACATTTTCAACACCATAATCCGCAATAGCTTGAATTAAACAGGTGGTGGAATCTTGCCCACCAGAAAAGATAACAACCGCTTTACGGTTGTGATTTTTGAATGTTGTCATAAAATTTCCTAGTTTTTTTGCGTGGGAGGGTTGCGAACCACGGGTACAGCTAGATTTTATCTAGCCACGAAATAAGGGCGATATTGTACAACAAAGGGGAAATGAGGCAAAGAAAAAGCCCGCAAAAGTGCGGGCTAAAATAGAAAAGTTTTTAATTAAACGAATCTTTTAAACGTTCCTCTGCACGGCGAGATTCATTTTTATGTTGTAATTTATTCAGCTGACGTTCAAGTTTCTCTTCCACTTCATTAATCGCCTTATACATATCATCAGCTTCACTACTTGCAAATAAATCACCAAATGGTGTGCCGATAGAGGCTTCCACCGCAAAGCCTTTTGGTACTTTATTCAAAATAAAATGAGGATTAATCAGTTGAGTTTGCCATTTTCCTAATTTAGCAAGTCTTTCTTCAATATGAGCGCGGATTGCTGGGGTGATGTCCATTTGTTTACTTGTGATATTTAGAGTCATAGCATTTACCTCTCTTTTGATTGTAAGTATTTCTACTTGTGTGAAATCTCATACCTACAACATAGTCCCGTTAGAGGAACTTTTCAAGGGCTTTATTTAAGAATAAAAAAGAAAAATGTAAATTTATGATCTAAGTAGAAGATTTCAAAAAAGAGACTTTCATTTTATGGAAAAGTTGTTATTATTCCTAGGTTCATATTCATAAATAGCTTCTCTTTTAAGTGCCAATTCGCTAAATAAACGTTGAACAATGTGTTCAATCAATTTCCGGTTCTCTCTTTCAAAATAGCAAAAAGCACAGTAAAAGGCGATTTTCTACTGTGCTTCAATGAATGACCAATGTTTATTTAACGTTTTCTAATCGTCTGCATCTTGATGTGCAATGCTTAAACGTTCAAAATAGCTTCTTGTTTCGTCAAGTACGACTTTGCGTAAACCAATTAACGCAATAAGATTTGGGAATGCCATTAGTCCGTTTACAATATCTGCCAAAATCCAAATGGTTTCAAGATGAATAAACGCCCCACAAGCCACCATAATAATAAAGATAAAACGGTACGCTTTTACCCCTTTAACACCGGCAAGATACACAAAACAACGTTCACCATAATAACACCAGCCTAAAATCGTGGTGAATGCAAAGAATAATAATCCAAGGGTTACAATCGTACCACCTGCTGCTGTTCCCAGACCTTCCGAAAAGGCAAGATTGGTTACTGCTGCACCGGCTTCTGGTGATTGCCAAGCACCTGTTAGCACAATGACAATGCCCGTCATCGTACAAACGATAAGGGTATCTAAGAATGTTCCCGTCATTGAAATCAAACCTTGACGTGCAGGTTCTTTGGTTTGTGCAGCAGCGGCTGCAATTGGCGCACTTCCTAAGCCTGATTCATTTGAGAAAATGCCTCGTGCCACACCCGATTGAATCGCTTTCATTACGGTATAGCCTAATGCTCCCCCTAAGGCAGATTGTGGATTGAACGCACTTTCAATAATTAATCCTACTGCGGCAGGGACTTGCTGCCAGTTCAAGGTGATAATGACGATAGAAATCGCGACATAAAGCACGGCCATAAAAGGTACAATGATGGCCGCCACAGAAGAAATGCGTTTAATGCCACCTAAAATGATCGCGGCAACCAACAAGGTGATAATTGGTGCCATTATTTCCACAGGAATATGAAAGCTATTCTGCATTGCGTGCGTAATGGCTTGCACCTGCGGAAACGTCCCAATACCGAAAAAGGCCACCAAAATACCACAAATTGCAAATATTTTTGCAAGCCATTTTATACCTAGCCCACGTTCAATGTAGTACATCGGGCCACCAGCAACAAAACCACGTTTATCAATAATGCGATATTTCACCGCCAGCAAACATTCTGCGTATTTCGTTGCCATACCAAACAATGCCACTAACCACATCCAAAAAATTGCCCCGGGACCACCAGCCTGCACGGCAGTTGCTACCCCAACAATATTTCCCGTTCCAATGGTAGCCGCTAATGCCGTACTTAAAGCTGCGAAGGCGGAAACATCACCTTTTCCTTTTTGCGCCCCTTTTTCACGTTTAAATAAATAACTTAACGCTCTCGGCAATTGAAAAACTTGAATAAACCCTAAACGAAAGGTGAAATAAAGCCCTACGCCAGACAATAAAATTAATAAGGGCGGTCCCCAAATAAAGGCATTAATTGATGATAATAATTGTGTCATTGACATTGAATGTTCCTCGTAAAAAAATTGCGGTTTACAAGGAGGCGAAAAGAGTTTGGCGAATAGAAAAAAGACAACGCAAAGCCTTGCGTTATATCACCTGAAATAATCTCTTGCCCCTGTCCTTTTGCCTGAGCGTTTGAAAAACGATGAAAATTTACACCGCTCTTTTGCGCCTTCGGCGTCCATTTGCCTATGCAATGGATCTCTCCAAGGGTTCGTCCAGTAACAGTCCTCGCTAACTTAATAGCACCTGAAAGATTTTTCCTCGTCGGTGCAGGGTTAATTCCCTACTCTCCAGCTACCTTCGTCCGAACATACTTTTATAAAAAAGTGCGGTGGATTTTAGCAAGATAATTTTCATTTCTCAATCCTTTTGCGAGAATTGACAGCAATGTATAGAAAATGGTAGTAATGCTGTTTTAATAACACACCATTACTACGCAAAATAGATGAATTTCCAGTGAAAATTTGGAGGGGGTAAGAGATTAACGGGTTTCACGCAGCCATTTTCTTTCGATATAGCTACAACTTGGTACTAAATTTAATTGATGTTCTCGCACAAATTGCACCAACGCTTGATAAAGTTTATCTGCCACCCCTTGCCCACGTAAACGCTCCGATACATACGTGTGATTGGCATTAATGCTATGGGTGTCAATAAAGTAATAAGTGAGTTTTGCCACTTTCTGCCCTTGATCATCAAGCACAAAAAACTCACCATCTTGTTGATTTTGTTGATGTTGAATATTCATTTTTTTCCTTATTTGCTATATTTTTTAACTAGCCACGCCAATCTTCATCGAAATTCGCATTGGTGGCAAAATCCGCTGTTTCACAAGGAATGGCTTTTTCTTCATTTGCCCATTCACCTAAATCAATAAGCTGGCAACGCTTGCTACAAAAAGGACGATACTGACTTTCTGGCGTCCAAGGTACGGCTTTTTGACACACTGGACAAGGTACTTCAAAAATTTCTTCACGCATTATTTCTTGTTTTTTCCTTCGCAAATTGTAAATATTGATGGTGCAATTCTAACACTTTTTGCCTCAAATAAGGCAGATTTTGGCTTAATTCTGGCTCGTTATTCACCACATCATCTGCAACAGATAAGCGTTTTTCTCGGCTTACTTGTGATGCCATAATCTTTTTAATCAAGACCATTTTATTTTGATCTCGCTTCGCAGCACGCAACAACTGGGTTTCTGGCAACACATCAATAACTAGCACGCGATCACAAAATGCAGTGAGATCATTTTCGATCAACAACGGCACAACCCACAACACATAAAGAGATTGACTTTGAGCGAGCTGATGCAACATTTCACGACGAATTGCTGGGTGAAGTAAATTGTTCAGCCAAACTTTTTCCTGTGGACACTCAAAGACAATTTGGCGTAAGGCTTGGCGGTTTAATTCCCCCGAATCCAATAAAATTCCCGCGCCAAAATGCTCAGCAATTTTCTCCAGTAACGGAGAGCCTTTCGCCACAACCTCTCGTGCTACAATATCTGCATCAATAATTTCTACCCCTAACTCGGCAAATAAATCCACAATGGTACTTTTACCACTGCCAATGCCACCCGTTACGCCAACAATATAGCTCATTCTTTTCTACCCTTGTCTTATTTTGCTTAAATCATACGCGCTCTTATTTACTGAAGCAATAAGAGGCTAAATGCCGAAAGATTTAAAAAAGGTGCAAAAGGAATTTGTTGATAATCACGCTTACGTAATTTTTGTATGCTACAAAAAAGAAGCCCATAAAAAGAAGCAAGAAAAACAAAGTGGGGCAATTGTGGTAAGGCTATTCCCGCTCCAAGCGCAAAGGCAAGCCAAGCATCGCCTTCGCCTAACATTGTTTTATGCAACATTATTTGACTTATGCTACAAATTCCATAAAAAATAAGCAAAATTATCACCGCACTTGTTAAACCTTGCGCTAACGATACAGATACAATTTGCCAATGTACGCCTAGCAAGGTCCATAAGAACAGCCAAATACATAACAACGGAGAAATTAATCGGTAAAGCCAATCAATAATACTGATTAAAATAACAAAACTGAGCCAAATTGCCCACCATAATGCGATATAAGGATCAGCATTTAGCTTGCGACACAATACAAATAGTCCCGCAAAGGCAAAAATATAATACAAAAAACCACCGCACTTTTTATTTTGCCACAAGGAATGTGGCATAGGTGTTTCTTTTTGCTGTGGTTGAAAAAGTGTACAATAATCGTGCCACACGCTTTGCTTTAATCGTTGAGCAAATGTAGCAACAAATATAAAAATCAGTAGCCCCACTAATCCACCAAACAAAAATGTCGCAACATCTATCATTGAATCATTGATCCCATATTGAAAATTGGTAAATACATTCCGAATAAAACAGCCCCGATCAGGCCACCAATAATCAGCATCAAAAGTGGTTCAAGCAATTGAGAGAGGAGATCCACTTGATGATTGAGATCTTGCTGATATTTATCAGCAATATGTTGTAGCATTTGGGCGACCTGTCCGCTTTCTTCACCAATTTTTAGCATTTGTTGCGCAGTCATTGGAAAAAAATCACTGGCTACGCTGTCAGAAAGTTTATAGCCCTGATTAAGCCAATATAACGCCGTTTCTACGGCTTGATTTAACACCTGATCTGCCACATCATTTTTTTCTACTTGCCAACTTTGCCGTTTTGGCAAAAAAGATTGTAGTGCCACATTTAACGGCACACCGGAACGCAACATTAACGCAAGCGCTTGACTAAATCGAATCAAGCGCGCTAATTGCGTGATCTTGCCTAAAATTGGCATTTTACTGAGACATTGATTTTTCCATTTGATTAACCTTGATGAGCGTTTTAAACGAAAACGAATAAAGACCAAAGTAAGTATAAACAAACAACCTAGTTGCCAAAAATGTTGTTGTAGTCCTTCTGAAAGATGCAATAAAAACGTGGTAAATACAGGCAAATTGGCACCATTATTCGCGTACATCTCGGCAAATTGTGGCACGATAAAAATTAGCAGTAACAACGTTAAAAGCAGGGAAATACCTAGCACCAGCATTGGGTAAAGTAAAATTTTTTGGATTTTCCGTTGCAAAATTAAAGATCGCTGACGATGTTGGGCGATTTGCTCACACACCTGTGCGAGCTTGCCTGTCATTTCGCCAACTTGAATGAGTTGCTGTTCTTGCTGTGAAAAATATTTTCCTTGTTTTTCAATCCCTTGTGAAAAACTTAATCCACTTTCAAGATCATTAATCAATTGCCCAAGCCAAAGATTTAAGGAAATGACCGTACAATTCTGTGCTAATAACTGCAAACTTTGCTTCATCGGCACCGCAGATTTTAGCAATAATGCGAGCTGGTTAATCAATTCGTATAACTCATTTGCTTTTGGCTTGCGCGGCAATTGCCAGTTGCGCTGCAGTTTGATATTTTGCAACTGTCGCTGAAACAAAGCTTGTCGTGCCATTTCAACATTCTCAGCCACGATCATTCCTTGTTGTTTTTGTTGTAAAAAATTATAGGCTTGCCAATTAAACAGTTTCATTATTCCTTCATTCATTTATCCGCAGTCGCTATGTTTAGCCTATCCCAAAAAATCCACAAAAAAACCACCGCACTTTATTTTTACGATCAAGATCGCAAAAATAAATAGTCATCTTGCAGATTAAAAATATTCTGCTACTTTATTAAGCATTTTTTGTTGAGAAAATTCAATAAGATAAGAATTTATAAAATTTCACTCCAAAAAGTCTTGAAATAATTCATCAAAAAAAGTGTGTTTTTTAACCACATAATAAAAAAGATGAGATGAATCACAATTTTTATTTAATACAGTGCAAAATCCGTGATCTTCATCACATTATTTTGGAGCATTTTAGTTTAGAATGCGTGCCTGATTTTATAGTACTTAAACCATAACCACTTGTATAAGGAGTCCTTATGGCTATTGCGATCATCATCGCAACACACGGCGTGGCGGCAGAACAACTGCTCAAAACGACCGAAATGTTGATTGGTGAACAAGAAAATGTTGCCACGATCGATTTTGTTCCCGGCGAAAATGCTGAAACGATTATGGCAAAATATCAGGAAAAACTCAGCACAACCCTTGCGCATTGTGATGAAGTGTTATTCCTTGTCGATACTTGGGGTGGTAGTCCGTTTAATGCGGCAAACCGAGTATCAGAAGGAAAAGACAATATGGATATTGTTACTGGGGTAAACGTGCCAATGTTGGTAGAAACCTTTATGGCTCGCGATGATGGCCCTAGTTTGCAAGAATTGGTGGCAATTGCCTTAGAAACAGGACGAACAGGTGTCCGTGCCTTAAGATATGTGGAAGAAGAGCCAGAGCAAGCACCACAAGCCGTTGCTCAAGCCGCACCAGCACCAAGCCAACCAGAAGTCGTAACGCCAAATAAAGAGGGACATCTCGTTATTGGGCTTGCGCGTATTGATGACCGATTAATTCACGGTCAAGTTGCCACTCGCTGGACAAAAGAAAGCAAGGTTTCTCGCATTGTTGTCGTCAATGACGATGTAGCAAAAGA
The DNA here is from genome assembly GCF_023611905.1 of Avibacterium sp. 21-595. Classification (NCBI taxonomy): domain Bacteria; kingdom Pseudomonadati; phylum Pseudomonadota; class Gammaproteobacteria; order Pasteurellales; family Pasteurellaceae; genus Avibacterium; species Avibacterium sp. 21-595. The sequence goes on along the minus strand of NZ_CP091455.1, from coordinate 755,112 downwards.
TAGCGTTCGTTCCACAATGCTGAAAAGCGTTGCCCCTCCCGGGGTAACAGCACACGTTGTAGGCGTAGAAAAAATGATCCGCGTTTATAATAACCCAGAATATGCTGGCGAGCGTATGATGCTGTTATTTACTAATCCAACCGATGTGCTAAAACTGCTTGAAGCAGGATTTGATATGAAATCGATCAATATTGGTGGTATGGCATACAAAGATGGTAAAAAAATGATTACCAGTGCCGTATCCGTTGATGATAAAGATATTGACGCATTCAAAGCCATTGACGCAATGGGTGTGGAACTTGATGTGCGCAAAGTATCAAATGATAGCCGTCAATATATGATGGATTTATTAAAGAAAAACAATCTTGTATAAGGGATGACTATAATGGAAATTTCAACACTACAAATTATTCTTGTCTTTATTGTTGCCTGTATTTCAGGTATGGGATCAATCCTTGATGAATTCCAAACTCACCGCCCATTAATTGCTTGTACGCTTGTTGGTTTAGTCCTCGGTGATATTAAAACAGGGATTATCGTTGGTGGTTCGTTAGAATTACTCGCTCTGGGTTGGATGAATATTGGTGCAGCACTTGCGCCAGATGCCGCCCTTGCTTCTGTCGTTTCTACGATCCTTGTGATTGTTGGCGGTCAAGAAATTACCACCGCAATCGCCTTGGCGATCCCACTTGCTGCCGCAGGTCAAGTACTAACTTATGTTGTGCGCGCCATCACTGTTGGTTTCCAACACGCTGCCGATAAATCCATTGAAGACGGTAATTTAAACCGCTTAGACTGGATTCATTGCAGTGCCTTAATTTTACAAGCAATGCGTATCGCTATTCCAGCCTTGATTGTTGCCTTAACCGCAGGAACAGACGCTGTACAATCAATGCTAAATGCGATTCCGCCAGTAGTTACAACAGGTCTAAAAATTGCCGGTGGAATTATCGCCGTGGTAGGTTATGCAATGGTGATTAATATGATGCGTGCGGGGCATTTAATGCCATTTTTCTACGCAGGTTTTGTGGTTGCCGCCTTTACGAATTTCAACCTTGTTGCCTTAGGTGTGCTAGGTGCAATTATGGCAGCACTTTATATCCAACTTCACCCAAAATACAACCAAAGTAAACAAGTGGTGCAAGTGGTTTCTAATGGTAACAATGATCTTGATAACAGATTAGATTAATGGGGTAAGAAAAATGACAACAGAAATGAAAAAAGTAACCCAAAGTGATTTAAATAAAGTCGTAATGCGTTCTAACCTTTTTCAAGGCTCTTGGAACTTTGAACGTATGCAAGCGCTCGGTTTTGCTTATTCAATGGTTCCCGTGATTAAACGCTTATACCCTGATGCGAATTCACAAGAACGTAAAGATGCAATCAAACGCCATTTAGAGTTTTTCAATACTCAACCCTTTGTTGCAGCACCTGTTCTTGGTGTAACCATTGCGATGGAAGAAGAGCGAGCCAATGGGAAAGAAATTGATGATGCAGCAATCAACGGGATTAAAGTAGGGCTAATGGGGCCTCTAGCTGGTGTGGGTGATCCGATTTTCTGGGGAACAGCACGCCCTGTATTTGCTGCACTCGGCGCAGGTTTAGCACTAAGTGGAAGCATTCTTGGTCCATTATTATTCTTCTTTTTATTCAACCTTGTACGTTTAGCAACCCGCTATTACGGTGTGGTTTATGGCTATAAGAAAGGGCTTGATGTTGTACAAGATATGAGTGGCGGATTATTGCAAAAACTGACCGAAGGTGCATCTATTCTCGGTCTCTTTATAATGGGGGCGCTGGTACAAAAATGGACAAGCATTAATGTACCTCTGGTGGTTTCTACCATTGAAAAACAAGATGGTACAATTGAGGTTACCACCGTGCAATCTATCCTTGATAGCTTGATGCCGGGTTTACTGCCATTGCTATTTACCTTTGCTTGTATGTGGCTATTACGCAATCGTGTCAATGCGTTATGGATTATCGTGGGTATTTTTGTCATCGGTATCATCGGTGCTGCAACAGGTATTCTCGCTTAATCGTTACTTAAAGACAGAATAATGATAAAATTAAACTCTCCTCGAACTTTCGTGGAGAGTTTATTTTTTACATAATCAGAATACGGACGTTGTTATGATCAATACCGCTTTATTAGTCTTTATCATTCTTTATTTTTTATATGCTTTCTACGATCAATTCCTTATGGAAAAACGCTTTGGAGAAACGGTCTTAAACGTGCGTTTACGTCGTAAATCAAAAATTGAAGGCATTATTATGCTTGCGCTAGTTGGTATCGCGATTTATCAAGCCTTACCACAAGGCATTGAACCTTACACAATGTTTTTATTGGTAATGTTTGGCATTTTAATGATTTATCATTTCTTTATCCGCTACCCTGTCTTTATTTTGAAAAAAGAAGGCTTTTTCTTAAATAATCTTTATTTGCAATATGCTTACATTAATACCATTAATATTGGTGAAAATGGTTTCTTGCAGTTAGTGCTAAAAAATGGAAAAGCCGTGCCTTTAGCCGCACAAAATCCTAAAGATGTGGAAAAAATTTTGCAATATCTCACTGATAGCGGACGCATTTCACAAGCTCAAAATGCTGTAGAGCAAGCAAAACAAAAATCTACCGCACACCACAGCGAAAAACAAAATAAAAAAGGAAAATAACTATGCTTTACCCATTAAACGGCAAGCTTCAACATTATGTTTGGGGCGGACAGCAATTTTTACCAGAATTTCTGGGCATTCCAGCGCAACAAAATGAATATTACGCAGAATGGTGGTTAGGAGATCACAATTCTGCGCCATCAATCATTAAAGAAAATGGCACATCACAACCATTAAACGCATTTTTAGCCAAAAATCCCACCGCACTTGGCGTAGCAAGCCAAGCTCAATTTGGTCAAAGTTTACCTTATTTACTCAAAATTTTAGATGTAAAACAGCCCCTTTCGATTCAGCTTCACCCAACAAAAGCACAAGCAGAAGCGGGTTTTGCTAAAGAAAATGCCCTCGGTATTGCACTTAACGATCCAACGCGAACTTATAAAGATAATAATCATAAGCCGGAAATGATGATCGCGCTGTCCGATTTCTGGCTCTTACACGGCTTCAAAACCAAGCAAGCAATTATCGAAACACTACAAGCTCGCCCATCTCTTGCACTGCTTGCTGAAAAACTTGCACAACAATCTTTAGCGGATTTTTATGCTGATCTGATGCAAGCAGAGCAACAAACACTCGCTATGTGGCTTAATCCGATTATTCAAGCTAATCAAACGGCTTATGCACAACATCAGCTTAGCCTTGATAATCCTGATTATTGGGTACTTTACACGATGGAAGCAATGCAAATTCCACCTGAAAAACTTGATGTAGGACTGATTTGCTTCTACTTATTTAATATTGTCGAAGTAAAAAAAGGTGAAGGTATTTTCCAAGATGCGGGGATTCCACACGCCTATTTACGCGGTCAAAATATTGAATTAATGGCTTGCTCCGACAATGTTATTCGTGGTGGTTTAACCCCAAAACACGTTGATATTGCTGAATTGTTGAAAATTATTGACTACCGAGAAGTCATACCGCAAATTATCCCTATTGCACCAAAAAATGAGCCAGTTTTTACTTACCAAACACCCGCAAAAGACTTTGCCCTCACTCAAGTGAGCTATCAACAAGGTGAACAACATCGTTTACATTCACAAAGTGCAGAAATTTTATTAGTAATGCGTGGCGAATTAAAAATTAGCGAAAATTCCACCGCACTTCACTTAAAACAAGGTCAATCCACCTTTATCAGCGCAGACTCTGAATATTCAATAACAGGAATTGAAGAAGGCTACGCTGTGATTGCGAGGTTACCAACACAATTATAATGCTCCTTACATCAAGAAAAAGCGGTGAACTTTCCTTCACCGCTTTATATTTTTAAGATTCATAGCCCACATCTTCCAACGTTGGATTTTCTGCACCTTGTTTTGCAAGTTGATCACAAATTTCATTTTCTCGATGTCCACTATGTCCTTTCACCCACTGCCAATGAATTTGGTGTCGTTGTGTTTCATTATCGAGCAATAGCCATAAATCTTGATTTTTCACAGGTTTACCCGTGCTAGATTTCCAATTATTTTTTTTCCAATTAAAAATCCACTTAGTCATACCATTTTTCATATATTGACTATCACTATGTAGCGTTACCTGACAAGGTTCTTTTAAGCTCGCTAAAGCCGCTATGACGGCTCGCAGTTCCATTCGGTTATTTGTTGTTTTGAAATAACCTTTTGAAATTTGTTTTTCGTGCTGTTTGTAGCGCAATAGAATTCCAATGCCCCCCCTGCCGGGATTGCCTAAACACGAACCATCAGTGAAAACGTCAATATGCTTTAACATAAATTCAAATAAATTTAGCTATAATTTTTTTTCAAATGGGGCGATAATACCGCAAAATTGAGTAAAGAGATAGGAAAACTATGACAACGCCACTTCTTCCTGAACGTCAAATTGTACTGGATACCGAAACTACGGGGATGAACCAATTTGGTGCGCACTATGAAGGACATTGCATTATTGAGATTGGTGCGGTTGAATTAATCAATCGCAAATACACAGGGCGAAAACTGCATTTATACATCAAACCAGATCGCCCCGTTGATCCCGAGGCAATTAAAGTTCACGGGATTACCGATGAGATGTTGGCAGATAAACCAAATTTTTCTGAAATTGCGCAGGAATTTATTGATTTTATCCAAGGGGCTGAATTGCTTATTCATAACGCGCCCTTCGATGTCGGGTTTATGGATTATGAATTTCAAAAGCATAAATGCAATGTGAAAACCAGCGATATTTGTACTGTTACCGATACCTTACAAATGGCTCGCCAACAATATCCCGGCAAACGCAATAGCTTAGATGCCCTTTGTGATCGCCTTCACATTGATAATAGCAAACGTACCTTACACGGGGCGTTGCTTGATGCGGAAATCCTGGGCGATGTCTATTTAGCTATGACCGGTGGGCAAACAAGTTTGTTTGACGAAGCAGAAACCGAAGAGCCAATACAACAAATTGAGGAAGAGGTACAAATTGAAAGTGCGGTGCTTTTTTCGCAAGATTTCACGGTGATTACCCCTGACGATGCAGAAGAGCAAGCACATTTAGATTATTTAAAATTGATTAACAAAAAAAGCAAAGATAATTGCCTATGGATGAAGCGAACTGAGGACGAAACCTTACATTAACGCTCATTCATTAATCAGTTAAACAGTGAGGCATAAAAATTGCTTGACGAACTTTTCGTTCACTATTATTATGCCTCTTGCTAATGCGGAGTGGTAGTTCAGCTGGTTAGAATACCTGCCTGTCACGCAGGGGGTCGCGGGTTCGAGTCCCGTCCATTCCGCCAATTTAGCATATTAGATTCGGAGCGGTAGTTCAGCTGGTTAGAATACCTGCCTGTCACGCAGGGGGTCGCGGGTTCGAGTCCCGTCCGTTCCGCCAATCTTTTTACCATCTCAATAAATATTTCTCAATTTTCAAGTCATATTCCCTTATATCAAGACCTAGTAAGTAGGTTAAATATAGCTATAAATAATAGCTACGAGGTTTTATCTATACATAAATAAAATGAATAAAAAATAACTGACCAAAAATCAATCATAAAAAAATTGCTAAGAAAATAAAAATAAACTAAATTTAACAAAACCCTCCGCCAGCTCACATATTGCCTTATTTACATTTTTATCGCTTATTTTTAGCCAGCCTAAGTAATAAAAAGCACTACTACACTGATCTGACCCAAAGCACTTGTTGTTTGAAACTTTAAGTATATTTCGTCATAAAAAATCTGCACCTTAATCAGTTAGTTGTTTAGTCCAACTTTTGGGGTGCAGATCACACATCATTGCAATAGCGCTTTTTCAGACTATCTTAATTTATGCCTGCAGCAACTCTCAATTCTTCAGCACGATCCGTTTTTTCCCAAGGGAATTGCTCACGTCCAAAATGCCCATAAGCTGCGGTTTGGCGGTAGATTGGTTGAATGAGATCAAGCATTTTAATTAATCCATAAGGGCGTAAATCAAAAAACTTACGCACTAAATTTACCAATAATGCATTGCTCACTTTGCCCGTGCCAAAGGTTTCCACCATAATGGAAGTCGGCTCAGCCACACCGATGGCATAAGAAAGCTGAATTTCACAACGATCAGCTAAACCAGCGGCAACAATATTTTTTGCTACATAACGTGCGGCATAAGCGGCAGAGCGATCCACTTTTGAAGGATCTTTGCCCGAAAATGCCCCACCACCGTGACGAGCAGCGCCACCATAGGTATCAACAATGATCTTACGTCCAGTTAGCCCACAATCTCCCATTGGACCACCAATTACAAAACGCCCTGTTGGGTTAATGAAATACTTGGTATCTTTGCCAAGCCATTCACTTGGTAGGACAGGTTTAATAATTTCTTCCATTACACCATCATAGATGTCTTGTTGGCTCACGCTATCCGCGTGTTGAGTTGAAAGCACCACGGCATCAATGCCAACAATTTTATCATTTTCATATTTTAGGGTAACTTGGCTTTTCGCATCTGGACGTAACCAAGGCAAGGTGCCGTCTTTACGTACTTGTGCTTGGCGTTCCATTAAGCGATGTGCATAAGTAATCGCTGCCGGCATTAATACATCAGTTTCATTGGTGGCATAGCCAAACATAATACCTTGGTCGCCTGCACCTTGATCTAATGGGCTTTCACGATCCACCCCTTGATTAATGTCGGAAGATTGTTTTCCAATAGCATTTAACACCGCACAAGAATGGCCATCAAACCCCATATCAGAATGTTTGTAACCAATATCACAAATTACTTGGCGTGTTAGATTTTCAATATCCACCCAAGCAGAGGTGGTGATTTCCCCCCCTACAAGTGCCATACCTGTTTTCACATAGGTCTCACACGCCACACGAGCTTTGGGATCTTGTTTGAGAATTTCGTCTAATACCGCATCAGAAATTTGGTCAGCAATTTTATCTGGATGCCCTTCTGACACTGATTCGGAAGTAAATAAATAAGATGACATAGCTTTCCTTAAAAGATTAAAATTAAATTTTAGATGTTTTTGCGTCTAGACGGCTATAATACGCTTTTTCGTTTAGAAAGCAAGCATTAATTCACTTGCTCACTTTCTTTTACCAAAGGAAAAAATCCGTTAAATTTACACCGCTGTTCGTTTTAGTATTCGCCATAATAATAGGTTCACGCCACGCAATAGCATTAGTAAAAAGCATAAGAAATACAAAGGCATATCACCTAATTGAGCATAAGGCGTTTTACCTACTGTTGGTGCAATACGTTGTGTTAAAGTGGTTTCCACAAACTGTGGAGCTTGAGCGATCACCTCACCTTTCGCATTAATAAAGGCGGTGATTCCAGTATTGGTGGCGCGAATTTCAGGTTTCCCCAATTCTAAAGCACGCATTCTTGCCATTTGTAAATGTTGCCAAGGACCGATGCTGTTGCCAAACCACGCGTCATTGGAAATGGTCAGCAAGAAATCGGTTTCCACGTTCAGATTTTTCTGCACTTGTGAACCAAAAATAATTTCATAGCAAATTGCTGGGGTAAATTTCCGTTGTTTAGCTAAAAATGGCTTTTGTACTTCTTCCCCTGATTGGAATGCCGACATCGGTAAATTAAACACCGAACCCAGCGGACGCAAGAGGTTTTCCAATGGCACATATTCACCAAATGGGACAAGATGATGTTTATTATAGCGGTTGTGAGTTTGCTCGCTATAAGGTAAATCAGGATCACCTAAGTTTATGATAGAATTAAATAATTTTCCTTTTTGCCAATCTTGATAAATGGTTCCAATCATCACTTGCGTCCCTGTATCTTTGGTTGCTTGCTGTAAGGAAAGTAAAAATCGCTGAATATCATTTTCTAAAGTTGGTAATGCGGCCTCAGGCAAAATGATAAGATCTGTTTTACCTAAATACTGAGCAATAAGACGCCCATAAATTCCTAAGGTTTGGCTAAGATAATGTGGTTCCCACTTCAAGTTTTGCTCAATATTCCCTTGCACAAGGGTGATGGTTAAGGCTTTCTCTGGCTTTTCCTGCACATAATTCGCGGAAGATGGCCACATTGCTAAACCGCTAATAATCAGACATAACACCGATTGTGAAGCAATCATTAACCATTTTTTATCTTTCTGTAATAAGTGAGAAATCAGTGAAAAAAGCACCGCACTTACCCACATAACAAAGAAAGTTAGCCCCTGTACACCAAAAATTGGCGCAAGTCCTGAAAATGGACTGTCAATTTGTGTGTAACCCAATTGTAGCCACGGAAAACCGGTAAATAACCAACCGCGTAAAAACTCTGTGAATGTCCAAAGCACAGGATACAGTGCGAGATTATTCACCTTAAAGCGTTGAATAAAATAGGCAAACAGTGTTGGAAATAAGGCAAGATACGCCGCCAGCAATACCACTAACACATAGCTGAGCCACAACGGTGAGCCTCCAAATTGGTGAATGCTCACGTGTAGCCAATTCACGCCAAAGCTAAAAAAGCTCAGGCCCCATAAAAATGCACCACAAAGTGCGGTGCTTTTTTTCGCTGTTTTTGCCACCCATAATAACCCTAATAGGGAAAGATAGGCGAGGCCCCAAAAATCAAAAGGAGAAAAAGCAAAAACACCTAATCCCCCAGATAATAAAGCAATAAGATAAATTAATTGTGATTTCATTGCGCGCTATTGTAATTTTCTTCGTGAGTTGCTATTTCTTCCAAACATTCATCAGGCACGGTAACACGCAACTGAATAATGCGACGACTGTCTGCGGAAGTCACTTTAAAGTGTAAGTTTTCAAGGGTAATCTCTTCCCCCCGTTTTGGTAAATGACCGAAGGCTTGCATTACCACACCACCCACCGTATCCACTTCTTCATCCGTAAAATGCGTGTGGAATTGCTGGTTGAAATCTTCAATATCCGTTAATGCACGCACAGCGTAAGTATGACGAGAAAGCTGACGAATATCTGCCACATCTTCTTCATCAAATTCATCTTCAATATCACCAACAATTTGCTCTAAAATATCTTCAATAGTTACTAATCCTGACACCGCGCCAAATTCATCAACCACAATCGCCATATGAAAGCGCTCAGAACGGAAATCTTTTAACATTCTATCTACACGCTTACTTTCCGGCACGATGACCACTGGGCGAAGCAGAGAAAGTAAATCAAATTCTTCCGCATTAGAACGCAAAAATTTTAGCAAGTCTTTCGCGTGTAAAATCCCAGCGATATTGTCTTTTTCATCGGTAATCACTGGAAAACGTGAATGCGCACTTTCAATAATGGTTTCCAAGCAAGCATCCAGATCCTGATCGGCTTCAATAAACACAATTTGCGAACGCGGGATCATAATATCACGCACACGTAATTCAGCGATTTCCATTACCCCTTCAATCATTTCACGGGTATCTTGATCAATTAATTCATTTTGTTCGGAATCACGGATCACTTCCACTAATTCCTCACGGTTTTTCAACTCACCTTGGAAAAATCGCCCAAATAGGGATTGCAAAAAATTCTTTTTATTTGTGGTTTCTAAGCCAGTATTTTGGCTATCATCGGTCATTTTGTTCTCTCTTATCGTTAATTGAGGGAGGTTTAATCAAAATATGTCCGCACTATCATATCAAAACTTAACTACGGGGCAAGCGATTATGAAGATTTTCCTTACCCTCAAAAAAATGAAATACGACAAAAAAGTACCGCACTTTGTTTATTGCTCTTTTACAGGAGATTCTGGGCGATACAGCTTTTGTTTATAGGCATAACTACCCCATAATGCATAAGCTAAGGCTTCTTTTTTGATTAATTCAGGAATCTCTGTAGGGGTTAATTTACCAGCTTGCGTATCATAATGAAAACCTTGAATGGGTTGATTTTGCTGTAAAATTGCAACATCGTTACCTTTGCGATACGCCATTGTACGGTCAAATTGCATTAACGCACGATTAGGATCTTGCGGTTGGGTTAAATCATAACCTAACATTGGATAATTACCACTTGCACCAATTAAAGAAAGCAAGGTAGTAGGCATATCAATTTGGCTCACTAAACGGTTATCACGGCGCGGTGTAATCCCCTCCCCTAAAATTAGAGCAGGAATATGAAAATGCTTGATTGGCACTAAGGCACTACCATTTACCCTCGAATCGTGATCTGCAATCACTAAAAACACGGTATCTTGCCAATAATTAGATTTTTTCGCTAATTGGAAAAAATAACCCAACGCATAATCAGCATATTTCGCCGCATTGTTACGGGTTTGTTTTGGTTGCTCATAAAGTTCAATTTTGCCATCTGGAAATTCAAAAGGATCGTGATTGCTGGAACTAAACACAAGGCTGAAAAATGGCTTTCCGCTTTCTTGCCATCGGGTAAATTGTTCATTGGCTTTGGCAAAAAGATCTTCATCGCTTACCCCCCAAGTCGCAGTAAAGTGGGGGTGTTTATAATCTTTTTCATCAATAATAGTTTCAAAACCATTACCATAGAAAAAGCTCGCCATATTGTCGAAATGTTTTTCTCCACCATAGATGAAAGAGGTGTGATAGCCTTGTTTCTTAAGAAAATCCGCAATGGTAAAGAAATTAGTTTGTGAACCTGATAATTTCACCACCGAGCGCGCGGGGGTTGGCGTGAAACCTGCCGTTATTGCTTCAATACCACGCACAGAACGTGTCCCTGTGGCATAAAGATTCTCAAATAGCCAGCCTTCTTTCGCCAATTCATCAAAATAAGGGGAAAGAGGTTTACCCCCTAAGGTTTGGACAAATTGCGCCCCAAAGCTTTCTTCCAAAATAATGACTAAATTTTTTGCTTTACCTTGATAACTTGCCACATTGTGTGTCATTGTTGGCAAAATATCAGAAATATAGTCACTTGCTGGTCGTCCTCTCGCCTGTTTAAGGATTGCCACAACTTCATCTAACGGCATTTTGCCGTAAATTTCTGAAGAATGATCTTCATCTTTCATTTGTTGAACGGCAAATAGCACGGAATAACTGGAATTCAATACCAAAGAATTCACCAAAGGATCGGAAGAAAATGCTACCATTGCTGGGTTAATACCGCGGTGCTGAAAGCTCGATCTTGCCCCGATAAAGGTCATTGCCCCAATAAGCAAGAAAACGACAGGACGCCAATACCATTTAGGATAAGATAAATTTTTCCATAAATTCACAGACAAACGCCAAAAGCTATAAGCAAAAAGTGCGGTCAAAATTAGCGTTAAAATTAACACCACAAAATGCCCATTTGCCAGCATTGTAAACACTTCTTTCGGATGAACTAAATATTCCACAAACAAACGATTTGGACGAAAATCATAGGTTTCAATAAAAGCTGGCGTAACAATTTCCATAAAAATAATAAACACGCTACTTAGCACAAGCCATAAACGCACAAATCCGTTTACTACTCGCCCAATCAAACCGTTGCCAGCAAAAAAACAAGTAAGCAAAATAGGAAGAGAAAATAACCAGCATAGACTTGCAACATCAATCCTAATGCCTTGTAAGAATAACGAAAACCAGCCATTAACGGCAGAAATTCGATCGGCTTGCCATATCCCAAGAGCGACTCGGCTAATAGATAAGATAATGAGATTAATACAGAAAAAAATAAAAATGGGAAAAAATGCACTAAGCCGTTTTTTAAGACTGTTCATAATAGCCCTTAAAAAGAAAAAGTATGTGCTTGTTAGAATAGCAATAATCCAGAAAGTTCTTGTAATTTCTTGATTTTTTTTATTTAAAACAAAAAAATAAATTTCATTAAACAATAACATTGGTGCTTTCTTTAACAACTCTTCTAAACGCACAAATACTTTCCCTTTTATATAGCGTAAAAACTGATATTCAGGTACAATCGACCAGTTAAATTTTGTCAAATTTTAGAGTTTAGTTTATTTAGAATAATATGAAGAACATTCGTAACTTTTCAATCATTGCGCATATTGACCACGGAAAATCAACCCTTTCAGATCGTTTAATTCAGACCTGTGGGGGGCTGTCTGACCGTGAAATGGCAGAGCAAGTGTTAGATTCAATGGATTTAGAGCGTGAGCGTGGGATCACCATTAAAGCGCAAAGCGTCACACTCAATTATAAAGCGAAAGATGGTGAAACCTATCAGCTGAATTTTATTGATACGCCGGGACACGTGGATTTTTCTTACGAGGTATCGCGTTCTCTTGCGGCTTGTGAAGGTGCATTGTTAGTGGTTGATGCGGGACAAGGCGTGGAAGCCCAAACCTTGGCAAACTGTTATACCGCCATTGAAATGGATTTGGAAGTCGTGCCAATTCTCAATAAGATTGACTTGCCTGCGGCTGAGCCAGAGCGTGTTGCGGAAGAGATTGAAGATATTGTTGGTATTGATGCGCTGGATGCGGTACGTTGTTCTGCCAAAACCGGGCAAGGCATTGAAGATGTACTAGAAGAAATCGTAAAAAAAATCCCCGCACCTGAAGGCGATCCTAATGCCCCACTACAAGCCTTAATTATTGATTCTTGGTTCGATAATTACCTTGGCGTGGTTTCTCTTGTACGTATTAAAAACGGTACTTTACGCAAAGGCGATAAGATTAAAGTGATGTCCACAGGACAATCTTACAATGTAGATCGCTTAGGCATTTTCACCCCGAAACAAGTGGATACTCAAGTATTAAATTGTGGTGAAGTTGGTTGGGTTGTATGTGCGATTAAAGATATTTTAGGCGCGCCAGTAGGGGATACCTTAACCCTACATAATAATCCAGCAAGCACCGCGTTACCGGGCTTTAAAAAAGTCAAACCACAGGTTTATGCGGGCTTATTCCCAATTAGTTCAGATGATTATGAAGCATTCCGTGATGCCTTAGGCAAATTGAGCCTAAATGATGCCTCTCTATTCTATGAGCCAGAAAATTCTACCGCTCTGGGCTTTGGTTTCCGTTGCGGATTCTTAGGCTTATTGCATATGGAAATTATTCAAGAGCGTTTAGAACGTGAATATAATCTTGATTTAATTACCACTGCCCCAACAGTAGTGTATGAAGTGTTGCAAACCAATGGTGAAGTGATTTATGTGGACAGTCCATCAAAATTGCCACCACTTAATAATATTAGTGAAATTCGTGAGCCGATTGCAGAATGTAATATGCTCTTGCCACAAACCTATTTGGGTAACGTGATCACCCTGTGCGTTGAAAAACGTGGTGTGCAGACCAATATGGTCTATCACGGCAACCAAGTGGCGCTGACTTATGAAATCCCAATGGGAGAAGTGGTGCTTGATTTCTTTGATCGTCTTAAATCTACGTCTCGTGGCTATGCATCATTAGATTATGGTTTCACACGTTTCCAAGCCTCAGAGATGGTACGTGTGGATATTATGATCAATGGTGAGCGTGTTGATGCTCTTGCGTTAATTGTACACAAAGATAACGCCCCTTATCGTGGTCGTGAATTGGTTGAAAAAATGCGTGAGCTCATTCCACGTCAGCAATTTGATATTGCCATTCAAGCGGCTATTGGTAACCACATTATCGCACGTTCAACGGTGAAACAATTACGTAAAAACGTCCTAGCTAAATGTTACGGTGGCGATGTCAGTCGTAAGAAAAAACTGTTGCAGAAACAAAAAGAAGGTAAAAAACGAATGAAGTCTTTAGGTAACGTTGAAGTGCCACAAGAAGCGTTTTTAGCTATCTTACACGTTGGTAAAGACTAATAAGGAAGCATTATGTCAAAATCAAATTTATTTTTTGTGCTACTTGTCGCAGTCGGTTATGGTATTTGGCGATATTTAGAACATTTAGCCTTACCGAATACGTTCACCATTGTACTTATTTTATTCACCGCTGTTTGCGGGATCTTATGGTGCTATTACCGTTTTGCTGTTTTACCAAAACGTCTCCGCCAAATTACCCGTGCAGAGCAACGTAGTGGAAAACCTTTAACTGAGGAAGAAAAAGCTAGCATTGAACCGATTTCAGAAGGCGGTGAATTTTTAGCTTCACTTTTTCCGGTACTCGCATTTGTCTTAATTTTACGCTCTTTCTTATTTGAGCCATTCCAAATTCCATCGGGTTCTATGGAGCCGACTTTACGAGTTGGCGATTTTCTACTGGTAGAAAAATATGCTTACGGTATTAAAGATCCTGTTTTTCAAAACACCTTGATTGAAACAGGCAAACCGCAACGTGGTGATATTATCGTGTTTAAAGCCCCGCCAGAGCCGAGCGTAGATTACATTAAACGCATTGTTGGCATTCCTGGGGATCGCATTAAATATAATGAAGTCGATCGCCACATCACAATTACTTATGGCAAAGATGGCAAAGAATGTACAGAAAATTGTGTAACAAAAGAATTTACCTATAACGAACCGCAGCCCGATACAGATTTCAACATTATTATTGGGCAAGACCGTCAAGGTAAACCGATATATAGCGATATGCATCCATTGAAAGTAACCGAAACAGGCGATGTTACACATCAAATTCATTGGGATCCACAGCCACCGAATGCGACTTATTTATATCAAGGCTATGACAAGCAACAAAATTACATTACAGAATGGGTTGTGCCACAAGGCGAATATTTTGTAATGGGAGATAACCGTAATCACAGTGCAGACAGCCGTTTTTGGGGTTTTGTGCCAGAAAAAAATATTGTAGGCAAAGCGAAATATATTTGGTTAAGCCTTGATAAAAAACAAGGCGAATGGCCAACGGGTCTGCGTTTTGACAGAATGTTTAGCACAATTAAATAAAAAATTGAATAATCAACACAATGACAAAAAACTTAGATCGCTTACAGCGTAACATCGGCTATCAATTCCAAGATATCAATTGGCTCAAACAAGCACTAACTCACCGAAGTGCCGCAAAAAACCATAATGAACGCTTGGAATTTTTAGGTGATGCAATTTTGAACTACACTATCGCCAATGCTTTATATCAACAATTTCCTCAATGCAATGAAGGCGAACTCACACGTATGCGTGCAACTCTTGTGCGTGAACCAACGTTGGCTCAACTCGCCAAAGAATTTGAATTAGGCGAGTATATGCTATTAGGCTCTGGCGAGTTAAAAAGCGGCGGTTTTCGTCGAGCCTCTATCCTTGCTGATTGTATGGAAGCGATTATTGGCGCAATTTCACTCGATCGCGATCTTGCCACAAGTACCGAAGTAACACGCTTATGGTATCAACGGTTATTACGCGAGATTAAGCCGGGGGAAAATCAGAAAGATCCGAAAACTCGTTTACAAGAATATTTGCAAGCAGATCATCTGCCACTTCCTAGCTACAATGTCGTCAATATCAGAGGTGAAGCACATAATCAAACTTTCACCGTTGAATGCCGTGTGGAAAACGTAAAAAAAATTGACCGCACTTTTATTGGCGTTGGTTCTAGCCGTCGCAAAGCCGAACAAGCCGCCGCGCAACAAATCTTAAAAATATTGGATATAAAATGACACAAACAACAGAACATCAGCACGAACATCCCACTTATTGTGGATTTATTGCTATCGTAGGGCGTCCAAATGTTGGAAAATCAACCTTATTAAATAAAATCTTAGGGCAAAAGATTTCCATTACTTCAAGAAAAGCACAAACAACACGTCATCGCATTGTGGGAATTCACACTGAAGGCGCTTATCAAGCTATCTATGTTGATACCCCTGGATTACATATTGAAGAAAAACGTGCAATTAACCGCTTAATGAACCGAGCAGCAAGCAGTGCAATTGGCGATGTGGATTTAATTATCTTTGTGGTAGATGGCACGCACTGGAACGACGATGATGAAATGGTATTGAATAAACTTCGCCGAGCCAAAGCACCCGTGGTGTTAGCGATAAACAAAATTGACAACATCAAAGATAAAGAAGCCTTATTGCCTTTCATCACAGAAATCAGCCAAAAATTTGACTTTAAAGCCATTATTCCTATTTCTGCACAACGTGGCAATAACGTACAAGAACTAGAGAAAATTGTACGCCAATCATTACGTCAAGGGGTTCATCACTTCCCTGAAGATTACGTTACCGACCGCTCGCAACGCTTTATGGCATCAGAAATCATTCGTGAAAAATTAATGCGTTTTATGGGTGAAGAACTTCCTTATTCGGTTACGGTAGAAATTGAACAATTCAAAACAAATGAACGTGGCACTTATGAAATCAATGGACTCATCCTCGTTGAGCGAGAAGGTCAGAAAAAAATGGTGATTGGAAATAAGGGACAAAAAATCAAAGTCATTGGCACAGAAGCGCGTGCTGATATGGAACGTTTATTTGACAATAAAGTGCATCTAGAACTTTGGGTGAAAGTAAAATCCGGCTGGGCTGATGATGAAAGAGCATTGCGTAGTCTAGGATATATGGAAGAGTAAGTTAAAATATAAAATTTTCCCTTATATACGACTTTTCTTTTTCCTCTGCACCAAGATCATAATCCACATCTAACTGATGTGGATTTTCAGCTTTCCCACAATCCTATAAACATTAAGTATCACTAAAGAACGCTAAATACTGCTCATCCACTAATAATGGCTTATTTATCACTTTAGCCATCAGACTACTCATTCATTATAGTCGTTTAAAATGAAAATAACACAAGGCAACAATAACCTCGGTGTACAAGTAATACATAAGGAGCTGGCAAGAGCGTATTATTTCTATTTGAAATGGCTATATATAGGGAATATTTTTCTTTTTTGCATCGTTCTATTGTGTTGATTCCATACACATTACATACACTTTTAATATTTGGCAAAAGTTAGCTATAAGAAAAAGGCTTGCACTTGGCAAGCCTTGAAAAAATTAGAGATTATTTAACCGCACTTGGATTAAATCTGTTTCCACTGGGCTGGCGTTTTTTAGCCCTTGTTCAAAACTGGCTTTGGCGTTTTGTTTATCGCCTTTAGCGAGTTGAATATCCCCTTTTAATAAGAAAGCTGCGCTGTTCCACGCCTCTCCTTTAATGAGATCAAGCGAGGCCAACGCATTATCGAATTGCTGTTGTTGGAATTGTACTGCCGCTAAACGTAATGCACTCACAGAACGCAAAATGTCATCATTGGCATTAGTTACCGCTTGTTTTAATAAATTTTCTGCTTGAGCATAATCCTGTTTTTGCACAGAAACATTTGCTGCATCCAATAAAGCAAACACGGCATAAGCTGTTTTATCATTACTTTGTGCAAATTGTTCTACGCTATCCACGTTTACTTTATCTGCTTGGAATTGACTGGCAAGTTGTTCATATTGCACTGAACGTTGTTGATTTTGCGCAATTTGATGAGATTGCCAATAACGCCAGCCAAAAACTCCAGCGAGCGTTAGTACAAAAATAGCCACAACCAATTTGCCATTTTCTTTCCACCAATTTTTTATTTCATTCAGTTCTTGTTCTTCTTCAATGGTATAAGCCATAATGTTTCCTTATTAAAATGCTTTTTGTAAATAATCTACGACATTATCTAATGATAAGACTTGCTGAGTTCCCGCAAGCAGATCTTTCACCACAACTTGCTGAGCTGCTGCCTCAGTTTCACCAATCACAAGGGCAAAGTTTGCACCGACTTTATCAGCACGCTTAAATTGCTTTTTAAAATTCCCCCCACTGCAATGGGTCATAATACGTAAGTGCGGTAAATTTTCACGCAATTTTTCAGCTAATTGAAACGCGGGTAAGGTTGTGCCTTCCCCAGAGTAAACCATATAAATATCCACCGCTCTTGGTAATGCAATTTGATGATTCACCTCCTGCACTAATAGCACTAAGCGTTCTAAGCCCATTGCAAAACCAACCCCCGTTGTTGCGTGTCCGCCAAGCTGTTCAACTAAACCATCATAACGACCACCACCACATACTGTGCCTTGCGCTCCCAGTGCGTTCGTTACCCATTCAAACACGGTTTTGTTGTAATAATCCAAACCTCGTACTAATTTTGGATTAACCTCATAAGCAATGTCCATTTGATCTAGCAAAGTACAAAGCTGAGCAAAATGTACACGGCTTTCTTCATCTAAATAATCGAGTAATTTTGGTGCGCCATTAAGCACCTCTTGCAGCGCTTGATTTTTGCTGTCCAAAATCCGCAATGGATTTTTTTCTAGCCGCTCTTTTTCTTCATCACTTAATAAATCAATATGTTGTTGCAAAAATTCAACCAAAGCAGAACGATAATTTTTGCGCGCTTCTAACGAGCCAATGGAATTAAGCTGTAAGCTGACGTGCTGTTCGATACCTAATTCTTTCCATAAACGCGCAGTGAGTAAAATTAATTCGGCATCAATTTCAGGGTTAGCAATACCAAATATTTCTACCCCAGCTTGGTGAAACTGACGATAACGCCCTTTTTGTGGACGTTCGTGGCGGAACATTGGCCCCATATACCACAAACGTTGTTCGTTATTATAAATCCAGCCGTGTTCTATGGCTGCACGTACACAACCAGCCGTTCCTTCAGGACGAAGCGTAAGCTGTTCATCATTATCCCAAAAAGTGTACATTTCTTTTGAAACAACATCGGTTACTTCGCCAATTGCACGCGCGAAAAGTGGCGTACTTTCCACAATCGGCATACGTACTTCAGAATATCCATAACTTTGTAGAACGTTGCGTACTTTACTTTCCACCCATTGCCACAAAGGGCTTTCCGTTGGGGAGCAATCATTCATTCCGCGAATTGCTTGAATTGTTTTTGCCACAATATTTTCCTTAAATAATTCGATTTTTGGGATCTTGCTGTGCAACTTTGGCACGGATCTTTGCTTCTAATTGGTTAATTAAATCTTCGTTATCAAAACGTTCTTTTTGGCGTTCACCATCAACATAATAACCGCTTTTCTTATTACCACCAGTTACGCCCAAATCAGACACAAGTGCCTCTCCCGGTCCATTAACCACACAGCCAATAATAGACACATCCATTGGCGTAATAATATCTTCAAGGCGTTGTTCAAGGGCATTTACTGTGCCAATAACGTCAAATTCTTGACGGGAACAGGTTGGGCAAGCAATAAAATTAATACCACGTGAACGAATACGTAGGGACTTCAAAATATCAAATCCCACTTTAATTTCCTCTACTGGATCAGCGGCTAAAGAAACGCGCAACGTATCACCAATGCCTTCCGCCAAGAGCATTCCCAATCCTACTGCTGATTTTACTGCGCCAGCTCTGGCGCCCCCCGCTTCAGTGATCCCTAAATGTAATGGTTGCTTGATGGCTTTTGCTAATAAGCGATAGCTTTCCACGGCAAGGAAGACATCTGACGCCTTAACACTTACTTTAAACTGATCAAAATTCAGACGATCTAGAATCTCAACGTGACGTAACGCACTTTCAAGCAAGGCTTCAGGCGTAGGCTCGCCAAATTTCTCTTGAATATCACGTTCTAATGAGCCTGCGTTCACCCCGATACGAATTGGAATATTTTTATCTTTCGCACAATCCACTACCGCACGAATACGATCTTCGCGTCCAATATTACCCGGGTTAATACGCAAACAATCCACGCCATATTCTGCTACTTTTAAGGCGATACGATAATCAAAGTGAATATCCGCCACTAATGGCACATTCACTTGTTGCTTAATCAATTTGAAGGCTTCGGCTGCATCCATTGTTGGCACAGAAACACGCACGATATCTGCGCCTACACGTTCAAGCGCTTTGATTTGTGCTACCGTAGCCTCTACATCTGTGGTGCGCGTATTAGTCATAGACTGCACAGCAATCGGCGCATCGCCCCCTACTGGCACATTACCCACATAAATTTTTGTCGATTGACGACGTTTAATATTCGGTTTAAATGACGACATTGTAATCTCTTTGCTTATTGCAATTTGAATTTAGCGACACGACCATCCACTTTAAGCGGATAAACCGCGCCTTTATAAGTAATTTTTACGTTGCTTGGTGCGCCAATTGTCAGATCATAAGCGGTATTTTGATCAAAATTCAACACTTCACCTTGTTTGTAAAGTTTTTCAGCTAGCACCTTGCGATTGGCATCACGTACCCGAACCCAACAGCTCGCACCCGTAATTTCAATACGCAGTACAGCATCACTAGTTGGTATAGAAACAGCGGGATTTTCCACCGCACTTTCCATTGTACTGCGATTTTCACCCGCATTAATTTTATTCATTTCTGATTGTAATAGCTGCGCTGAAGTTTCAGATTGCACTTGGCGATAAGTATTTTCTGCACTCACAGATTGAACTGCTGCCACCTGTGGCTGCGCATTTTCTACGCTCGCTTTTGCATTTGTGTTATTTTCTTCCACTGGCGCAATTTGCTCTACCGTAACAGGTTGAGAAAGTGCGGTAGAATTTTGCGCTGTTTTTTCAGCATCAATCGCTTTAGGTGTAAGCGCAATCACGTTTTCTTGTGAAGTTGCACTATTTTGCGTACTGTTTTCTTGCTGTGTTTCCACATAGTTTTGCACTAAATCATCACGTTCTGCATTCGATTTTTGATAGTTTTCCCACCACCAAAGTGCCGTTACAGCTAATAAAGCGATAACCACAACCGCTGATACCCATCCGATCCAACGATTATGTGAAGAATATTCATTCACTGCTTGAGTCGCACGCACACCACGAGTTAAATCATTTTTTGTTGTTTCCTCAAGGGAATTTACCACGGATGACCAAAGACTTTCAGGTAAACGTAAATATTTTGCATAATTGCGGATATAGCCTTTGATGTAAGTTGCTGAAATAGAGCTATGTGTAAACTCATTATTTTCCAAACGTTGTAAAATTGAAGGGCGTAAATTGAGTTGTTTAGAGACATCATCTAACGATAAATTTAATGCTTCTCGCGCTTGGCGAAAATGTTCACCTAAACTTTGTTGAATGGTTTCTTGGTTCTCATTTGAGGTTGCCATAAGGAATTCTCTTAAAATTTAATTGTAGGATTTCACTCAGCGCGACACTTTAGCAAAATGCGAAAATCAAGGCACTCAGCGTTAAAATTCAAAAGCTAAAGTTTAAAGTTGTCATCTCGGTTTTGCAACCATTAATCAATGAATTTCTGACGAATTAACAAAGAAAATCAGCCTATTCAACTCATCAAGGGAAAATGCCTTCAATTTTCACAATTTGAAAAGAAAACGTTAGTGTTGGATTACGTTTGCGGGCAGTGAATTGGCACGTGTTGGTGCAACTTTTTCTAATAAGTCCCGATACTGCTGATAAAGTGCGCTGTTTTTTTCAGCCAAAGCACAAAGGGCAAGATTTTCGTAGGTATCCGCTTGTTGATAATAATTAGGTGAATTTAAGGCTTGTTGGAATTGTTGATAGGCTTGCGCAAAACGCCCTTGCTCACATAGAAAGACCGCATAATTATTCAACACATCGCCTTGTTTAGCCTCTAATTTTAAGGCGTTTAAATAGGCATTTTCCGCACGCTCAGTATCGCCTTGTAATTGATAAAAATAGGCTAATGCAGAATGGACTAAATAATCGTTGGGTGCATAAGCCAAAGCCTTATCTAGATTTTGTTTGGCTAAGCGGAGTTCTCGCTGTTCTAAATAGCCAATCGCAAGCTCTACCCTCGCTTTCGCGGCTTGTTGCTTATCGAAATCCTCTTGGTTTGTCTGCGAGGAAACGCAAGCACACAGCAAGAGAGAAAAAAGCGTAACCAGACAATAACGTATTTTCATTTTTTCTCTCCTTTTTGCTGATACGATTGATTATTTTTGTTTATTGTACTTGCACCGCGTTGATTTGTTCACCAAAACGCTTTTTCTGTGCCGTACGTTTAGTACGGTCAATCACGTCCCCCGCTAACTGTCCACAGGCGGCATCAATATCATCACCACGGGTCTTGCGAACAATCACCGTAAAGCCATATTCCATCAAGGTTTTTTGGAAGCGATCAATACGTGTGTTAGAACTTTTCGCATAAGGTGCTTCAGGGAACGGATTCCAAGGGATCAAATTGATCTTACAAGGCGTATTTTTTAATACTTCCGCTAACTGATGAGCGTGTTCTACACTGTCATTAACGTGATCCAGCATCACATACTCAATGGTAACCTTACCGTGATTGGCATTAGAAACCGATAAGTAACGATTCACTGAATCAATTAGCGTTTTGATATTATATTTTTTGTTTAATGGCACAATTTCATCACGTAATTCATCATTTGGCGCGTGCAAAGAAATCGCTAATGCCACATCAATCATTTCACTTAATTTATCCAATGCAGGCACAACCCCAGAAGTAGATAGGGTTACACGGCGTTTTGATAAGCCATAAGCAAAATCATCGAGCATAATTTCCATTGCTGGTACCACATTTGCCACATTGAGCAAAGGCTCGCCCATTCCCATCATCACCACATTCGTGATAGGGCGTACACCCGTTACCCCAAAATTGCCAATAATTTTTGAGGCACGCCACACTTGTCCGATAATTTCAGACACGGTTAAATTGCGGTTAAACCCTTGTTGTGCAGTGGAACAAAAAGTACAAGCCAACGCACAGCCCACTTGGGAAGACACACAAAGGGTCGCACGATCAGCTTCGGGAATATACACGGTTTCAACCTGCTGATCACCCACTTGCATCGCCCATTTGATCGTGCCGTCTGCCGAACGTTGCTCTACCGCTACTTCTGGTGCTTTAATTTCTGCTACTGCTTTTAGTTTTTCGCGTAACTTCTTGTTAATATTCGTCATATTGTCAAAATTATCTTCACCAAAATGGTAAATCCATTTGACTAATTGATCCGCACGAAACGGTTTTTCCCCTAATTCTTGAAAAAATTCACGCATTTGTTGGCGTGTTAAATTCATTAAATTAATTTTCTTCTTAGGTTCTGCTGAAAGCTGGTTGCCTTCTTGTTGAATTGTATTCTGTTCTAACATAAAGCCTCGTTGTTACACATTACGGCATTGATATAGCTAAACTTTTTTCTTTTTCAGCATAAGTTTGCAAGCTATAAATTAAGAAAATTTCTACCGCTTAAAAAATGAGTTGCGATTGTACAGAGTTATGTTTGATTAATCTAGCAATTTCAGCCTAACCTGAACGCTATTTTAGCCAACAGAAAAATAAAAGAAAAAACCACCGCACTTTTTTGCGATCAAGATCGCAAAAATTTTAGAGAATACAGAAAATCCAAAAAACAAAGTGCTGTGGGATTTTTGGGAATTTTTCACTGTTTACTTTTGTCTGAATGGGTTTTCTGAAAGGACAACTTTGCTATGATCGCCTAATTTTCTAATGAAAAAATGTTCTTTATCTCTAGCACCAATAGAAAGATAAACTTTTTCCACGGCATCTCTAACGCTAATAGGATATTCTATATACATAGAATTAAACTGTTCATCAACGTTTATTCTCGGATCTTTTGTTAAAGAACGTATGTTTACCATTCTACACTCTTGTTCTTCTTCAAAAGCATAATGCTTAACTAAATACTGTAGAGGCATTAATATATCATGTAATAAGCCTTTAACTATATCATCACTAGCATCAATTTCTTTCACAGTTTCCTTAATTGATTCAAATTCTTCCCTTACCTTATCTTCTATATTTTTTAAAGCAATTTTATATTTTTTCCATTCATTTCGCCCATCCTTATACTGCCTAAAGAAAGTAATCTTACTTCTTTTAGCAATAGATAGATAATTACTTTTAGGATCAATATAAATACAACGATAAAGAAGTAACTTATTTTCTTCAGGAATATCATTTCTAGCTTCTAAATTCTTATTCAATGTTAAAAAAGATGAAAATCTATCTAAATATTCAGAGCTAAAAAATTTATTCACATTAAAAACCAAACTAACGCCTGATGCTTCTCTATTATTTTCTTTACCATAAAGCCTAAACTGATTAAGGCTATCATGATTAAAAGTAAAACAGCTAATAAAAGAAATAAACTCTCGCTGCCCACTAAGATTATCTAAATTTAAATATTCATATAGTACCATTCCTTCTTTTGGATCATTTACTCCTCTAATTGAATTTAATCGAAAATAACTAACTTTTTCCTTATCTCTTTCCAATAAAAGAAGTGCTGTCGAAGCACGAGTATAATGAGCAACTTCTGAACAATCTGCTAACCCACTATTTGGATATACAAACAAATTTTGAAGTATCGAATCTATTTTTTCAAATAAGTCTTTAAGTTCCTCTTGATTATTACTAGAACTTATTTCTAGAACTCTTAAAAGTATATTAGCTTGATAAATAAACGCACTATTCCCAAGTTTAATTACATTTTTATAACATTCTTTTGCTTCTTTATCTTCCTTATTTTCTTGATACAGTTTCCCAAGAAAAAACTGACTTTTGGTATAAATTCGATTATCATCGTCAAGATTTATACTTGACCAAGTCGCTATCGCTTTTTTATCCTCATTATTATTTTTATATAAATTACCTAAATTAAAACGGCTCTTCGCATAAGCTTCCTTATCATCTTCACGAGTGATACTTGACCAAGCCTTTATTGCTTCATCTTTTTTATTAGTTTCTTCATATAAATCACCTAAATTAAAACGACTCATTGCATAAACTTTCTTATCATCTTCACGAGTGATACTTGACCAAGCCTTTATTGCTTCATCTTTTTTATTAGTTTCTTTATATAAAGAACCTAAATTAAAACGACTCACTGCATAAACTTTCTTATCATCTTCACGAGTGATACTTGACCAAGCCTTTATTGCAGCTTCTAAATTTTTATTTTTATAAAAATTTAATCCTTCATCAAAAACTTTCTTAGCATCATTCATATTGATAACCTATAAAATATTTAGTTGAATTACTTCGTTTCCCCAAGTAACGCAGCATACTTCACCGTATCTGGGCTGGCTTCGAGGGCGATTTTTAGTACCATTGTGAGGGGAACAGAAAGGAACATTCCCACTGAGCCCAGCAACCAGCCCCAGAATAAAAGGGAGAGAAACACGACAAGGGTAGAAAGCCCGAGAGTTTTCCCCATCATTCTTGGTTCAAGCACATTGCCGATGATCATATTTAGGCTGATAACCCCAATGGTAACGCCAATTCCCGTGAAAAAGCCATTGAGTAATAACGCTTGTACAATAATGGGAATGGCTGCAATAATTGAGCCAATATTTGGCACATAATTAAGTAGAAAGCTGAGTGTTGCCCACAAAATGGCATATTGCACGCCAAAAATTTTCAGCAAAATAAATACGCTTAAGCCCGTTAAAAAGCTGGTAAAGGTTTTCACGCCAAGATAATCCATTACGCCTTGCAAAATGCGATCAATATAACCTTCGTATTGTGCCACTTGGTTAGGTTTGCTAAATGCCACCGCAAATTTATGTTTAGCCGTGGGGGCTTCTAACAACATAAACAGTACCACTAAAAATAGCACAAATACGTTGGTCACTACGCCTGAGAAACTCAGCAAAAATCCGCTGGCAAAGTTCATTATCATTGCGGGATCAAAATGATCCATAATTTGTTGCTGTAAATCTCTCACGGGTAAATGTAAACCTTGCGTGATTGCCGCAAGATCGTTGAGTCGTTGTGAAAGTAATAAGCGGTATTGTGGGATCGATTGGGTAAATTCTCTCGCTGTACTATTAATTAAGCTAACAAGAAAGAAAAATACCGTCAAAATCATTAAAAACAGTAAACTTAGCGCCAACCAATGTGGTAGTTTACGTTTGGTCATAAACTTCACCACAGGTGAGCAAATAATGGCGATAAATAAGGAAAGTAAAAATGGGACAACAATTTCCCCTGCCAATTTCACCCCAGCCAGAATGACTACCAAGGCAGACAATGCCATTAATAATTGGCTGATCGGCAAACGCTTATCCATTATACGGCTTCCTCGTTTTCCTCACCCGTGCGAATTCGGATTACGCGCTCTACGTCATAGACAAAAATTTTACCATCACCAATTTTGCCTGTTTGTGCGGTTTCCATAATCGCCTGAATACACTGCTCCACCACGTCATCAGAAATGACCATTTCCATTTTTACTTTTGGCAGAAAATCCACCATATATTCCGCACCTCGATAAAGCTCGGTATGCCCTTTTTGTCGTCCAAAACCACGTACTTCTGTTACTGTCATTCCTGTAATGCCAATATCTGATAAGGCTTCACGGACATCATCGAGTTTAAATGGTTTGATAATTGCTTCAATTTTTTTCATAAGTTACCTCACTTAATATTATTTTTCGCGTCGTGCGGATTTAGGTCTAAAACTGGTAATAATTTCAGGTTTTGTCTCAATATAAATACCATCAATTAATTGTAAACAATATGGCACTGCGGAAAAAATGCCTTTCACTAATACATTACCTTGCTCATCTTTCACTCCCTCAAGGGTTTCTTTGATGGCTTTCGGTTGTCCCGGTAAGTTTAAAATTAAACTATTTTTACGAATTACGCCAACTTGTCGCGATAAAATCGCGGTCGGGACAAAATGCAAGCTCACTTGGCGCATTTGTTCACCGAATCCCGGCATTTCACGATCGGCTATTGCCAGTGTGGCATCAGGGGTAACATCACGTTTAGCAGGGCCGGTTCCCCCTGTGGTTAATACAAGATGACAATGATGCTTATCCACTAATTCACATAATGTCTGTTCAATAATAGGCTGTTCATCAGGAATTAAACGGGTTTCCACCTCAAAAGGCTCAACCAATGCTTGCTCTAGCCATTTCTTTAATTCAGGAATACCTTGATCCGTATAAACCCCTTGCGATGCTCGATCAGAGACGGAGACTAAACCAATTTTTAAAAGTGCGGTCATTTTTTCCTCTTTTTTCTTTTATTAAATCCAATAATATCTCACAATATGGAAAAAGACAGGGGCTGCAAAACAAAGGCTATCCATACGATCCAACATTCCGCCGTGTCCACTAATCATATTTCCCCAGTCCTTCACGCCCATACTGCGTTTCATTGCCGACATCACTAATCCACCTAAAAATCCCATTAGACAAATAATGAAACTAATCAATACCGCTTGTACTACGGTAAATGGGGTGAGCCAAGCCAGTAAGCCACCTAAAATTGAGGCACTAAATACCCCCCCCACAAAGCCTTCAACTGTTTTAGAAGGTGATAACGTGGGGGCGATTTTATGTTTACCACATAATTTTCCCCATATATATTGTAATACATCGCTGGCTTGCACAATAAGAATTAAGAAAATCATTAACAATAAACTTTTTCCTTCAAAGCCTTCAATATTCAAGGTTAATATGGCGGGTATGTGAGAAATACAGAATATAGCAATCATAACGGCCCATTGCACTTTACTTGAGCGGTCTAGAAATTTTGATGGATCACCTAATAAAGCAGATAAAATCGGTAAAAATAGAAATCCATACACGGGAATAAAAATAGTAAACATACTAAACCAGTCTATGGCAATGAAATAATATTGCAATGGTAAAATCAGATAAAAACAAGCAACTAACGCAAAATGATCACCACGCCGAATATCAATAAGGGATAAAAATTCACGTAATGCGGTAAATGAGATAAGGAAGAAGAGCAGTAAAACGGCGTAAAATCCTAAATAAGCGGCAGCAAAAATAATTAAAATCATTACCCACCAGGCATTAATACGATGATTAAGGTTATCAATGACTGTATGGGGGGTAGAAAACCCCACTTTCCACTTCAAACTATAACCAATTGCAGAAGCAATAAGCAAGGTGCCTATAAGTCCCCAGAATAAATGCCACATTTCCATTTTATGCTCCTTGATATTTTGGGTTTAAATTAACTAATGCTTGCTCAGCACGGGCTAAAAAGTGTGTTTTATCTTCTTCTGGCTGAATATGGATAGGATCACCTAAATAAAGATCGCACAATAATGGTACTGGAACAATAAACCCTTTAGGTAATAAATTATGTGTATTACTTATCCAAACAGGGATGAAATCTACATCAGGGTTATCTTTAGCCAAATAATATAGCCCGCTTTTAAAAGGCTGAATAAGCATATCATCATCTGTTTTTCTCGTTCCCTCAGGAAAGATAATCAGCGAATCCTTTTTTAATGCTTGGCTTATTTGCTCTGTTACTGCTTTAGGATCATTGCCATTGCGTTCGATCAAGAGCATATTGAATACTTTTTTCGCCAGAAAAGAACGAATGCTCCCTTTTTGCCAATAATCAGCTCCCGCAACTGGACGGGTGTTTTTTCTGACTTCATAAGGCAAAGAAACCCAAAATAAAATAAAATCGCCGTGGCTGTTATGGTTTGCATAATACAATCGAGGTTTACCCACAGATTGCAGGGGAATATTCTTTGCCGGACGTACTCCGGTAAGAAATGAGGTTAAACGGCATAACAGAAAATCAATCAATTTAGCTAACATTATTGTTCTCCTGTGTTTCTACTTCGTTATTTTCTGTCGGAAATTGCACCGCACTTTCCTTTTCATCATCTTGTGTTGATTTTGCACCCTCATTAAGCCCCGCTTTTACACGTTTCACACAGGTTAAAATTAATCCGATAACGACAAGCCAAGCAATACCATACAACCAACTTGGTAATGTTGGCATAAAAGTATAAATCAAACCTAATCCACCAAATAAGAATGCGCGATCACTTTTGCCTAGAGGTCCATCATAACGGCGTGTTTTACCATGTATCTGCCCCAATACCCCACAAAATTCCGTGAGTGCGGCAAGCCAAATAATGATTCCAATCACAAAAGGATCAAAAGGAGAAATAAAAGCAAAGGGTAAATATAATGCGGCATCGGAAATCACATCCGTAATTTCATTCAAATACCCACCCAAACGAGATTTTTGCTGAAATTCTCTGGCTAACATTCCATCAATTGCATTAAATGCCATACGAATAAAAAGCCAAATCGGAAGCAAAATGAATAACCAATTTACGGTTGAAAGTGCGGTCAAAAATAGACCTAAAATTATTGAAATAGCACAAGCCAATAGGGTAACTTGATTTGCTGTGACGCCTTTTTGTTCCAATTTAATCACACTTGGTCGCAATAAATTTTGAAATCGAGGCTTTAAATCATAAATACTCATCATTTCTCCTTCTTAAAATGGAAATAACAACGGAATTAAAAATACACTTGTCAGCATAATCAACAACGTAAAGGGTACACCAATTTTTACGAAATCACCAAACTTATACTTCGCCGCCCCTAATACCATCGTATTGACGGGGGAAGAAATAGGGGTCATAAACGCAGCAGAAGAAGCAATCGCCACCGTCATTGCAAAAGGTAATGGTGAAAGCTGTAAATGCTGTGCCATAGTAATCGCAATAGGCGCCATAAGAATGGCTGTCGCCGTATTGGAAATAAATAGGCCAATCACGGCGGTAAGCGTAAACAAGCTGATTAAAATCCAATGTTTCCCCATTCCGCCTACGGTATTAATCATAAACTCCACGATTAAATTTATCCCACCTGTTTTTTGCAGTGCGGTAGAAAATGGCATCATTCCAACAATTAAAATTAAGCTCGACCAATGAATAGAAGCATAAGCACTTTTCGCATCAACGCAACGGAACTTCGCTAACATTAAACAAGCAATTAATGCCGCGACCACATTCGGTACAAGCCCTGTTACCATTAATGCTACCATCGTTACAATGGATAAAATGGCATAGGGTGCTTGGCTTTGTGCGGGCGCTGCACGCTCAATTTCTGCGGGGTAATCCAAGACAAAAAAACTTTTCGTTTTATTACGCATCGCGTGGATCAATTTCCACGATCCTACCACCAACAGCAAATCTCCGATCTTTAATGGCTGTTCGATCAAACTTCCCGTCAAAATCTCATTATTCCGTTTAATGCCAACCACATTTAAACCAAAACGGGAACGAAAACCCACATCGGCGACTGTTTTGCCTAGATAATCACCATCTGGAATAGGGGTAATTTCCACCATTCCCATAAATTTTGCTTGTTGTTCAAAATAGTAAGGGCGAAGTTCTGTGGCTTCTAACTGATGTTGTTGGCAGAATTCATTGATATCTAACGCAGGATCGGCGCAATCAATCAGTAAAATATCTTTTTCACGAATTTCAATTTTACCTAATGAATCCGCAAGAAATCTTGGGCGAAAACGTTTCCAACGCTCGATGGCTAGCACATTTAATGCATAATTAGAACGTAAGTGTAAAGATTCCAACGGTTGCCCAATAAAATCCGAGCCTGTTTTCACGACAAAACGTTTTGTGCGGTTATGCAGTTGATAATCATTAATTAAATCTTGAATAGAATGGCGGCTTCCTCCTTCCTCTTCATCCTGTTCAGAGGTCCCTAACCAATGACGCGCAACAAGCATATAGGCAATGCCTAATAATAAAATCACGATGCCAATCGGTGTAAAAGAGAAAAAATTAAAGCGTTGGTGGGTTAAGTTTATTAATTCGGCATTAATCACCAAGTTAGGGGCAGTGGCAATTAAGGTCATCATTCCACTAATTAGCCCTGCCATACTGAGAGGCATCATAAGACGTTTTGGGGAAATATTCATTTGCTGACAAATCACCAACACCACAGGAATAAAAATCGCCACAATACCAACGGAACTCATAAAAGATCCTAACCCAGTTACCGCTAACATTACTAAGATCAACACACGAGTTTCACTATTTTTGGCCGCTTTCATCAACCACTCGCTGACTTGATACGCCACGCCTGTTCTGACTAATGCTTCACCAACAATAAAAAGTAATGCAATCAAAATAATATTCGGATCGCTAAACCCTGCAAATACTTCTTGCACCGTTAAAATACCGCTTAAGCAAAAAGCGAGCATCACCAATAGGGCAATGACGTCCATACGGATTTTATTGTGGATAAACAAGAGTACAGCAATTGCGAGAAAGATCACAACGCTAGCAAGTGGCATATTAGTAATTGTGGGCATCAAGATCTCCGTGGTTAAGGTTTTTTATAAATGTTTTTTTGATCATATTTAGTTATTTGGCTGATTGTGTTTTTCTTTGTTGATATAACGTGTTTCGCGCGTTGAGCGATTTACTTTCTCTTCTTTCCGCAAAAGAAAGTAAGCAAAGAAAAGCGTCCCCTGCTAAATTGCTTTTCCTCATTCCAATAAAATTTTCTTAACAAAAAGTAAGCCCATACTTGCTATGCCGTGTTCAGGCGTTACTTTTCTAAAAATTTTATTTCCATTCGGGCAATTTACAAGGGGATTGTCCGATGGTTCATAATCTATTTTGTATTAAATGGAATTTAAAGTGCGGTAGTATTTTTTTATTTTTTGAAAACTACCGAACTTTTTATTCTGTAATAAGTTTTCTTACTGGTGCAAAACTTCGGCGGTGTTCGGATAAAACGCCGTGTTCTGCGAGTTTTTCTAAGTGCAATTTTGTTGGATAGCCTTTATGTTGTGCAAAGGCATATTGAGGATAACGTTTATCCAGTTCCTCCATTTCTAAATCACGGGCAACTTTGGCAAGAATGGAAGCCGCACTGATTTCTGCCACGAGACTATCACCTTTTACCACCGCTTGAGCGGGCATTGGTAATGAGGGAATACGGTTGCCGTCCACTAATACAAAGTGCGGTGTAATATTAAGCTGATTTACCGCACGTTGCATTGCCAACATCGTGGCGTGCAAAATATTAAGTTCATCAATTTCTTCTGGTTCTGCCCGCCCTAGCGCCCACGCTTTGGCTTTTTGTTTAATTTCTTCCGCTAAGGCAAGACGTTTTTTATGTGAGAGTTTCTTGCTGTCGGTTAAGCCTTCAATGGGATTATTAGGATCTAAAATCACCGCAGCCGTTACCACTGCGCCAACTAAAGGTCCACGCCCCACTTCATCGACACCTGCGATAAGTTCGTAATCAGGATAGACAAATTCGCTCATTATTTATTCTCCTGCAATAATTCAATCACCGCATCAGCGGCTTGTTTGTCCGCATCGCATTGGATGATTTTATGTAGATCAATAAAATGTTGCACTAAACTGTGGCGATTTTGTACCGCACTTTCTTCTGTAGAAAAATAAGGGATTAGCTTTTCCACCAGCTTTTCCGCCGTGCAATCTTGCTGGATCATTTCTGGTACAAGCATTTCATTGGCTAACAAGTTAGGTAAAGAAATATAAGGGGTTTTCACTAAACGTTTTGCTAGCATATACGTCATTGGCTTCATTTTGTAGCCTACGACCATAGGTGATTTACATAGCATACACTCCAATGCTGCCGTTCCTGACGCTAATAAGGTAGCTTGTGCTGCGATCATTGCTTGACGGGCTTGCCCATCAAGTAATCTCATTTCTAAATCAGGGGCAACTTTCGCCTTAATTTGTTCAAATTGCTGGCGACGTTTTTCATTCACTAAAGGAACAAGAAATTGTACGTCTGGATACTGTTCTTTCAGCAATAATGCCGTTTGTAAGAAAGGTTCGGCAAGAAATTCCACTTCCGTGCCACGACTGCCAACAAGGATGGCCAGATAACGTTGCCGTGGGTCTATATTAAGCATTTGACAAGCCTCAAGACGATCGGGTTTTAAGGCGATGGCATCTGCCATTGTGTGTCCGATAAAACGGCAAGGTACATTGAAGCGGTCATAAAAGGCTTTTTCAAAAGGCAAGAAGGCGAGAACAAGGTTGGTCGCTTGTGCAATTTTGTGAATGCGGTTTTGTCGCCACGCCCATACTGATGGGCTGACATAATGAATGGTTTTGATACCTTGTTCTTTGAGTTTGAGTTCAATGTCAAGATTGAAGTCAGGGGCATCAATGCCGATAAATACATCGGGTTTTTCTTGCAACATTTTGTTGATAACCTGACGGCGAATTTTCAGCAAGCGTGGTAAATGTTTCACTACTTCGGCTAAGCCCATTACAGCAATTTCTTCCATATCCACTAAGGTTTCACAACCTTCTGCCAACATTTGTTTGCCAGCAATGCCGATAAAACGTGCGTTAGGATAACGGATTTTCAAACTGCGTATTAACCCTGCCCCCAAAATATCACCAGAGACTTCGCCTGCTACAATGCCAATGGTCGGAAATGCTTTTGCTTGTTCCATTAATACTTTTCTCATAAAAAACAACCGCACTTTATATTGCAAACCTTAGGCAATAAGTAAAGTGCGGTAAAAAATTTTAACCTTTTTATAGGTGGTATCGTTCGTTTAATTAGCGAATAATGCCACGGGTTGAACGCTTGAAGAAATCAAGGAAAAAGCTAATCGCACTTTCCGTTTTGGCGTAATGCTCAATTTCTGGCATCACTTCTTCTAAGGTTTTTCCACTGCGATAAATCAATTTATACACATTACGAATGGCGTGTAATGTCGGCTTATC
Organism: Avibacterium sp. 21-595; assembly: GCF_023611905.1. NCBI lineage: Bacteria > Pseudomonadati > Pseudomonadota > Gammaproteobacteria > Pasteurellales > Pasteurellaceae > Avibacterium > Avibacterium sp. 21-595. The sequence continues at coordinate 721,714 of NZ_CP091455.1, read as the reverse complement.
AAAGCCACGGCGTTTCAAGCCTTCAATATTCACACCAAAGGGCTGTGCGTGGTTGCCTTGTGCCATCACATAAGGGGGAACATCTTGGCTCACCATTGAACCACCGCCAAGCATAACGTGTGCGCCAATGATGACAAATTGGTGAATGGCTGACATTCCACCGACAATCACGAAATCATCTAGTTCCACGTGTCCTGCAAGGGTAGCATTATTAGCAAGAATACAACGATTTTTGATTTTACAATCGTGTGCAATATGGGCGTTGATCATAAATAAGTTATCATCACCAACACGGGTTACGCCCCCACCTTGTACTGTGCCACGATGAATAGTAACACTTTCACGGATGCGGTTACGGTTACCAATAATGGTTTTGGTTGGCTCATTTTGGTATTTTAGATCTTGGTTTTTCTCACCAATACTCGCAAACTGGAAAATTTCATTCTCTTCACCAATCTGGGTGACGCCATTCACAACAATATGTGAATGTAGTACTGTGCCTCTGCCAATTTCAACGTCAGAACCAATAATACAAAATGGGCCAATGACGACGTTTTCGCCAATTTTAGCACCTTCCTCAATAATGGCTGAAGGGTGAATTTTTGCACTTGGATGGATCATATTGACCTCTTAATTTCTTGATTTTGTTATCTGCGAGCGCACATTAATTTTGCTTCACAAGCCACTTCACCATTTACTGTTGCGATACCAGTAAATGCCGTAATACCACGGCGTTCTTTGATCACTTCAACATAAAGTTCCATTTGATCACCCGGTAAAACTGGACGTTTAAAACGTGCATCATCAATACCTGCGAAATAGAACAATTCTCCACCTTGTAATTCGTGAGTTTTAAACGCTAAAATGCCCATTGACTGTGCCAATGCTTCTAAAATTAACACGCCGGGTAAAATGGGTTCTCCCGGGAAATGCCCTGTAAAACAAGGTTCATTAACGCTGATGTTTTTAATCGCTTTTAACCATTTCCCTTCTTCAAAATCAGTCACACGATCCACTAATAAAAAGGGATAGCGGTGTGGAAGTAAGGTCATAATTTCTTTTGCTTCAATGACTTTTGCGGTTTGTTCTGTTATCACAATCGTACCTTTTTAATTTAAAAATAATAGAAAATAAAATTGGCGCAGATTATACGATATTTCACCGTTTAATACAAAACGCACCACATAAAGTGGCACGTTTGAAAGATGAGTTAAGCATTATTCAGCTTTTTTTCTAGCGCTTTTAGACGCTTATTCATTTTATCAATGTCTAAGGTTAATGCAGCGGTTTTTCGCCATTCTTTATTTGGCTGTAACGGAATGCCGGAAGAATAAACACCAGGTTCGGTAATTGGGCGCATTACCATTCCCATTCCTGTAACGGTAACTTTGTCTGCAATTTCCATATGACCATTGATTACACTTGCGCCACCAATGAGACAATAGCGTCCCACTTTCAGGCTGCCCGCCATAATCACACCGCCTGCTACCGCTGTGCCAGTGCCGATATGTACGTTATGGGCAATTTGACAAAGGTTATCAATAATCACATTATCTTCAATTACCGTGGCATCTAATGCGCCGCGGTCAATACAGGTACAAGCACCAATTTCAACGTGGTTACCAATAATCACTGTGCCAGTTTGTGGGATCTTGATCCAGCGACCTTTATCATTTGCATAGCCAAAGCCATCACTGCCAATAACTGCACCAGATTGAATTAAGCAATGTTCGCCAATTTGTACTTGGTGATAGATGTTTACATTTGCCCAAAGTTGGGTGTTTGCACCAATTTTTGCGCCCTTGCCAATAAAGCAACCCGCACCGATAACCACGTTATCACCTAATTCAACTTCATCTTCAATCACCGCATTAGCGCCAATGGAAACATTTGCACCTAATTTTGCCGAGGATGAAATCACCGCACTTTCAGCAATACCTGTGGCGGCTTTAGGGGTAGAATCCATATATTGCGCTAACACAGCATAAGCAACATAAGGATCATTGACAATAAGCAGATTGCTTTCAGGCGAACAAAACTCCACATCATTTTCACTCACGACTAAAACCCCTGCGTGGGATTGGGCAAGCAAATCACGGAATTTAATATTTGAAATAAAGGTGAGTTGATTTGACTGTGCTTTGTCAAGAGGAGCAATACTATCAATAAGCACATTGGCGTTACCACGAATGGTAGCGCCAATTTGTTGTGCTAATTCTTTAAGAGAATAAGACTTTTGCATTATTTAGCCTGTGCTGGAGCTGGAATTGCTTTTAATACTTCTTCGGTGATATTTTTGCCATCAGCTGCATACACTGCCACTTTTTCATCAAGCACGGCGCTGTAGTTTTTTGCTTTTGCCACCGTTGTCGTCGCAGTTTGAATGTCAGTTAATAATTTACGTTCAACTTCCATTTCTGCTTTTTGTGTTTCCTGACGGAATTTAGCAATATTTTCTTGGTGCTGTTGTACTAATTTTTTAAACTCTTCATCACGTTTTTGCGCTAATTTTGCAATTTCATCCTGACGCTTTTTAATATCAGCTTGACGTAATTTTGGTGCATCTTTATCTAATGCTTTCACTTTACCATCAATTTCTTTTTCAAATGCTGCTTTTTTATCTTGCAGTGCTTTATCTTCAACTTGTAATTTTTCAGATGGTGCTTTGAATTGCTCATCTAATTTTTTAAATTCAACTTGACGTGCTGGATGATGTGCAAATAAATAATCGACATTTACAAAGGCAATATTATCTTCCGCCATTGCAATGGATGAACCTAATGCTAACGCTAAAGAAAGTGCGGTTAATTTTACAGCTTTTTTCATTTTTGAGTTTCCTTAAAATAAATTAATTTTTAAATTCAATACCAATGGGAGCAAGCTCCCATTAGCTTTCCAAGCTTTCACTTAGACTAATAAGAATGAAAGAAGTTCCAATTAGAATGTACCACCGATACTAAATTGGAATTGTTCAATTTCATCACCTTTATATTTTTTGATTGGTTTGGCATAAGAGAACACCAGAGGTCCAATCGGTGATTGCCATTGGAAAGCGACACCCGCTGAGGAGCGAACACGGCTCGGATCGCCGTAATCCGGTAAATTGGTGAAACGTGCTTTTCCGTCTGTTTTCCATTTTGTATTCCATACACTTGCCGCATCAACAAAAAGCGAAGTTCTTACTGAACGTTGATTTTTGTCCGCCACAAATGGAGTTGGCACAATTAATTCCGCACTTGCGGTGACCATTGCATTACCACCGACAATGTCGCCATTTACCCCTTTCTTACAATATTTATCTGCTGTTGCACAATCTTTGTGTTGGTAAATAGCTTGTGGGCCTACTGCACCATAAGCAAAACCACGCAAACTTCCCATACCACCTGCACTGTAAGTTTGATAGAACGGTAAACGTTTTCCACCAAAACCATTCGCGTAAGCTGCGGAAGCTTTTGCTGAAATGACCCAGCTATGATCACGATCTAACGGATAGAAACCTTGGACATCTGCAGACAGTTTGTAATATTTATTATCTGAACCTGGAATAGTCACTTTTCCGCCGATCGAGGCGCGCATTCCTGACGTTGGGAAATAGCCCCGGTTCAGATTGTTATAGTTCCAGCCCATAGAAAGCTCGAAATCGTGAGATTTAAATGTCCAATCACTCACATTCATTGATTCACGATAGAGGTTACGGTTATATTCAGGGCGTACATCTTTTAATTTGTTGTAAACATAGCCTAACCCAACATAGTATGAGTTATTCTCGTTGACTGGGAAACCAAGCGTACCGTTCACCCCGTAAGTTGTACGGCTATAAGAGGCTGAAGTGTCGTTTTTTGAGTTATCGTATTTTTCAAAGAATACATTCCCACCAAGACTTACGCCGTCTTTTGTGAAATAAGGTTCTGTATAGCCTAAATTCACACTGGTACTGTAATCATTACGCGAACCACCTAAACTGATTGAAGATCCCATTCCCAAAAAGTTATCTTGTTTAATACTTGCCTGATAGCTTAAGCCACTTTCTGTACCATAACCAATACCAAAGTTAATGCTACCGGTATTACGTTCTTTCACTTTATAGATCACATCAAGTTCATCGTCCGTGTTTGGCACATTCTCAGTACGCGATTCTACAGTCTCAAAAAATCCTGTACGTTCTAACCGCACTTTACCTAGTTCAACTAATTGAGAGGATAACCAAGTTCCTTCTTGCTGACGCATTTCTTGGCGTAATGTGCTATCTGCACTGACGTTATTGCCTTCAAAACGAATTTGACGCACAGAATAACGACGCCCCGCATCAACCACATAAGTCAATGCAATAGTGTGATGTTGATCGTCAAACGCTGGGCTAACATTCACTTGAGGGTTTGCGTATCCCTGCTCACCTAAGGTCGTTTTAATGGCATTTTCTACCGCAACCACATCACTACGACGGAAGGTTTCCCCCACCCGAATTTGTTTTAATAATCCGGAAAGCTCCTCGCCCATTCCCGCAACATTACCCACAATACGCGCGCTCTTAACGGTATATTTCTCACCTTCATTAACATCAATAGAAACTTTTGCCTCAGTCTGTGCATCATTTAACTGTACATCTGTTTTAGTGATTTGCATTTTGGCATAGCCGTGATCAAGGTAAAACTCGCGTAATGTATCTAGATCTTTACCAAACTGTACGGAATCGAATTTATTGCCGAAAAGCTTCCACCACGCATCAGGTTGTAATTCCATTTGTTCTTGCAACTTGCTTGAACTAAACGCGTGATTTCCTTCAAAGGTAACCCCTTTCAATAGTGCGACATCATTTTCTTTAATTTGGATTTTGACTTCCGCACGATTATTTGGCAATGACGTAACGATGGTTTCCACTTTTGCGTTATAACGCCCTACGCTACGGTAATGATCTAATAAACTTTGGCGAAAAGCCTCTAATTTATCAAGGTTCAACACATCGCCAACCGCAAAGCCATTCGCGTCTAGGTTATCTTTCAAGGCTTCACTTGGAATTGAGCTATTCCCGTCAAGAATAACATCGGCAATAATTGGGCGTTGCTGTACAGAAATCACTAGGGTATTGCCTTCTCGAGCCGCTTTAACCCCCTCATATCCCTGTAAGAACAAAGTTCTTACTACATTAGCAATATCTTTATCTGTCGCCCGTTGCCCAACTCTAACGGGTAAATTCGCAAGAATTTTGCCTTCCGTGCCAGCCTGAACGCCATCAACACGAATATCTTGCACAATAAAAGGTGCAGCCATCACCGTGGTTGAACCCAATAATAAACTTGCGATTAAAAGTTTTTTCATTGTTACTTTTATCCTTGTAAAAGAAAGAGTTATAAACGTAAGAAATCGTTAAACAAAGCAAATGCTGTTAAAGCTAATAAGCATATTGCGCCAATTTTATAAGCCGCATCTTGCACTTTTTGTGAAAGTGGTTTGCCTTTTATCGCCTCGGCGGCAAGAAAAACTAAATGTCCCCCATCTAATACCGGTAATGGGAACAAATTCATAATACCTAAATTCACACTAATTAATGCCATAAAACTTAAATAATAAACGAAGCCAATTTCAGAAGAGACACCCGCCCCCTTTGCAATAGAAATAGGCCCACTTAAATTATTTAAAGAAAGATCGCCAGTAATTAATTTACCGATCACTTTTACAGTCAGTAGCATTAAATCTTTCGTTTTTTCTATGCCTTTTTGTAACGCGTCAAAAAGACCATATTTTAATTCGGTGCGATATTTTTCATCTAATGGTTTAATGGTTGGCGAGACGCCAACAAACCATTTCCCTTTTTCGTTTAGTATCGGCGTTAAGGTTTTATACAGCATTTCCCCCGCCCGCTCAATGCGCAACGTGAAAGGCAGCCCCTTTTGCACATCTTGAATAAAATCTTGCCAATTCATTGGTTCACCGGTATTGGTATAAAGTTTATCACCAACAAGCAAACCTGCTTTTTGTGCAGGAGAATCTGCTGCCACTTTAGACAAGGTCATTTCCACTTTAGTTCGCACAGGAATCATACCTAATGCGCCAAAAGCACTTTCTTTTTCGGGATCAAAACGCCAATTTGTTAAGTCTAAGGTACGCTGTTGCTTCACGTTAGATGCAAAAGGAGAAAGCGTGATTTCTACATTTGGATTGCCCATTTTGGTGGCAAGTACCATATTAATGGTTTCCCAATCTGGCGTTGCTGTGCCATCAATGGCGATAATTTGTGAATCTGGTTGGATCTGTGCTTGTGCCGCAATAGATTGAGGTCGAACCTCTGCGATAACAGGTTTCACACTAGGAATACCAATGGAATACACCAACCAATACGCCAATATAGCAAAAATAAAATTCGCAATAGGCCCTGCTGCAATGACAAAGGCACGTTGTGCAACAGATTTATTATTAAAGGCTTGTGATTTTAATTCTTCTGGTACCGCTTCGTTACGCTCATCAAGCATTTTCACATAGCCACCTAAAGGAATCAGTGAAATAGAAAAGGCTGTCCCTTTTTTATCAAGAAATGACCACAATACCTTACCGAAACCGATAGAAAAACGCTCAACTTTTATACCGCACTTTCTCGCAGCCCAAAAGTGTCCGTATTCGTGTACAAAAACCAGTACACAAATGGCAACCAAAAATGAACCTAGCGACCACAAAAAAGACATATCTGTTTCCTATAAGACATAAAAATAGAAATAGGCAAAGAATGGAACAGTAGCAGTTAAGCTATCAATACGATCTAAAATCCCACCGTGTCCGGGAATTAACTGACTGCTGTCTTTAATACCGCTTTCACGCTTAAACATACTTTCCGTCAAATCACCGAGTACAGAAATCGCCACTGTCGCAACGGATAACAGGATGAAAGGCACTGTTGGCACATTGAATAGATCTTGCGGAGCAACTTGCATAAAAATGGCTGCTAACACGCCAGCCGTGAGTAAACCACCAAATACCCCTTGCCAAGTTTTACCCGGGGAAACTTTTGCTGCAAGTTTATGCTTTCCAAATTGGCGGCCGGCAAAATACGCCCCTGAATCAGCTGCCCATACAAGAATAAAGACATAAAAGAGCAACATTAAGCCGTGATAGGGATTAGCAACGTAACTATCTAAACGCAGTTTTAACACACCAACAATAAAAGGCACTAAAGTTACAATGGCGAAAACTCCTTGCAACACCACGGATTTTGCCCAAAATTTCGCTGAATTGGGATAATTCACTACCAGACCAAGGGCGATAATCCACCAAATCACGGCACTTAATAAAATCGGTTCGGCATAATGTTCAAACACACGCCCAGCATTGAGATAATTGGCTTCGCTTAAAATCCATAAAAAAAGCACCGCACTTGCTAATCCAGCCACGACAACACGCCAAAATTTATTTTTAACCTGGGCAAATTGTGTCCATTCCCAAATGCCTAAGCCCACCACGGCACCTAACGCTAAGGCAAAATAAAAAGGAGAAAATAAAAATAACGCAGCACAGACAATAGCAATTAAAATTATTGCGGAAATGACACGTTGTTTAAGCACAGTTTAGTCCTCTTGTTCTGCTCCACCAAAACGGCGATTTCGTTGTTGATAAGCTAAAATAGCTTGATTAAATTCTTGTTCGTTAAAATCTGGCCATAACACATCGGAAAAATAAAATTCTGCATAAGCAATCTGCCATAGCAAAAAATTACTCACACGTTGCTCCCCACTTGTCCGAATGAGCAAATCAACCATTGGCTGATTTTGGGTAACCAAATATTGCTGAAAACGTTCTGCGGTGATCTCATCAACGGTCATCTGCTGATTTTTCACTAAGCTGGCAAGCTGTTTTGTAGCCTGCACAATATCCCAATAGCCCCCGTAATTTGCCGCAATATTTAAGGTAAGTGCGGTGTTATTTTCGGTTAATTTTTCTGCGTTTTCGATTTTTTGCTGTAATTTTGCATTAAAACGCGATTTATCGCCGATAATTTTTAACCGAATATTATTTTTATGCAATTTTTTCACTTCTAAATCAAGTGCTTGCATAAATAATGTCATTAATGCACTCACTTCACTTTCGGGACGAGACCAATTTTCACTGCTAAAGGCATAAAGTGTGAGAACATTCACACCAATTTTTAGTGCATAGGAAACCGCTTGGCGCACTGCCGCGACACCATTTTTATGCCCGAAAATACGCATTTTTCCTTGCTGTTTTGCCCAACGACCATTGCCATCCATAATAATCGCAACGTGTTGAGGAATATTATTTGAATCAATCTCTGTCATTCATCAAGGATTTTCTAGTTACAAAATTAATGGCTGAATATATCATAATATGATCTTACTTACTATGAAAACGCACAGAATTATATGTAAAAAATCAAAGCGAACTTTCGCCCGCTCTGAGTTATTTATAATAAAAACAAAATGTTATTTTGATTGAATGATTTTCCACGCCAACCCACGTGCTTTTTTATCCACCTCTAACACATCATCAATGGATTGAATCTGTTGCGGCGTGATGTTTTCTACAACCTGCTGATTCACAAAGGCAATGTCGGTAAATTTAATTTGACGGTTTAAAAACGCCTCGACAGAAATTTCGTTCGCCGCGTTCATCGCTGTTGTTGCATACTGCCCTGCTGCGAAAGCATCTATGGCGAGTTTTAAACAAGGGTAACGCTGATAATCTGGTTGTAAGAAAGTCAGCCCATTAAGCTGATAAAAATCCAATGGCGCAACCCCCGCAAAGGTACGCTGTGGATAAGCCATTGTTTCAGCAATTGGCGTACGCATATCAGGGTTACCCATCTGCGCAATGACCGAGCCATCAATATAACGCACCATAGAATGAATAATGGATTGAGGGTGAATAATCACTTCCATTTCATCAGCTGTCGCATTAAATAACCAACGAGCCTCAATATATTCTAAGCCTTTGTTCATCATTGTAGCTGAATCGACCGAAATCTTTTTGCCCATTGACCAATTGGGGTGTGCCACAGCTTGTTCTGGTGTGATGTGTTCAAATTCAGTAAGATCCGTATAGCGGAAAGGCCCGCCCGATCCCGTTAAGACAATTTTACTAATGCCTAATTCTTGTAGCGGACAAAAACCGATTTTTTCTTGTGCTTGAGGCGGTAAAGATTGGAAAATCGCATTGTGTTCACTGTCCACTGGCAGAAGCTGTGCGTGGCTTTTCTTCACTTCATCAATAAAGAGTTGCCCACAAGTCACCAAGCTTTCCTTGTTGGCTAGCAACACCCGTTTACCCGCTTGCACCGCTGCAAGGGTTGGTAGCAAGCCGGCTGCACCAACAATGGCAGCCATCACTTGATCAGCCTCAGGGTGTGATGCTAATTCACAAATAGCTTGTTGTCCGCTTAACACTTGCGTTTTCATACCAAGTGCGGTCAATTTTTCTTTCAAATTTTTCGCCGCACTTTCATCATCTAATGCGGCAAAAGTCGGGTGAAATTTAACGCATTGCTCAAGCATTAACTGCACATTACGCCCCCCTACTAAAGCGAACGCTTGATATTTTTCTGGATTATGTGCTATTACAGAAAGGGTGCTAGTGCCGATTGAGCCGGTTGAACCAAGAATGACGAGTTTTTGTTGTTTTTGCATAAATTTTTGACCGCACTATAAAAAGAAGTAAGTTTGCTAAAATTGTGGTGAATATACTCAAAAGCCAGCCGTTCAGCAAGAAAAAAGAGGGCGAACCTTTGGCTCGCCCTTTATTGCTTCATTATTTCAAATGATTAGAAATCTAATAATTCTTTCTCTTTGTCCGCTAACACTTCATCCACTTTTTTCACATAAAGATCGGTGATTTTTTGGATTTCATCTTGTGCTTTGCGTTCTTCATCTTCGCTGATTTCTTTTTCCTTCAACAACGCTTTGATTTGATCGTTAGCATCACGGCGTACATTACGTACAGCAACTTTGCCTTGCTCGGCCTCCGCTTTTACGATTTTGATTAAATCACGACGGCGTTCTTCCGTTAATGGTGGAAGTGGAACGCGAATGGTTGTGCCTGCTGATGATGGGTTTAAACCTAAATCAGAGGTTAAGATGGCTTTTTCTACTGCCCCGATTAAACTACGATCAAACACAGTTACTGCAAGTGTGCGTGCATCTTCAGCGACAACATTAGCTAACTGACGTAATGGCGTTAATGCGCCATAGTATTCCACTTGAATACCATCAAGTAAGCTAGGCTGTGCGCGTCCTGTTCTGACTTTCGCAATATGATGTTTGAATGTTTCAAGGCTTTTTTCCATACGCGTTTGCGTATCTTGTTTAATTTCGTTAATCACAAATATTCCTTTTATTTAAGTTTAATCAATTAGTTACAAATAAGCGTCCCTTCACGCTCACCTAAAATAACATTGCGTAATGCCCCCGGTTTGCTCATATTAAACACACGAATTGGCATTCCGTGATCTCGTGCTAACGTAAAGGCGGCTAAGTCCATCACTTGCAATTCTTTGTCAATCACATCAGCATAAGTGAGTTTTTCATACATCACTGCTTCTGGATTTTTGGCAGGATCGCAATCATACACGCCGTCCACTTTTGTGGCTTTGAGTACAACATCGGCTTCAATTTCAATACCGCGCAAGCAAGCGGCTGAATCGGTAGTAAAAAATGGGCTACCTGTTCCTGCCGAAAAAATGACCACGCGTCCTTCCCGTAGCATTTTAATTGCTTCAGACCAGTTATAAGTATCACAAATACCATTGAGTTGGAAGGCGGACATCAATTTTGCATTGACATCAGCACGGTGTAAGGCATCACGCATTGCTAAGCCGTTCATTACGGTGGCAAGCATTCCCATATGATCGCCGACCACACGGTTCATTCCTGCTTTCGCCAGTTTCGCACCACGGAATAAATTTCCGCCCCCTAACACAACCCCGACTTCTACGCCCATTTCTAGTAATTCTTTAATTTCGAGCGCCATTCTGTCTAAAATTGAAGGATCAATTCCAAAACCTTCCTCACCTTGTAAAGCTTCACCGCTTAATTTAAGCAGGATTCTTTTATATACGGGTTTGCTCATTTTTTCCTCACAAAAGTTGGGTACAAAATTCTGCATATTATAGAGCAACATCTTTACCCTGAAAATAGCTTAGAAAAAAAATCGCATAGAACCCTCGAAAAAAATTAAGTAAAATGAGAGGAAGTCAAAAATAAGGAATAATGTTATGACAGAAAAGAACAAAAAAGGAACATTTCATCTTTCATCCTTACTCGCAAGTGCGGTATGTTTTGCGCTACTTTATGTAATCAGCCTGTTGGCATTACAAGGTTCGGGTTATTTTCCACAGCCAAACTGGCAACAAATTGCCCTTTTTATGTCTTTCATTATTATTTTTTCTAGCTCTCAAAAATACTTTTATTTTATTGCGCTCCCTATTTTATTCATTTATGCCTGCTATGCCCCTATTGGGGTGAATTTTGGTGCGCCTTCTTATCAGTATATTGCCTCTGTTTTTGCCACCGACTTACAAGAAGGCAAAGAATTTTTCGCCCAAATTCCTCTACGTCACTATGGTTATCCCCTTGTTATTCTTGGCGGAGCCTTGCTTTATCGCAAGTTAAGTCAAAAATTCCACGTGGCTTTTTATAAAAATAAAGGGCTATTGGCACTCATTTTTATCAATGCATTTTGGGGACAAATTCCTTTCCAACCTCTGCAAGAAAGCTATTTAGCCGGGGAAAAAGTGATCGAAGAACTGCGTTTGCTTAATCGCTTTAATGTGCCAGGTGAATGGGGAGAAAGCCAACTGGATAGCCGTTCCCATTATGATGACTACATTTTAGTTATCGGCGAAAGTGCAAGAAAAGATTATCACCACGCTTATGGTTATCCTATTGCTAATACGCCTTTTCTTTCCACGGCCAAAGGCACATTAATTAATGGCTTAACTGCAGGGGGAACCAATACTATCGCTTCGTTAAAACTAATGTTTACAAAACCTAACAAAAAAACGTGGGAAGGTAATTACCGCTTAAATTTCATTGACTTAATTAAGTCAGCAGGTCTCAAAACCTACTGGCTTTCTAATCAAGGCTATTTGGGGCAATACGACACGCCCATTTCTGCGATTGCCAATAAAAGTGATGAAAAACTCTTTTTAAAATCAGGTGATTCTCTTAGCAGTGATGTGAGTGATTTTAAATTAATCGCAAAATTTGACCAGCTACTGCAAAAACCTAGCGAAAACAAACGATTTATCGTTATCCATCTATATGGCTCACACCCTTTAGCTTGCGAACGCGTGGCTGATTATAAAAAGATTTTTGACGACACAAAAATTGATAAAAAATATCAAGAAGTAAACTGCTATATTAGTTCGATCAAAAAAACCGATGAAATACTCAGCAAAATTTATCAACTTCTGGTAGAAAATCAGCAAAAAAACCACCGCACTTTTTCGATGATTTACTTTGCTGATCACGGTTTAGCTCATCAAATCAGCGACAACTATATTGCCATTCATAATAGCAATGGTAAAAGTAAACGCCATTACGATATTCCACTGTTTAAAATTTCCAGTGATGATCAGCAACGCCACGAGAAAAACGTGGCAAAGTCTGGCTTGAACTTTACGGAGGGATTAGCCAATTGGATCGGCATTCGCAATGCGAATATTGACGCCAATATGGATCTTTTTGATGAGACACCACAGCCAGATTATGGCTTAAAAGAAAAAATTGAAAATATCACTGCGCCAGATGATCCTGCGGTGATCATTCCTGCTCAACGCTAACCTGTTGATTTAACGAATGGTTAATAAATGTCATTGTTTTCGCTGACACCGCTAACACCGACGACGTTGCCCCCCAATCACCGAGAACAATGCGTTCAAAGTGCGGTGGAATTTTGTGCCAATTTTGCCGATGGGTATGCCCGTGAATAAGCTGTGGCACATTAAATTGTTGCATTGTTTGCAACACAAAATCGGCATTTACGTCCATAATTTGAGAGGATTTATGCTGCTTATCCTGTTTGCTTTTGGCACGAATTTTCTCAGCAATTTTTAACCGCACTTTTAAAGGAAGATGTAAAAAAAGCCATTGACGCCATTTTTGATGCACTTTTTTACGATAGCGTTGGTAAGCCATATCATCAATACAGAGTGTATCGCCGTGGCAAAGCAATGTGGGAGTGCCATACAAATCAATCACCTGATAGGTGGGTAACAGGGTTAAGCCGCAAGATTGGGCAAATTTTTCGCCGATGAGGAAATCGCGATTGCCGTGCATAAAATAGCATTTCACGCCTTTTTCCGTTAAGGTGCGAATTTGCAGTGTCACTAAATCGATCAACGGAGAATGTTCATCGTCACCAATCCAAAAATCAAAAAGATCGCCTAAAATATACAAACTTTCAGCATCTTGGGCTTGATTTTGCATAAAATCCACAAAAAGGGCGGTTAAATCTGGACGATTTTCGCTTAAATGTAAATCAGCAATAAAATAGGTCGTTGCCATTTTGAATGTCTTTTTAAAGAATGAAATTGTTTGATAGCCTAGCATTTTTTTAGCGGATTGATACAAATATTTACGGATTTTCGCTATACTTGTGCAAATTTTTTTCAGGGTATGTCGTTATGCTAAAACTTCTTCGCATTATTGTGATTGTGTTCTGCTGTATTTTGATTTGTTTACTTGGCACAATCTATTCTCTTATTCGTTTCAGAAATCCAAGCAATGTAGGAGATATCGCTCGCTGGTTTGGGCGTTTATATCCGCTTTTCGGTTTGCAAGTGGAACATCGTTTCCCTGCAAAGGCAAAAAATATTGGGCCTTGCATTTATATTGGCAATCACCAAAATAACTACGATATGGTCACCATTTCTTATATGGTGATGCCACGCACCGTGAGCGTAGGGAAAAAAAGCCTGATTTGGATCCCTTTTTTCGGCATTTTATATTGGGCATCGGGCAACATTTTTTTAGATCGCGATAATCGTTCCAAAGCGCACAATACAATGACTCAACTGGCTGAACGCATTAACCGCGATAATCTTTCTATTTGGATGTTCCCTGAAGGTACACGCAGCCGTGGGCGTGGTTTACTGCCGTTTAAAACAGGGGCATTTCACGCTGCGATTGCCGCTGGCGTGCCGATTGTCCCTGTGGTTTGTTCTACCACACAAAATAAAATCAATCTTAATCGCTGGCATAATGGCAAGGTGATCTGCGAAATGCTACCCCCTGTGGATACCTCCGCTTATAGCAAAGATAATGTGCGTGAATTGGCGAGCTATTGCCATTCACTAATGCAACAACGAATCAATGAACTTGATGCAGAAATTGCTGCTCAACCAAGCCCAACAAAATAAGATGAATCATTTTTCGCGCCGTCAATTTTTCAAAACAGCCCTCACAGCGGGGGCATTTTCTGCTATTCCTGCGCCATTATGGGCTGCCGAACGCCAACCTTTGCGCGTTCCACCACTAATGGAAACACGTCGTGGTAAACCTGTTTTTTTAGAAATGAACAGCGCACAAGCGCAATTAGAACGGGGAAAAACCAGCGAAGTTTGGGGATTTAACGGTAATTATTTAGGCCCAACACTCAAAATGCGCCAAGGGGATTTCGCCAAGCTGAATTATCGTAATAACTTAACACAAATGGTTGCCTTAGCCATTCAAGGGCTACAAGTAAGCGCTGAATCACTCGGTGGTGTTACGCATCCTTTTACGCAAGGACAAAGCTGGTCGCCAATTCTTCCCATCACCCAAGCTGCCTGCACCTGCTGGTATAGTGCTTGTACCCTCGGGCATTCGGCTTATCAAACTTATCGTGGGCTGCTCGGACTGTGCATTATTGAAGATAACGAAAGTCGTAAATCCAGCTTGCCACAAAAATATGGCGTAAACGATATTCCTTTAATTTTGCAAGATATGCAATTAAATGATGAAGGTGTGCAATTATTCCAACAAAATCGACCGCACTTTTTCGGTAATCGTTTATTGGTAAATGGGCAAGAAGCCCCCTATTTAGCCGTACCGCGTGGTGTTGTGCGGTTACGTTTACTTAACGCCTCCCTTTCCCGTCGCTATGAATTACGCTTTGATGATGAACGCGATTTCCAACTTATCGCCCTCGATCAAGGCTTTTTACCACAAGCGAAAACAACTAAGGTGCTGTTTCTTGCACCGAGTGAACGCGCAGAAATACTTGTCAATCTAAACGAAGGGGAAAATGCCACCTTAATCGCAGGAAAAAAACGGAATTTTTTCAGTAAACTAATGGGCTTTTTCGGCAGTAATGAAGAATTGCTGGATAACACCGTTGTTGAGCTACGCCCACAAGGTTTAAGCAGTGCGTTTGCACAAAATCATACAATACAGTTTAATACTGATGCACTACAAGCATTAAAGGCGAAAATTCATCGTGAGCGCCATTTCCAGCTTGATGCCAATAATGGAATGATCAATCAACAACGTTTTGATCCAAGACGGATTGATGTAAATGCTGAATTAAACAGCACTGAGCGCTGGATTCTCACCGCCAACGAACCTACTGGGTTTAAAATTCAAGGGGCAAAATTTATCCTTGAACGTATCAATGATAAGCCCGTTGCAGAAAGCGATCTCGCTTGGAAAGATAGCCTGTGGATTGAAGGTCAAATGCAGATTTTAGTTCGCTTTCAACACCCTTCTTCTAACAGTCATCCTTTCACCTTTGGTGCAACGGATTTGCTCGCAGCGGATAAAGGTTGCTTAGGCTTAATGGTGGTGCAATAAAGAAATAACGCTAAGTTATGTGATATGCGCCTTTGATCTAAAAGTGCGGTTGAATTTTTGTTCGTTTTTTTGTTAAATCAAATTTATAAGATAAAAAGTCGTTTAAGGTTTAGTTATGTGTCAGCTATTAGGAATGAATTGCAATACCCCAACGGATATTGTGTTTTCTTTTGAAGGGTTTCGCCGTCGCGCAGGGCTTACCGATAGCCATTCAGATGGTTTTGGTATTGCCTTTTTTGAAGGCAAGGGCGTTCGCATTTTTCGCGATAACCAAGCAGGGCATAGTTCCCCCATTGCAGATTGTGTAAAACAATACCACATCAAATCGTTCAACGTCATTGCACACATCCGTAAAGCCACGCAAGGGGCGGTAACGATTGAAAATACACACCCATTTATTCGTGAAATTTGGGGCGAAAACTGGGTATTTGCACACAACGGTAATCTGACCCAATTACCTGATATGTCAGAAAATTTCTGCCAACCTATTGGCTCAACAGATTCAGAAGCCGCCTTCTGTTATATGGCTGAACAGTTAAAAAATCGCTTTCGCAAAAAGCCCACCGAAGAACAGATTTTCCAAGTAATTCAAGAAATTAGTAAAGAATTGGCACAAGGCGGCACATTTAATTTCATTCTTTCAAACGGCGAATGGATGATTGCTCACTGCTCTACCAATTTGCATTACCTCACCCGTAAAGCGCCTTTTGGTACAGCACAACGTATTGATGATGACGGGGTGATCGACTTTCGCCAACATACCACAGAAAAAGATAAAGTTACCATTATTACTACCTTTCCGCTGACTAAAAATGAGACTTGGACAAAAATGGAACACGGTGGTTTTGTGTTTTTCAAAGATGGCGATAAAGTTTACGAAGTCCTTGGCACCCCAAGGGAAGCCATTGATGATGGCACATTAGGCAATGCGAAAGCCGCCTGATCACACTCTCGTTAGAAGCACTTTTATTGTGCCATTAAAAGTGCTTTTTGATTTAACTATGTCCAACCTTTTTCTGTTATTGTTCGGATTATTCCATAAAACGAAACTGCTTTAATTTTTGGTAACCCATTATCAATAAAGATAAAATACTCAATTTTGTTTTTTGTCGAAATAAAACAGTGCGAAATCGAAAGTATAAAAAGATAAAATGTTAAAAAGACGTAAACATTTCTCTATTTTCTAACCAATTATTCAAGAAAAAATCGATCATTATCACAAATCACACCTTTTATCCTGTTTCATATCCGCAATCGCTATATCATCTGCGCTGGTTAGATTAGGTATTCATCATACGCTAATCCAAGTTTATATAACGGAGTTCGGCAATGCTAAAAACAACCATAACAAATAAATTCGATTTACTTTGGACATTAAATTTATTCGGTACGGCAGTGGGAGCTGGCGTACTGTTTTTGCCCATTAATGCAGGAATGGGCGGATTTTGGCCGTTAATTGTGATTATGCTATTAGTTGGGCCGATGACTTATTTTTCACACCGCGCGTTATCTCGTTTTGTGTTGTCATCTTCCCAACCGGGGAGCGATATTACCGAAGTGGTGGAAGAGCATTTTGGGCAGGGCGCGGGGAAAATCATCACATTACTTTACTTTTTCGCGATTTTCCCTATTTTATTGATTTATGGCAATGGCATTACTAATACAGTAGAATCCTTTATAATCAATCAGTTAGGATTAAACGCGCCAAACCGAATCCTACTTTCTTTCGTGTTGATTGCCAGCCTGATTTCAGTGATGCTGATGAGCGAAAAAATAATGTTAAAAATGACCGAGTTGTTGGTGTATCCCCTTGTATTTATTTTATTTTCTCTTTCCATTTATTTAATTCCTCAATGGAATACCGCAATGCTGCACCAAATGCCCGATGCAGCCAGCTTCATTGGCACGCTTTGGATCACCATTCCTGTATTAGTGTTTTCTTTTAATCATTCCCCGGCCATTTCTTGCTTTTCGCAATCGCAACAACGGGAATACCAATCGCCAGAGCTGACCGAACACCACGCAAGCCGAGCATTAAAAAACACCTCAACCCTGCTGTTATTTTTTGTTATGTTTTTCGTCTTTAGCTGTGTGCTAACCCTGACTCCTGAAGATTTAGTCCAAGCGAAAGCACAAAATATCAGTATTCTTTCCTTTTTAGCCAATAAGTTTGATAACCCTTATATTTCTTACTTTGGACCTTTAGTGGCATTCCTTGCTATTACTAGCTCTTTCTTTGGTCATTATTTAGGAGCGAGAGAAGGCATTCAGGGGCTGTATCTGAAATTCTCAGGCAAACAAGGCATTACAAATCGAAAAAAATTGAATTTTTTCACCGCACTTTTCTTTTTATTGACGCTATGGGCGGTGGCAATTATCAATCCAAGCATTCTTGGCTTAATTGAATCTATTGGCGGACCAATTATCGCCGCTATTCTCTTTTTAATGCCAATGTATGCGATTCGTAAAGTGCCGGCGATGGCACGTTATCGGGGCTATGCTAGTAATGTTTTCGTGACGATTATGGGAATAATCGCAATCTCAGCCGTCGTGTATGGATTATTTTATTAATTAAGATAGAATAGCCCACCTTTTGATAATAATTACCCTAAGCAGGGCGAAATGCCCTGCCAGAAAAGTTCGAGAAAACAATGATTAGTGTTTTTGATATGTTTAAAATCGGTATTGGGCCTTCTAGTTCCCATACCGTTGGCCCAATGAAAGCTGGTAAGCAATTTGTCGATGATTTAGTGACAAAACAGTTACTTGCCCGTACCACTCAGGTTAAAGTCGATGTCTATGGCTCTCTTTCAATGACAGGACGTGGGCATAATACTGATATTGCCATTATTATGGGATTAGCAGGCTATTTACCGCACGATGTGGATATTGATTTAATCCCTAAATTTATTTCTGAAGTAAAAAACACCGCGCTTTTACCATTGGCAAAAGGGCAGCAAGTGGCGAAGTTTGATTATGAAAGCGATATGGTCTTTCATCAAACCTTTCTGCCATTGCACGAAAATGGAATGACGCTATCAGCCTATGAAAATGATAACTTGCTTTATCAGCAAACCTATTATTCTATTGGCGGTGGTTTTATTGTTGATGAAGCCCATTTCAATCAGCAAGAAGAAAGCGACATCAATGTCCCTTTCCCTTATCAAAGTGCAGCAGATATTTTGCATCATTGCAAAGAAAATGGCTTGGCCTTGTCGAGTGTGATGTTACAAAATGAAATCGCCCTACACGGCAAAGAGGCAACCCAACTACACCTAAAACGCGTCTGGCAAACGATGAAAGAATGTATCGAACACGGTTTAGTGACCGAAGGGTTATTGCCCGGCCCGCTCAAAGTGGTTCGCCGTGCTGCAACGTTACATCGTTTATTACAAGCCAATAATGGACTTTCCAATGATCCGATGAAAGTGATCGATTGGGTTAATATGTACGCCTTGGCGGTAAACGAAGAAAATGCGGCTGGCGGGCGTGTGGTTACTGCGCCAACTAATGGAGCTTGTGGGATTGTGCCAGCCGTGTTGTCTTATTATGAAAAGTTTATTTCGTCGATTCGCGATGAAATTGTCGAACGCTATTTGCTGGCTTGTGGAATGATCGGCTCGCTTTACAAAATGAATGCCTCCATTTCAGGGGCTGAAGTGGGCTGTCAAGGTGAAGTGGGGGTGGCTTGCTCAATGGCTGCGGCAGGTTTAACAGAAATTCTTGGTGGAAGTCCAGAGCAAGTCTGTATGGCGGCTGAAATTGCAATGGAACATAATCTAGGGCTGACTTGCGATCCTGTGGGGGGACAAGTGCAAGTACCTTGCATTGAACGTAATGCGATAGCTTCCGTTAAAGCCATTAATGCTAGTCGAATGGCATTGCAACGAACGTCTAACCCGCGTGTAAGTTTAGATAAAGTCATCGAAACGATGTATGAAACGGGCAAAGATATGAACGCCAAGTACCGTGAAACCTCTCAAGGAGGATTGGCAATTAAAGTGGTTTGCACCTAAAATTTACAACTAAAAAATAAGGCGGTTTATTCCGCCTTATTTTATTTTTCGATTATTTAAACTCAATTTCCACCGCACTTTCTCCTAGCATTTCCACTAGCGTATTAATCAGTTCATCACTGGGGTTCACAGACCATTGCACACCTAATTTCACCAATGCACGTCCTTCTGGGCTTTGATAGTAAATATGAATTGGCAGTGCCCCTCCACTATATGGGCTAAGAATCTCTTTAAACTGCTTAATAAATTGCGGTGAAAGCTGTTCTTGAGTCAAGCAAATCGCAAGGCTTTTGGCGTAACGGCTTCTTGCTTCATCAAGGGTCATCAATTCCCGTACAGACATTTTTAAGCCTTGCGAGAAATCATCAAAACTGACCTGCCCTGACGCAATCACAATGGTGTCTTTTTGTAATTTTTCACCAAAACGCTCTAGGCTTTCGCCAAATAATGTCAGATCTAAACGCCCCGAACGATCATCTAAGGTAGCAATGCCTAAGCGGTTGCCTTTTTTTGTTATCGCTACCCGAGAACTCACGACCAAGCCACAAGTGGTGCTGATTTGTCCTCGATAATTTGGTACAAGATCTTTTAATCTTGTCGAGCTGTAATGGGCAATTTCCTTTAAATAAGGACTAATCGGGTGACTACTTAAATACAGTCCAAGGGTTTCTCGTTCACCATCTAAAATTTGTTTTTCGCTCCAACGTGGTGTTTTCGCATAAGCCTGCTCTACTTCTTCTGGCGTTTCTGTTAGTACGCCAAACATATCCGCCTGTCCTATCGCCTCATTTTTGGCATATTGATCTGAGGCTTTTAAGGCATCTTCTAAATTTTTTGCTAGCGCTGCACGATGTGGACCTAATTTATCGAATGCCCCTGACATTATGAGGCTTTCAAAGGTGCGACGGTTGATTTTCTTTAAATCCACTCTAGCACAAAGATCAAATAAATCTTTGAAAATACCACCTTGTTCACGGGCAGCAATTAAGGCTTCAATCGGCCCTTCTCCCACACCTTTGATTGCCCCAATACCATAGACGATTTCCCCATTATCATTCACGCTGAAATGATGTTTTCCTGTATTAATATCTGGTGGGGTAACCTTTAAGCCCATACGCAAACATTCATCGTATAGCCCAACGATTTTTTCGGTGTTATCCATTTCAGACGTCATTACGGCTGCCATAAATTCTGCGGGATAATGCGCTTTTAGCCATAATGTTTGGTAAGAAACCAAGGCATAAGCTGCGGAGTGCGATTTATTAAATCCGTAACCTGCAAATTTTTCTACTAAATCGAAAATTTTCATTGCAAGGTTACCGTCAATCCCGTTTTTAATTGCCCCTTCTTCAAATACAGAGCGTTGTTTTGCCATTTCTTCGGGTTTCTTTTTCCCCATTGCCCGACGTAATAAATCTGCCCCACCAAGGGTGTAACCTGCCAGCACCTGCGCAATTTGCATCACTTGTTCTTGATATAAAATGATACCGTAGGTTGGCTCTAAAATCGGTTTGAGTGAAATGTGCTGATATTCTGCATCAGGGTAAGAAATTTCCTCTTCGCCGTGTTTACGGCGAATAAAATTATCCACCATTCCTGATTGCAACGGCCCCGGACGGAACAATGCAACCAACGCAATAATATCTTCAAAACAGTCTGGTTTCAGGCGCTTAATCAAATCCTTCATTCCACGCGATTCTAGCTGGAATACCGCGGTAGTTTCTGCATTGAGTAACACTTGGAAAGATTGCGCATCATCAAGTGGGATACGATTAATATCCACTAACGGCTTGCCTTCTTTAGCCAGACGCGTATTAATCATATCCAATGCCCATTTAATAATGGTCAGCGTACGCAATCCTAAGAAGTCAAACTTCACCAGCCCGGCATATTCCACATCATTTTTATCAAAATGGGTAACTGGGTGTTTGCCTTCGCTATCACAATATAAGGGCGAAAAATCAGTAATCAGCCCCGGCGAAATCACCACGCCCCCTGCGTGTTTCCCTGCGTTACGCGTTACCCCCTCGAGCT
The DNA here is from genome assembly GCF_023611905.1 of Avibacterium sp. 21-595. NCBI lineage: Bacteria > Pseudomonadati > Pseudomonadota > Gammaproteobacteria > Pasteurellales > Pasteurellaceae > Avibacterium > Avibacterium sp. 21-595. The sequence continues at coordinate 699,897 of NZ_CP091455.1, read as the reverse complement.
TGCGCGCCATATCAATTAATGCTTTAACTTCTTCATCGCTTTCATAAATTTCAGGCAAACGAGGTTCTGCTTCAAAGGCTTTGGCTAAGGTCATTCCCGGATCAGGCGGCACTAATTTAGAAATGCGATCCACAAAGCTGTAAGGATGCCCCAGCACCCGTCCTACATCACGGATAACCGCTTTGGCCGCCATTGTACCAAAGGTGATAATCTGCGACACCGCACCGCGTCCATAGGTTTCCGCCACGTGTTCAATCACGCGATCTCGCCCGTCCATACAGAAATCCACGTCAAAATCGGGCATTGATACCCGTTCTGGATTTAAAAAACGCTCAAACAGCAAATCAAATTCAAGGGGATCAAGATCAGTAATTTTCAACGCATAAGCCACCAATGATCCTGCCCCAGAGCCACGCCCTGGGCCAACAGGAATATCGTTATCTTTCGACCACTGGATAAACTCCATCACGATTAAGAAGTAACCTGGGAAACCCATTTGGTTAATCACGTCTAGTTCAACTTGCAAGCGTTCGTCATATTCTTTACGTTTTTCTGCCCGTTCGTTTTCATCGGGGAATAAAAAGGCGAGACGCTCCTCCAAGCCTTCACGGGATTTTTGTACCAAATAATCTTCTGTACTAAGATCCCCGGTGGGAAATTTAGGTAAAAAATATTCCCCCAAACGAATGGTTACATTACAACGCTTAGCAATTTGTACGGTATTTGCCAGAGCGCTGGGAATATCTGCAAATAATTCACACATTTCCTGCTCAGTGCGGAAATATTGCTGATCGCTATATAATTTCGGACGTTTAGGGTCATCTAAGGTGTAGCTATCGTGAATTGCCACGCGGATCTCGTGTGCCTCAAAATCTTGCGAAGACAAAAAACATACATCATTGGTTGCCACAAGAGGGATATGATGTTTTTCAGCCAATTTTAAGGCGGCTTGGATATAACGCTCTTCTTCAGGGCGACCTGTACGGCAAAGGCTTAAATAAAAATGATTGGGAAAAAATTCTTGATAAAAATGCACCGCACTTTCTATATCAGCAGGGTTATTCTTCAACAATTTTTTTCCGATATCGCCATTGCGTCCGCCAGAGAGAATAATTAAGCCTTCGCGGTGTTCCACTAGCCATTGTTGATCGATATAAGGTAAATCCGTGTAACCACGTTCATAAGCTTTGGATAATAATAAGGTAATATTATGATAGCCCGTATTATTTTTGGCGAGTAACGTCAGCTCAAAGTGTTCATCTCCAAGCAAATCACTTTTCACTAATACATCTGCACCCACAATAGGTTTTATGCCTGAAGATAATGCTTCTCCATAAAAACGGACTAAACCACAAAAATTGGTGAAATCTGTCAATGCCATTGCCACCATTTCGTTTTCCACGCAGGCTTTGACTAACGGTTTGACTTTGGCAATACCGTTAATCATTGAAAAATCGCTATGCACACGCAAATGCACGAAACGCGGTTCTGACATAAAAAATCCTTGTTATTGTTGCCGTTGATTAGATGAAAAGGGAAATTAGCCTGCCATTTTAACGAGATTTTCACTCGGATCAAATCTCTTTTTGCAGGCAATCAAAATGGGAAATGGGCTTATAAACAGGCAATATGGCTGGCACAAGCGTAAGCTGAACTCCACGCCCATTGAAAGTTATAGCCACCAAGCCAGCCTGTTACATCTAGCACTTCGCCGATAAAATACAATCCTTTGACTTTCGTACTTTCCATTGTTTTTGATGAAATTTCGTGCGTATCTACCCCACCCATTGTAACCTCTGCCGTGCGATAACCTTCTGTACCATTAGGGAAAATTTGCCAGTGATGAATAACATTATCTAACCGTTCCAACTGCCCTTTGGTTAAATTCGCCAATGTTTCTATTGGAATGCTCTCTCTGGTTTGCCAAAGCTCTACTAATTTATTTGGCAAAATACGTGATAATGCGGTTTTTAACTGCAACTTAGGCGAAGTTTGGCGTAATTCAAGTAAATAATCACAAATAGATTGGTTGGGTAATAGATCAACTTCCACCCATTCATTGGGCTGCCAATAGTTAGAAATTTGTAAAATCGCCGGCCCCGAAATACCACGATGAGTAAACAACAGTTGGTTAATAAAAGATTGCCCATTTTCTGCACTGACTCGAACAGGCAAAGAAACGCCGGCAAGTGCGGTGTAAAATTGTTCTGTTTCTCGCCAACGAAACGGTACAAGGGAAGCACGCGGTGAGATCACTGCCAATCCAAACTGTTCAGCAATTTGATAACCTAATGGCGATGCACCTAAGGCTGGCATTGAAAGCCCTCCCGTTGCCACGACCAGCTGATTACAATACCAAGTTTGCCCATTGGCTTGCACAGTAAAACCGCCTTTTTCTGACTTAGAAACTTGCTCAATGTGCTGGCGTAGCTGAATATTAACCTGATATTTCTTACATTCTGCGAGTAACAAATCCACAATCTGTTGTGAACTTTCATCACAAAACAATTGCCCGAGTTCTTTTTCGTGATAAGCAATGCCGTATTCTGCGACTAAAGCGATAAAATCCCATTGAGTAAAACGAGCCAATGCAGATTTAACAAAATGTGGATTGTGCGAAAGATAATGCTGTGGCGTAACCTCTAAATTAGTGAAATTACAAAATCCACCGCCTGACATTAAAATTTTCCGCCCCGCTTTTTTACCGCTATCAAGAACTGTTACCTGTTTACCTTGTTTACCAAGTTGTCCAGCACAAAATAGCCCTGCTGCACCTGCGCCAAGAATTAGCGTATCAGAAACCCATTGTGTCATTCTTTACTTTGCTCCATTTTTGGCGTTTTGTAGCATTTCTGCCATTTGCATACGTTGAATGATCGTGCGGCGATCGATTCCCGATTTATCCGAATCCAACAGACGTTGCCAAAGTGCAATCGCATTGGCATAATCTGTTTTCATAAAGGCTTCTCCCGCTAATAACGATAAACTTGATGCCTCTTTCGGATCTTGCTGTAAGGCTTGATCAAGCATTGCCTGCACTTGTGGGGTGATTTTTTGCCCTGCCTGTTGATACAACACATTCGCGGCTAAACCTAAAATAGCCGGTTTACCGCCCGTTAAACGATCGGCATAAGAATAAGCCAGCAGTGCATTATCAAATTCATTATTTTGCATATAAGCCTGTCCTAATTCGATCCAAGCCTCACTGTTGTTAGGGTTTTGCCGTAAGCGCTGCTGAATTTTTTCCACATAAGATTCATTTTTTTGTCCCGTAGGTTGTTCCGTAAAAGGGGCGGTTAAGGGATCTACAAACGGTTGTTTAGCCTGCACTTGCTGTTGATATTCCAGTTCAGTAGAAAAGCGATCAAGGGAAAAATAATAGCCTATCGGCAAGCCAATCAATAATAAATTTAATCCCACAAAATAAGGGCGTGCTTTTGTCTTGGAAGAAATAACAAAGTGCGGTTGTTTTTCACGCTGTTTTTCATCATCAAGTAGCCGTTGGGCAAATTCTTGTAGCAATTCAGGATCAAGCTTACCTTTTGTTTGTTGCTGATAAAGGGCAATATTTTGCTGTTGGCGATAATTTTTCTGCCAATTTATCCTTCGTCCTAAAGGCAACCAAAGCCCAAGACTAATCAATAATAAAAGGGTAACACCGATAAAAAAAGTCATTCTGATTTATCCGTTTTTGCTAATAAATGCTTTAGTGCGTCCTGCTGCTCTGCACTGAATGCGACACTTTGCTGTGATTGTTTGACACGCAACATTCGCCACATAGCCACTGCGCCAAACAGTAACAATAAGAACGGTAATCCCCATAGTAAAGCGGTAGTAGATTTCACGGGGGGATTATAACGAACAAAATCACCAAAGCGATTTGTCATCGTTTCAATAATTTGCTCATTACTCTTACCTGCTTCCACCATTTTATAAACTTCAATACGCAAATCATAAGCAATAGGGGAATTGGATTCCACCAAGTTTTGATTTTGACATTGTGGGCAACGCAAGGATTTCGCCAGTGCGACAGCTCTTGTGCGTTCCTCGGGCTGAGAGAATTCAAAGGTATCTACCATTTCTGCCTGAGCCAGCGGAAGGACTGTAGCCAGTGTGATAATTGCAAACCACCATTTCTTCATTTTTTACCTTCCTTTTGACTCATCGCTTGTAAAGATAAGTGCGGTGCATTTTGTGCGAATTTTTGCCATAAAGGCTGAAATTCTTTCTGCCAAATTTGCTTATTCAATGGCCCTGAATAGCGATAACGAATAATACCGTTCGCATCGACGAAATACGTTTCTGGCGCGCCATCTACACCTAATTTCATTGCTAGCAAGCCTTTGCTATCATCAATAATAAGATGAAAAGGATTGCCCATTTCTCGTAACATTAATAACGCATTTTGCCGTTTATCGCGATAATTTAATCCCACAATAGGCACACCTTGCTTTTGCAAATCCATCAAAAAAGCGTGTTCTTGCTTACAATAAGTACACCAACTCCCCCACACATTAATCAAATAAACCTCACTCGGCAAGGAATGATTATTCACGTTGGTTGCAGGATCGAACAAGTTAGGTTGATAAAATTCAGGCACGGGTTTGCCAATTAAAGCAGAAGCAATTTTTTTCGGATCATTTTGCAGTCCTAATAATAGCAAGCCACATAGTGCAATAATCAATAATAAAGGCAGAAAAACAAGTGCTTTTCTATTCATCTTTTGCTCTCCTTGTTCTCAAACCAAAGGCGGCTAATAATGCGCCAAAAGCCATTAATGTTGCCCCAATCCATAACCAGCGAACAAAGGGCTTATAATGCAAACGGAAAGAAAATTCACCTGCGCCCAGTTTATCGCCCATCACGATATAAATATCGCCGAGCAAACTCCAATATAATCCTACTTCGGACATATTCATTGTCCGCACATCATAATAACGACGTTCGGGATAAAGTGCGGTGATTTTTTTGCCTGCTTTTTTAATCTCAAATTGTGCCACTTCACTGGTATAATTCGCCCCTAATTCATTACGGAAACCAAGGTACGTAAATTCATAGCCATTGAGCATTTGGCTTTGTTGCGGTGCTAGGCGTACCCCAATTTCGCTGGCAAAATAGCTCGACATTGTTGCACCAATCACGCTGAGTGCTAACCCACAATGCGCAATCACCATTGCCCAATGGGTTAAAGACAAAGCTCGCCCCCCGCTCCAAAGGGTAACACTTAGCAACCAAAGCGCTAAACTGATTAATGCAAAAGGTAAAAATTGAAAATGTAACGTTTCATCATTTTGAATGGTGAATGCGATCATAATATAAGCAAGACCACAAGCGGGGATCAGCAGTAAAACATTACGAGACAACAGTCTGCGGTGAATTTTTTTCCAAAATGCGCTCATTACAATAATCATCGCCAGCAAAGCCAGCACAATCAGGGGCAAGAAAATCGTATTAAAATAAGGTGCGCCAACAGAGATCGATCCCCACCCCATTGTGCTAAACAGCATAGGGTAAAACGTGCCTAAAAATACGCTTGCCGTTGCCACTGCCAGTAAAATATTCGCAATAAGCATTAGGCTTTCTTTAGAAAAAAGAGAAAAACGCACCGCACTATTTTCACTTGGACGCACATTAACTTTAAGCGCAAATAAGGTCAGTGAACAGGTTGTCAGTAAGAAAAACAGCATTAACAGTGCCATTCCTCGTTCACTATCCATCGCAAAGGCGTGTACAGAGGTGAGTACACCAGAACGCACAATAAAGGTGCCTAATAAGCTAAATGCAAAAGCAAAAAGCGAGAATAAAATCGTCCAATAATGGAAAATGCCACGCTGTTCGCTCACCGATAAACTATGCAATAGCCCTAGCCCGAGTAACCACGGCATTAATGAGGCATTTTCTACGGGATCCCAGAACCACCAACCGCCCCAGCCAAGTTCATAATATGCCCACCACGCCCCTAACATTATCCCTAAAGTCAAAAAGAACCAAGAAAGTAACACCCAAGGGCGTGTCCAGCGAGCAATTGCGGCATCAAAATGCCCACTTAATAAGGTGGCAAGGGTAAGAGCAAAATTCACCGCAAAACCTACATAGCCAAAATAAAGCAATGGAGGATGAAAAATCAGCCCCACATCTTGCAACATTGGATTAAGATCACGCCCTTCCAATGGGCTAGGCAACAGGCGCTCAAAGGGATTTGAGAAAAAAACAATAAAGAGTGCGAAACCAAAACAAAGTAAACCAAGAATAGACAGGGTTCGGCTCGCAATAATGGGATCAATGTTGCGACTAAAAAAGGCAAACGCCATTGTCCATAAGCCTAAAGAAAAAAGCCAAAACAGCATTGAGCCTTCGTGTCCACCCCAAGTGGCGGCAATTTTGAAAAATAACGGCAATGCGGAATTAGAATGGGCTGCAACATATTGTAGTGAGAAATCATCAACCGTAAAACAATAAGCAAGCCCGAGCAAAGAAAGGATAGTAAAAATCCCAAAGAGATAACTCAGATTCCACGCAGAGGTGATAAGGCGCGGATTCCCCTGTTTAATCCCAATATGCGGCACGATCGCCAACAGTAATGCGGAAACAAGAGCAAAAAGTAAAGCAAGAAAAGCAAGTTCAGGGATCATCGTCATATTAGCTGATTAATTTATCCTGTATTTTAGAGAAAATATGCCGTAATGTCATTGCGTGATGTGGTGAAATCATCTAAATACTTTCTATATCCTACCGGTGGTAAAAAAGTGTAAAAAATGCGCCGCACTTTAATTTTTCCCTCATTTTTCCTTTTCATTTTTCGGATAAGGGATTACCGTAAAATCCACATCACATTAAAACAAAGGCGAACACCTTGGTTCGCCTGATAATGATTAATTGGCTTTTTATGCTAAGGTCATTTGTCCTGCGTATAAAATAAAGTAACGCAAGCAAAGCACCCCGATTAAGCCAAGCCCCGCGACAATCAACATAAAGCCCTTTTGGTGCTTAAGTTTTTCACCTGCAACGGCGTTTAATAGAAGCGGTAATACAATCCCGATGCCGACCACGCCGATCCAGAAGACGTTCGCCCAGAAGCCCCCTGAAAGTGCGGTGTGAAATGCCACCGTTTTTTGCCCACCACCTAAATATAATCCAAAGAAGAAGGCGAAAAGTAAAAAGGCTTCAATGAGTACCACGGGCTGCTCAAATTTGTGTAAGAATGCCAAGCCTTTAGAATGAGGGTTTTCTTTGGTGCATAAAATGGTAAAGAAAATCAATGCAGCAATCCCTGATGAAGTCCCTGATGCAAGGAATAGCACTGGTAATACAGGATTATTTAGCATTGGATAACTCACTAATGCAGAAAGTAAGAACCCTGTATATGCCCCTAATGCTACGCTAAGCAACAAGGTAATAATCTCGATCCCATTGGTGAATTTTGCTGCAAGATCGATGATTTTCTCCGTAAGATTAGTGAGTTTCGGCACAAAGCGTTTCACTAAGCTAAGCACTAAGGACTTAAAGATAATCGCTAACCATAAGACCAAGAACAACATATAGACTTGGAACAACATCACCCCAGCAGACATAATTGATGTGTGGTGATAATTGAACATTAAGTACCAAAATGTCCAAGGTTTGGTTAAGTGGAAAATCAATAATAATAAGCCAATGGTAATGCTTATTGGTGCAAGTAACGCATTTACCTTCAAGATATGACTTTCTTCAGGATGTTCCCCAGCCAATCCTGCACGTTTTAGCAATACGGCAAGCATTGTCGCCCCTGCGGAAATCCCTAATAAAAAGAGATAAATCGCAATCGGCCCGTCCCATACTAAAGATGGGAAATGAAATGGACTGTTCATCGTCTGATCTCCCCTGCTCTAGCTGGAACGTGGTAAAGATTTGGATCTGTACCTAATTCAACCTTTGTACGATAGGTTTGTTTTTCTTTCAGTTTTAAAGAAATCTCGCTTTGCGGATCGTTTGTATTACCAAAGGTTAAGGCTTTGGTTGGACAGGCCTCCACACAAGCAGGCTGTTTGCCTTTGGCTAAATTCGTATCACGGCAGAAATTACATTTATCTGCTGATTTATACACAGGGTGAATAAAACGAACACGATACGGACATACCGCGATACAGTATTGGCAGCCAACGCAGAGATCTTTATTGACATCAACAATACCTGTGGACGCATCAATATAAGACGCCCCTGTTGGGCATACTGCAACACAAGGTGCATTGCTACAATGCTGGCAAGAATGACGGAAAAATTCATATTTCACGTCAGGGAATTCACCATAAGGTTCGCTACGAATAATTTCTAAACGTGAAACGCCTTCTGGCACTTGGTTAGTTTCACGACACGCATCCATACAAGCGGTACAACCAATGCAAGCCGTTTCATCGTGTAACATTGCATAACGAATTGGCTTTTCTTCTGCCTTATCTTGTGCGACTGACTTAATTGTTGTTCCTGTCATTAGGATCAAAGCTCCCATACCAGAAACAAAATTACGGCGTGAGCAAGTTGTCATTTGTTATCCTTTTGTTTGCTAGTCGGGTCAAGATCTTTTAGGGCTTTGCGTTTTTGTTGTTCTCCGTGACAATCCACGCAAAGTTTAACACGTTGTTTTTTCTCAATACCTTTCATTGCATCTTTTTCTGGGTGCAAGGTATGGCAGGCGGCACAAGGCAATTTCATTGCGTGAACATCGTGCGCCCAAAGTTTTTCGCGTAATTTTTCAGGGCGATGGCAAGAGAAACACACTTGATTTTGTTCTTGCACTGAGTACATCGGTTGTTTGTCAGAGAAAATATCGCTTTCAAAACGCATCACGTCTTTCACACCACGACGGTGATTTTCAGAAATATTACCGTGGCAGCTCACACAAGTAATCGGTTTCCCTGTGCTTGGATTGGTTTTAGATAAGTGTGTGCCGTGAAATTTACCAAAATGTAAATCACCACCAGATTGTTCATCATTAGCATCTAGTTTATGACATTTTGCACAATACTCATTGGGATTACGCTGATTCTCTAACGTAGGTTGATAACTTAATTCAGCGTTTTTAGTATTAGCTTGAGTGGGTAAAGCAAAGATCGTTATCGCAAGCAAGGCACTGAGCTTAACCACTTTCTTTAATACAGCATTCATTTCCTATTACCTCAAATTTTGGTTCAAAATAGACCGCACTTTGATCTCGCGTAAAGTGCGGTTGCTTTTTCGCTTATTTTGCTGGAGGTGCTTTTTCCATTAAGCCTTTATCCAGTGCTTCTTTATTCCATTGAGGAATCACTTCTTTGAGGAATTTATCTTTTGCCGCACGCTCTTTTTCAATATCAATACCCATTGCTTTCCACGCATTCTCTGCATTTGAAATATCAGGATAATTGATCGGTTGTTTCACTCCGTGCTTGGTTAAAATGACGGCAAGTTTAGTTCTTGCATCAGCAATTTGATCTAACCCTGTTGCGATGGTTTTTAAAATAACATCTGGGGCGTGAATATGCCCACCGTGTCCTGCTGCTGAGTAATCCCAACGCCATTGTGCGTGACGAATATCTTGCAATGCAGGTTTCATTTCTTCTTCTGTCGCACCAGCTTCCCAAGCGGCTTTTGCTTCAAAGTGCGCTTTCACAATTTGGTCTTCAAGTTTAATCATTACATCTTTGATATCTTTTTTATGACCTGCCACCACTTTTGTTAAGGTTTCTTTACTTTGATCGTGGCAGTTTGCACAGGTGTTTTCAAAAGAATCAAGCGGATTGCCAATTTTGTGGTCAGTGTAAACTTTACCATCAGCTCCTTGGACTTTTGGCATATGGCAATCCACACAGGTTACGCCATTTTTACCGTGTGTACCTTGTAACCAAGTTTCATAATCTGGGTGCTGTGCTTTTAGCATAGGCGCTTTAGAAATAGAATGGATCCAATCATAGAATTCAATGCTATCGTAGTATTTTTCCATACTATCTACATCCACCCCTTTCATCCAAGGGAACACCACATTATTCACCACTTTTTTATCAAAATAATATTCAACGTGGCAATTTGCACAAATTGCCCCACGTTTATCCGTTTTATCTAAATGAGCGAAATCTTTACCTATGGTATCTAAAGCACGTAAAACGTGTGGGCGAGCAATACGCAATGCTGGTTTCCCTTCCGCAAACTCTTTTGAAGTCGTATCGTGGCAATCCGCACACCCAATTGGATTCACAATCTCATTTCCTGCTTTCGCCCATTTTCCATTGAAATAACCTTCTTCTCCCCATTCAGCAATTAAACGTGGCACATCTGGCCCTTTACAAGTCCAGCACGCCATTGGCTGTGGCCCACTATTTGCATCAAAAGGTGCGCCTGTACGTAAAATATTACGCACATCTGTAACGGTATAAAAATGCCCACGAGGTTTGTTATATTCTTTAGAAAAAGCATAACCGCCCCACATAACAATCATTCTAGGGTCAACCTCAATGGCAGGAACAATTTCCGTAGATTCAGCCGTATTAGCCCAACCTTGGTATTGTTTCGGATATTTTTCTGCAAATTTTTCACTGATTGTCTCAATCTTCAAATCAGGGTTGGGTTTTGCTAATTCCTCACGTGTTGCGGCACGCTTTTCTGCAGCACTGTTATCTGTTGCGATTGCAGACTGCGCAACCACTAAAGTCAATCCAGCCATTGCCAGAGAAGCTAACGTTTTTCTGAAAATGTTCACGATAATTACTCCATTACATTGATCAATGCGGTGTTATGAAAATTGACATAACAAAATGATAATTTTTCTCATTAAAACAATATGATAATGAATTAAGAGAAAGCTTTTCACGCTTAAAAATAACAAATTCATTCTCATTTTTCAGCGCTATTTTGCCATTCTTTGCGTTTGATCAATGTTTTTCCCAAGAATAACTATTTGGAGTTATTTTTGCTACATAAAAATAACTCCAAATAGTTATCAAACTCTATATAATTCGCTTTCTATAAGCATAAAGAGGTAATTTAATCTTGCTACAAAATCAGATAAAAAATGCTAAAAAACAGCCAGCAAATGCTACATTTTTAATCAGGATAAGATTTGTTTTTCTTTTATTTAAACCGCCGCGCCAAACAAGCATCTTGGGAATTTTTCCCCTTCGTGCTATGCTTACAACAATTTTTTATCACTTAAGATAACTTATGCAAAATAATCATTTAACTCAGCAACGTTTTGCTGATCTTCCCTTAAACCCAACGGTACGTCATTGTTTAGAAAAAAATGGGTTTGAATACTGTACACCAATCCAAGCGCTTTCTTTACCCATCACCCTTGCAGGGCGTGATGTTGCGGGACAAGCACAAACAGGAACGGGTAAAACAATGGCGTTTCTAACCGCCACTTTTCATCATTTATTAAGCGTGAATTCCCAGCATAACGCCACACAACCACGCGCATTAATTTTAGCCCCTACCCGTGAGCTTGCTGTGCAAATTAGCAATGATGGTGCGGCACTTTCACAAGCCACAGGGCTAAAAATGGGGCTGGCTTATGGTGGCGATGGCTATGACAAGCAACTAAAAGCCATTGAGCAAGGGATTGATATTTTAATCGGAACAACAGGGCGTGTGATTGATTATGTCAAACAAGGAATCATTCGTTTAAATGACATTGAAGTGGTGGTACTTGATGAAGCGGATCGAATGTTTGACCTTGGTTTTATCAAGGATATTCGCTATTTACTGCGTAAATGCCCACCGCCAGCTGAACGCTTAACAATGCTCTTTTCTGCCACGCTTTCTTATAAAGTGCGTGAGTTGGCGTTTGAAGATATGAATGATCCTGAATATGTTGAAGTTGAACCTTTACAAAAAACGGGACACCGTATTAAAGAAGAGCTCTTTTACCCTTCTAATCAAGACAAAATGGCTCTATTGATGACCTTATTGGAGGAAGAGTGGCCTGAGCGTTGCATTATTTTTGCCAATACAAAACATCGTTGTGAAGAAATTTGGGGCTATTTAGCCGCAGATGGACACCGTGTTGGTTTGCTTACGGGCGATGTTGCTCAGAAAAAACGTCTTGCCTTATTGCAACAATTTACCGAAGGGAAATTAGACATTTTAGTGGCGACTGATGTTGCTGCTCGTGGCTTGCATATTCCTGATGTGACGCACGTGTTCAACTATGATTTACCAGATGATCGTGAAGATTACGTGCATCGTATTGGACGTACGGGACGGGCTGGTGAAAGCGGGGTTTCCATCAGTTTTGCTTGTGAGGAATATGCGATGAATTTACCTGCCATCGAAGAATATATTGGCCATTCTATTCCTGTGAGCCAATATGATCCACAAGCACTACTCAGCGATTTACCCAAACCTTATCGTAAACGGACTGGGCAAAACCATTATCAAAATAATAAACGCAGTTTTAAAAAGCGTTATTAATCTCAGAAAAATCGTCAAAATACCACCGCACTTTGATAAACAGTATATAAACAAAATAAAGTGCGGTGATTTTTTCTATTATTTCTGCCTTATCTCGTGATAGAATTTGCCGATTTTTAACAAACAAATTTAGTCAATATAAATTGCGTATGACAACATTAGTAGATTTTTTAATTAACAAATTAGATGATTTAAAAGCCGTGGATATTTTGCATTTAGATGTACAAGGCAAATCAAGTGTAACGGATAATATGATTATTTGCACGGGAACCTCAAGTCGCCATATTAGTGCTTTGGCGCAAAAACTCATTGATGAGAGTAAACAAGCGGGGTTTGAATCTTTTGGTGAAGAGGGCAAGGCTACTGCCGATTGGGTGGTGGTCGATTTTGGACAAGCGATGGTTCATATTATGCAAGCAGACAGCCGTGAGCTGTATCAATTAGAGAAACTTTGGGGATAAATGAAAATCCAATTAATTGCGGTAGGCACAAAAATGCCGGCTTGGGTAACCACAGGGTTTGAGGAATATCAACGCCGTTTTCCGAAAGATATGCCTTTTGAGCTAATTGAGATCCCAGCAGGAAAACGGGGTAAAAATGCGGATATTAAACGCATTTTAGAGCAAGAAGGTAAAGCGATGCTCGCCGCTTGTGGACGCAATAAAATTGTCACTTTAGACATTCCCGGCAAGCCTTGGACAACCGAACAACTGGCGCAACAACTAGAAGGCTGGAAAAACGATGGACGAGATTTATGCCTATTGATCGGCGGGCCAGAAGGGTTATCGCCAGAATGTAAAGCTGCCGCAGAGCAAAGCTGGTCGCTTTCCCCTTTAACTTTACCTCACCCCTTAGTGCGTGTGGTGGTCGCTGAAAGTTTGTATCGCGCTTGGTCAATTACGACCAATCACCCTTATCATCGAGAGTAATCAATGGATTTAAAGAAATTGCTTTCTCAGCCCACAATGGAGCCGATCCGCGATAAAAAAGCGGAACGTAATCTCTTTATCCGTCGTGCTTTGGTCTCTTTTTTAGGCGTGCTTGGGCTGTCTGCAATTTTGCTCACCAATTTATATCATCTGCAAGTTATCAATTATGATACCTATCAGACCCGTTCTAATGGCAACCGTATCAAATTATTACCGTTGCCGCCAACACGGGGATTAATTTACGATCGTTATGGCAAATTGTTAGCCGAAAACCTGACTTTTTTTGGCTTATATATCGTGCCAGAAAAAGTAGAAAATTTAGACCGCACTTTTGAACAGCTCAAGCCAATAGTTGGCTTGAATGAAGATGATATTGCTGATTTTAAAAAAGAGCGTCGTCGTTCTTCTCGCTATACATCCATTCTGCTCAAACCTGATCTCACTGAAGAACAGATCGCACGTTTTGCAGTAAACCAGCATCAATTCCCAAGTTTATCTGTAAAACCTTACTTTAAGCGTCATTATTTATATGGCGAACCCCTCACGCATATTTTGGGTTATGTGGCAAAAATTAATGATAAAGATGTAGAACGCCTAAAAAAAGAAGAGAAATACGCCAATTATGCTGGCTCTCACAATATCGGCAAACTTGGTATCGAACGCTATTATGAAGAACAATTACACGGCGAAGTAGGCTTTGAAGAAGTGGAAATCAATAACCGTGGTAAAGTGATTCGTAAATTGCGTGAGCAACCTGCAGTGGCGGGGAAAAGCATTCATCTCACCATTGATTTGGAATTACAACGTTATATCACGGATCTGCTGTCTGGATATAAGGGCGCTGTTGTTGTGTTAGATCCAAAAGATAGCAGCATTTTAGCGATGGTTTCTACGCCAAGCTATGATAATAATTTATTTGTCGATGGCATTTCGGGCAAGGATTATAAACGCCTGCTTGAAGATCCAACACGCCCACTTTATAGTCGTGTTACACAAGGGGCTTATCCGCCGGCTTCCACCGTAAAACCTTTTATTGCTGTCGCGGGTTTGCAAGAAAATGTCATTACACCAAGTACCACGGTATTTGATCCGGGCTATTGGATGTTGCCTAATAGCACCAAACGCTTCCGCGATTGGAAAAAATCCGGTCACGGCTACACCGATCTCAACAAGGCAATTACTGAATCTTCTGATACCTATTTTTATCAGCTCGCTTACAATATGGGCATTGATAAACTTTCCGGTTGGATGAAAGCCTTTGGCTTTGGGATGCCAACAGGGATTGATATTCGTGAAGAAACCTCGGCGATTATGCCCTCTCGTGAATGGAAACAAAAACGTTATAAAAAGCCTTGGCTGCAAGGCGATACCATTTCCGTCGGCATTGGGCAAGGTTATTGGACAGCAACACCATTGCAAGTGGCAAAAGCACTCGCCATCTTAATTAATAATGGTAAGGTAAATACACCGCACTTAATGAAAGGGGTAGAAGGCTCTTTTTTTGAGCCTTATAAAGATCCCTTGTTATATCCTGATATTGACGCAAATGAGAGTTATTGGGCGCAAGCAAAACGCGGTATGTATAACGTGATTAATGCAAGCAATGGGACGGGGCGTAAGGCATTTGTAGGGACGAACTATCACGTTGCTGGGAAATCAGGCACCGCACAGGTTTTTAGCTTAAAAGAAAATCAAACCTATAATGCGAAATCCCTTAGTAAAGAATTACACGATCACGCGTGGTTCATCGGTTATGCGCCTTATGAAAAACCTCAAATGGTTGTGGCTGTTATTTTAGAAAATGCTGGGGGGGGCGGTAGCAACGCTGGTCCTGTGGTAAGAAAGATTATGGATTATTATCTTAATCAACGTCTTCCGCAAGTCAGTCAAATGGAAAATAAACAGAACGCCCCCCAACCCCAGCAAGAGGAAACAAAATAATGAGTGAAAAGAAAATCTGGCTCAACTTGTGGCAACGTTTGCACATTGATTTCTGGCTATTTATCGGTCTGGTTATTATTTCAGCCTATGGGCTATTAGTGCTATACAGTGCTTCTGGCGGCAATGAAATAATGTTCCGTAACCGCATCATTCAAGTTGTCTTGGGCTTTGTGGTAATGTTTATGATGGCACAATTTTCTCCACGCTTTTATCAAGGGATTGCCCCTTATTTATTTGGTATTGGTATTGTGTTACTGATTTTGGTAGATTTGGTAGGAACAACCAGTAAAGGCGCACAACGTTGGTTAGATCTCGGCTTGTTCCGTTTTCAACCCTCCGAAATTGTTAAACTTGCTGTGCCATTAATGGTGGCGGTCTATTTGGGACAACGCCCACTTCCACCAACATTAAAACACACATTTATCGCCTTATTTATTATTATTGTGCCTACTCTATTAGTGGCTATTCAGCCCGATTTAGGCACCTCTATTTTGGTCAGTGCCTCTGGTATTTTTGTTGTATTTCTTGCTGGAATGAGTTGGTGGCTGATTTTAATTGCGGCCATTGGGCTGGCTGGTTTTATTCCCATAATGTGGTTTTATCTTATGCACGATTATCAACGGACAAGGGTACTAACCTTGCTTGATCCTGAAAAAGATCCCCTTGGTGCGGGTTATCATATTTTGCAGTCGAAAATAGCCATTGGATCAGGTGGAATTTGGGGAAAAGGTTGGATGCAAGGGACACAGTCGCAGTTAGAATTTCTTCCTGAACCTCATACGGATTTTATCTTTGCAGTATTGAGTGAAGAACACGGAATGATTGGTTTTGCTATTTTGATGTGCCTATATTTATTTATTGTAGCAAGAGGCTTAGTGATTGGCGTAGAAGCGCAAAATGCTTTCGGGCGTACTCTTGTTGGGGCATTAACGCTGATCTTTTTTGTTTATGTTTTTGTCAATATCGGTATGGTCAGTGGCATTTTACCTGTCGTCGGTGTGCCGCTACCATTAATAAGCTATGGTGGAACGTCTTTTGTCACCTTAATGGCAGGGTTCGGTTTAATTATGTCCATTCATAGCCATAAAGAACATTTTTTTAGGGGAACTAAATAAGAATTTGTTGTTCTTAACCTGTATTCCATCAAAATTTCGATTAAAGTGAATAACCAAAATGAAATTAATACCAGTAATTAGACTCAGTATGGCGTTTTTACTCCTATTAGCGAATGTAAATGGCTATGCTGAAACGCAAAAATTGTATGGGGTAAAAGGCCCTAACCTGATCCACCAAAAAATGGCGGATAAAACCTATACCTATGTGGTAAATGGCGTCAGTTATACCACCAAACATCCTAGTACAGCAAAACATTATTCCAAAACAGGGGGCGCAAGTTACTACCACCAAAAATTTTCAGGGCGTAAAACCTCTAATGGGGAATATTATGATCCTAATCGTTATACCGCAGCACATAAGACCTTACCGCTAAACTCTTACGCGTTAGTAACCAATTTACGTAATGGCAGAAAAGTGATCGTAAAAATTAACGATCGAGGCCCTTTTGTAAAAGGAAGAATTATCGATCTTTCCCGTGTTGCGGCAAAAGAACTCGGGATTATTCATCGCGGTGTCGGACAGGTTCGTGTTGAAGCGTTACACGTTAGCGCGAAAGGAAAAATTCTTGGTGCGGGAACCCATACCCTTGCTAAAATGGCGAAAACACCCGAGGCTAAAAAACGTTTAGACCTATCGCCGAAACAAAGTGCGGTGCTTTCTGAGACAAATTTTTCAGGTTATCACGTAAAAATGCTAAACTTAACCTATAAACAAGCGATACAAATGGTGAAACAAGCAAAACGCTTAAAAGTCAAAACCAAAATTAGTTCAAATAAACAATCGCACAGTATTTTATTTGGACCATTCAAAACTAAAAGCGAAGCACAACAATTAAAAGCTAAACTACATAAATTGAATGGAACAAAACCACTGATTATTTATCACCAAAAATAAATTTAACTCTATTTAGGACGTAATGAATGATGTTTAAATCTATGCTAAAAAAAACAAAAGTAGCACTTATCACCGCCACATTATGCGCGAGCCAAAATCTCTTCGCCGAAGAGATTCAATATGGCATTGCAGCGCCACAGCTCAATGCGCAAACCTATATTTTGATGGATTATAATTCTGGTGCGGTGTTAGCGGCATTGAATCCAGATCAACGTCAATATCCTGCTTCCCTCACAAAAATGATGACAAGCTATGTGGTGGGCGATGCCTTAAAACAAGGAAAAATTCATAATAACGATATTGTGACTATCGGTGAAAGTGCGTGGGGGAAAAATTTCCCCGGCTCATCAAAAATGTTTTTAAATTTGAATCAACAGGTTTCTGTGGCTGATTTAAATAAAGGCATTATTGTGGTCTCAGGTAATGATGCTTGTGTGGCAATGGCGGAACACGTTTCAGGATCTACGCAGAATTTTATTAATGCGATGAATAACTATGTGGAACAGTTTGGCTTGAAAAATACCCATTTCACCACCGTACACGGTTTAGATGATGAAAATCAATATTCTTCAGCGCGTGATATGGCATTAATTGGCGCGCATATCATTCGTGATTTACCTGAAGAATATAAAATCTATGCGGAAAAAGAATTTACCTTCAATAAAATCCGCCAGCCAAATCGCAATGGTTTATTGTGGGATAAAACATTACACGTGGATGGTATGAAAACAGGGCATACCGACAAAGCAGGCTATAACCTTGTGGCTTCGGCATTAGGCAACGGCAATATGCGTTTAATTTCTGTTGTGATGGGCGTACCAACTTACAAAGGCCGTGAAATTGAAAGCAAAAAATTATTACAGTGGGGATTTGCTAACTTTGAAACCTTTAAAACATTAGAGGCCAACCAAGCTGTTTCCGAGCAAAGCGTTTATTATGGCGATAATAGCAAAGTGCAACTTGGCGTCTTGCAAGATCAATTTATCACCTTGCCAAAAGGTCGCCAAGCGGAAGTGAAAGCCCGTTATGATTTAGATAAAAAATACCTTGAAGCCCCGTTAGCAAAAGGGCAAGTTGTGGGAAAAATCACCTATCAGCTTGATGGTAAAGATATTGCTAAAGTGGATTTACAAGTAATGAATAACGTAGAAGAAGGCGGCTTCTTCGGTAAAATCTGGGATTGGTTAGTGCTAACCGTAAAAAGTTTATTTAGCTAAACTTGAAATTCACAAAATCTTCCCAATCTAAAAGCTCAAATGACCGCACTAAATAAAGTGCGGTCTAAATTTTTAACAAATTTGAGGAAAAAAAATGGCAGAACAAGAAAAAATCGTAAAACTTGAAGATATTCCACAAAAGCAACTTAAAGATCTTCTTGAGTTCCCTTGTCATTTCACCTTTAAAGTCGTGGGTGCAAATCGCTCCGATTTAGCAGATGATGTGATTTCGGTGGTACAAAAATACGCGAAAGGGGATTATAATCCCCGTGAAAACCTCAGTGGAAAAGGCACATACAAATCCATTTCTGTGGATATTGTGGCTGAAAATATTGAGCAAGTGGAAACGCTTTATAGCGAGCTTGCAAAAATTGACGGCGTAAGAATGGTGCTTTAATCTCCATAAACAATAAGGCAAAGGCGATGACCCAATCCATTATTATCCGTCAACTTGGCATACAAGATTATCAAGAAATTTGGCATAAAATGCAGAAATTCACTGATGAGCGTGATGAAAATACCCAAGATGAAATCTGGCTAGTCCAGCACCCAGCAGTGTTTACCCAAGGCTCCGCAGGAAAACCAGAACATTTATTACAGCAAAGTACGATCCCTGTGGTGCAATCAGATCGTGGTGGGCAAATTACTTACCACGGATTGGGTCAGCAAATTATGTATGTCTTGATCGATATTAAACGCCTGAAAGCACAGGGTAAAGATCTCAATGTACGCCAATTAGTTACCGCACTTGAGCAATCCGTTGTGCAAACACTAGCAGATTATGGCATTGAAGGCTACCCTAAAGCCGATGCGCCCGGGGTGTATGTTGCAGAGAAAAAAATCTGCTCTTTGGGATTACGTATTCGCAAAGGTTGCTCCTTCCATGGTCTCTCGCTAAATATTAATATGGATCTTACGCCTTTCTTATACATCAATCCTTGTGGTTATGCGGGGCTTGAAATGTGTCAAATGGCAGATTTTATCCCTCACAGCGAGGTTAGGCCAGACAAGGTTTCGCCCAAATTAGTTACACACTTCACCCAATTATTAGGGTATAATTCCGTAACAAATTCTTAACAAAAATAGGATCATTAATGGCAACTCCTTTTAAAATGGAACGTGGCGTAAAATATCGTGATGCTGCAAAAACGTCCATTATCCCAGTAAAAAATATTGATCCCAACCAGCCTTTATTAAAAAAGCCTGAGTGGATGAAAATCAAACTTCCAGCCAATTCAGCGAAAATTGACAGTATCAAAAATGGAATGCGCCGCCACGGTTTGCATTCTGTATGTGAAGAGGCATCTTGCCCTAACTTGCACGAATGTTTTAACCACGGTACGGCAACCTTTATGATCTTAGGCGCAATTTGTACCCGCCGTTGCCCATTTTGTGATGTAGCACACGGTAAACCGTTGCCACCCGATCCAGAAGAACCGCGTAAACTCGCAGAGACAATTCAGGATATGAAATTGCGTTATGTGGTAATTACCTCAGTGGATCGTGATGATCTACCAGATCGCGGTGCAGGTCATTTTGCAGAATGTGTGAAAGAAATCCGCCAGCTCAATCCCGGAATCAAAATTGAAATCCTTGTACCTGATTTCCGCGGACGTATTGAACAGGCGCTTGAAAAATTAAAAGATAATCCGCCTGATGTGTTCAACCACAACTTGGAAAATGTACCACGCTTATATCGTGATATCCGCCCGGGGGCAGATTATGAATGGTCGCTTAAATTATTGCGTGAATTTAAAGCAATGTTCCCTGATATTCCAACCAAATCAGGCTTAATGGTCGGCTTAGGCGAAACCAACGAAGAAATTTTGCAAGTGATGCAAGATTTACGCACTAACGGTGTAACAATGCTAACTTTGGGACAATATTTGCAACCAAGCCGGCATCATTTACCTGTGGCACGCTATGTTCCTCCTGAGGAATTTGATGCGTTTCGTGATAAAGCCAACGCAATGGGCTTTGAACACGCTGCCTGTGGGCCTTTCGTGCGTTCTTCTTACCACGCAGACTTACAAGCAAAAGGGGAATTAGTAAAATAATTTCACAGACACTTTCGCATTTTCTGCATATATTAAGTGCGGTAGAAAATTTCAATATTTTTCACCGCACTTAACTAGAATTAATATCACTAAATAATTTTCCCACAATTTTTTATTATTTATCCCTTTATTATCTAGACATCACCGTCATTTAATGGTAATTTTACACCCATTCAATATTCAAACATCTTCATAAAAATTCATTTTCCAATCTAACCAACATTTCAAATTATTATGCATTTAACAGAACTAAAAAATACGCCCGTTTCTGATCTTGTGAAACTCGGTGAAGAACAAATGGGTTTAGAAAATCTAGCTCGTTTACGTAAACAAGATATTGTTTTTGCTATCCTAAAACAACACGCTAAAAGCGGTGAAGATATTTTCGGTGGCGGTGTGTTAGAAATCCTTCCAGATGGCTTTGGTTTCTTACGTTCCGCCGATAGCTCCTACCTCGCAGGTCCTGACGACATCTATGTTTCTCCAAGCCAAATTCGCCGTTTCAACTTACAAACTGGGGATAAAATTGAGGGAAAAATTCGTCCACCAAAAGAAGGCGAACGTTATTTTGCCTTGCTAAAAGTCGATCAAGTAAATGATGACAAACCTGAAGTTTCACGTAGCAAAATTTTATTTGAAAATTTAACCCCACTTCACGCCAATTCTCGTTTAAGAATGGAACGTGGTAATGGTTCAACCGAAGATCTCACCGCACGTATTTTAGATTTAGCCTCCCCGATTGGAAAAGGACAACGTGGCTTAATCGTTGCCCCACCAAAAGCGGGTAAAACAATGTTGCTACAAAACATTGCACAAAGCATCACTCACAACTATCCAGAGTGTGAGCTTATCGTTTTATTAATTGACGAACGTCCAGAAGAAGTAACTGAAATGCAACGTTCAGTAAAAGGTGAAGTGATTGCCTCAACCTTCGATGAACCCGCTTCTCGCCACGTTCAGGTAGCTGAAATGGTTATCGAAAAAGCAAAACGCTTAGTCGAACACAAAAAAGACGTGGTGATTTTATTAGATAGTATCACTCGCCTTGCCCGAGCTTATAACACCGTAACGCCAGCTTCAGGTAAAATTCTTTCTGGTGGTGTAGATGCCAACGCATTACATCGCCCAAAACGTTTCTTCGGTGCGGCCCGTAATGTAGAAGAAGGGGGAAGTTTAACCATTATCGCGACCGCACTTGTGGATACAGGGTCAAAAATGGACGAAGTGATCTTTGAAGAATTTAAAGGAACGGGGAATATGGAGTTACATCTTTCACGTAAAATTGCTGAAAAACGCGTCTTCCCAGCCATTGACTTTAACCGTTCAGGTACACGTAAAGAAGACTTACTCACTACCCCTGATGAACTACAAAAAATGTGGATTCTACGCAAAATCCTTAACCCAATGGGTGAAGTGGAAGCAATGGAATTCCTTATTGATAAGCTCGCCGTTGCCAAAACTAACGAAGAGTTTTTTGAAATTATGAAACGTTCGTAAATCGATTAAAAAACCTCGTTTAATACGAGGTTTTTCTTTGCTATTTAATCTATTATAAAAATTTGCCTAAGGTTTTTTCTAAGCGTACAAACCCTTCTTGTAATGCTTCTTCATCAATATTCAAGGCTGGTGCAAAACGCAAAACATCGGGACCGGCGACTAAAATCATTAGTCCATTTTCAGCCGCACTTTTCACAAATTCACTGGCTTTACCACGATATTTCGCATTCAGCTCTGCCCCAAT
The DNA here is from genome assembly GCF_023611905.1 of Avibacterium sp. 21-595. Taxonomy (NCBI): domain Bacteria; kingdom Pseudomonadati; phylum Pseudomonadota; class Gammaproteobacteria; order Pasteurellales; family Pasteurellaceae; genus Avibacterium; species Avibacterium sp. 21-595. Next base: position 677,585 of record NZ_CP091455.1, on the reverse strand, counting down.
CAATAAACCTGCACCGCGAATCTCACTAAATAGATTGAGATCTTGATTTATCTCATTTAACTTCTGCATAAAGCGCTCAGAAGTGCGGTGAATTTTTGCTAAGAATTTCTCATCAGAAAGCACATCCACCACCTTTGATGCTACGGCACAAGCAAGAGGATTACCGCCAAAAGTGGTGCCGTGTACGCCAACAGAAAAGCTTTTCGCAATCTTATCCGTCGTCAGCATCGCACCAATCGGAAAGCCATTACCCAACGCTTTAGCAGAGGTCAGAATATCAGGCACCACACCATATTTCATATAGGCATAAAAATAACCTGTACGCGATAAGCCTGTTTGCACTTCATCAAAAATCAGCAAGGCATTATTCTCATCACAAAGCTGGCGTAAGCCTTGTAAGAATGCAGGATCAGCAGGTTTCACCCCGCCTTCGCCTTGAATCGGCTCAACTATTACTGCGCAAGTATGATCATCAATGATGGCTTTCACTGCTGCAAGATCATTAAAGGGGACGTGAATGATATCAGCCGGTTTCGGCCCAAAGCCGTCAGAATATTTTGCTTGCCCACCAACGCTTACCGTGAATAATGTGCGACCATGAAAGCTTTGCTTAAACGCAATAATTTTACTTTTCTGCGCCCCAAAATGATCTACCGCATAACGGCGAGCCAATTTCAGTGCAGCCTCATTAGCTTCCGCCCCAGAATTAACAAACATTACGCGTTCAGCAAAGGTTTTCTGTACCAATTTTGTTGCTAATGCCAACGTTGGCTCACTGGTGAACCAGTTGCTAGAATGCCACAGTGTTTCACCTTGCTCTTTTAATACTGCCACAATCTCATCAGGGCAATGCCCCAACGCATTCACCGCAATACCACTTGTAAAATCAATATATTCTCGCCCTTGTTGATCCCAAACTCTGCTTCCCTTTCCCTTTACTGGAATAAACTCTGCGGGAACATAATTCTGTATCATCACCTCATCAAAAATTTGTCTATTATAAGTGTTCATTTGCGATCCTTAAATTCACTGCCAGAGATGTAGGTTAGCATAAGCCAAAGTAAATATTTAATCAAATAATTTGAATAAAAAATCACATAAAATAAAAATCTTATCTTGTTAAGATCGCCACTAAAACATCAAACAAGGAGCGTAAAATAAAGAAGATAGGGAGGATAAAGCAAAGTGAGGGGTGGTATTATTTTAAGCTGAAAATGGGATATTCGATTTTTTTATTCAAAGATCAAATGATTGATGTATAAACATCAAGTAGAATTTTTATCATAAGATCTAGTGAATGATAATGAAAAAGCAGATCCAACAAAGATCTGCTTTTTCTGTTCTCAGCAATAATTATTTAGTCATTGCTGCAACTTCTGCGGCGAAGTCAGTTTCTACTTTTTCGATACCTTCACCGACTTCAAAGCGTAAGAATGAAACAACTTCTGCGCCTTTTTCTTTTAATAGATCGCCAACGGATTTAGATGGATCCATTACGAACGGTTGGCCTGTTAAAGAAACTTCACCTGTGAATTTCTTCATACGGCCTTCAACCATTTTCTCAGCGATTTCACGTGGTTTACCTGATTGCATTGCGATATCCACTTGGATTTGACGCTCGTGTTCTACTACGTCTGCAGGTACATCACTTGGGTTAACATATTCTGGACGACTTGCTGCAACGTGCATTGCAACGTGTTTTACTAATTCTTCATCAGCGTTTGCAGCACCCACTAATACGCCAATTTTCGCACCATGTAAGTATGAACCTACTACAGGCGCTTGCACTGAACCAACACGGCGGATTGTCATATTCTCACCGATTTTTGCAACTAATGCTGCACGTTTTTCTTCAAATTCAGCTTGTAACGCTTCGATTGTAACGCCTTTGTTGTTTAATGCGTAATCTGCAACTTCATTCGCTAAACCTAAGAAACCTGCATCTTTAGCTACGAAGTCAGTTTCACAGTTCATTTCAATCATTACACCATAGTCACCAGCAACACGGGCGATAATAACCCCTTCAGCTGCAACACGGCCTGCTTTTTTCGCCGCTTTTGCTTGACCTGATTTACGCATATTATCAATTGCTAATTCGATATCGCCATTTGCTTCTACTAACGCTTTTTTACATTCCATCATACCAGCGCCAGTACGATCACGAAGTTCTTTTACTAAAGATGCTGTAATTTCAGCCATTTTAAAATCCTCTATCCACAAAATTTGGTGCGATTTTTGACCGCACTTATGTAAAAAAGCAGGGAACATAAGCCCCCTGCTAACCAATTAATCGTTGTGATTAATAAGGGCTTTCGCCGCATTCACCTGAATTATTCAGCCGCTTCTGCTTCAGCAAATTTTTCTTCGGTTACCACTTCTTGTTGGCGACCTTCTTTTACTGCTGCCGCTGCTGCTGCAAGATATAGTTGAATTGCACGCGCTGCATCATCGTTACCTGGGATAACAAAATCAACACCATCAGGTGTAGAGTTTGTATCGACTACAGCAAATACAGGAATTCCTAAATTATTTGCTTCTTTGATTGCGATGTGTTCGTGATCTGCACCGATAACAAATAATGCATCAGGAAGACCTGCCATATCTTTGATACCACCAAGGCTTAATTCAAGTTTTTCCATCTCACGGCTACGCATTAATGCTTCTTTCTTAGTTAATTTATCGAAAGTGCCATCTTGAGATTGGGTTTCTAAATCTTTTAAGCGTTTGATTGATTGACGCACTGTTTTCCAGTTAGTCAACATACCACCTAACCAACGGTGGTTTACATAATATTGCTGACAGTCTAATGCTGCTGCTTTTACTGCCTCACTTGCTGCACGTTTTGTACCAACAAATAAGATTTTACCGTTGTTGCCCGCAATACGAGTTAATTCTGCTAGTGCAGCATTAAACATTGGAACGGTTTTTTCAAGGTTGATGATATGAACACCGTTGCGTGGTCCGAAAATGAATGGTTTCATTTTTGGGTTCCAGTAACGAGTTTGGTGACCGAAGTGAACGCCAGCTTGTAGCATTTCGCGCATTGAAACTTGTGCCATAATAATTTTCCTTTTGTTTGGGGTTTAGCCTCCACATACCAAATAAATCGACCGTTTGGCACCCCGACTTATCCCTATGATATGTGTGTGATTTATTATTAAAAATTAAGTTTGAACTTATTTTGCCTAAAATAAAAATGACTTTCTTAGTCTAGCCAAAATAACGCCGCACTTTATACCATAAAGTGCGGTAAAAAACTAGCAAATTTTTAGAAACCAACACAAAAGCGGCAATTTGTCATCACAAATTGCCGCAGTAAATTTTCTATTCAACATTATTCTTGCTGAGTTAAAAATTCTTGATTAATTTCAATTTTCGCTTTTGTGCGCAACGCCTGTAATAGTGCTTGCTGTAATTCTGTTTGTTGTGCTTGGTTTAGCTGTGCATCGAACTGTTTAAGCTGTTCAGGGGTTAATTCCCCGTCTTTAATGTTCGTTAGTTCAATCACTATAACGCTGTTATCGCCGTTTTTCGCAGCGGCATAAACAGGTTTATCCGTTGCTTTTTTCATTGCAAAAATCACATCACGCAGCTGTGGATTTTTATTTTCAGCATAAACCCATTGCGTTTTCTCACCAAATTGAATGCCATTTGGCAGAACCGCATTGTTATTTGCATTAAGTGCCTGTGCCACTTTTTCAGCTTGAGCTAGCACAATTTTTTCCGCTTTTTGCTGTTTTAGGTATTGTGCAATATCATTTTTTGCCTCATCAAGCGTTTTCACTCCTTCTGGTTTATGTTCTACCACACGAACAATCAAAGAATGTTGTTCCCCCACATTAATTGCTTCTGAGTTTGTTCCGCCTTGGGTTAATTCAGAATCAAATAACGCTGAGACCACATTGCCATAATTGAGTGCGGCTGGAATATCATTGCGTGAGAAATAACCTGTCTCTTGTACATTTACGCCTGCTGCTTGCGCGGCTGCTTGTAAGGAATCAGGTTGTTCAAAGGCTTTCTCATTGGCTTGTTTTTCCATTGCGTAAAACGCTTTCGTGCTTAATTCATTGCGAAGTTTCGCCGCAATATCGTTTTTCACTTGCGCTAATGGCAGGAATTTTTCTTCTTCTACTTTGATAATATGGTAAGCATTATCCACTTTGACCGGTTGGCTATATTCCCCCACTTTCAACTCACGGGCTGCGGCTTCAAATTGTGGTGGCATCATACCTGCGACAACCCAATCCAAATCACCGCCATTTGCGCCAGAAATTTTATCGCTAGAATAAAGTTTTGCTAAAGCAGCAAAGCTTTCGCCTTTTTGTAAATCCGCATAAACTGCCTGTGCTTCTTTTTCTGTTGGAAGCTGAATATGGGCTAAATGCTGAGTCATATATTGTGCTTTGTTATCTTGATAATATTGTGCAATTTCTACATCCGTCACCTTCACATTTTTTTCCGCTGCTTGGTGAGTTAAATCCAAATATTGCACTTTCACTAATTCAGGTACGGCAAATGCCCCTTTATTGGCATTGTAGTAAGCACTAATTTCATCTTCGCTGACTTGTTGTTGTGCGATTGTCGCGGCAAGTGGAAACTCCGCTAAACGCACATCCCGTTGTTGGAAAAAGAGTTGTGCTAAACGTGCATTTTGGCTAGGTACGGTAAATGCGGAACGCACAATTCCGTCATTAAGTTGCTGCAAGCTTAAACCTTGACGTAAATACTGAGCATATTGATTACCGCTTAATCCATTGGCTGATAGCATTTGTTGATAAAGTGCGTTATCAAATTTGCCATCCTTTTGAAAAATTGGGCTGGTTACAATGGCTTGTTGAATTTGGCTATCACTCACATCAAGTTTTAATTCTGCTGCATATTGACGCAATAATTCTTGATCGATTAAACGATCTAAAACCGATCTACGTAAGCCATTAACAAATTCAGGGGAATCCGCGACTGCGGTAAATTGCGCCCCCAGTTGTTCACTAAAGCGTTGATATTCTTGATTATATTGTTCTAAGAAAGTTTGTTGTGAAATTTCTTCCCCATTCACTTTCGCCGCCGAGGTGTCAACGCGTGTAAACATATAGCCTGCTACACCACTTAAGACAAATGACACCACAATTAGGGCGAAAATGATCTTCCACAAGATGCTGTTTGACGCATCACTGAGTTTTTCCATTAACATTGACGTTATCCTTAAAGGTAAGATTAAGACAAATTTTAAGAATTATAATCGAAAGCGCTTTGATTACCAGTATAAAAATAAAAAAGTCGGCAAAGATTGCACTTTACCGACTTTATCATTAAAAAATAGGCAATTAATTCACCGCACTTTCTGCACGTTTACTTTTACGGCGTGGCGTTGTTTTTTCTTCTTTTGCAATTAAGTGAGCAAAATCAACCCCTTCAGGTGGATTTTCTAAAGCAATGCTTAATACTTCATCAATGGTTTCCACGGCTCGAATATCCAAGCTATTTTTCGCATTATCTGGAATTTCTTCCAAATCTTTCACATTGTCTTTTGGAATAATCACAGTTTTAATCCCGCCACGATGTGCAGCAAGTAATTTTTCCTTCAAACCACCAATAGGTAACACTTTACCACGCAAGCTGATTTCTCCCGTCATTGCCACTTCAGACTTCACAGGATTCCCCGTTAAGCAAGAAACTAATGCGGTACACATTGCGATCCCAGCACTTGGTCCATCTTTTGGCGTTGCGCCATCTGGAACGTGAATATGAATATCACGTTTTTCGTGGAAATCAGTGGCAATCCCTAATTTTTCGGCACGAGAACGCACAACAGTCATCGCCGCTTGGATTGATTCTTTCATCACATCGCCAAGTGATCCCGTGTAAGTTAATTTGCCTTTCCCAATAACCGAAGTGGCTTCAATGGTAAGCAAATCACCGCCCACTTGTGTCCACGCCAAGCCGGTAACTTCCCCCACGCGGTTTTGTGTATCGGCACGACCAAACTCAAAGCGTTTTACACCTAAATATTCATCAAGATTATCGCTGTTTACGGTGATCGATTTTAATTTTGGATTCAGCAATAAATTTTTCACCGCTTTACGGCAGATTTTAGAAATCTCACGTTCAAGTCCACGCACGCCCGCTTCACGAGTGTAATAGCGGATAATATCTAAAATGGCACTTTCTTCGATCTTTAATTCACTTTTCTTCAAGCCATTACGCTCAATTTGTTTGTTAAGCAAATGGCGTGTCGCAATATTGAGTTTTTCGTCTTCTGTATAACCCGACAAACGAATCACTTCCATACGATCAAGCAATGGTCCCGGAATATTCATTGAATTTGATGTTGCCACAAACATAACATCAGACAGATCATAATCAACTTCTAAATAATGATCGTTAAAGTTCGCGTTCTGCTCCGGATCAAGCACTTCTAGCAGTGCGGAAGCGGGATCGCCGCGCATATCTGATGCCATTTTATCAATCTCATCAAGTAAAAAGAGCGGATTTTTCACCCCTACTTTTGCCATTTTTTGGATCAATTTACCCGGCAATGAACCGATGTAGGTTTTACGATGCCCACGGATTTCGGCTTCGTCGCGCACGCCACCGAGTGCCATACGAACATACTTCCGCCCAGTCGCATTTGCAATAGATTGCCCTAGAGAGGTTTTTCCTACCCCCGGTGGTCCAACTAAACAAAGAATAGGGCCTTTAAGTTGATTTAAACGACTTTGAACCGCTAAATATTCCAAAATGCGATCTTTCACACGTTCTAAGCCGTAGTGATCCGCATCAAGGATTTCTTGTGCTTTGACAATATCTTTTTTCACTTTGCTACGTTTATGCCACGGTACTTGTAGCATCCAGTCAATGTAGCTACGCACCACCGTCGCTTCGGCTGACATTGGCGACATCATTTTCAGCTTCTGCAACTCGGCTTCCACTTTTTCTTTCGCCTCTTTCGGCATTTTGGCGTCTTCTACTTTTTGGCGCAGTTGTTCGACTTCATCCAGCGTGCTATCTGTTTCGCCGAGTTCTTTTTGAATGGCTTTGATCTGTTCGTTAAGATAGTAATCGCGCTGGCTTTTTTCCATTTGTTTTTTCACGCGCCCACGAATACGCTTCTCGACTTCTAAAATGCCCGCTTCGTTAATCATTAAACCGAGCAAATATTCAAAACGCTCTGTGACATTTGCAATGCTCAATACGTCCTGCTTACGCGCTACAGGAACAGGCATATGGGCTGCCATTGTGTCGCTTAAACGTTCTGGATCAGCAATACTTTTTAAGGCTGAAAGCACATCTGGCTGGACTTTTTTGTTGAGTTCAATGTATTTTTCAAACTCTTCTAACGTAATATTCTGTATCACTTCCAATTCTGTTTCATCGCCAAATTGGGTATCCATTAAGGCAATTTTTGCCTCGAAAAAACGCCCATTATCTTCTAAATGAGAAATCTTAGCCCGTTGCTGACCTTCCACCAGCACTTTTACCGTGCCGTCTGGCAAATTCAATAATTGAATAATATTTGCCACCGTTCCTACATCATACACATCATCCACGGTAGGCTGTTCTAACTCGGCTGCTTTTTGCGAAACTAATAATAATTGTTTGCCGTTTTCCATTGCCTCTTCAAGACTTGCGATGGATTTTTCGCGTCCCACAAACAATGGCATCACCATATAAGGAAAAACCACCACATCTCGTAATGGTAAAACAGGTATGGTTTTTTGTTTTGTTCGTCTGGCGTTCATATTTTCTCTCTTTCCTATAAAACTCGAAATTACTCTTCCATATTGGGGCAATTTAGCAAAGTTCAAGTTCGTCACATCAACTATGCTAATCAGATTTCTTTCAGTGTACTCCATTCAAATTAAAAGTGCGGTCATTTTTTCACACAAATTTTATTTTTTCGCTTTTCTGACAAGAAAAAGAATAAAAAACATTCAATTTATACTTGAAGAAATAAAAAATCCAACCGCGAAAGGTTGGATTAACTAAAAATGATGAAAATTTATACCGCTCTGAAGATTAACGCATCGTTACAAATTCTTCTGAACCCGTTGGGTGAATAGCAACAGTATTATCAAAATCCGCTTTGGTTGCTCCCATTTTAATTGCAACGGCAAAGCCTTGGATCATTTCATCTACCCCAAAACCAATGCCGTGTAAGCCGACAATTTTTTCATCTTTGCCGACGCAAACTAATTTCATTCGGCAAGGCTGGCGATGCTGAGTTACCGCGCTGTACATTGGTGTAAATGAGGATTTATACACTTTCACATTTTCTGCGCCATATTGCTCAATGGCTTGTGGTTCAGTTAATCCCACAGTACCGATTGGTGGGTGGCTGAATACCACGGTTGGCACGAGATTATAATCTAAATGTTCGTTTGGTTTATTGTTAAACAAACGCTCAGACAAACGGCGACCTGCGGCAACCGCAACAGGCGTAAGTTCAATGCCACCTTCGATAATATCGCCTACGGCATAAATCCCTTTCACATTGGTATTTTGATATTTATCGACTTTGATAAAACCTTTGTCATTGGTTTCCACGCCTGCCGCAACAAGGTTGATATTCGCCGTATTTGGCTTGCGGCCAATCGCCCAAATCACTTTTTCAACCGTTTGCTCACGTCCATCTTCTAATTTTAAGGTGAAAGAACCGTCAGCATTTTTCACCACTTCTTTTGGAATAGCGTGAGTGTGTAAGTGAATGCCATCTTGCGCCATCACTTCCACAAGGGTTTCGACGATTAGCGGGTCAAAACTACGCAATGGGCTTTGTTTACGCACGAATAAGTGGGTGTCCACGCCAAGGCTGTTTAACACGCCCGCTAATTCTACCGCGATATAGCCCGCGCCTACCACGGCGACGGATTTTGGTAGGGCGTTTAATTCAAATACCCCGTCAGAATCAATCCCGTATTCTGCGCCATTAATGTCAGGACGCGCAGGGTAAGCTCCTGTTGCGATTAAAATATGATCAGCACTGATTTTTTCGCCATTCACTTCGACAGTATGCGCATCAACAAATTTGGCGAAGCCTTTGATCACATCCACATTATTTTTAGCTAAGACATTATTGTAAGAGGTGTGAATGCGTCCAATATAAGCCTGACGATTTTCCACTAACTTACTGAAATCAAAATGATTTACCGCAACATCAAAGCCATAATCAGGGGCATATAGATTGATGGCTTCTGCCACTTGCGCGCCATACCACATCACTTTTTTTGGCACACAGCCCACGTTTACACAGGTTCCGCCAAGTTCTTTTGCTTCAATAATGGCACATTTTTTTCCATAGCTTGCTGCACGGTTAATGGAGGCGATACCGCCACTTCCGCCACCAATGGCGATATAATCATAATGTTTTGTCATTTTATTAACTCCCTAAATTGCTAAATTGGGCTGTGAAAGATAAAAAAGCCCATCATAAATCTGCGCGTATTTTGCCGAAAAATCGGGCTCAAAGCGACTAATTAATCCAATCGGTAAATTCTTACTCTGGTGTGATCCATTTCACCGACCAACTTCCCGTGCCTTCTGGAACAAGTGTTTTAGTAAGGTAAGGCAGGATTTTTTTCATTTGGGCTTCTAATTGCCAAGGGGGATTTATCACAATCATTCCGCTTGCGGTCATTCCACGTTGGTCTGAATCAGGGCGTACAGCCATTTCAATTTGCAGAATTTTACGAATGCCCGTGTTTTCCAAGCCTTTGATCATACGTTTTGTTTGCTGGCGTAACACCACGGGATACCAAATCGCATAGATGCCTGTGGCAAAACGTTTTACCCCTTCTTCAATGGCATTGACCACCAAATCATAATCCTCTTTTAATTCATAAGGGGGATCAATCAAAATAAACCCGCGTCTTTCTTTTGGTGGCAGTGTGGCTTTAATTTGCTGAAAACCGTTGTCACGCTTAGTGGTCACATTGTCGAATTGTTTGAAATTATTGCGTAATAATGGGAAATCCGCGGGGTGAAGCTCGGTTAATAATGCACGATCTTGTGGACGCAATAAATGTGCGGCGATAAGCGGCGATCCCGCGTAATAACGTAGCGATTTGCCGCCATAATTCAGCTTTTTGATAAGGGCAACATAACGTGCCACTTCTTCTGGCATTTCTGCTTGCTCCCACAAACGTGCGATCCCCTCTTTATATTCCCCAGTTTTTTCAGCTTCATTACCGAATAAACGATAATGCCCGACACCTGCGTGGGTGTCTAAATAATAAAAGCCTTTGTCTTTTTGTTGCAGACTTTCAATAATCAGTATTTGCACGATATGTTTTAGCACATCGGCAAAGTTGCCTGCATGGAAGCTATGACGATAACTCAGCATCAGTTTGCCCTTAAAAATTTGATAAAAAAAGACCGCACTTTATTTTTGCGGATTAAGAGATTAAAACGAAGAGCGAACATACTGGCTCGCCCTGCTCATCAAATATATTTTTGATGAGACTTTATTTCGCGAAAATGGCTTGCAAAGCTTGGTAAATAGACTGTGCTTGATTACCTGAAAGGGCATTGCCGTCTTCATCTGTAATCACCACCGCACTTTGTCTGCCTAAATCAGCAAGTTGCATAGCATACTCGCCTTTTTCTAATTCAGGAGCAGCCACACCAAATCTTGCCCATTCTGTTTTTTCTAACGGACGATATTTTAATTCACGATAGCCACGCCCCGGATTTTCTGACGAAGTTTCAAATCCTACTTGATTTAACGCGCCACGCAAACGTTGCCACGCTTGCTTAAAAGGGGCATTTAATGCTAATGCGGTACGCCCATTTATATCGGTGGTTAATTGCGTTTGGATTGGCGTGATCGCCGTGCTATTTAATTCATTTTGCTGCTTGCGATAAGCGCGGTTTAACTCGCCAATCAATTGGTTTAAACGATCAGAGGTGTAACGTTGCTTTTGTGCCATTGTTGGGGTGAAAATAATATTATCCCGCTTCATTTGCAAAATAGACACAACTAAAGCACTTGTGCCTTGATATTGCACTTGTTCGATCAGATAACGAATTTGTGTATCACCAATGTCATCAGCACGCCCCGTTGCCGCCCAATTAGTTTCAATACGATTGTCTTGATATTGGTAATGAATGCCTTGTTCTTTTAATAAACGCGCTACTTGGTTTAAGCTATAAACCGCCTCTTTTGAAGAGGGATACGCAATCAAAGCACGTTCACCATCAAACTGCGCAATAGAATTATTAATCATTGCAATCGGCGTGCTTGGTGGACGAATATCTACTTTTTGATGTGCTTGTTGATTAAGCTGTGGCAACGCATAAGTGTTATCTTGTACTGGTAAATTTACGCCACCGCTTGCTAACGGCGCAAAACTCACTTGTTGCTGCGCATATTTTTCAAAGTTATCATTCGCTTGCTGTTTACTTTCATTGCTTGCAGAACAAGCCACGAGTGTCATTAGAATTGGTGTGCTTAACAACCACTTTTTCATCAATGTATCCTCAAGATTAAACAAATTTCATTGTCTGTTTTGACAACCAGAATGCAGAAAAGTTTAAGGGGCATTGACTGCTCAACGCCCCTCTTTTATTCACAAAAAGAATTAAACTAAGCCTGCAATTTTCAAGGCTTCAAGCACTTTGGGTTGTGCCGTTTCACTTAATGTCGTCAGTGGTAAACGTAGCACTAACTCAGGAATTAAGCCTAATTTATACGCTGCCCATTTCACGGGAATAGGATTCGATTCAATGAAAAGATCTTTATGTAACGCCATTAAACGTTGATTGATCACTTCCGCCTCATCAAATTTTCCTGCCAAAGCAAGCTCACACATTTTCGCCATCTCTGCAGCTGCAACGTTGTTGGTTACCGAGATCACCCCTTCACCACCCGCTTTCATACTTTCCAAGCCCGTGGCATCATCACCACTTAACACAATGAAATCCTCACCGGCAAGTTGTTTAATTTTCGCCACACGGCTCACATCACCCGTAGCTTCTTTAATTGCCACAATATTGTCAATTTGTGCTAAACGTCCCACGGTTTCAGGTTGCAAATCACTGCCTGTGCGTCCCGGTACGTTATATAAAATTTGCGGTAAATCGGTGCATTCTGCAATGGCTTTAAAATGTTGATACATTCCTTCTTGCGTTGGTTTGTTGTAATAAGGCACAACAGACAAACACCCTGCAACGCCGCTGCCGTTTAATAATTTTGTCATTGTGATTGCTTCACTCGTGGCATTTGCCCCAGTCCCTGCAATTACTGGAATACGTCCCTTGGCAAATTCAACGGTCTTTAAAATGGTTTTAACGTTTTCCTCTATGCTTAATGTCGCTGATTCCCCAGTTGTTCCCACTGACACAATCCCGTGTGTTCCCGCTGCAATATGGTATTCAACCAATTTTTCTAATGCCTCAAAATCCACTTCACCGTGTAAGTCCATTGGGGTAATTAAAGCGGTAATACTCCCGTAAAATAAAGGATTCGTTGCTGACATAAAGACCTCCGAATTATTTTTGTTATCTCTATTGAGTTTGCTTGAAAAAGTTTGTTTAAGATCGCTAAAATAGCCCAACTTTGCAAGTGATTTTTTGCATTTTTTCTCAATCACATCACATTTTTAAGGATATTTACGATGCAAACATTAAAAGCGGGCGATTTTGCACCACACTTTTCTTTACTTGATCAAAATGAACAACCTGTTTCACTTAGCGATTTTAAAGGCAAAAAAGTGCTGGTTTATTTTTATCCGAAAGCCCTTACCCCCGGTTGTACGACCCAAGCTTGTGGCTTACGCGATAGTAAAACAGCGCTTGAAAAACAAAATGTCGTCATTCTTGGCATCAGCCCTGATAGCCCGAAAAAGCTTGCCAATTTCGTGGAGAAAAAAGCCTTAAATTTCACCCTACTCTCTGATGAAGATCACCAAGTAGCTGAGCAATTTGGCGTATGGGGGGAGAAAAAATTTATGGGCAGAACCTATGATGGCATTCATCGCATTAGCTTCTTAATTGATGAACAAGGCAAAATCGAAAAGGTCTTTGAGAAGTTCAAAACAGGGGAACATCATCAAGTCGTGTTGGATTATTTGAGCCAAAAATAATCGCTGATTAGCATAAATTAAAGTGCGGTGTAAATTTTCTCAATTTTTCCACCGCACTTTATTTTTGAATGTTTTTATTCGTGTGCTTTTTTACAACTTGATAAAATGTCTAATTCCTTTTGATACACGTTTGTTTTCAAATCCATATCCATCATTCCAATTACGGTGCTAAATAGATTATCGTGAGAATAGGATTTTGTCTTTGCATTGTGACGTAGACAGTCTAAATCGACGCCTTCATTTTTCTTCCATTTATCTGAAAACCAGAAAATCATTGGGACGCGCGTTTGGTAGATTGGCGCAATGGCATAAGGTGTGCCGTGTAGATAAATACCGTCTTCGCCAAGTGATTCGCCGTGATCGGACACATAATATACCGCACTTTCTAAATCATCACGTTTGGATACCTTGTCTATTAACGTATCAAGAAAATGATCAATAAATAAAATACTATTATCATAAGTATTCACTAATTCTTGATTGCTACAATTTTGAATTTGGTTTGTATCACAGGTTGGGGTAAAACGTCGATATTCTGGGGTATAACGTTCATAATAGGTAGGACCGTGATTACCAATAGTATGTAAAATTAATACGGTGTCTTTACCGTCTTTACCTGCTTGGTCAAGAATCTTATCTATATCAGAAAACATAACGGTATCTAAGCATTCGCCCTCCGTACAGTAATTTTTTAATGTCGGCTGATTAGCTTGAATGGTTTCATTAGGTACGCGTAAACAGACGCCTTTACAATCACTATTATTTTCTAACCAGAAAATATTCACACCGGCACGTTGTAATACATCAAGCAAATTATCCATTTTTTGTGCTTTTGCACCATCGTAGTCGGCTTTGGTTAAATAAGAGAACATACAAGGCACGGAAACCGCCGTTGATGTACCACAACTAGACACAGAATTGAAATTGATAATCTCCTGTCCGCGGGCGGCGAGTTTTGGTGTAGTTTGCCGGGCGTAACCATTTAATCCCCAATTTTGCGCCCGCGTTGTTTCCCCCACAACAATGACAGTAAGATGCTGAAATTCGTCAGGTTTATCTTGTTTTGCATCTAACCCAATTTGAACATAAGGACGATTAGCTTCACGCACACGCTTAATTTCATTGACACCTGCACTAATAAAGTTTGAAGGCACAAGTAAACTTACTACCGGTTTATTATTACGCACAAAGGACGCGTAATCTTGATAAAAGCCTTTTGCGATCGCCAAAATGACTATCCCTGAAAAAGCAATTAATCCTAATCTTACCGCAAGTTCTTTCCACCAAGTGCGGTAGTCAATTTTTGTCATTATATATAATATGGCAGGTAACACACCAAAAACGACAATCCAAGTGAGATATTGCCAAGTGAGCATACGAACACTTTCTGCAGGCGTAGTTTGTAGGACGTTTTCAAGCATATCGGTAGAAAAATGCACATCATAAAATAACGCTTGATAGCCAATGGCAGCACTAATAATGAATAAAAGTGGAATAATCATTTTATGTAAAATAGGTAAGGCAATGAGTTGAAATACTGCATTGAGGGTGAAAAAAATAAAAAAAGGCACAGTGAGAAGAAAATAGTCTTCAGGCTGTCCTACAAATGGGTGCAATGCCCACACTTTTTTATAAAATGCAACATTAAGTACACAAGTAAAATAAAGCGCAACGAGCGCAATAAGCGTTGAACTTTTTAATTTAAACCGTGAAAATAGCATAAAAATAATATCCTTGTTTTGAAAATCATTGATAAATCATCAGGGGATTAGTCAAATAAAACGTAGAAAAGTTCTTTACAAAAACTTACAAACAAAATGGGATAAAAAATGAACATCAGCCAAGCTGCCGAGAAAACAGGATTGTCCGCCAAGCAAATTCGAGATTATGAAAAAGCGGGGTTATTGCCAGAGGCTCAACGTACCTTATCAGGTTATCGCTTTTATTCTGAGCAGGATTTAAACCAACTTCGCTTTATCAGTAATGCCCGTAAAGTCGGCTTTTCACTGCAACAAATTCGCGAATTATTAAGGCTCAATCGCGATCCTAATCGTACAAGTCGCGAAGTGAAAGCGATTACTGAGCAACATATTATCGAGCTAAAAGAGAAAATTGCGAGCTTGCAAGAAATGTTGGATTTATTACAACGTTGGCATTGTTCTTGCCAAGGAAATGATAGCCCCGATTGTTCGATTTTGTCAGGGCTAACAGAAAAGACGGTACTATAGGCGTTTATAAGTGAGAAAATAATAACAGCTTACGGCTAAAAATGAGCAACCCACCATTGTTAAAAGCATTGGGGCGGCGCTGTCAATTTTCATCAATGCAACAAGTGAACCCACACAAGCCCCCGTGCCAAAACGTACGCTCCCCACCATTGAGTTCGCCGTTCCTGCCATTGCAGGGAATTTTTCTAAAATAGACGCCATTGCATTGGAACTAATTAAAGAGTTCTGTCCAACAAATAATGCCACACCAATTGCCATTGACCAAAAACCAAGATCGAAAAACACCACCAATAATAGCCAGATTGCCGCAATAAATTGAATGATTAAGCCTGTTTGTAACATTTTTTCTGTGCCAACTTTGGTAACTAAACGTCCATTTAAGAACGAGCCGAAGGTCATCACGCTAATGTTCAACATAAAGAAATAACCAAAGTTTTGTTCTGGAATGCCATAAATACCGATATACACAATCGAGCCTGCGGTTAAGAACGCAAATAACCCGCCAAAACCAAAGGCACTCATAAACATATAACCTAGCACTTCTTTTTTTCGCCATAAATTAACAAAATTACGCACCACAATGTTTAGGCGTAATGGAATACGATTTTCTTTCTTATGGGTTTCAGGAATAATAAAGAAGACTAGCAATGTACTAAATAATCCCATCGCCGCAATAACATAAAAAATGGAATGCCAATGAAAATAAGTAACAAGATAACCACCAATAATGGGGGCGACTAAAGGGGCGAGCATAAATACCAGCGTAATCGTTGACATTGTACGAGAAAGTTGATCTTTACTAAATAAATCGCGTAATAATGCCCCGACTAAAACCACCGGTGCAGCGCCAAAAAAGCCTTGCATAAAGCGCAACAGCGTGAAGCTACCAATTTGATTAATGGTCGTAAGAATAAGAGCCGCAATGGCACTCACGATCACACCAAGTAAAATAACAGGTTTACGCCCATAGCTATCCCCCACAGGCCCCCAGAAAAGCTGCCCTGATGCCATACCATAAGCAAAGAAGGTGAGGGTGTGTTGAATTTTTTCAGGGCTGACGTGCAAATCTTGCGACATACGCAAAAAAGCAGGCAAATACATATCCACCCCAAGTGGTGGCAGCATTGAAAGCAGCCCAAGAGTCAAAATAAAAATAAAGCTGGGTTTATGTATCGTTTTTTCACTCACAATTTTATCCTTATTTTAAGGTCGCTAATTCTTCATCGGTTAAAGGGCGGTATTCCCCCTCTTCTAATTGTTCATCTAGCACCACATCGCCAATTTTCCAGCGGTGCAACGCAACCACTTTATTACCTAAGGCGGCAAACATTCGCTTCACTTGATGATAACGCCCCTCGCTTAAGGTTAAATTGACATTGTAATCATCAATAATTTCAAGTTTTGCGGGTTTAGTTGGGGATTTCTCACCACGTAATAAAATGCCTTCTGCACAAGCCTGCTGGTAATGATTTTCAACAGGATCGGCAAGGGTAACAAGGTAAGTTTTCTCGCAATGATGTTTAGGCGAAGTAATACGATGCGACCACTGCCCATCATCGGTGAGCAACACCAGCCCCGTAGTATCCACATCTAGCCGTCCTGCACTATGCAATTTAGTTGCAAGGGGATAATCAAAGAATTGGTAAATGGTCGGATAATCACCGTCATCATTAGAACAGACATAGCCTTGCGGTTTATTCAACATAATGTAATGTCCCGCCTCAAACCAAGTAAGGCGTTCACCCTCAAAATAAATTTCATCTTCCGCACTGACTTTGGTTGCGCCACTTTTCTCAATTTTTCCGTTAATTTGCACCGCACTTTGACGCAGGGCTTTATTGGCTTGAGAGCGTGTTAGCCCAGTTTGCTCGGCTAAAAATTTATCTAATCTCATTGCGTGATTTTCTCATTAATAAAAACGGCATATTGTACAACATCTCGGCATAAAACCCTAGTTGAACCGAAAACAAAAGTGCGGTTGATTTTGTGAATGAATTGTAAATAATGTGTTGTAAATCACAGATTTTCTGATTTTTTCGCCTATAATAGCGTTAAATTTTTCTCACAAACTTTCAACTTGTTATAAGGACGGTTTTATGGACGCACAACTACGTCAAGCAGCACTTGATTTCCACGAATTCCCAAAACCGGGAAAAATTGAAGTTACGCCAACGAAATCTCTTGCAACCCAACGGGATCTTGCCTTAGCTTATTCCCCCGGTGTGGCTGAACCTTGTTTAGAAATTGAAAAAGATCCCGCTGCGGCTTATAAATACACCGCACGCGGTAACCTTGTGGCAGTCATTTCTAATGGTTCTGCGGTACTTGGCTTAGGTAACATTGGCGCGTTAGCGGGTAAACCTGTAATGGAAGGGAAAGGCGTGCTATTTAAAAAGTTTGCCGGCGTAGATGTGTTTGATATTGAAATTGATGAAAAAGATCCCGATAAATTAGTCGAAATTATTGCTGCACTTGAACCGACTTTTGGTGGTATTAATCTTGAAGACATCAAAGCCCCAGAATGTTTTTATATTGAACAAAAATTGCGTGAACGAATGAATATTCCCGTCTTCCACGATGATCAGCACGGTACAGCGATTATTTCAGCTGCTGCAGTCATTAACGGTTTACGCATTGTGAATAAAAAAATTGAAGAGGTAAAATTAGTGGCTTCAGGCGCGGGGGCTGCATCTATTGCCTGCTTGAACTTACTTGTTTCCCTTGGAATGAAACCTGAAAATATCACTGTGTGTGATTCCAAAGGGGTGATTTTCAAAGGGCGTGATGAGCGAATGGATGAAACCAAAAAACGTTATGCCATTGATGACAACGGCACGCGAACATTGGCAGACGCAATGCCAAATTGCGATATTTTCCTTGGTTGTTCCGCCGCAGGTGCCTTAACCCAAGAAATGGTAAAAATGATGGCACCAAATCCGCTTATTCTTGCCTTGGCAAATCCTGAACCTGAAATTTTACCCCCTCTAGCGAAACAAGTTCGCCCAGATGCGATCGTCTGTACGGGACGTTCTGACTATCCAAACCAAGTAAATAACGTACTTTGCTTCCCATTCATTTTCCGTGGGGCATTAGATGTAAGTGCAACCACCATTAATGAAGAAATGAAATTGGCTGCGGTTTATGCCATTGCGGATCTTGCGCTTGCCGAACAAAGCGAAGTGGTTACCTCCGCATATGGGGGGACAGAAGTGTCTTTTGGTCCAGATTATCTGATCCCAAAACCGTTCGATCCACGTCTTATCGTAAAAATCGCCCCAGCGGTCGCAAAAGCGGCAATGGAAAGTGGGGTGGCAACCCGTCCTATTGAGGATTTTGATGCTTATTTAGAAAAGCTCACGCAGTTTGTGTATAAAACAAATTTATTTATGAAACCTGTATTTGCCCAAGCAAAACAAGATAAAAAACGGGTCTTGCTGACAGATGGTGAAGAAACTCGCGTACTACACGCAGTGCAAGAAATTGCTACATTAGGCATTGCACAACCTGTGCTATTAGGGCGGACGCACATTATTGAAGAAAAAATCAAGCAACTCGGTTTGCACCTTGAAATTGGGCGTGATTTTGAGGTCATCGACATTGAAAATAACCCTTATTATGAAGAATGTTGGCAACATTATCACGACAAACTGAAACGCCAAGGAATGACCCCCGCTGGTGCGAAACGAAAAATGTTACATAATCCGACCGCACTTGGATCTGTACTATTAGAAATCGGCAAAGCTGATGCAATGCTGTGTGGGTTAGTCGGGCCTTATGCTTCTCACTTAGCCGCTATCAAAGATGTTACCGGTGTGAAAGCTGGCGCAATTCCTGCCACCGTAAATGGCTTGGTATTGCCAACAGGCAATCTGTTTATCGCTGATACGTTCGTTAATCCAAATCCAACCGCAGAAGAATTAGCCGAAATTACCTTAATGTCTGCAGCAGAAGTTCGCCGTTTTGGTATTGAACCGCAAGTTGCGTTAGTTTCTCATTCCAATTATGGTAGCGCAAATGATGAAAATGCGCTAAAAATGCGTAATGTCTTGCAATTAGTGCGTAACAAAGCGCCTGAATTAGTGATTGATGGGGAAATGCATTGTGATGTTGCACTTTCTGAAAGTTTACGTAATGAAATTATGCCAGATAGCCCGTTAAAAGGGGCGGCAAACTTGCTAATTATGCCAACAATGGAAGCTGCACGAATCAGTCTGAACTTGCTACAAGGCACTGCAACGCCAATTACCATTGGCCCGATCTTAATGGGGATCAATAAAACAGTCCATATTTTAACTTCGGCATCTTCTGTTCGCCGTATTATCAATATGGTGGCAGTTGCGGCAGTAAAAGCACAGCAAGAAATTTGATCAGGAAAAGTCATTTAGGGCAGAAACACTGCCCTATTTATTTTTCGCTAGAAATTTAAACTTTTAATGATCTTAATCAAGTTTCTTGCTAGAATACCCCTGAATTTAGTACCTAATGATTATTTGAAGAAGGAAAATTTTATGGCTTACACACTACCAGAATTAGGCTATGCCTACGATGCTTTAGAACCACATTTTGACGCACAAACAATGGAAATTCACTACAGCAAACATCATCAAGCTTATGTGAATAATGCCAATGCGATTTTGGAAACCTTACCGCAATTTGCTGATCTTTGCCCGGGTGAGTTAATCACTAAATTAGCAGAAGTGCCTGCAGATAAACGTACGGGGTTACGTAACAATGCGGGTGGCCACGTGAATCATAGCTTATTCTGGAAAAGCTTGAAAAAAGGCACAACATTACAAGGCGCATTAAAAGATGCGATTATCCGTGATTTTGGCTCGGTAGAAGCGTTCCAAGCTGAGTTTGAAAAAGCAGCCGCAACACGCTTTGGTTCAGGCTGGGCGTGGTTAGTGTTAAACAACGGTAAATTAGAAGTGGTTTCAACTGCAAACCAAGACAGCCCATTAATGGGGAAAGAAATTGCGGGTTGCGAAGGCTATCCAATTTTTGGTTTAGATGTTTGGGAACACGCCTATTACTTAAAATTCCAAAACCGCCGTCCAGATTATATTAAAGAATTCTGGAATGTCGTGAACTGGGACTACGCCGCAGAACGTTTTGAGAAAAAAGTTAATATCTAATAGCTGTGTTTTAATTTTGTGTTGATGCTTCCACTGAAATTTGATAAAGTCCCTTTTGGTTCAATTAACTACAAGGGATTTTATCATGTCAGGTGTAACAAAAGAGTTAGACATTTTAAAACAACTTTTTGAGAATTTATCCGACACGGATAAACAGGCTTTTTTGACTTCTGTTAGCCAAAAAGAACAGGTTAAAAAAGTAATTGAACCAAGAAAAATTACGAATTGTCCACATTGTCAATCTACGCATTTCGTTAAAAATGGTACGAAATGCGACAACCAACGCTATTTGTGTCGTGATTGCAAAAAATCTTTTGTTGAGCAAACAGGCACTATTCTCTACAACACACAAAAAGACATTGAAGTTTGGGAAAAATACATTCATTGTATGATTGAAAAATATCCACTTCGTAAATGTGCTGAAATTTGTGAAATCAATCTTGCGACTGCTTTTACTTGGCGACACAAAATTTTAGACGCACTTCAAAAGATGATGAATGAAGTTGAGTTAGACGGCATTGTGCAAGCTGACGAAACTTATTCAACCATCTCTTACAAAGGAAACCACAAATCTTTTAAATTGCCGCGCCTGTCTCACAAACGAGGAACAAGGGCGACTAAGCGCGGTATTTCCAAAGAACAAGTTTGTGTTCCTTGCGGTATCAATTTAGATGGTAAATCTGTTGCTAGAATCAGTAATTTAGGTAAACCATCTCTAAAAGATTTGCAAAAAGTTCTCAATGGTAGAGTTGCCAAAGATTCTGTATTCGTTACCGATTCATTAAGACCGTATCAAAAATTATCACTGGATATGAATTTAAGCCATATCCGTATTCCACGCGGTAAACGCACAGTCGGTACATTCAATATTCAAACGATTAACAGCTATCACAGCCTATTGAAAAACATGATTGTTCATCGGTTCAAAGGTGTGGCAACCAAATACTTAAACAATTATTTGACTTATCACAACTTTGTGAATTTTGCCAAAGATACGTTGGCAAATAAAGAAGCGGTTTTGCTAGACTTCATTCGCAAAACCATGTGTCTCGTAAGGTCGGCAGACGTGCCTAAACGTCCTGCTATTCCCGTGTAAATTAACTTGACTTTGAAAATTAAGGTCTAATTATGTCCCTGCAAGCCTAGTTCAATCTTGTTTTTAAACTTTCAATACTTGATTTGGAGATTTGAGATGTCTGATTATAAAACAGAAGATGAAGTAAGAGATGAAGCTAAACTCATCTTGGAATTTAATAAAGGAGAAAAAGATATTAAACAAGGCGTAGGTCAAATTACCACATTTAACCAATTAGGGTTTAAAGGCATAAATGACAAGCCTGACGGTTGGTATTTACCTAAAAATATCAATGATGTAGCAATTATTCTCGAAACAAAATCTGAAGATAAGGACATTAGCAAGCAAGTCTTTGTTGATGAATTATTAAAAAACATCGATATTATTAGCCAAAAATATAAGAAAACGGTTGGGATTCTTTACAATGGCAACGATGTGATGGTGTACAAAAACAAAGAGCTAATCCCTTGTGCTAAAACATTGCAAGCTAAGCAATACTACCTAGATTTATTCAAAGATAACAGTATAGACAAAAATAAAATCTATTCACTCACAAAGAAAATTAATGACCTATTACACTTTAAATTTGGTATTAAAAATTTATACCATCGTATGATTTTTACCGCTTCTGCATTAGTGGTAGAGCGATTTGGTGGAAATTTAGAAGCGATTAAAAATAACGGTTACGCACCATTCCAAAATAAAATCTATAACACGCTTGCCAAATCGCTAGAAGAACATAAACAACAAAATTTAAAAATCAGTATTTTGCTCGAGGTGTACAGCGAAATTCGCATGAATATCGTAGAAAATCAAGATGATATTAACACCTTTATTGATTGCGTGATTGATATTTCTCACTCGGTTAATTCGGACAATTGGAACGGTGAAGATGTGATGGGGATTTTCTTTAACGAGTTTAATCGCTATAAGAAAAAATCGGAAAGTGGACAGGTATTTACCCCTGAACACATTACCTCCTTTATGTATGACTTAATTGGCGTTAATCATAATGACCGTGTGTTGGATGCGACCTGTGGTAGTGGTGGTTTTTTGGTCAAAGCAATGGCAAATATGATTAAAGAAGTTGGCGGTGTGAATACCACTGAAGCTGAAAGCAT
This sequence comes from Avibacterium sp. 21-595, assembly GCF_023611905.1. Lineage (NCBI taxonomy): Bacteria > Pseudomonadati > Pseudomonadota > Gammaproteobacteria > Pasteurellales > Pasteurellaceae > Avibacterium > Avibacterium sp. 21-595. The sequence continues at coordinate 654,947 of NZ_CP091455.1, read as the reverse complement.
TAAACAAAATCAGTTATTTGGTATTGAGTTCGACCGTGAAATTTTCGCTCTTGCCTGTGCCAATATGTTGATTCATAAAGATGGTAAAACCAATCTCGAACAATTAGATATGCGAGAAAATCAAGCCTGTGAATGGATTAAATCTAAAAATATCAGCAAAGTGTTAATGAACCCCCCTTATGAGCGAAAATACGGCTGTAAACAGATTGTGAAAAATGTACTGAATAATGTGCCGAACGGAACAAAATGTGCTTTTATTTTGCCTGATAAAAAGCTAGAAAAAGATAAAATGAGTGGCTTACTTAAAAAGCATACGCTAGAAAGTATAATCAAACTCCCTGAAAATCTATTTGATGCGGGTGTGACCACCAGCATTTTTGTTTTTGAAACGGGTAAAGCACAGAATGACCGGAAAATTTTTGCCTGTTATATGGAAGATGATGGCTTAGAACGAGTGAAAAACCAAGGGCGACACGATATTAAAAATCGCTGGACAGAGATTGAGCGCTACTGGTTAGATGTTGTTTTAATGAAAACAGACGAAAAATACCAAACACATCAATGGTTAGATTCAAAAGAATGTTTGTCGTATCAAAAGCCACAACAAGCATTTGAAATTTTTGAAGAAGATTTCAAAAAAGTTATCTTGGACTATATTCTGTTTGAAGATGGTGTAGATGTGAAAGTTTTTAATGACAATCTACTTAATAAAGTGCTATATCAATCCGAGATTGAAAACAACAAATTGATTTTAAATTTACAAGGAAAAAATGATGAATAAGTTAGATATTTCAAGTTGGAAGGAATTTATTGTTGGTGAGTTATTTGAGATTAAAAAGCCTAACGTTATTCATTCCAAAGGAGTTCAAGAAAGTAATGCAAGAGATGATACTAATAGCATCCCTTATGTAGTTCGAACTAAATTTAATAATGGAATAAAATGTAATGTAATTAGAACAGAGATAATGAAACCTGCTATTTCTGGTGTTGTTTCATTTGGAGCTGAGAACGCATCTTTCTTTTATCAAGAAAAAGAATTTGTATCAGGTAGAGATATTTACTATATAGATACAAGCTCTCTATCAAAAGAAACTTGCTTATTTCTCGTTACTTGCCTAAATACAATAACGCATAAGTATTCATATAATAATGGATTGTTCCCTGATTTACTCAAAAAGGAAGCTATAAAACTGCCTGTTACATCGTGCGGTAAACCAGACTGGGAATATATGGAAAACTACATCAAAGCCTTATATTCTAGAGAGAGAGAGAGAGTATCTCTACTGTTGCAAAATATGTAACAAGGGAAACAGACAGAAAGTTAAATGTAGCGAAATGGGGAACATTTACACTAGGTAAATTATTTAATTGCATACAACAAGGTAAGCGGTTAAAAAAGCACGACCAAGTTGAAGGTCATATTCCTTTTGTTATGGCTGGCAGAACTAATGCAGGTGTTGCCAATCGTATCTCCAATCCTATTGTAATGTTCCCTAAAAATGCTATTACGATTGATATTTTTGGGAATACATTTTACCGAGAATATGAATTTAGTGCAGGAGATGATACTGGCGTGTATTGGAATACGGAAAAAAATTATTCCCAAAATGTAATGCTTTTCTTAACGAGCGTTATACAGAAAACTATACAAAAAAATTATGATTTCTCTGACAAATTAAGAAGTGCTAAAAGTTTGGATATACAAGTTCCACTACCTGTAACAGATGAAAACTCCCCCGATTGGCAATATATGGAAAAATTTATGGGTGATTTATTAAACACGGAGACAGATAAATTAAATCAGTTGTTAAAGTTGTAAAACTAGATTAGGTGCAACGGTATATTTTTTCGTTGTGCCTAATTTCAAACATGGTTATCAACACATTGTTAAAACAGAGCCTATCTAATTCATTATTCAATAATAAATTTCATCTTATCCCCTCTTTAATGAGGGGATTTTTTTACTTTTTTGATAGAAAAATAGGCAAGTTATTCACTCACCTATTTGCCCAGTTTAGTTATACTCGATCAAGTTTGAAATAAAGCCACATCGGCTTGTCTTGCTCTCTGGCGTTAAGCTCACTTAGCCTATTCCAACTGAAACGAGCATAATTTAAAAAGATTAAATGAGATTAAAAATGCGTTGCTTAGCGAGAAACCGCGAAACAAGGCTGAATGTGGGTTAAAATTTCTTTCACCAAACGAGCCGGTGCAGCAACCACGTTACCTGAGGTCAAATAGCTGTGTCCGCCTTCAAAATCAGTCACTAAACAACCTGCTTCACGGGCGATAAGATCACCTGCAGCAATATCCCACGCTTTGACGCCCATTTCAAAGTAAGCATCCACTCGATTAGCCGCAACATAGCACATATCTAATGCAGCTGAGCCTGTACGGCGGAAATCGGCTACTTTACCTTCATTAACAAGATTGCTCATTATTGCAAATTGGATCGGCATTGCAGAGAGTTTTTTGAATGGAAAACCAGTGGCTAAAATTGTGCCTTGTAATTCACGTTTGATATTTTCTGCACGCAGACGGAGTTCATTGATTTTTGAACCTTGTCCACGTACGGCAGTGAAAAGCTCATTACGGATAGGATCATACACCACCCCCACTTCTGTTCTGCCTTTCACACGCACAGCAATAGACACAGAAAAGTGCGGTAATCCTTTGATGAAATTTGTCGTCCCATCTAGTGGATCAATCACCCATTGCACATCACTATCTTGACCTTCTAATGCACCACTTTCTTCTGTGATAATCGTGTGATCAGGATACGCTTTTCTAATTACATCAATAATCGCCGCTTCAGAGGCTTTATCAATATTAGTAACAAAGTCATTTGCACTTTTAGCTACCGTTTGAATATCATCGCGGCGTTCATACCCTTTAGCAATAATATTGCCCGCTTTTCGTGCCGCACGAATAGCGATATTTAACATTGGATTCATATTTCCACCAGATTTTAAAGAACAAAATTGAATGCGAGATTATAGTGATATTTTTGATAAAAAGCGAGAAAAACCCGGTTAGCAAGAAAATTTTCATATTTCCGACCGCACTTTGTGGGTATTGTGCTAGAATACCCACAATTTGTAGTCAGATAATGCAGAATCAAAATGTTAGAAAATATTCGCATTGTGCTAGTTGAAACCTCTCATAGTGGCAATATTGGATCAGCGGCGCGTGCAATGAAAACAATGGGGTTAAGCCAGCTTTATCTTGTTGCACCAAAGCAAGGTGTTGATGAGCAAGCCATTGCCTTAGCTGCGGGGGCTGATGATGTGGTGAGAAATGCGGTTATCGTGCCAACCTTTGATCAAGCCGTGGCGGATTGTGAATTTGTTATTGGGACAAGCGCTCGCCTACGCCATTTGCAAAGCACCTTACTTGAACCCCGAGCTTGTGCGGAAAAAACGATCGCCTTTGCGAAACAACATAAAGTCGCTATCGTGTTCGGGCGCGAACGCATTGGGCTAACCAATGAAGAATTGTTGAAATGTCGTTATCATTTAACCATTCCTGCCAATCCTGATTATTCTTCGCTGAATTTAGCAATGGCAGTGCAATTAATATGCTATGAATTGCGAATGGCGTGGTTGGAAGAAAATAAAAAAGATGTGGATTTATCACTTTCATCAATAGAAAGCACCTATCCAACGGCGCAGGAATTAGAATACTTTTTTGCCCATACGGAACGCCTTTATCAACAGCTAGGTTTCATTCAAAATCAAGGTGTTATGAAAAAATTAAGACGTTTATATCTGCGCGCTGAAGTGGAAAAAAATGAATTAAATATCCTACGCGGAATGTTAAGTGCGGTGGAAAAAAGCGGAAATTTCAATAGGGAATAGTTGACTAATTTAGAAGGTTATGTAAGATAACCGCCTAATTGCTAGAAGGAAGTAGAAGATGAAATTAACGTCAAAAGGTCGTTATGCTGTAACTGCGATTTTAGATATTGCATTAAATACTGAAAATGGCCCTGTTAGCTTGGCTGATATTTCAGAAAGACAGCATATTTCCCTTTCTTATTTAGAACAATTATTCGCAAAATTACGCCGCCACGGTTTGGTGAAAAGTGTGCGTGGCCCCGGTGGGGGCTATCAGCTTGGGCAGCCAAGCGATAAAATTTCCATTGGAATGATCATTGCCGCGGTGAATGAGAATATCACCGTAACCCGTTGCTTAGGACAGGGGGATTGCAAAGGTGGGCAGCAATGTTTAACCCATTCTTTATGGGACGAACTCAGCCAGCGAATTGAAAATTTTTTAAATGAAATTACTTTGGCGGAACTGGTGGAAAAACATCATCAGGAAAAGCCTTCGCACCGTCATCATAAAGATTTTGACAATTTGGTGATGCTAAACGAAAGCGCTTAGTGTTTTATTATCAAAATCCTTTGCCTTAAAAATAAAGCCCTTAGCTTTAATAAATAAAGTGCGGTGCAAAATAATAGATTTTTTTAGGAGTGTAGAATGAAATTACCTATTTATTTAGATTATGCGGCAACTTGCCCTGTGGACGAACGTGTTGCCAAAAAAATGATGGAATATTTAACCATCGAAGGCACGTTCGGGAACCCTGCTTCCCGTTCTCATAAATTCGGCTGGCAAGCAGAAGAAGCCGTTGATGTGGCGCGTAATCACATTGCCGATTTAATCGGTGCGGATAGCCGTGAAATCGTGTTTACGTCAGGCGCAACAGAAGCCGACAACCTTGCAATTAAAGGTGCTGCGCATTTTTATCAAAGTAAAGGCAAGCACATTATCACTTGCAAAACAGAACACAAAGCGGTGCTAGATACTTGCCGTCAATTAGAACGTGAAGGCTTTGAAGTTACCTACTTAACACCAAAATCAGACGGTTTAATCGACTTAGAAGAATTAAAAAATGCGATGCGTGATGACACCATTTTAGTGTCAATTATGCACGTTAATAACGAAATTGGTGTGATCCAAGATATTAAAGCCATTGGCGATCTTTGCCGTGAGCGCAAAATTATTTTCCACACCGATGCAACACAAAGCGTGGGTAAATTGCCGATTAATTTGGCGGAATTGAACGTGGACTTAATGTCTATGTCAAGCCATAAACTTTACGGGCCAAAAGGGATTGGTGCGCTATATGTACGCCGTAAACCGCGCGTTCGTTTAGAAGCGATCATTCACGGTGGCGGCCACGAGCGTGGTATGCGTTCAGGTACATTGCCTGTTCACCAAATCGTGGGGATGGGCGAGGCTTATCGCATTTGTAAAGAAGAAATGGCAACCGAAATGCCACGCTTAAAAGCATTGCGTGATCGTTTGTACAACGGCTTAAAAGACATTGAAGAAACCTATGTGAATGGTTCAATGGAACACCGCGTGGACAACAATCTAAACATCAGCTTCAACTATGTGGAAGGTGAAAGTTTAATGATGGCATTGCGTGATATTGCGGTTTCATCAGGCTCAGCTTGTACTTCAGCCAGCCTTGAACCGTCTTATGTATTGCGTGCTTTAGGATTAAACGATGAGCTTGCACACAGCTCAATCCGCTTTACTGTGGGACGTTACACCACCGAAGAAGAAATTGACTACACCATCAATCTGGTGAAAGGTGCGGTGGAAAAATTAAGAGAATTATCCCCATTATGGGATATGTTCAAAGAAGGCATTGATCTTAACTCAATTGAGTGGACTCACCATTAATTTAGCAAAAGGAACAGAAAAATGGCATATAGCGACAAAGTAATCGATCATTATGAGAACCCGCGTAACGTAGGTTCATTCGACAAAAAAGATCCCACCGTGGGAAGCGGAATGGTGGGCGCGCCTGCTTGTGGCGATGTAATGCAGTTACAAATCAAAGTGAATGATGACGGCATTATTGAAGATGCGAAATTCAAAACCTACGGCTGTGGTTCAGCCATTGCTTCAAGCTCATTGATTACTGAATGGGTGAAAGGCAAATCCCTTGATGAAGCCCAAGCCATCAAAAATAGCCAAATTGCGGAAGAATTAGAACTTCCACCAGTAAAAGTGCATTGCTCAATTTTGGCAGAAGATGCCATTAAAGCAGCCATTGCAGATTACAAAGCAAAACGTGGCGAATAATTTAAGCAAATAAAAGTGCGGTGAAATTTAACCGCACTTTTCATCATTTTGTGGAGAACCTTATGAGCGTAACATTAACCGAAAGTGCAGCAAATCGCGTCAAAACCTTCCTTGCTAACCGTGGCAAAGGCATTGGGTTACGCTTAGGCATTAAAACCTCAGGCTGTTCAGGCTTGGCTTATGTGCTTGAATTTGTGGATACCTTAAACGAAGACGATCACGTCTTTGAAGATCACGGCGTGAAAGTGATCGTGGATACCAAAAGCTTGGTGTATCTCAACGGCACACAACTTGATTTTGTCAAAGAAGGCTTAAACGAAGGGTTCAAATTCACCAATCCTAACGTGAAAGATGAATGTGGCTGCGGCGAAAGTTTTAACGTTTAGTAGGAACACCAATGAGCAATCCTTTTGCATTATTTGATTTGCCAGTGGCATTTTCACTTGATCTTGATCTCTTGAATAACCGTTATTTGGCATTGCAAAAATCCCTTCATCCCGATAATTTTGCACATCGTTCAACGCAAGAACAGCGTTTAGCAATGCAAAAATCGGCAGAAGTAAATGATGCCTTGCAAATATTAAAAGATCCCATTGCCCGTGCTGATAGCATTATCGCCTTGCATTTAGGCAGCCAAAATGTGGAGGAAAAAACCAACCACGATATGGCATTTTTAATGCAACAAATGCAATGGCGCGAAGCGCTTGAAGACATTGAACAGCAGAAAGACAGCGATGCGCTAATGCAGTTTTCCGATCAAATCAGCGCACAACGGCAGGAAATTTTAAGCCAATTAAACACCGCACTTTCCGCACAAGATTGGGCTACGGCACAAATGCTGACGGATCGTTTACGTTTCATCAAAAAACTGTTACTTGAAGTTGAACGCATTGAAGACAACTTAATGGATTTTTAAAGAGAATAACAATGGCTTTATTACAAATTGCGGAACCGGGACAAACCAGCGCGCCGCACCAACACAAATTAGCGGTAGGCATTGATCTTGGCACAACCAATTCCCTTGTTGCCACCGTGCGCAGTGGAATGGCAGAAATTTTATTAGACGAAAAAGAGCGCGCATTAACGCCTTCAATTGTTAATTTTTCTGCCAATCAGCCCGTGCTTGTGGGGTATGAAGCTGGGGAATTAGCCAGTCTTGATCCGCAAAATACCATTATTTCTGTTAAGCGTTTAATTGGCCGTTCATTGGCGGACGTACAACATCGCTACCCAAATTTGCCTTATCGTTTCCAGCAAAGCGAAAATGGTTTGCCTTTATTTGAAACCTCGCAAGGTGTGCGTAGCCCCATTGAAGTTTCAAGCGAAATTCTGAAAAAATTGACCGCACTTGCAGAAAAACGCCTAGGCGGCGAATTGCAAGGGGCGGTGATCACCGTACCAGCCTATTTTGATGACGCTCAACGCCAAAGCACCAAAGATGCAGCGAAATTGGCAGGGTTAAACGTATTACGTTTGCTTAATGAACCCACCGCTGCCGCCATTGCCTACGGCTTAGACAGCGGACAAGAAGGCGTAATAGCGGTTTATGATTTAGGCGGAGGCACCTTTGATATTTCTATTTTGCGTTTATCTAAAGGCGTCTTTGAAGTGCTTGCTACGGGCGGTGATACCGCGTTAGGTGGAGATGATTTCGATCATCTCATCGCAGATTGGATTGTCCAACAATCGGCAATTGCCCCACAAAATGATCAACAAACGCGTGAGCTTTGGCATTTAGCGAAACAAGTCAAAACCCATCTGTCTGAGGCACACAACGCCCCTATTGAATATTACGATTGGCAAGGTGAACTTCAGCGTGAAACCTTTAATCAATTGATTGAACCTTTAGTAAAACGCTCATTAATGGCGTGTCGCCGAGCATTAAAAGATGCTGGTATTAGCCCGCAAGAAGTGCGGGAAGTGGTTATGGTAGGCGGTTCAACCCGTGTCCCCTTTGTGCGTGAAAAAGTCGGTGAGTTTTTCCAACGTGAACCATTAACCGCTATCGATCCCGATAAAGTTGTCGCACTTGGCGCGGCAATTCAAGCGGATATTTTGGTAGGCAATAAACCCGATAATGAAATGTTATTACTTGATGTAATCCCGTTATCTTTAGGTATTGAAACAATGGGGGGATTAGTGGAAAAAATTATTCCACGTAATACCACTATCCCTGTGGCGAGAGCGCAGGAGTTTACCACCTTTAAAGATGGGCAAACCGCAATGAGTGTGCATATCGTACAAGGTGAACGTGAAATGGTGGCGGATTGTCGCTCACTTGCTCGCTTTACCTTAAGGGGAATTCCACCAATGGCAGCAGGGGCGGCACATATTCGTGTAACCTATCAAGTGGACGCTGATGGCTTGCTTAGCGTAACCGCAATGGAAAAATCCACTGGAGTGCAATCTTCTATTCAAGTTAAGCCTTCTTATGGGCTAACGGATGATGAAATTGCTGCAATGCTTAAAGCCTCAATGGAAAATGCCAAAGAAGATATCCAAGCACGCTTATTAGCAGAGCAACGAGTGGAAGCCACACGCGTGATCGAAAGTGTGCATTCCGCGTTACAGCAAGATGAAAGTTTACTTAATGATGAAGAATTAAGTGCGGTGAAAAATGCGTTAGTTTCACTGCAAGAATTAGTACAACAACAAGATAGCCTTGCAATTAAGCAAGGGATTAAAGCCTTAGATCGTGCAACGCAAGAATTTGCCGCACGTCGTATGGATAAATCAATTAGAACGGCGCTATCAGGCCATTCGATTGATGAAATTGAGAATTTTAAGGAATAGTATTATGGCTAAAGTCATTTTTTTACCTCACGAAACCCTTTGCCCAGAAGGAATGGTGGTGGATGCTGCCGAAGGCGATAATTTATTAGATGTGGCATTAGAGGCTGGCATTGAAATTGAACACGCTTGCGATAAATCTTGTGCTTGCACAACCTGCCACGTTGTGATCCGTGAAGGATTTGACAGTTTAAATGAAAGTACCGAAGCAGAAGATGATATGCTGGATAAGGCTTGGGGCTTAGAAGTGGATAGCCGTTTAAGTTGCCAATGTCAAATTGGTAATGAAGATCTTGTGGTGGAAATTCCAAAATATAGCTTAAATCACGCAAGGGAAGAGCATTAAGCCGCTTTATTGCAGGCAAAACTTTATCAAGGCGGAGTTACCTCCGCCTCACTATTTTATATAGCAAAATCATCTAATTCATAAAGATTTAGTTTTTGCCTTTTTCCCCCTTAGCTTAGATAATAGTCAGCATTGTCCTGACCTGAATAGAAGGAAACATATGAAAATCCAACAAACCATTAAACAAAACCATCTCGGGCTATTATTCCAACAAGGCTCATTTGGGATTGAAAAAGAAAGCCAGCGTGTTCACGCTGATGGTTCTATCGTCATAACTGCACACCCTGAGGTTTTTGGTAATCGATCGTATCACCCTTATATTCAAACCGATTTTGCTGAAAGCCAAATGGAACTTATCACGCCTCCACAGAAAACCTTAGAAGATAGTATTCGTTGGCTTTCTGCAATTCATCAAGTTGTGCTACGTTCTTTACCTGAAACCGAATATCTGTTTCCTTTGAGTATGCCAGCTGGCTTACCTGATGAAGAACAAATTAAAGTTGCACAATTAGACAATGCGGAAGATGTGGCTTACCGTGAGCATCTTGTGACCTCTTATGGTAAAAATAAGCAAATGGTGAGTGGTATTCATTACAACTTCCAGCTTGATCCTGAATTGGTACAAACGCTCTTCAACGCACAATCAACATATCAAAGTGCGGTGCAATTTCAGAATGATTTATACCTGAAAATGGCGAAGAATTTTCTTCGTTATCAATGGGTCTTGCTGTATTTACTTGCAGCCACGCCAACCGTGCAAGATAATTATTTTAAACAAGGTAACCCACTAAAGACAGGGCAATATGTTCGTAGCCTGCGTTCCAGCCAATATGGCTATGTTAATGCCCCTGAAATCAAAGTATCCTTTGATAGCATTGAGCAGTATGTTGAAAGCCTTGAACATTGGGTAACATCAGGCAAACTGATTGCAGAAAAGGAATTTTATTCTAATGTTCGTTTACGAGGCGCAAAAAAAGCGCGCGAATTGCTTAATAACGGTATTCAATATTTAGAATTTAGATTGTTTGATCTGAATCCTTTTGAGCAATATGGTCTTTCACTTTCTGATGCAAAATTTATTCATTATTTTGTTTTATTAATGATTTGGCTTGATGAAACCGCCGATCAAAATGACGTAGAACTAGGCAAAGCAAGACTTGCCGAAGTGGCATTAGAAGACCCACTTTCAGCAACGCAATATGCCGCAGAAGGTGAGCAATTATTACACCAATTATTAGCGATGTTACACACCATCGACGCGCCACAAGAAATCAGTGAAATTGTACAACAAAAATTGCAACAATTTACTGACCCCACATTAACCATTGCTGGACGCTTAGTTCAAGCTATTGAAAAAGCAGGAGATTATCAGCGTTTAGGAGCAGAATTAGCACAGCAATATAAAGCCAACGCATTTGAACGTTTTTATGCACTCACTGCCTTTGATAATATGGAATTATCTACCCAAGCCCTATTATTTGATTTAATTCAAAAAGGCATTAAAACAGAAATTTTGGACGAACAAGATCAATTCCTTTGCTTGCAAGTGGGCGATCATATTGAATATGTAAAAAATGGCAATATGACCTCAAAAGATAGTTATATTTCCCCGTTAATTATGGAAAATAAAGTCGTAACCAAAAAAGTGCTACATAAAGCCGGTTTTAACGTGCCACAAAGTTTGGAATTTACTTCTGCTACACAAGCCATCGCGAATTACGGCTTATTTGAAGGGCGAGCAGTGGTGATTAAACCAAAATCGACGAATTACGGCTTAGGGATTACCATTTTCCAACAAGGGGTAAGTAACCGCGAAGATTTTGCGAAAGCCATTGAAATCGCCTTTCGTGAAGATAAAGAAGTGATGGTGGAAGACTATCTAAGTGGCACAGAATACCGTTTCTTCGTGCTAGGTGATGAAACCCTTGCGGTATTATTGCGTGTTCCAGCCAATGTGGTGGGCGATGGCAAACATAGCGTTGCGGAATTGGTTGCCGCTAAAAATGATCATCCATTGCGTGGTGATGGTAGCCGTACGCCATTGAAAAAAATTGCGCTTGGGGATATTGAAAAACTGCAGCTCAAAGAACAAGGCCTCACCATAGATAGCGTGCCAGAGGCAGGACGCCTCGTACAACTTCGTGCCAACTCTAACATTAGCACAGGCGGTGATAGCATTGATATGACCGATGAAATGCACCCAAGCTATAAAGCACTTGCTGTTGGAATAACCAAAGCAATGGGCGCAGCAGTCTGTGGGGTGGATCTCATCATTCCTGATCTACACAAACCCGCGGAACCAAGTTTGCAATCTTGGGGCGTGATCGAAGCGAACTTTAACCCAATGATGATGATGCACATTTTCCCTTATTCCGGAAAATCTCGTCGCCTCACCTTGGACGTGATTAAAATGCTATTTCCAGAATTACCAAACTAAAGTGCGGTGCTTTTTTTCTAAATTTTAATAAAAAATAGGCTTAAATTTTTAAGCCTATTTTTTCCTTTCATAATATTATTTTTACTTTGCCAAGGTTGACGTGGCATATTGTTGCAATGCCTGTAATTCTCTTTTTCCCTTTTCTGATAACACTTTATTATCTTGTAAAATTTGGCTCGAACGGGCAACAATAAATTCTAAATAGGTTTTATTGCCAAGTTTTTCAAATTGTTCTTTAGCAAAATACATATCAGCAAAATCTTTATTAATTTGTGAAAGCAATAATTTTTGCCCAACCAATATCATTAATGCGATAACAAGCGCAATCACTGTGCCGTAGCCTTTGGTTGGATAATAAGTGATACCACCGATAATAAAAAGTGCGGTGATTAATTTTGAACTATTTTTAAGGTAACTTTCATTTTCTGGGGGATTAATAAGATCTTTCAACTTCATCAGGAATTCCTTATTTATTCTTATTTTTAGCTTATTCACTATAATAAAAAAGCGGCTTTTTAACACCGCTCTTTAGTGACGTTTGATTAGGCTAAAATACCAAAATAATATCCCACAATGCCTACACCGAATAAAGCAAAAATAATGTACATTGCATTAATTTTTTTCTGTAATAAGTACATACATAAGAATGTTAAACCTAACGCTGCAAGCCCGGGGAGCAGTTCATTTAATACGCTTTGTACTGTGGTAACAACCTCTTGCCCTTGCGAATTTACATAACGCGATAATTCAAGTGGAATATTGATGGTTGTCCATTTGGATACCAATGCCCCCATTACAAATAAACCGAGAATAGATGCTCCTTGCGTTAATTTTTGTAAGCGGCCGCCACCCATATCTTGCACGATTTCCGTTCCTTTGGCATACCCATAATGAAAACCATACCAACGGGTTAAAGCACGGAAAATATTAATGCCGATGAAGAATAATAATGGTCCTAACAGGCTGCCACTAATAGCTAGCCCAGCACCTAATGCGGCAAGGACAGGGCGTAATGTTCCCCAGAAGATCGGATCACCAACGCCTGCGAGTGGTCCCATAAGCCCGACTTTCACCCCACTAATCGCCGCATCATCAATATCTGTCGCTCCGTTAGCACGTTCTTGCTCCATTGCTGCAGTAACCCCAATGATTGATGAGGCGACCCAAGGTTGAGTATTAAAAAATTCAAGGTGGCGTTTTAATGCATCGGCCTGCTCTTCTTTTTTGCTGTATAACCGTTTGATTGCGGGGATCATTGATACACAAAATCCCATTGCCTGCATACGCTCAAAGTTAAATGAGCCTAATAAAAATGTAGAACGCCAGTAAGTGCTACGAATATCTGCTTTAGTTAATTGTTTTTTCTCTGACATAATCAATTCCTTCTCTTATAGACCTTCAAGTTCATCATCAGCAAGTTCTTTTTTCACCTTTCCTACTGGCAAGGTTGCCTGATTAAAACGCGGATTTAATTGGATATAAATTAATGCTAAACAAGCCCCTAATAACCCTAAGCCCACAAGGTTATAATTAGAGAAAGAGGCAATTACAAATCCCACAAAGAAAAATGGCATTAATGCTCCAGCACGCATCATATTAATCACCATTGCATATCCCACAACAACGATAAAGCCCCCTGCAATTTGTAAGCCACGCGTTACCACTTCAGGAATTGCGTCTAACGCACTGGTTACAGTATCTGTACCTGCTACTAATGCAACAAAGAAAGTAGGAATAGCTACCCTCAATGCCTGTAATGCTAAGCCTGAGAAATGGCACAATTCAATGCCTCTGAAATTTGCTTCTTTGGCAAAATCATCTGCTTTATGTTGTAAGAAAATCGTGATTGTTCGCACAAAAATAGTTAGCACCTGCCCTGCCGCTGCCACTGGAATTGCAATGGCAATGGCTGTGCCTTTATCTTGTCCACCTTTTATCACCAAAATAGCAGCAATCACAGAAGCTAATGCAGCGTCTGGTGCCATTGCAGCCCCTACATTCATCCAACCAAGCGCCAACATCTCAAGTGTTCCACCAATAATCACGCCAGAGGTAATATCTCCTAGCACTAAACCGATCAAGGTACAAGCGACTAACGGGCGATGAGTTTGTCTTTCATCTAATACGCTCCCCATACCGCAAATAGCGGCAACGAGGGTAACGAGGATAATTTCCATAGTTGTCATAAATAAGTCCTCTTAATTAAAATTTTAATGCATCAAGTTTTTGTTTAGTTAATGGCTCTTTTGGACTACTTGCCACTTGCTGCAAGCTAAGCTCAACCCCTAAATCTAATAATTTGTAAAATGCGTCCACATCTTGTTGGTTTACTGTCACTGCTTGTGAAAGCTGTTGATTGCCTTCTTTGTAGGTCATCCCCCCCACATTCACTTTATCCACTTTTACACCGCCTTCAATTAAGCGAACAATATCTGTCGGATTAGTAACAAGCCACAGGATATTTTTCCCAGCATATTTAGGGTTGTGGTAAACCTTAATGGCTTTTTCTACGGGAATCACATAGGATTTCAAATGTTCTGGTGCAACTTGCAAGAGCAAATCACGACGGATAGGATCATCAGCAACCTCATCACTCACTGCAAAAATTGCCTCACACTTCACTGATTTTGCCCAAGAAGTTGCCACCTGACCGTGAATTAACCGACTATCAATACGCAATAATGAAATATTCATATTGCCAGAAGGTGCGGTGCTTTTTTCTGCTGTTTTTGTTGCCTCAGCCGTTACAGCCTGCGGTGGTTCAGCCTGTTTTTTCGTTGTTTTTTCAGGCTGGAAGGATCGTACAGCGGCCACGCCCACTTCTTTTGCGGTATTTACCAGTTCATCAAGCGCAACAGAATCTTTAGCATCTAGCACTTCAAGAAGCATTGGTAAATTCACCCCTGTTACAATATCCGTATTTTCTCCACGTGTTGTGGCAACACGGCTTGCCGCGTTATACGGGCTACCACCAAATAAATCCACCAAAAATAAAACAGGTTCATTTTCTGGTAATTGCGCAATAATCGTTTGGTATTTCTCGATTAAATGCTCACCACCCTCACCCGGTAAAAAGGTTACAACGTGGGTATTTTCATCTTCGCCGTAAACCATTGCCGCTGAATTTACCAGTTCTTCTGAAAATTTACCGTGCGTTGCAACAATAATATGGGTCATATAACCTCCAAATTGAATTGAAAAAACGTTTCAGCAAAATAAAAAAAACAATGCAACCGTTTGCAATGCCTTGGAAGTGTAATCCTAATTTTTAGTAGATTAAATGTCTTTTTGCTGGAAATATGATCTACATCACAAAAAGAAACAAAGAAGAAATAAGCTATTTATTGAGCCTTTACTTTTTAATGGGGGATTTTTAGAATGGAAATGCAATTTGTCTGGAAAAGGAGTAATCGCAATGGCATATAAAATGATTTTCTCGGATATGGACGGCACCTTACTCAATAGCAAACATCAGATTAGTCCAACAACCTCCCAAGCCATACAAAATATTATGCGAAAAAACATTCCCTTTATTCCCGTATCAGCCCGCCCACCTTATGCCATTTTGCCCTATATGAAGCAGCTTTGTAATGATAATGAGATCATTTGTTATAGTGGCGCATTAATTTTAGATAAAAATCTCACCGCACTTTATTCTATTACCTTAGAAAATACGCTTTTACCCCAGCTAGAACGTATCTTAGACCATAATCCCGCTCTTTCGGTGAGCTATTACTCTCATCTTGATTGGTTTAGCACAAACCTAAACAACAGTTGGATTAAGCAAGAAAGCGAAATTACCGGGCTAATAGCAAAAGAAAAACCGCGACATTTAAGCAATATACATAAAATACTATTAATGGGAGACGCAGCCTATATTGAGCGAATTGAACCCTTACTCAAACAACAATTTCCACAGCTTGCTATCCACCGTTCTAAGAAAGAATATTTAGAGATAATGAATAAGGCTGCAACCAAGGCCAATGCCATTCAATTTATGGCACAAAGAGCAGCGGTAGATAAAGCTGATATTATTGCATTTGGTGATAATTTTAATGATCTTGATATGCTGCAATATGTAGGATTAGGAATCGCAATGGGAAATTCACCAGATGAAATTAAACGTCTTGCCAAACAAATCACCGCAACCAATGACGAAGACGGTATTGCGTTAAGTCTCAAGCAAATTTTTTCGCTTTCGTCTTAACGCCATAAAATAGCTCCCCATATTAAAGCACAAAAAAATCTAATTCTAACGATAAATTAATATCTTAGATCCCTTTTACACAATGTGATCCAGCTCAATTTTTGCGTCTAATGAAATCACTATAATGGTTTCACAAACAACCTCACATAAGGAAATTATGATGCAAAATACACGTATTGAAATAGATTTATTAGGTGAACGTGAAGTACCCAATGAGGCTTACTGGGGCATTCATACTTTGCGTGCAATGGAAAATTTCAACATTTCAGACAAAACGATTTCTGATGTACCCGAATTTATCCGCGGAATGGTTATGGTGAAAAAAGCCACCGCACTTGCTAATGGTGAGTTAGGTGCGATTCCGAAAAAAATTGCTAATGCCATTGTTAAAGCCTGCGATGAAGTGCTAGAAAATGGACGTTGTATGGATCAATTCCCAACTGATGTATATCAAGGTGGTGCTGGGACTTCTGTCAATATGAATACGAATGAAGTCATTGCCAACCTTGCGTTGGAATTATTAGGGCATAAAAAAGGGGAATACGATATTATCAACCCAATGGATCACGTTAATGCCAGCCAATCCACCAACGATGCCTACCCGACAGGTTTCCGTATTGCGGTATATAACAGCATTATGCACTTGCTGAAAAATATCCGTTATCTACAAAAAGGGTTTGATGCAAAAGCAAAAGCTTTTTCTCATGTACTTAAAATGGGGCGTACTCAGTTACAAGATGCTGTTCCAATGACTGTAGGGCAAGAATTTAAAGCCTTCTCCGTGTTATTGGAAGAAGAAGTACGCAATCTAAAACGCACCGCAAAGTTATTACTTGAAGTCAATCTCGGTGCAACAGCAATCGGCACGGGTTTAAATACACCTGAAGGCTATGCAGAATTAGCAGTGAAATATCTCGCTGAAGTGAGCCAATTACCTTGCGTACCTTCGGAAAACTTGATTGAAGCCACTTCTGACTGTGGGGCTTATGTAATGGTTCACAGTGCTTTAAAACGTACTGCAGTGAAATTATCCAAAGTATGTAATGACTTACGTCTTCTCTCTTCTGGTCCACGAGCAGGTTTAAATGAAATCAATCTACCTGAATTACAAGCGGGTTCATCCATTATGCCAGCGAAAGTAAACCCTGTTGTACCAGAAGTGGTAAACCAAGTCTGTTTTAAAGTGATCGGTAACGATACCACTGTAACCTTCGCTGCCGAAGCAGGCCAATTACAGCTTAATGTAATGGAACCTGTCATTGGTCAAGCAATGTTTGAATCCATTGAGCTTCTTAACAATGCGTGTGTGAACTTACGTGATAAATGTGTGAATGGTATAACTGTCAATGCAGATGTGTGCCAAAACTATGTCTTAAATTCCATTGGCATTGTGACTTATCTCAATCCATTTATTGGTCATCATAATGGGGATATCGTCGGTAAGATTTGTGCTGAGACAGGGAAAAGTGTACGCGAAGTAGTACTAGAACGTGGCTTGCTGACAGAAGCGCAACTTGATGATATTTTATCGCTAGAAAACCTAATGAATCCACGTTATAAAGCAATGCGCTTTACTGAAGAGAAATAAGCGCATTAAATTAAATCATCAAGTGCGGTGAAAAATGACCAAATTTTTCACCGCACTTATTTTTTTAATGAATGAAAAGGTTTGGTTACTAAAAATATCGCTAAGGCAATAATATTTGCCATTTGAAGAACTTTTCAAAATTTCCAATCTGCTTATTTCTTTGAATAAAGGTTTTTTATTATACAAATAAGTCTTTATGTCAAAAGAAATGACGTATAGGTATGCATATTAAGTTGTCTCTATATTGCCTTATTTTGATTGAAAAAAGATAAAGAGAAAATAATAGAAAATTTAGGTAAAGAAAAAGCCCTCTTCTTTAAGAGGGCTTTTTCAAAAATTTGGCGGAGGAAGTGAGATTCGAACTCACGGAGGGCGTAAACCCTCGCCGGTTTTCAAGACCGGTGCCTTCAACCACTCGACCATTCCTCCGTGATTTAAGCGAGGTGAATAATACGAATTTTGCTATACCAAGTCAAGCAGGAAAATAAAAAATTAATTTGATTGCTTTTTTTTACAGCAACTTGTTTAGCACTTAAACAAAAAACCGAGCATTAAAACAATTAATGCTCGGTTTTATTTCTACCAAAAGAAGAATTATTCTTCCGCTACTGCTTTAGTTGGCTCGGAATAAACGTGGCTAATCGCACTATGATGACCTGCCGAACCACGCCCATAAAAATAATAGCGCGACTCTTTCCATTCAACGATTGGGTAAGCCGTATTTTCACTTTCAATCGCTTTCGCTAATGTCATTTGTGCTTTAGTATGTTGAACGGCTGATACCGTACCTAAACGCCCAGTAAATTCATAAGTGCGGTCAGTTTTTTCCTCAATTTTTTCTGATTGAGGTAAATTTTCTACTGCATTTGCCGTTGGCTCCGCACTCGCTGAATTCAAACGTTGTAAAGAAGCTTGTACTTTTTTCTCCACGGATTCATTTGCCGGCTGAGTAACAAATCCTGCTAAGGGTTTAGGCTCATCAGCACTGCTTTGCACGATTAATTTCGTTGCAGGCGTGATCACTTCTGCTTCTGATTCTGCTTTATTATTTTGTTGTTCAAGCAATTCATCGACAGACAAAAATGCGTTGCCTTTATTATTGGTGAAGGCACTACTATCAATCCACACTTTTCCACTCGCTAATTCAGGCGATGCCACGGCGGAAAATAAGGGCATTGGTGATTTTTCTTCACCTTGCGATTGACGGCGACGACGAGGGTTATTCACGCGTAAATGGCGTGGTAAACGGCGGCGATTATCACGCTGTTTTTCATCGTTATCTGTATTCACCTCAATATCAACAACAGGGGCGACCACATTTTCTACGGGGCTTACTTCAACCATATCTTTGGGAGCAGCTTCCACTGCCACTGGATGTGTTTCCACCGTATCTGTCATTTCTGTTATTGGTGCAATAGGTGCTTGAACGTCGGCAACTCGCACTTTTTTGCGTAAATCACGGCGCTGACGACGTGGCTGAACCTGTTCAACCACTTCCTCAATTACCTTCGTTTCTGCAAGGTTAGTTTGGTAGTTGTCATCAATCTGTGCTTTTTTTGCCTTACGAGAGGAACGGGCCTCTTGATCTAGCGCTTTATCTTGACGCTTATCTTCCACATTACGCCCGCTTTCATTACGATTACGACGCGTGTTACGACGCTCTTGATTGCGGCGGCGGTTATTTTTATTGGAACGATTTGGCGTTTTCTTTGTTTCTTTTTCTTCCACAAAGAGCGCTTTAATTTTTGCTAAAATGCGAGAAATAAGTGAAGGTTTATTTTCTTTCTTTGCCACAGGCATTGGTGCCGGCGTTTCTATCGCGAGAGAGACTGCAGCATTTTCCAACACACTTTCTGTGGTTACTGCTGCCGTTTCAATATTACGCGTAACTAAAGATTCTTCTGCAATAAAGCTATCCTCTTTGTCTTGATGCAATTTGGCTAAATTATAACTTAGCTCATTCACATCCTCCCCTTCGCGTACTCGGAACACGCTGAAATGTGGGGTTTCCATTGCTTCATTTGGGGCAACCACAATATCTACATTATGACGTTTTTCAATGCTACTAATGGCTTTACGTTTTTCATTTAATAGGTAAGATGCAATCTGAACAGGCACAATGGTATGTACCTGTTTGGTATTTTCTTTGATTGCCTCTTCTTCCAATAAACGCAAAATGGATAACGAAAGTGATTCATTATCACGAATTTTCCCCGTGCCTTGACAACGTGGACAAATGTGGTGAGAAGATTCCCCTAAAGATGGGCTTAAGCGCTGACGGCTCATTTCCAATAGACCGAAACGAGAAATACGGCTAATTTGGATTCGCGCACGATCTTGGCGTACCGCATCACGTATGCGATTTTCCACTTCACGTTGATGACGAATTGGGGTCATATCAATGAAGTCAATCACAATTAGCCCACCTAAATCGCGCAAGCGTAATTGGCGTGCAATTTCATCAGCGGCTTCAAGATTGGTGTTGAGTGCGGTTTCTTCAATATCACCACCACGGGTTGAACGGGCCGAGTTAATATCAATCGCCGTGAGTGCTTCTGTCACATCAATGACAATAGAGCCGCCCGATGGTAAGCGCACTTCTCGTTGAAATGCAGATTCAATTTGCGATTCAATTTGATAGTGGCTGAATAGTGGCACTTCCCCCTGATAGAGTTTGACACGATTGATAAAATCAGGACGGACTAACTTAATATGGGCTTTTGCTTTTTCGTAAATTTTTTGGTTATCAATCAAAATTTCGCCAATATCACGGCGTAAATAATCACGAATCGCGCGTACAATCACATCACTTTCTTGGTGAATTAAGAAAGGAGCAGGACGGCTTTCAGAGGCTTGCTTAATGGCTTCCCAGTGATGTAAAAGCACTTTTAAATCCCACTGTAATTCCTCAGGTGATTTGCCCACACCGGCAGTGCGTACGATTAACCCTACGCCTTCAGGTACATCAAGAGAACTTAAGGCTTCTTTTAATTCTAAACGTTCTTCCCCTTCAATGCGGCGAGAAATTCCTCCCGCTCTTGGGTTATTTGGCATAATCACCAAATAGCTACCTGCCAAGGAAACGAAGGTAGTCAGCGCAGCGCCTTTATTACCACGTTCTTCTTTGTTTACTTGAACGATGACTTCTTGTCCCTCGTGCAAAATATCACGAATATTTGGACGACCTTGATACACATAATCAGCAGGGAAGTATTCACGGGCAATTTCTTTTAAAGGTAGGAAACCGTGGCGTTCTGCACCGTAATCCACAAAGGCAGCTTCTAGGCTAGGTTCAACGCGGGTGATACGGCCTTTATAGATATTGGCTTTTTTTTGTTCGTGACCCGGATTTTCGATATCCAAGTCAAATAGGCGTTGTCCATCAACGAGGGCAACACGCAACTCCTCTTTTTGGGTTGCGTTAATTAACATTCTTTTCATTCGATTTTCTCTTATATTTTCATTTTAAATTTGTCATAAAAAACCACCGCACTTTGGCTTCGCAATCGACCTCGTGTCTGTCGCAAAATGTCATTCTCTCGACTGTCAGTTGCTGGGTGCATTGATTGCGTTATCGAAACATAATTTTCGATACAAACAAAATGATTGAAATATTATTTTGCAAGCGTGGATGATTTTTATCACTCTTAATTGTCCATTTTTATGTTATCGCTGTAACAAAATCAAATTAGACAAATTTATTTTATAAAACAACGTCTTATGCCGTTTGCTGCGTTGTTTTTAAAGTTATCTCATTTTTCCCAGTAAGCTGGCAAAAATTCGCTCTATTATCTAACGATAGGGATTTTTTAGCAAGGTAAATCCGCGTATTTATGCTATAATCCGCTCAATTTAGCAAACGATAAAATGAAACCAATGTTTAACAAAACTGATGAAAAAATTGTAAATCCTCGCGTAACAATGTTGCAGATTAGTGAAGATGAAGCTGGGCAACGTATTGATAACTATCTGTTAGCTAAGCTCAAAGGCGTGCCAAAAAGTTTAATCTATCGCATTTTACGCAAGGGTGAAGTGCGGGTGAATAAAGGGCGAATTAAGCCTGAATACAAATTGCAAAGTGGTGATATTGTGCGCGTACCGCCAGTTCGTGTGAGTGAAAAAGCCCAAGCCCCCGTATCAAAAAAATTGAATAAAGTCGCCCAATTAGAGCAACAAATTATTTTTGAAGATGAGGCTTTATTGGTGCTGAATAAACCTTCTGGCATTGCAGTACACGGTGGCAGTGGATTAGATTTTGGCGTGATTGAAGCCTTGAGAGCATTACGCCCTGAAGCCCGTTTTTTAGAATTAGTACACCGTTTGGATCGTGATACCTCGGGCATTTTATTAGTGGCGAAAAAGCGTTCTGCGCTACGTCATTTGCACGAGCAACTGCGTAATAAAACCGTGCGTAAAGACTATCTTGCTTTAGTGCGTGGGCAATGGCAATCTCATTGCAAAGCCATTAAAGCCCCATTACTGAAAAATGAATTGGCAGGTGGAGAACGAATTGTACGCGTCAGCGAACAAGGAAAGCCCTCAGAAACCTTATTTAGTATTGAAGAACGCTATGACAACGCCACGTTAGTGAAAGCCTCTCCTGTGACAGGACGAACGCATCAAATTCGTGTGCATACGCAATATGCAGGTCATCCCATTGCCTTGGATAGCAAATATGGGGATAAACAGTTTGACAGTCAAATGGCGGAATTAGGCTTAGAGCGGTTGTTTTTACACGCCTACTCAATCCGCCTAGAACACCCAAAAACTCAAGAAACATTAACGATCACCGCACCACTTGAGAATACGCTCAAAGCGATTTTAAAACGCTTACGCCAACAAAAATTTAGCTAAAAATAAGTGCGGTAGAAAAAATTGAAAAATTTCTACCGCACTTTGTTTTAAGCAAATCTCACTTAAGATTTATAAATCATTTTCGGGGGTTCGTTAGCCACGACTGTATTTTCATCAATAACTACTTTTTCAAGGTTTTCGATTGATGGCAAGTCATACATTGTGTCAAGCAACAACCCTTCCACAATAGCGCGTAAACCACGCGCGCCTGTTTTACGTTCAATGGCTTTCTTCGCCATTGCGACTAAGGCTTCGTGAGTGAATTCAAGGGTTACTTCTTCAAAACCAAATAAGGCTTGATATTGCTTAGTGAGTGCGTTTTTCGGCTCGGTGAGAATTTGGATCAAGGCGTTTTCATCCAATTCCGCCAGCGGTGCAATGACAGGCAAACGTCCGATAAATTCTGGAATTAAGCCAAATTTCATTAAATCATCTGGCTCAACTTGGGTGAATAATTCCGTTAGGGTGGCTTTGTTATCCTGCCCTTTCACTTCTGCCCCAAAACCAATACTACTTCCAACGTGAACACGTTTTTCTACGATTTTCTCTAAGCCTGCAAATGCCCCTCCACAAATGAACAAGATTTTAGAGGTATCAAGACGCAGCATTTCTTGCTGTGGATGTTTACGTCCGCCTTGTGGTGGAATAGACGCAACGGTACCTTCAATTAATTTAAGCAAGGCTTGTTGCACGCCTTCGCCAGATACGTCGCGGGTGATTGAGGCATTTTCTGATTTACGGGTGATTTTATCAATTTCATCAATGTAAATGATGCCTTTTTCTGCTTTTTCGATGTCATAATCACAGTTTTGCAATAATTTTTGCAACACGTTTTCGACATCTTCTCCCACATATCCAGCCTCAGTTAAGGTGGTGGCATCAGCCATTGCAAAAGGCACATTCAAGGTTCTTGCCAAGGTTTCCGCGAGCAACGTTTTGCCGCTTCCTGTTGGTCCAATCAGCAAAATGTTACTTTTACCTAATTCAACTTCATCAGATTTATACCCAACTTGTTGGCGTTTATAATGATTATATACCGCTACCGCAAGCACTTTTTTCGCATAATCTTGCCCGATTACATAATCGTCTAAGTGTGCGCGAATTTGGTGTGGAGTTGGTAATTCCGTGGTTTTATTCGCCTCTGCTTGCTCTTGCTTTTCTGCATCAACAAGCAAATTATGACAAAGCTCAATACATTCATTACAAATTGCGCCGTCTTCTCCTGCGATCAATTTTTGTACTTCACTGCGTTCTTTGCCACACATTGAGCAATGTGGCTGTTTTTCTGTTGTCATCGCTTATTCCGTTTCTCTTTTTACTAGTACTTCATCAATTAAACCGTATAATTTAGCCTGTTCTGCTGACATAAAATTATCACGATCCGTATCTTGTTCTACTTTCTCAAAAGGCTGTCCTGTGTGGAATGCTAATCTTTCATTCAACGTACGCTTAATTTTTAAGATTTCTTGTGCGTGGATGTGAATGTCAGAAGCTTGTCCACGGTATCCGCCTAAAGGTTGGTGAATCATCACGCGGGCATTTGGCAATGCGGCACGTTTCCCCGGTGCGCCCCCAGCTAATAAAAATGCGCCCATTGAGCAAGCTTGTCCAATACATAGGGTACGCACATCTGGTTTAATAAATTGCATAGTGTCATAAATTGCCATTCCTGCCGTCACTACGCCGCCGGGTGAGTTGATATAAAGACTAATATCTTTATCTGGATTTTCTGATTCTAAAAACAGCAGTTGAGCCACGATTAAATTAGCCATATTGTCTTCAACTTGACCGCTTAGAAAAATAATACGCTCTTTTAATAAACGTGAGTAAATATCGTAAGAACGTTCGCCACGTGCGGTTTGTTCAACCACCATAGGAATTAAAGCCATCGTATTCTCCATCGGTTTTCCTTTTGTATCAAAGAGTTATAAAAATTATAGTAAATTGAATTTAACCCATTGCCTTACACTGAATTAAGTTCAATCCACTTGATGTGGTGAATTATATAACAAAAGTGCGGTCATTTTTGTGAAAAAAACGACCGCACTTTGAAATCAATGAGTTACAGCAAATTATGCTTGTGGATTCATTACTTCATCAAATGATGCTGGTTTTTCAGTTACCTGTGCTTTCGCTAATACGGCATCAATTGCTTGATCTTCTAAAACAACGTTACGAATATTGTTCATTAATTCTTTGTTGTTTTTATAATATTCCACCACTTCTGATGGTTGTTCGTAAGCAGATGCAATATCTTGAATCATTGCGTCAGCGCGCGCTTCGTCTGCTTTTAATTCATTTGATGCAATCACTTCAGAAAGTAATAAACCAACTTGAACGCGACGTTTTGCTTGCTCTTCAAATAATTCACGTGGTAATTGTGCCGCTTGTTGCTGATTTCCACCAAAACGTTGTGCCGCTTGCTGACGTAAAACCTCAATCTCTTGCTCAACCGCAGCCGCAGGAACATCAATTGGGTTTTGTTCAATTAACCCTTCAATAACTTGGTTTTTCACGCGTGCTGTTAAGGCGTTTTTCAACTCACGTTGCATATTTTTGGCAATTTCTGTGCGTAAATCTGCCACAGTTTTGGTATTTGGACCAAATTTCGCTACAAATTCATCCGTTAATTCTGGTAATACCATCACTTCTACTTTTTTCAAGGTAATGGCAAATTTTGCCGCTTTACCTTTTAAGTTTTCGGCGTGATATTCTTCTGGGAAGGTAACATCAATATCAAATTGCTCACCCGCTTTATGACCAACAATGCCTTCTTCAAAGCCCGGAATCATTCGACCTTGTCCCATTGCTAATACGAAATCGGTGGCTTTTCCGCCTTCAAATTCTTCACCATTAACGGTACCAACAAAGTCGATTGTGACACGATCATCTGCTTTTGCTGGCTCTTGGGTTTCTTCCCAAGTTGCTTGCTGTTTGCGTAACACATCAACCATTTTATCAATGTCTGCTTCACTGATTTCAACAACCGGTTTTTCTACTTTAATTTGATCTAAACCTTTCAACTCCACTTCTGGATATACTTCAAAGGTTGCTGTGAAAACAAGATCTTTACCCGCTTCAAACTGTTCAACGTTGAAACTTGGACGACCAGCAAGATTTACTTTGCTATCAACAAGTACATTGAAGAAGTGTTTCTGTAATAAATCACCTAATACATCTTGACGCACAGATGCCCCAAAACGTTTTTCAATAATATGTGGGGGAACTTTACCTTTACGGAAACCATCTACGCGTGCATTTTTTGCTACGCGTTTTAATTCTTCACGCACCGCTTGATCTACGGTTTCAGCAGGAACGGTGATAGCGACACGACGCTCAAGACCTTGAGTTGTTTCAATATTAAATGACATTATGTTACCTCAAAATGAATTTGCACTCGGCGAATACTAACACCGAACACGTTAGTAAATAAAAGTTAAAAAGACATCAAATTATAGCGATACAACGCTCGCCCGTCGAGATATTGAGAAATAAAAAACCACAACTGGCTATTTTTTACACTAAAAAAGAAAAGCCTTACAAAATAAGGCTTTTGCGTTAGTGTTATTAAAGTGATTTTGGTAAACGAATTTTCTGTCCCGGAAAGATTTTATCCGCATCTTTGATCACTTCTTTGTTTGCCTCAACAATCGCGGTGTATTTTGCACCATTCCCATAGGTTTTTTCTGCAATTTTCCAAAGGGTATCGCCTTTTTGGATCACATAAAACTCTTCATCAGTAGCTAAATGCTCACCGTTCTCAATCGCTACCCCTTCGACATTCACCGAATTAATGCCTACCACGTTGCCCGCCATTAAAATGGCTTTTTCCAATGCTTCTGCTGATGTGGCATTGCCTTCAATTTTCGCCACCCCCTCTTCGACTTTGACAGAAAGATTTTCCACGCCCGGATTATCTTCTGCAATGTGTTTTTCCACGGCTTCAGAGGCATCTTCTTCTTTTGAGAAAAGTTTTCGACCGATGTCACCAACAAAATCAAATAAACCCATTTTTTGCTCCTTATTTATAAAACATTGAGTTCGGCTGCTAACCTTACCCAATTCACCTTCATAAGTCTATATACCTTCTATAAAT
Organism: Avibacterium sp. 21-595; assembly: GCF_023611905.1. Classification (NCBI taxonomy): domain Bacteria; kingdom Pseudomonadati; phylum Pseudomonadota; class Gammaproteobacteria; order Pasteurellales; family Pasteurellaceae; genus Avibacterium; species Avibacterium sp. 21-595. The sequence goes on along the minus strand of NZ_CP091455.1, from coordinate 628,527 downwards.
AATCTTGATCTTTACATTAATTGAAAATTCTTCGCAAAAAAAGCACCGCACTTTTCTTTCTTTTATACTAAAATAGCCGCCAATTTTAGTTATTAAGGAAAAATTATGCGTTGGCAAGGTCGTAGAGAAAGTTCTAATGTGGAAGACAGAAGAAGTGCAAGGGGCAGTTTCGGCGGTGGTAAAAAAACGGGCGTACTCGGCTTTATTATTTTACTGGTTGGTGCTTATTATGGTGTTGATTTATCAGGGCTTGTTGGCACACCTGATTTTGGCAGCCAAACCCACCAAATGACAGTGAACAGCCAAGAAGAGCAAGAGCTAAACAGCCTTTCTCGCGTGGTATTAGCGGATACAGAAACGGTGTGGGGTAATTATTTCGCGCAAAAAAATCAGCGTTATGCCCCACCTATTATGGTGCTATATAACGGTGCAACATCCACCGCTTGCGGTACAGGGCAATCTGCAATGGGACCATTTTATTGTCCTAACGATCATCGTGTTTATTTGGATTTGTCGTTTTATCGTGATATGAAACATCAACTCGGGGCGGAAGGAGAATCCGCTTTCGCCTATGTCATCGCACACGAAGTCGGACATCATATCCAAAACTTACTTGGCATTTTGCCGAAAGTACATCGAGCGCAACAAAGCCTTAGCCAAGCGCAAGCGAATCAGCTTTCGGTTAAGTTAGAATTACAGGCAGACTGTTTTGCTGGTGTATGGGCTAATCAAGCAGCAAAAACGGGGTTATTTGAAGCTGGTGACTTAGAAAAAGCCTTCCGTGCCGCTGAGGCAGTAGGGGACGATCGCTTACAAAAACGCTCACAAGGCTATGCCGTACCAGACAGCTTTACCCACGGCACCTCAGCACAGCGTTTAACGTGGTTTAAACGCGGTTTACAAACAGGTCAACCAAGTCAATGTAACACGTTTAATTAATGGGCGAAGATTAAGTGCGGTAGAAAAATTAAACATTTTACACCGCACTTATGTTTTATAAAAAAATTGCTTATCTTTTGGGATAAGCAATTTTTTAAGCCCTTATTGTGGCAATACCATTGGTACTTCCATTAATAAAATTTCTGTATCAGAATCAGCCACCACATCAAAACTTGCGGTATCCCAAATACCTAAACCATCACGGCTTGATAGCTGTTTTCCAGCAATCGTTGCATTACCTTTTAGTACAAAAGCATACACACCATTGCCTGCTTTATGTAGGTCATATATTTTGCTTGTACCCTGATCAAATTTTGCAAGAGAGAACCACGCATCTTGGTGAATCCATACGCCTTCATCATCCACATTTGGTGAAAGAATTTGTTGGAAATCGTTGCGTCTTTCCCCTTCCACAATACGCATTTGCTGATAACGAGGTGCTACATTACGTTGATTAGGAAATACCCAAATTTGCAAAAATTGCACTGGCATATCCGCATTTGGGTTCATTTCGCTATGTGTAATGCCTGTTCCCGCAGACATCACTTGAATATCACCTTGGCGAATAACACCGCCGTTACCCATACTATCTTTGTGAGCTAAATCACCGTTTAATGGAATGGAAATAATTTCCATATTATCGTGCGGATGCGTGCCAAACCCCATTCCCCCCTCAACATAATCATCATTAATTACACGTAAAGCGCCGAAATGTATGCGATTAGGATCGTAATAATTCGCAAAGCTAAAAGTATGACGGCTTTTTAACCAACCGTGATTAGCATTACCACGGCTATTTGCTGAATGAAATACAGTATTCATATTGAAGCTCCTAATTCTGTTTAATTCACTTATGTTATAAAACGCATTTTACGCCACTGAATTAGAAGATAAAGCGCAATTCTGTGAATACTTCTTTTCTCATTGGTAAATAATAAGAGGAAAAGATTCACTTTTACACATAAAATAGTAAAAAAAGTGCGATATTTTCCATCGCACTTTTCTTTTAGCAAAATCGGCTATTTTTCTGCAATTCCTGCAACAATATGGCAAATGCTACCTTTGCTACCATAATGGCAAGGCATTAAATAGAAATCCTTGCCACCCTTTTCATAGCTTTTACCTAAGATCAAACTATTACAATTTTTAGCCAGAATAAAATACTGCTCGGCGTTAATTTCTAACTTGTGATACATATCTTTATTGAAAGGGCGTAAATACCCCACAAGGCAGGCAAGAATCACAAAGTAAAAATAAATCACCACTGCGGTCGGCACGATATTGAGTTGTTTTTTCGCAAGAGATTGCCATAGCATACAAATATTATAACGCGTGAAAAAACGGCATAATAGAAGGCTGATTACAAGCAACCCAGCGATATAAATTAATAAGCTATAAAGCGTAAACACTTTGATCAGCACCGTGATTTCCAAAAATAATGGAAAGGTTAAAATAAAGCAGGTTAATAAGGTGCGAACAAAATTAAAAGGGGATGAAGAGAGCTTATCTTTCAATAAAATCAATAGCCTAATGCCTAAAAGATAGGTAAGAAGCATAAAAGCAGACACGCCGAGAACGTGAAATAAGCTGCGTGCAATATCTGCTCTGCCCACTTCAACGATATCCCAAGGATAACCATAATACCAAGCTAACCCCCAGTTATAACAATAAGCCACAGACCAGCCTACTAATACTAGAAAGCCGAATAAAATAGAAGAATTGAGTAATTTGGTAAAAGAAATACGTTCGTTCATAACCTCTCTCAAATAGGAATGATTATCAAGCGTTAAAATTTTAAGCTATTTTTTTCATCTTTTAAATTAATTTCCCTTTGCTTTGCGAATGGTTGGATCTCTATAAAAAACAAGGCAATTTTTCATTTGTTAAAATAGCGTTAAATCATTGTAAAACAAGCGTATTTTGGGTATTTGATCTAGATCAGCGTTTCCGTCTTTAATGCAAAATTGTTTAAGCACTTATCCCTCCAAGTAGGTATAATTTTTCACAGAAAAAAATTATCAATTTATAAACTTTAGGAGAAATCATTATGAGTAACGTGGTTGAAACTACAATTAGCCCAGCTCAAGCAGAAGTGAACGCGTTGGTGGAAAAAGGCTTGGTTGCCTTAGAAGAATTCCGCCAACTCAACCAAGAACAGGTTGATTACATTGTGGCGAAAGCCTCAGTGGCAGCGTTAGATCAGCACGGTGTGCTGGCTATGCACGCTTATGAAGAAACAGGGCGTGGTGTGTTTGAAGACAAAGCAACGAAAAATTTATTTGCCTGTGAGTATGTGGTAAATAATATGCGAAATTTGAAAACCGTTGGGGTAATCAGCGAAGATGATGTAACGGGCATCACTGAAATTGCTGATCCCGTTGGCGTGATATGTGGGATAACACCAACCACAAATCCGACTTCCACCACCATTTTTAAAGCCCTCATTGCCCTTAAAACACGTAACCCAATTATTTTTGCCTTCCACCCTTCTGCACAGCAATCTTCCGCTCACGCTGCGCGTATTGTTTATGATGCAGCAGTGGCAGCTGGTGCGCCTAAAAATTGTGTGCAATGGATAGAAACGCCCTCAATGGAAGGCACATCAGCACTAATGAAACACCCCGGTATTGCCACTATTTTAGCAACAGGTGGGAATGCGATGGTTGAAGCCGCTTATTCTTGTGGTAAACCAGCCCTTGGTGTAGGAGCAGGGAATGTGCCAGCTTATGTAGAAAAAAGTGCTGACCTACAACAAGCCGTACACGATATTGTGATGTCCAAAGCCTTTGATAATGGAATGATTTGTGCCTCTGAACAAGCGGCGATTGTTGATGCTGAAATCTATGATGACTTCATCAAAGAAATGAAATCTTACGGCGTTTACCTTGTCAATAAAAAAGAAAAAGCAATGTTGGAAGAATTTATGTTCGGCGCAAAAGCTAACAGTGCAAACTGTGCAGGGGCAAAATTAAACGCCAATGTGGTGGGCAAACCCGCCTATTGGATCGCGCAACAAGCAGGTTTTGAAGTGCCAGAAAAAACCAATATTCTTTTAGCTGAATGTAAAGAAGTTGGACCAAAAGAACCGCTCACGCGCGAAAAACTTTCTCCTGTACTTGCTTTACTTAAGTCTCATTCTCGTGAAGAAGGGGTGAAATTAGCTGAGCAAATGGTGGAATTTAACGGATTAGGGCATTCCGCTGCAATTCACACAAAAGATACTGAGCTTGCCAAAGAATTTGGTGAACGCGTAAAAGCCATTCGTGTAATTTGGAACTCACCTTCTACCTTTGGGGGGATTGGTGATGTGTATAACTCCTTCTTGCCATCGTTAACCTTAGGTTGTGGTTCTTACGGTAAAAATTCCGTAGGTAACAACGTAAGTGCGGTGAATTTATTAAATATTAAACGAGTGGGCAGACGGAGAAATAATATGCAATGGTTTAAAGTACCTTCAAAAATCTATTTTGAACGGGATTCAATCCAATATCTACAATCAATGAAAGGTATGGAACGTGTGGTAATCATCACCGACCGCACAATGGTAGATTTAGGCTTTGTAGAAAAAATTGCGAAACAAATCACTGCACGTGGCAACCACGTTACCTATCAATTATTTGCGGACGTTGAACCAGATCCAAGTATTGAAACTGTACGTCGTGGGGTTGAATTAATTCGTAGTTACAAACCAGACACCATTATTGCCTTAGGTGGTGGCTCATCAATGGATGCAGCAAAAGTAATGTGGTTATTCTATGAACAACCTGAAGTAGATTTCCGTGATCTCGTCCAAAAATTTATGGATATTCGTAAACGCGCCTTTAAATTCCCACAATTAGGACGCAAAGCACGCTTTATCGGTATCCCAACCACTTCAGGAACAGGTTCTGAAGTTACGCCATTTGCAGTGATCACCGAAGGTGATAAAAAATACCCAATCGCCGACTATTCACTTACCCCAACGGTCGCTATTGTCGATCCGGCGCTGGTAATGACCGTACCCGCTCACGTTGCCGCGGATACAGGGTTAGATGTGCTAACTCACGCAACGGAAGCCTATGTTTCGGTACTAGCCAACGATTTTACAGACGGCTTAGCGTTGCAAGCGATTAAATTAGTGTTTGAAAATCTTGAACGTTCCGTAAAAGAAAAAGATCCTGAAGCCAGAGAGAAAATGCACAACGCTTCAACAATGGCAGGAATGGCATTCGCCAATGCGTTTTTAGGAATGAACCACTCTCTCGCCCATAAAATTGGTGGCCGTTTCCATACGCCTCACGGACGCACCAACGCCATTTTAATGCCACACGTTATCCGTTATAACGGTACACGTCCGCAAAAAGTGGCAACTTGGCCGAAATATAATCATTACAAAGCCGATGTGAAATACCAAGAAATCGCACGTATGCTAGGCTTACCTTGTGCCACGCCAGAAGAAGGCGTGAAATCTTTCGCACAAGCTTGTTATGATTTAGCTGCCAGCGTGGGCATTCAAATGTCTTTCAAAGAACAAGGTATTGATGAGCAAACTTGGCTCGATGCGCGTCGCGATGTGGCATTGCTTGCCTTTGAAGATCAATGCTCGCCAGCTAACCCACGCTTGCCATTAGTGGAAGATATGGAAGTAATTTTAACCAATGCCTACTACGGTTACGATCCAAGCCAATATTAATCGACGATAACGCTGATTGACGTAAATCTGTATTAATCAGCAAAATCAATGAAAAAACCACCGCACTTTAAAAGAGCGGTGGTTTTTTTGTTAGTTTTTTATTAGAAAATTAGCTGTTACAGCTTTCACAAGCAGCAGTAAACATCCAAACTAATTTTTCTTGCTCTTTAATGTAATCACTCATTTGTGAGGCTGTACCTTCATCATCAGCATCAGCGGCTAAGGCCAAGATTTCACGTTGTTGTTTGAGTAATGTTTTAAAGCCAGATAAGGTACCGCTTAAGCATTCTTGCGCCACACTTACACCAGTATGTTCTTTAATTAACGATTTTGTTAAATATTCGCTGAAAGCATTGCTTGGGGTGTAGCCTAAAGTAAGGATACGCTCTGCAATTTCATCTACTTTTACCACTAAATCATCATAAATTTCTTCAAATTTTGCGTGTAATTCAAAGAAATTAACCCCTTTGATATTCCAGTGGTAACCGCGCACGTTCATATAAAAGACTTGGTAAGTAGCAAGTAAGTTATTAAGTTCTTGCGCTAATTTTTCTGAAGTGGCTTTGTCTAAACCGATATTTGTTGCCATAGTATGTTCTCCTCTGTTTGATTTCCTATGATGATAACGATAAATACCTTACAAATAAAATGGATATAAATGATAGATTTAATAGCCTAAAACTATTTAATAACAACCTATTGATAGCCTCAAGTTTTCAACCAATTTTCAATTAACCTTTTTCCTTGCGCTGAAATATAAGATTCGGGGTGGAATTGTACGCCAAAAATTGGTAAATGGCGATGTTGCATTGCCATTATGATCCCTTCTTCGCAAGTGGCGGTAATGTCTAATTCAGGTGGAAAATTCTGCTTCGATACCGCCCACGAATGATAAAGCCCAATTTGAAATTGGCTAGGCAATCCTAAAAACAAGCCAGAATTTGACCGCACTTTGATTTGCTTTGCCTGCCCGTGTCGCACCTGCGCTAAATTATATAACGTTGCCCCAAAAAATTCACATAAGGTTTGATGTCCAAGACAAACGCCCAAAATAGATTTACTGTGCTGATAGCGTTCCAACATTGCAAACAGTTGTGGATAAGCACGAGGAACATCAGGGCCCGGAGAAATTAAAATGTGGCTGAAATTTTCTACTTCATCAAGGCTTAAATGCTCTACATTTTGCACGGAAAATGGCACGTCAAACTGGCGAATTAAATCCACCAAATTGTAGGTAAAAGAGTCGTGATTATTGATAATTAATAAATTTGTGTTCATCTTATGGATTCACTACAATGATGACATTTTGCTATCTTACTTGATTTATTGTTCCTATGCCATTTGATTACTTTGTGCAACGTGCTAACCACTTAGGCACTCAACATATTCCTTTTTTCTTTTTGATCGATTTTGAACAGCAACACCCCATTATTTGCCCCCTTGCAGAATGTGCCGAGCAAGGTATTTGGTTTGAGTTTCCAAGCCAAACTAATTTGCCAATGGCAGCCCAATCAAGTCCAGATAAACCTTTTAGGTTAGAAAAATTTCCTATTGATTTTGCCACTTATCAGCAAGGTTTTGACATTGTTCAGCAGGCATTGCAACAAGGAAATTCCTATTTACTCAATCTCACTTATGCCACGCCGATTGCAATAAATTATGATCTCAACACGCTGTTTTCTACCACGCAGGCGAAATATAAGCTCTTGTTTAAAAAAGAGTTTGTCTGTTTTTCGCCTGAGCCTTTTGTGAAAATTTCGCATAACCAAATTTTCACTTATCCAATGAAAGGCACGATAAATGCGGATTTGCCTGATTCAGAGAAACAATTAATCAATTCTGAAAAGGAGCAGCGAGAACATTACACCATTGTGGATTTAATGCGTAATGACCTTGCTATCGTAGGGCAAAATGTGCAAGTAACGCGTTTTCGATATTTAGAAAAGATTATTACCGAACGTGGGGCAATTTGGCAGACAAGTTCAGAGATTCGTGCAGATCTTAACACAAACTGGCAGGCGCATATTGGTACAATACTCAGCCAGCTTTTACCCGCAGGATCGATCAGTGGCGCGCCAAAAGAAAAAACCGTTGCCACCATTCAACAGGCAGAATTAGGGCAACGGGGTTATTACACGGGCGTGTTTGGCATTTTTAATGGCGAAAGTCTTGAAAGTGCGGTTGCAATTCGTTTTATTTCACAGCAAAACGGACAATATTATTTCCATAGTGGTGGAGGGATTACGATTCAAAGCAACGCAGAACAAGAATATCAAGAATTATTAGAGAAAATTTATGTGCCACTTAAAGCGCAAAAAGGAACGAACTAATGGATTTCCCCTTATTTGAAACCCTGTGCATTGAAAACGGGCAAGTGCAAAATCTGGCTTTACACCAACAACGTTATGCACAAAGTGTGAGCGAATTTTATGCCAACCAACCTTATACAATTTTTTCTCTCGAAAAAATTCTGCAAAAAAACACCGCACTTTGGAAAAACCTCCATAGTCCCATTGTCCGCTGTCGTATTGACTACAATGCCGAGCAGTATCGCCTTCAATGTTTCCCTTATCAGCGCAAAGGCTACCGGCATTTTCAACCCGTGATTTGTGATGAGATTGACTACCATTTGAAATATAGCGACCGTACTATTTTCAACGAATTGCTGAAGCAAAAAGGCAATTGTGATGAAGTTATTATTGTTAAACAAGGTAAAATTACTGATTGCACCATTGGCAATCTTATACTCCGCCAAGGTGTGCAGTGGTTCACCCCTGATAGCCCTCTTTTAATCGGCACACAACGCACAAAATTGCTACAACAAAATAAAATCAAAGAGCGGTCAATTTTTCTCACAGATTTAGCGAAATATGAAGAAATTCGATTAATTAATGCGTTAAATCCGTTTGACGATCTCTGAATACGGTTTATTAAACCATAAATGGCAAAACAAAATGGGCGAACACGTAGGTTCGCCCCTACGTTGAATAAGTAAAGTGCGGTGCTTTTTTATGAGAAAGTTAAATAAATAGATTTCCCTTTCAGTTTTCCATAAGATTGCATAAAATAAAATCATCTTTTTCACTTAAAAGGAAAATAAAATGACAAAAATTATTCATACAGAAAATGCGCCTGCTGCGATTGGTCCTTATGTACAAGCGGTGGATTTAGGCAATTTAGTGCTAACTTCAGGGCAAATTCCAGTTAATCCTGTAACAGGTGAAGTGCCGGTGGATATTGTGGCGCAAGCACGTCAATCTTTAGAAAATGTTAAGGCCATTATTGAACAGGCAGGTTTAACTGTCGCAGATATTGTAAAAACAACGGTTTTCGTTAAAGATTTGAATGATTTTGCGGCAGTCAATGCGGAATATGAACGTTTCTTTAAGGAAAATAATCATCCAAACTTCCCCGCTCGCTCTTGTGTGGAAGTGGCACGTTTGCCAAAGGATGTTGGCATAGAAATTGAAGCAATTGCCGTAAGGAAATAATCATCGCAAAAATAAGGGCGAATATCATCGCCCTTTTTACTGTTTTCTTATTTTTACATTAAAGCATAGTTAATCAAGCCAAAAGCAATAAACCACATAATGATCCCTGTGGAGAAATCTAATAAACGCCAAGTAATCGGTCTTTGGAAAAAAGGGATCAGCAATCTTGCACCATAACCTACACTGAAAAACCATAATCCAGACGCGGAAATGGTACCAAGCAGAAAATCGGTTTTATCTTCCGTGGTTAATGTTCCTGCAATACCACCTACGATAACAATGGTATCCAAATAAACGTGAGGATTGAGAAAGGTAAGCGCTAAGGCGATCATCAGTGTTTTTTTCAATGATAAAGCCGATCCTTGTTCTAATGCCAAGGCGGTATTGTTACGATAGGCGGAAAGAAAAGCACGCGCACCATAAACAAGTAAAAATAATCCTCCTACCAAAGCTAATGCCACACTGGCAATTTTTTCTTGGCTAATAAAATGCCCTAAGCCAAATACCCCGAGAGAGAAAAGTAAGCAATCACAGAGAAAAAAGAGCGTGCATAGTACTAAAACGTGCTGTTTGAGCAATCCTTGTTTCAGTAAAAATGTGTTTTGTGCGCCAATGGTGGCGATAAGCCCAAAACACATTAAAAAGCCTTGCAGATAAAATTCCATTCCTTATTCTCCATTTATCTAAAACGGCGATTATAAAAGCCTTATGTGAAAATAATCAATCAGAAAGGGGAAATTTCCTTAAACTTTATGCGATTAAGTAGTACACTATCGACACTTATTTTCAGCCTATCTAGAGGGATAAAATGAAATCTTTTTTAATTGCACCTTCCATTTTATCTGCCGATCTCGCTCGCTTAGGTGAAGATGTCGAGAACGTACTAAAGTGCGGTGCAGATTTAATTCATTTTGATGTAATGGATAACCATTATGTGCCGAATTTAACCTTTGGTCCTGCAGTGTGTAAAGCCTTGCGAGATTATGGTATCAGTGCGCCCATTGATGTGCATTTAATGGTGAAACCGGTAGATCGTTTAATCCCTGATTTTGCTAAAGCTGGGGCAAATTACATCACCTTTCATCCTGAAGCCACAGAGCATATTGATCGATCGTTACAACTTATCCGTGATAATGGCTGTAAAGCGGGCTTGGTATTTAATCCCGCTACGCCATTAAGCTATTTAGACTATGTTATGGATAAAGTCGATATGATTTTACTGATGTCAGTCAATCCCGGTTTTGGCGGTCAGTCTTTTATTCCTTCTACCCTTGAAAAGTTAAAACAAGCACGCCAACGCATTGATGAAAGCGGTTTCGATATTCGTTTGGAAGTCGATGGCGGTGTGAAAGTGAATAATATTGCAGAAATTGCACGCGCAGGCGCTGATACCTTTGTGGCAGGATCAGCCATTTTCGATCAACCCGATTATCAAAAAGTTATTGACCAAATGCGTCAAGAATTAAGTAAGGTAAGCAAATAATGACATCACAATTTAAACTTATTGGTTTCGATTTAGACGGCACGTTGGTGAACAGCCTGCCCGATTTAGCCCTTTCAGTCAATTCAGCTTTAAACGAAGTGAATTTACCCTCTGCGCCTGAAGAATTGGTACTCACTTGGATCGGCAATGGTGCTGGCGTATTAATTGCACGGGCGTTAGAATGGGCTGTGGCACAAACAAGCAAAACATTAAGTGCGGTAGAAATTGAGCAAGTAAAAACACGCTTTAATGTTTATTATGGTGAAAACCTGTGCAATCTCAGCCACTTATACCCAAATGTGAAAGAAACACTCACCGCATTAAAAGAGCGTGGCTTTATTTTAGCTGTGGTAACAAATAAACCAACCCAGCACGTTCTTCCTGTACTAAAAGCCTTTGGTATTGATCATTTATTTAGCGAAACCTTGGGCGGACAATCTTTACCACAAATAAAACCGCACCCTGCCCCCCTTTATTATTTATGCGGTAAATTTGGCTTATACCCAAAACAAATGTTATTTGTAGGGGATTCAAAAAATGACATTATCGCTGCCACTTCTGCAGGTTGCCCAGTGGTAGGATTAACTTACGGCTACAATTATAATATTCCTATTGCAGAAGCCCACCCTGATTGGGTGTTTGATGACTTCGCACAAATTCTGCAAATTGTTTAATGTGATTCAAAAAGGATATAACAATGACCAAACCTATCGTATTTAGCGGCGTTCAGCCCTCTGGTGAATTAACCATCGGTAACTACCTAGGCGCATTACGCCAATGGGTAAAAATGCAAGAAGATTATGAATGCTTATTTTGTATCGTGGATCAACACGCAATCACCGTACGTCAAGATCCACAAAAATTACATTCAGCAACCCTTGATGTGCTGGCATTATATTTAGCCTGTGGTATTGATCCTGAAAAAAGCACCATTTTTATTCAATCGCACGTTCCAGAACACGCCCAACTTGCGTGGGTGCTAAATTGCTATACCTATTTTGGCGAAATGGGACGAATGACGCAGTTTAAAGATAAATCAGCACGCCACGCTGAAAATGTCAACGTTGGCTTATTTACCTATCCAGTTTTAATGGCAGCAGATATTTTACTTTACCAAACCAACCAAGTACCAGTAGGGGAAGATCAAAAGCAACATTTAGAAATCACCCGTGATATTGCCCAACGTTTCAACGCACTTTATGGTGAACATTTTGCTATTCCAGAAGTGTTTATTCCAAAAGCGGGCGCGCGCGTGATGTCGTTACTTGAGCCTGAGAAAAAAATGTCTAAATCAGACGAAAATCGCAATAACGTGATTGGGCTGTTAGAAGATCCAAAATCAGTGGTGAAAAAAATCAAACGTGCGGTTACCGATTCTGATGAGCCACCTGTCATTCGCTATGACGTAAAAAATAAAGCTGGGGTATCCAACTTATTAGATATTTTGGCAGGCATTACAGGCAAAAGTATTGCTGAATTAGAAGCAGAGTTTGAAGGCAAAATGTATGGTCATTTAAAAACTGCCGTCGCCGATGAAGTATCTGCAATGCTCACACAATTACAAGAACGCTATCACCACTTCCGCAATGATGAAGCCTTATTGCATAAAATCGCCGCAGAAGGGGCGGAAAAAGCGCAAGCACGTGCGAAAGCTACATTAGACGCAGTCTATAAAGCCATCGGCTTCGTTGCGCGTTAATTCACTTTTAACATTAAATTAGGCGAAAAACTCGCCTAATTTTCACCGCACTTTCTTTTACAATGAACTATTATTGTGTAATGTCATCTAAATAAACACTTCATTTAATAAATATTCAAAGGAATTTTAATGAAACGACTCAAAGTGCTTTTGCTTAGCTTGTTTGCTTTGCCTAATGCGTGGGCAAATTTAGATACCAATATCAAATATAGCTCAAATTATTTAATGCCTGCCTATGTGCATTTTAACGCCAACGGATCGCAATATCACGTTGATGCTAAGATCAATATTCCGCTGTATAACATTGAATTTAAATCCGTTGGGATGCAAAGTAAAACGGATTTCAAAATGACCAATTACCAAGATGTACGTAACGGTAAACCTTATGCAAAAACGATTATCAAAGGCAATGAAATTGCTTATGGTAAAGTGAAAAATGGTTTGAAAAGCGAGCCACTTGAAATGCCAACCTTTGATTTATTCACGGTAGCATTCCAGCTTAGCTATTACGACAAATTACCGAAAAATTTCCAAATTACTAACGGCAAAAAATTATATCCGATGAAAAATGTCTTCGTAAAACAAAGCGAACGACAAGTAAAAATTCAAAATCAATCACAAACAGAAATCACTTATCAATTCCGCACTGGCGAAAAATCTTTTGTGGTAAAAAAATATCGTGGTGAGCAATTCCCTCGTTATATTTCTTATGATAAAGATGGCGACCATTATGAATTAACATTTAGTGAGTTTGTGAAATAAGGCTTATTTTATTTCATACTAAAAAGGCAGCGTTCAATTAAAGATTGATACACTGCCTTTTCTCTTATATGCAGTTTAAAAATTTAATAAAAAACCACCGCACTTTTATTCTGAGCCAATTACCATTGATAGCTATACCCTAGATTGAGCTGTACATTCTCTCTATAGCGACTCCCCATTTCATTTTTCAATGAAACATCAAAAGAACCAAATACAGTTTTCAATGCAGCCCCTAATTCAAGTTGGGTGCGGTTACTAAATGATTGAATATTGGCTTTGGACTGATTAATCACAATATCATTTGAACCAAAATCATTTAGCCAATAAACACCGGCGTAAGGTTTTAGACTAACCGACGAAAGCACAAAATTTCCCATAAATTGAGCGCCCAATTTGCTACGGTAAGTTGTGTTGCCATTGAATTTAGTTGCTGATATGCTCGCTTGTGGTACAACATTCCAATTAGTGAACATCGGTAATTTAATACCTGTACCAAGGCGTAAGCTATGAGCATTGAAGCTTTGTTTATCAACTTCATCACCACTTAAGCGTAAGCGGTTGTAGCTGTAATCAGTATCAAGGAATAAGCCATTTTGCCACTGCATTCCTCCATAAACACCTATATGATTACCTTTAATTTTCGCACTGCCATAATCTTTCTTGAAATCAATTTTTCCTTGACCAAGCCCCGTATAAAGCCCCGCATAGTAAGAAGTCTCTTGATTGACAAAATGCACATCATAACCTACGGTCAGTAAATGATTACGCTGTTTAAAGCCTGATGTATTAGCTAAAAGTGTTTGATAAGAATCCACTTCACTCCAATTATTACTATTTTGTACCCAGAACCCAGTTAAGCGTTCTGTATTATGCAAGAAACCAACGCGTTCGCTTACTGTTTCCCCTTGTGTATATAAATAAGCTCTTGCCGCTTGTTGAATTGAAATCACATTATTGGCATATTGACTAAATATTCTTTCTCCCTCATCGCTCGGTTGCGGTTGCGGTTGCGGTTGCGGTTGCGGTTGCGGTTGCGGTTGCGGTTGCGGTTGCGGTTGCGGTTGCGGTTGCGGTTGCGGTTGCGGTTGCGGTTGCGGTTGCGGTTGCGGTTGCGGTTGCGGTTGCGGTTGCGGTTGCGGTTGCGGTTCTTCAGTATTGGTTGATTTGCCTTTATGCGCCAATACCCAATTATTATTATCTTTCGCTAATTCATAGCGATAAATTCCAGCATCGACATAAGGTTTATCTTTTAAACTGAATACGCCATCACCTGAATTGGTTTTAACCAGAATAACTTTGCCATTTTCTTTTTTGGGTTCATTGCGAGAATTTCGCACTTGTAAACGATGATTACCTGTTACACTGCCTTTCACAATAATTTGATCAGCGTTTTCAGAAGCTAAATCTGAATTTAAAATAAATTCACCGTTGCCAGATAAATCTTTATTAATTGTTAAAGTGTGGAATGCGGAATCAGGCTCAAACTCAACTGTCGAATTATTCACACTGAGATTATCTAGCGTGCTATCACCTTTAAATTTCCACTGGCTATTACCATTTAAAGTTAAATCCACCGTACCGTGTTCGTAATTAGGGTTAATATAACTCACACCTTGCAATTTCGCGCCTTGATCGGCTTGGATTTTTAGAGATAAATTGTTGGTAATTTCAGGCGCATCAGGTTCTTCTTCTCTAGTCATATCAATAATATGCTGATCATTAATATTAATTAATTGCTCCGTTTTAATTTCACCGCCATTAATTTGAAGATCAATGACATCTTTTCTTGCATTCTCAGTAATATAATGAAAGAAAGTACCAGCTGAAATAGTATTATCTTTAAAGGTTATTTTAGAAACTAATTGCTTAGCTTCATCTCCTCTTGTTGGACCCTCTAACTTAAGAACGTTGCTTTTATTATTTAAAGATATTTGGCTATTAGTTAAATTTAAAGTAATTTGGTTTTCAACTTCTTTTGCAAGATCAAACGCAAACTGTCCATCTTGATTTCCTGTTATTGATAACTTATTTCCTTCAAAATTTATTCCCCCGAAGTTTGATATGGCATTTGTTTGCGCTGCATTCATCAGAATAGCCAAATTATCTATTTTTAGCGTAGAATTATTCGCACTAATCCCTTCACTACCATAACTATTTAATAGAATTTTTCCTCCATTAACAATGAGCTTTTCAGCCTCCTGCAAATGAATTGCCGTACCACCATATGCCTCAGGCGTACCATTAAGTTGTTCAATACTTGAACCTATCGTCAATGTCACTCCCTGTTCAATGACACCGCGATCTCCCTTGTATAAGGATAAAATAACACCGGACTCGTTAGCATAACGCTCTAAAATCGCAGAAACACCGTCTTTAAGGGTAATCTGATTATGTAATGCGTTAGGATCAATAGAAAATAATACACCTGCAAATTCTTTTCCATTTTCCCTTATTCGATTGGTAGTTACGCCTCTGTTTTTATAGTTTCCTCCAAAAACAGTAAGATTAACCGCTTCCTGTGTATCTGTTGGGAAATTGCCTGATGATAATAATTTACGCTCTCCACTTATCTCAAATGAAGGCTCGTAAATAAAATATTGGTTACTTCCTATATTCGTATCAATATTACACCCATATTGATTAGAACAAGTTAAATCGATCGCATTCGCTTGCGAGTAACAGGCAACTAATATCGCCCCTAAAGTGAGTTTTGGTGAAAATCTTTGCATTGGATTATCCTTAGCTTATGATGAAAAAATAATCGTGTTTAGATAAATATCTCTTCGTATCGTACCACAAAAAATATAGCTCTAAAAAATAACAATCTATAAAACTCCCATATAAGAAGTGCGGTGAAAAACCACCGCACTTTTTCCAAGAAGAAATGTTAATGCTAATCTTCCTCTTTCTCCCATTCTAAGGCACGTTTGACTGCTTTTTTCCAGCCTTTATAACGTTTTGCTCGTTTAGCTTCATCGTCATCAGGCAGGAAAGTGCGTTCCACATCGGCTTTATCACGTAGCTCGTCTAAATCTTTCCAAAATCCTGTGGCAAGCCCAGCAAGATATGCTGCACCTAATGCGGTAACTTCTTTCACGACAGGACGTTCAACAGGGGTGTTAAGAATATCGGCTTGGAATTGCATAAGGAAATTATTGGCTGTAGCACCGCCATCCACTCGCAAGGATTTCAGTTTTTCCCCTGAATCAGATTGCATTGCTTCCAATACATCACGAGTTTGATAAGCGATAGACTCAAGTGTTGCACGAACAATGTGATTGCGATTTGCGCCACGAGATAAGCCCAAAATTGCGCCACGAGCATAAGGATCCCAGTAAGGTGCGCCCAAGCCTGTGAAGGCAGGAACTACATAGACACCGTTACAATCTGGCACTTTCTGTGCGAAATATTCGCTGTCGAAGCTATCGTGAACAATTTTAAGTTCATCACGCAACCATTGAATTGATGCGCCTCCCATAAAAATTGAGCCTTCTAAGGCATATTCTGGCTCACCTTTGGCATTACAAGCAATGGTGGTGAGTAAGCCATTTTGTGATTGAACGGCTTTATCCCCCGTGTGCATTAACATAAAGCAGCCAGTACCATAGGTATTTTTGGCTTGCCCTGCGTGAACACAAAGATGTCCATAAAGCGCTGCTTGCTGGTCGCCTGCAATACCCGCCACGGGAATACGCACGCCACCTTTTCCGCCGATATTGGTTTGCCCGTAGATTTCTGAAGAATTACGCACTTCGGGGAGCATTGATTTTGGAATATCCAAAATGTCGAGCATTTTGTCATCCCATTGTTTGGTATGAATGTTAAACAGCATTGTGCGAGAAGCATTGGTGTAATCCGTAACGTGAACACGTCCTTGGGTGAGTTTCCACACAAGCCAAGTATCTACCGTACCAAAAAGTAATTCGCCACGTTCAGCTTTTTCTCTTGCACCTTCGACATTATCCAAAATCCACTTAACTTTTGTTCCTGAGAAATAAGGATCGACAACAAGCCCCGTGGTTTTGCGGATATAATCTTCATAGCCTTCTTGTTTTAATTTATCGGTAATCTCAGCGGTACGCCGGCATTGCCATACAATCGCATTATAAACGGGTTTTCCCGTCTCTTTTTCCCATACAATGGTTGTTTCACGTTGGTTTGTAATCCCTATTGCAGCAATGCTATCAGAAGAAATCCCTGCTTTGGCAACGACTTCATTTAACGTTGAACTTTGTGTTGCCCAAATTTCCATTGGATTATGTTCTACCCAGCCTGCTTGAGGATAAATTTGGGTAAATTCACGTTGAGCAATTTCAACCACATTAGCATTATGATCGAGCAATACCGCTCTGGAACTTGTTGTACCTTGATCTAAAGCGATGATGTATTTTTTTTCTGCCATAATTCAGTCCTCTTTTATTTATGAGATGAGTAAAATGTCGCACCAATCTTACTATCCGAAACCTTTTTTGAGCTAAAACGAAAGAATTACTAAAAATAAAAAATAATCGAAAACGCTCAAATTTAAAATAATCAATATGTAAAAATTTGATCTGTTTCACAAAATATTTTTCCTCTACTTCTTATGAGTTATTTTTTATATTTCAATATTAATCAATAAATTAAAAATGTGATCAAGCTAACAAATTAGATAAAAAGTCGCTAAATCCTTATAAAAAGTATTGCTTTAAACACATTTCTATTAATAATGAAATACGCACCAATAATATTCAAAAATGCCTTTTTGGTTCTAAACGAAAGAAAATCACAGAGCAAACGAAAAGATGAAAAGGAGTGCATTATGAATGCTTATCTGGCGGAATTTATTGGTACCGCATTACTGATTTTAATGGGTAATGGTGTGGTTGCTAACGTATGCTTAAATAAAACCAAAGGGCAAAGTTCAGGATGGATTGTCATTACCACAGCTTGGGCCTTTGCAGTTTATGTGGCAGTCGTTGTAACAGGGCCTTACAGTGGTGCGCATCTTAACCCTGCCGTAACCCTTGGCTTGGCAGTTATTGGGAGTTTCGATCCATCAATGATTTTCGGCTATATTGTGGCACAAATCGCAGGAGGAATGTTCGGCGCATTACTCGTTTATACGTTCTATAAAGATCATTTCACCGCAACGGAAGATCAAGGTGCAAAACGTGCGTGTTTCTGCACAGAACCGGCTATACGCAACTATGCTAGCAATTTTATCAGTGAAGTAATTGGCACCTTTGTTTTATTATTTGTGATTTTCTATCTCTCCGGTGCAAGCCTTGATTTTCCAGAAGGCACCACAACGCCTATCGGATTAGGCTCTCTCGGCGCATTACCCGTCGCTATTTTAGTATGGGCAATTGGTTTAAGTTTAGGTGGTACAACAGGTTATGCGATCAACCCTGCACGAGATCTCGGGCCTCGCTTAACCCTTGGATTATTAGGTAAAACCTTAAACACATCAGCAGATTGGCAATATAGCTGGGTACCTGTATTAGGTCCAATTACAGGAGCAGTGTTAGCTGGGGTAGTTTATAACGTATTAATGTAAGATTTTAAAAAGCGTTCAAATTGCTGATATTTGAACGCTTTTTTATGGTAGCTCGCCCTATTCTGATTCTTCAATATCAATCACTTCCACCCACGCGCCATTTTTCACCAACCAACGAATATTAAAATCATACAATCGCATTCCATAAATTCGCTCAGAGGTACTCGCTTGGTGATAAGCAGGACGGGGATCTTGTTGTAGCACTTCGGTAATGAAACGCTGAAAATTTGGGTATTTTGCACCGCACTTGATTAATTGCGTTTGCGCTTTGGGTGAGAAAACAACCTGTAATTTTGCTTCTGGGGGGTGTTGGGCAAAGCTTGATTTTGCATTCTGTTCACTGTCGGCATAGGCAAGATAAGGTTTAATGTCAAAAATTGGCGTGCCATCAACTAAATCAATAGCACCTAAATGAAGTAATACTTGCCCCTTATTTATTTCTATCCCCGTTAATTCAACTTTAGACAAACCAAGTGGATTTGGGCGATGTGTCGCGCGTGAAGCAAATACGCCTATGCGTTGATTACCGCCAAGGCGTGGTGGACGAACTGTCGGCTGCCATTTGCCTACGGGGACTTTATCAAACTGGAAAATAAGCCATAAATGAGAAAAGTGTTCTAAACCACGTACTGCCTCAGGTTGGTTATAAGGCGGTAGTAAGCGGATTGTGCCAACCCCATCTTGCACTAAATTAGGTTGGCGTGGCACGGAAAATTTCTCTTTATAAGGGCTATGAATGATTCCGATAGGGGAAAGGGTTAAATTAAGTTGCGACATATTTTCCTTAAACAGTTAAAATGGCGAAGATAAATGAGTACAATAGCCAATTCTTTGGAATATTTTACGCCAAAATTAGAATTTAGAAAGATAGTGAAAAATATGGATAAACAAGTCATTAAAATGTGGGTGGAAACAGCAAGACCGAAAACCCTACCTTTAGCCGCTGCCTCAATTGTTATGGGGACAGCGCTTGCCTACTGGGATCATAAATTTAGCTGGCAAATCAGTCTATTATGTTTGATTACCACCTTGTTGTTACAAATTCTTTCTAACTTTGCCAATGATTATGGCGATCACCAAAAAGGCAGTGATACCGCAGAGCGTATCGGACCATTGCGTGGTATTCAACACGGCGTGATTAGTGCAAAGCAACTGAAAAAAGGATTAATTGCCCTCATTTTAGCCAGTTTATTTTTCGGCTTTCTGTTAATTGCCATAGCTTATCAAAGTTATGCTGATCTCTTGGCCTTTTCCCTGTTAGGTGGTCTTGCCATTATTGCAGCGATTACTTATACCGTAGGTGCAAAGCCCTATGGTTATATGGGATTAGGCGATATTTCCGTGTTGTTATTTTTTGGGATTTTGGGGGTATGTGGGACCTATTATTTGCAAACTCACCAACTAAATTTGATGATTTTTTTACCCGCACTTGCAACTGGATTATTTGCTACCGCCGTTTTGAATATCAATAACTTACGAGATATAGAACAAGACAAAAAGGCGGGTAAAAATACCTTAGCCGTACGATTAGGTGCAAAAAAAGGGCGGATTTATCATTGCCTTTTATTAGCCACAGGCGCCATCTGTTATCTGCTTTTTGCCTTAGCCAATTTCCACCAATTAGTGAGTTTTATTTTCCTTATTGCCTATCCATTACTAATAAAACACGCTGCCTTCGTTTATCATAGTAAAGACCCATTATTATTGCGCCCGATGCTTGGGCAAATGTCAATGCTCGCCCTTTTAACTAACTTACTTTTTAGTTTCGGCTTGCTAGTGGGCTAGCAATAGGCATATACTAGAACAATCATTTTCAGCGTATAACAGGTGAACTTATGTGTATTGATACTTCTACTCTCTGCGATATTTATTTAGATCAAGTTGATGTTGTAGAACCGATTTTTTCTAACTTCGGTGGCTTAACTTCCTTTTACGGCAAAATTACCACCGTAAAATGCTTTGAAAGCAATGGCTTAATTGGCGAAATTTTGGAAGAAAACGGTGAAGGTCGCGTGTTATTAGTGGACGGCGGTGGTGCAGTGCGTCAAGCCTTGATTGATGCTGAACTTGCTCAACTTGCCGTAGATAATGGCTGGGAAGGGATTATCGTTTACGGTGCGGTTCGTCAAATTCAACAGTTAGAAAATTTAGATATCGGTATTCAAGCCCTTGCCCCAATTCCTGTGGGGGCAAGTGACGATACACAGGGCGAGGTTGATGTCCCTGTGAATTTTGGTGGAGTGACGTTTTATCCTGAAGATTATGTGTATGCAGATTTAACGGGCATTATCCTTTCGCAAGAGCCTTTAGCGTTGGACGATTCCGAAGAAGAATAATTCGATTAAGATAATGGCAAGTTTTTCTTGTCATTATTTTTCTACTCTAGCTTTTTTCATCTTTTTGCTTGATTACTACTTTTTACTGTTTATTCAGCTATTTTTCTGACCTGCTTCACAAAACCACAATTTTTTTATTGCTTTTTATTAACAACTTGATAACGTTAGCTTGTCTTTATGGCTAACCCCAAAAGGTTAGCACCAATAACGCACATAAAGAGGAATAACTATGAATACAACATCAACCCAAACGACATCACATCGTAATGGCATTATTTTGATTGCCGATATGGTGCTTTTCTTTGCTTTATTAAATTTTCTTCCTTTTGATCCCAAAGCAAATAAAGGCTTGGCAATGTTAGCGTTTATTGCGGTATTATGGCTAACCGAAGCCTTACACGTAACAATTACTGCACTTTTAGTTCCCCTACTTGCTATTATGCTAGATTTGGTCACCACCAAACAGGCTTTGGTTGCTTTTGCCGATCCAAATATTTTTCTCTTCTTTGGTGGATTTGCATTAGCCACCGCACTTCATCAGCAAAATATTGATCGAATGATCGCCAATAAAATTATGGCATTGGCTGGCGGTCGCTTATTAGTTGCAGTGCTTTATCTCTTTACTATTACCGCATTTTTATCAATGTGGATGAGTAACACCGCAACCGCCGCAATGATGCTGCCTCTCGCAATGGGGATTTTAAGCCAAATGGATAAAGAACGTGAGCATAACACCTATGTATTCGTATTATTAGGTATTGCGTATAGTGCCAGTATCGGTGGTATGGGAACGCTCGTGGGTAGCCCGCCGAATAACATTGTCGCAACACAACTTAAACTGACCTTCTCAGATTGGTTGAGTTACGGTATTCCTGTGATGCTCCTATTAATGCCAATTATGATTGGTACGTTATATATGGTATTCCGCCCAAAACTCAATCTACATTTCAAACAAGATTTTGAAAAAATTGAATTTAATTCTAAACGTATTATTACGCTAGTGATTTTCATCTTAATTGCGCTATGTTGGGTATTTAGCAGCAAAATTAATCCTATACTTTCTTCATTACTTGGTTTAGAGAAAAAAATTGTGAGTTTTGACAGCGTCATTGCTCTGCTTGCAGCGGTAATTATTTGTGCCACAGGTGTCGCCTCTTGGAAACAGTTACAAAATAACACCGATTGGGGCGTGTTAATGCTGTTCGGAGGTGGTTTAACCCTCAGTTCCGTGTTGCGTGATTCAGGTGCAAGCCGTATTTTAGCTGATGGTATTGTTTTCTTAATTGAAGGAGGGCATTTCTATCTTATCGGCTTGTTGGTCGCTGCGTTTATCATCTTCTTAACAGAATTTACCTCAAATACGGCAAGTGCGGCCCTATTAGTGCCAATTTTTATCTCTATCGCACAATCATTAGGTATGCCAGAATTAGGCTTAGCCCTTATTATTGGTTTAGGCGCATCCTGTGCCTTTATGCTACCAGTTGCCACACCACCAAATGCCATTGTGTTTGGTACAGGCGAAGTGAAACAACGCGAAATGATCCGAGCGGGTATCTTGCTCAATCTTATTAGCGTATTTGTTATTGGCACATTAGCCTATTTGTTATGGTTCTAAAATGATGCTATTTAAGATGAACGCCAGCTTTTAGCTTTGTTTTCTTCACAAAAGCATTTTCTAATAAAAATAGCGGAGAAATCCGCTATTTTTTGTTATCCTAAGGGACATTCATCTTATTTTTCGGACAAGGTTATGACTTCCCAAAACAATACCCACAAAAAATTGCCAGAAAATGCACCGCACTTTGCACAAGCTGACACGCAACAAATTCAGACTGATAATGAACAAGAAACCACCCATTTTGGTTACCAAACTGTGGCAAAAGCAGAAAAACAAAAGCTGGTAGCCAACGTGTTCCACTCAGTGGCAGGCAAATATGATTTAATGAATGACTTGCTTTCTTTTGGTATTCATCGTGTTTGGAAACGCTTTACGATTGATTGCAGTGGCGTGCGAAAAGGGCAAAAAGTGCTAGATTTAGCAGGGGGAACAGGAGATTTCAGCGCGAAATTTTCTCGCCTTGTCGGTGAAAGTGGACAAGTCATTTTGGCAGATATTAATTCTTCAATGCTAAATGTGGGACGAGAAAAATTGCGTAATCTTGGCGTAGTGGGCAACATCAATTATGTACAAGCTAATGCAGAAACCTTGCCCTTTGCCGATAACACCTTTGATTGCGTAATTATTAGTTTTGGCTTACGTAATGTCACAGATAAGGACAAAGCATTACGTTCAATGTTCCGCGTATTAAAACCCGGTGGGCGCTTGTTAGTGTTGGAATTTTCTAAACCGATTTTAGATCCACTAAGCAAAATCTATAATTTTTATTCTTTCAATATTTTACCGAAAATCGGTGAAGTGGTGGTGAATGATGGCGATAGTTACCGCTATTTAGCTGAATCTATCCGAATGCACCCCAAACAAGAGGATCTCAAAACGATGATGGAACAAGCCGGCTTTGAGCAAGTCAGTTACTACAACCTCAGCGCAGGCATTGTTGCCTTGCATCGAGGCTATAAATTTTAAGCGAGTCAAAAAATGAACTTCTTGCAACAATTAATGCTGCCTCAGTGGCTCAACGGTGCGTTAGAATCCTTACTAAATTATTTACTCAAACGCACGGCACATAGCGAAATTTATTTGCGTAAACTTAACGGTAAAGTCCTTAAAATTAATTTGCAACAAATTGATTTTCCAATTTATTTTGTTTTTTCACCACAACGGATTGATCTCCTCAACCAATATGAAGATGAAGTTGATTGTACAGTCAGTTTGAAAGCCCAAATGCTAATGAAAATGCCAAACAAACAGCAATTATCTTCTTATCTCAATGATCAATCCATTTTATTGCAAGGTGATTTACAAGTATTGCAGGATTTTACCGCACTCTTAGAATTTCTAGAAAAAGATCCAGCTGAATTACTTTCGCCTTTTGTGGGGGATGTGGTGGCACAAAGTGCGGTGAATTTTTTACGCAATTTTGGGCAAATGGCAACAACAAAATTACGGCAAAGCCAGCAATATTGGGGTGAACGTCTAACCGAAGAATGGGAAGTCATCTCTCCCAGTTTGGCCATTGATGATTTTAATCAGCAAGTAAAAATGCTAGAAAAACGCACCGCACTTTTAGAACAGAAACTCATACAACTTGAAACAATATTAAATTAATCTAATGACTTTTAACGATTTCAAACGCTTATACAAAATTATCCGTACATTTTTAATTTATGGGATAGATGACGCCCTGCCTCATAATGCCTACACTCGTCCCTTGCGTTGTTGGCGTAAAACCTTATTTTGGTTACGTAATCAGCATAAAGAGCTGGCATTCGGCTTGCGTTTACGTCTTGCTTTACAAGAACTTGGGCCTGTGTGGATCAAACTTGGGCAAATGCTTTCAACCAGACGAGATTTATTCCCCCCTGATATTGCTGATGAATTAGCCTTATTGCAAGATCAAGTTGAACCTTTTGACGGGAAATTAGCACGAGAACAAATTGAACAAGCCTTTGGGGATAAACTAGAAACGTGGTTTGAAGATTTTGACGAAACTGCCCTTGCTTCGGCTTCTATCGCTCAAGTTCATACCGCAAGATTTAATACTACTCAACCGCTTGCGGGCAAAGAAGTGGTACTCAAAGTGCTACGCCCCAATATCCAGCCACAAATTGAGGCTGATTTAAGCTGGATGTACAAATTAGCCAGCTGGATCCCCCGTTTATCCAGTGAAGGGTATCGTTTACGCGCGGTGGAAGTGATTCGTGAATATGAAAAAACCTTGCGTGATGAATTAGATTTGCGTATTGAAATGGCTAATGCAATCAAATTGAAAGCCAATTTTACAGATAGCCCAATGCTCTATATTCCAGAAATGTATCAACAATTTTGTTACCGTAATGTCATCACAATGGAGCGAATTTACGGTATTCCTGTTTCTGATGTAGAGACACTAAAAGCCAATGGCACAAATATGAAATTACTCGCAGAACGTGGCGTACAAGTATTCTTTACCCAAGTATTCCGTGATAGTTTTTTCCACGCCGATATGCACCCGGGAAATATTTTTGTTAATCCACAGCATCCTGAAAATCCGCAATATATTGGCATTGATTGCGGTATTGTTGGACGCTTAAACGATAATGATAAACGCTATTTGGCAGAAAGTTTTGTTGCCTTTTTTAATCGTGATTATCGTCGCGTTGCGCAAATGCACGTTGATGCAGGTTGGACACCACAGGATACGAATATTGATGCCTTTGAACAAGCGTTCCAAGAAGTGTGTGAACCGATTTTTGCTAAACCGCTATCGGAAATTTCCTTTGCTCAAGTTTTGCTCAATTTATTTAATGTCGCACGCGAATTTAATATGCAAGTGCAACCTCAACTCGTCTTATTACAAAAAACCTTACTGTATATTGAAGGCTTAGGACGACAGCTTTATCCACAACTTGATTTATGGGATACGGCAAAACCGTTTCTACAAAACTGGCTAGATGAACAAATGGGAATGAAGGCAATGGTGAAAAACCTAAAAACGACTCTGCCTTATATTGTTGAGCATTTACCACAGTTTCCCGCCACCTTAATGGATGCACTAAAACAACAAAACCATATTCATCAACAACTGAATGCCATCAATAAAAAATTAGCGCACCAACAACGTTGGCAGAAAAAAGCGTTGGCGGTGATAATGGGGACAGTCCTTTTCTTCGGAACATTATGGCAATTTTCTGCTTTACCTTTATGGGCAAATATTGCGTTATTGACGAGTGGCGGGCTATTTTGGCTCATTGCCTTGATAATGCCATAACCTCAATTAATGCGCAAAATTGGGTGATAAATCAATAAAATGTGAAATAATGTAAATTGTCTATTGTTCAAGATGAATAAAAAAGTTATATTTTCACACAATTTTATTAAATTAGTTATAGGAGTAAAAAATGGGTTTAGGTGGCGTAAGCATTTGGCAATTACTCATTGTTTTGTTAATTGTATTAGTTTTCTTCGGTACAAAAAAATTACGTAACGTGGGTTCAGATTTAGGCACTGCAGTGAAAGGCTTTAAAAATGCAATGAAAGACGATGAAACACCCGCAGAGCCGAAAAAAATTGCCGATGACGCACAACAAGCA
The DNA here is from genome assembly GCF_023611905.1 of Avibacterium sp. 21-595. Taxonomy (NCBI): domain Bacteria; kingdom Pseudomonadati; phylum Pseudomonadota; class Gammaproteobacteria; order Pasteurellales; family Pasteurellaceae; genus Avibacterium; species Avibacterium sp. 21-595. The sequence continues at coordinate 602,416 of NZ_CP091455.1, read as the reverse complement.
AAAACAGAAACTGTAAAAGACAAAGAACAGGCATAATCCGTGTTTGATATTGGTTTTTCTGAATTACTGTTAATTTCCATTGTGGGCTTAGTGGTACTAGGCCCTAAACGTCTTCCTATTGCCATTCGTACAGTTATGGGCTGGGTGAGTACGATCCGTGGACTTGCCGCAAATGTACAAAATGAGTTAAGCCAAGAGCTGAAATTACAAGAGTTGCAAGAAAGTATCAAAAAAGCTGAACATCTCAATTTAAAACAACTTTCTCCTGAATTAAGCCAAACTGTGGAAGATCTCAAAGCCTCAGCGGAAAAAATTAAAGCAAATTTAGAGGAAAAAGCAGCAAGCACACAAACAACTTTTGAACAACAAGTTCAAGAGCTAAAAAGTGCGGTGCAAAATTCTGATGAAAAACACGCAACTGATACCTTATCTAATGAAAGTGAACTTTCTCCTGCTGATATTGCAGAATTAGCCGAACAAGATGAATCTCAGCTTGAACTGACCAGTGCCTATTATCCTGAAGATGATAGCTTGGCAGAAGTCAGCCCTTCACCTGAATCTAAATCAGAAAAAGCATAAAGGCGTTCTATGAGTATTGAAGAAACCCAACCTCTGATCAGTCATTTATTGGAACTTCGCGATCGCTTATTACGTTGCGTTCTTGTTGTCGCAGTAATTTTCTTAGGCTTAGTCTATTTTGCCAATGATATTTACAATTTTGTTGCCTCCCCCCTATTAAGCGTGATGCCATCAGGGGCAAGTATGATAGCAACCAATATTGCAACGCCTTTTTTTACCCCACTAAAATTAACGGGTGTTGTGGCATTATTTATTGCTGTTCCCTTTTTGCTATATCAGATTTGGGCATTTATTGCTCCCGCACTTTATCAACACGAAAAACGCCTTATTTATCCACTCTTATTTTCAAGTACCGTGCTGTTTTATTTAGGCGTAGCCTTCGCTTATTATGTGGTGTTTCCCTTAGTGTTTGGCTTTCTCACCAAAACCGCCCCAGAAGGCGTTGCCATTGCCACAGACATTAGTAGCTATTTAGATTTCGTGCTGACGCTTTTTTTAGCTTTTGGGGTTTGTTTTGAAGTGCCTGTTGCGATTATTTTACTCTGCTGGTCTGGTGTAACAACAATTGAAAACCTAAAGAAAAAACGTCCTTATATTATTGTCGCTGCATTTATTATTGGTATGCTACTGACTCCCCCTGATATTTTTTCACAAACCTTACTCGCGATTCCAATGTGCTTATTATTTGAAGTAGGATTACTTTTTGCACGTTTTTATCGTCCAAAAGAAAATGCTGACAATCCAAATGAAGAAAACGAACAAGAAATAATTAAATAACATAGGGGCAAACGCCCCTTTAATTTTGGAGAATACAATGACCACACAAATTTTCACTGGGTTCCCAGCACGCCGTTTACGCCGTATGCGCAAACAAGATTTTAGTCGCCGCTTAATGGCAGAAAATAAACTCAGCATAGATGACCTCATTTATCCTGTATTTATTATAGAGGGAGAAAATTATCGTGAACCTGTGCCATCGATGCCAAAAGTGGAGCGTTTAACTTTAGATCAATTGCTGATCGAAGCAGGATTATTAGTGAAATATGGAGTACCGGTTATCGCCTTATTTCCAGTGATTGATCAAAGTAAAAAATCACTTATGGCAGAAGAAGCCTATAACCCGAATGGCTTAGTACAGCGTGCAGTAAAAGCACTTAAAGCTACTTATCCTGAATTAGGGGTTTTAACGGATGTCGCGCTTGACCCTTACACGGTACACGGACAAGATGGCATTATCGATGATGATGGCTATGTGTTAAACGACCTCACCACTGAAGTGCTAGTGAAACAAGCCCTCTCCCACGCAGAAGCTGGCGCAGATATTGTCGCACCAAGTGATATGATGGATGGAAGAATTGGCAAAATTCGCACCGCACTTGAAGAAAAAGGTTTTATCAATACACAAATTATGGCGTATTCCGCTAAATATGCCTCAAATTATTACGGTCCATTCCGTGATGCGGTAGGCTCATCGAGTAACCTCAAAGGTGGCGATAAGAAAACCTATCAGCTTGATCCTGCTAACAGTGATGAAGGACTACAAGAAGTGGCGCTAGATATTCAGGAAGGGGCAGATATGGTTATGGTGAAACCCGGAATGCCTTATTTGGATATGGTTTACCGTGTTAAACAACACTTTGGAGTCCCCACCTTTGCTTACCAAGTATCAGGCGAATATGCAATGCATATGGCAGCAATTCAAAATGGTTGGTTGAAAGAAAAAGAATGTATTATGGAAAGCCTGCTTTGTTTTAAACGCGCAGGTGCTGACGGCATTCTTACCTACTTTGCCAAACAAGTAGCTGAATGGTTTTATTTAGAAAATCAGAATAAATAAAGTATCAAAGTAAATAAAAGCGTACAAATTTACACCTATACCCGCTCTTTTTAGTTTTTATTTAGAGCGGGTACTTTCTTAGCATCGCTAAATGACATTAATTGTACGCATAAAACACAGTGCATCATTTTAGTTATCAAGCCATATCAATTATTATAGAGAAAATTTTCCTCTTACCCAGTTACACTGGTTAATTACGGACATATCGCGCATTGTTATAGCCAGACAAATCCAAAATGAAACTCTTCAAACAGCCTCTTGAAATTTATTAAGGCCAATATTTGTCAATCTCATTACGAATAGCTTTTGCGGTAACTTGACCTTTTTCTCCCACTAATGCTCTGCCAGCAATAAAGGCTTTTGCATTTTTGATCCCTTTAAACAAATGAATATCCTCTGGCACAATTCCTCCTGTAATAGAAAGTTGTAATCCCAGTGCTTCAAGAGATTTCATTTTTTCAATGTCTTCATCTGTCCAACCTTTGCCAGCTAACTCTGCATCACGAGAACGGTGATAAATCGCTTGAGTCACACCAAGCTCAACCCATTGTTTGGCATCTTCAAGTGTCCAGTTACCATAAATTTCAATTTGAATTTCTTTTTTCACTTTAAGATCTGGATGAGCCTGATTAAATTCATCCGCCACTTTTTTACACGCGGCTTTGGTTGCGGGATGAGCGGCTGCCGAAACCGTTAGCCAATCAGCTCCTGCTTCAAAAGACATTTTTGCTAAAATAGCTCCGCCGTCCGTTGTTTTAAGATCACAAACAAGAATGTGATTAGGATGTAAGGCTCGTAATGTACTAACGGCTTTCATTCCCTCAGCACACGCGAGAATGGTACCAATTTCAATAATATCCACTAGAGCTTCAGCTTGTTTAGCATCCGCAACAGCTTTTTCTAATGAAAGAGAATCTAATGCGATTTGTAGTAAGGGTTTTGACATAATTTCTTCCTTCTTATAACAGTTAATTTGATAATGCTTGATCAATAACAAGATAGACGTCTTCGGCACTCTGGCATTGAAGTATTTTTTCTAGATCAACACCCGTTTCACTATTTGGATCATCATCTTCTAACACCTGGGTTATTTCCATAATCCCTTGCATATGCTGATTAGAATCACTGCCTGCTAACGTAATCAATACTTTAATAGGTTCTTCTTCTCCTTCAAATTGCACGGGGGTATCTAAAGTGACTAACGCAAAGGCGGTACGATTTACGCCATCTTCGGGTCTTGCGTGTGGCATAGCTAGCCCCGGTGATAGAATAATATAAGGTCCCATTTGTTTGATCATATTGATAATAGAATCATAGTAACGAGGCGTTATTGCACCTGATGCAACAAGCATATCTGTCCCAAGTTTAATCGCCTCTTCCCAATTTTCTACTTTTTGATGTAACTTGATTGAATTATTTTCAATTAATGATTGTTTTAGCATATAAAAAACCTCGCGAAATTCTTACCGCACTTATTATAGCGTGCGGTAAGAGGACTATTACTGATATTTCTTAATTAACGCTTTTAACTCTTCACCGAAGGAATTTGGATTTAACATATTTTGTACCCCAAGCACTGAAACTCGCTCACCACCCTGAATTTCATCGGCAAGGTGCTTAGAACACACAATGATATCTACACCATCTAATTTTCCTTTGTAATCGGTTACCGCGCAAGAATCCATAATATTGGCGATCCCGTGTTTGTCTAAATAGCCTTTAATTTTCATTTTCATCATCATTGATGAACCTTGGCCTGAACCACATACCGCCAAAATACGTACTGGATTTTCGCCCATAGGGCTTTCTGCTTGTACTTCTGCAACCAAATCTTGTGCTACGCTGTCATCATTACCATAGCCGTCCATTTGTTCTAATGTTTTCCCTGCCGCAGCCGCTGCCGCTTCATCAGCACGTAATTTACGGGAAGCAAAGAACATATAAACCATTGCAAGTGCTAAAATAATGAAGAAGAACCCCGGTACACTGACAATCCCTTGTAAAATTGGTGGGAAAAATAATGCCCAGTCAGCCATTCCCATCCAACCATTAAATTCGGCGCCTTGTGTTGCCAGAAGCTGAATCACCCACGCCGATCCCATTACTTCAATGATCCCCATTGCAAAACAAATTTTCATCACTGCTTTCCAGCCACCAAATTGGTTTGCAAAAACGCCGATTGTGGCATTAGAGAAAAACATTGGAATAAAGCCCGGAATGATTAAGATTGGCGAATTGAACCCAAGTAATAACCCAACGGCGACAAATTGCCCAATTGCCCCCCATATAAAACCGAATACCATCGCATTTGGAGAAAAGGCATAAATTGCCGCACAGTCAATGGCAAGCACGGAATTAGGAATTAGCCGCTCTGAGATACCTTTGAATGCTTCAGAAAGCTCTGCAACAAACATTCTTACACCAGTAACAATAATTTGAATGGCAACCGCAAATTTTAATCCCATTTCTAGAATATACATAAACCAATGGGTTTTTCCTGCCATCGCTTGCAAATTATCTAATCCAAAAGAAAGCAAGATAATGCCGAAAAATACGGTCATTACTAATGCAGTTGCAGAAATACTATCGTGGAAAATATGCAACCATTTTGGTAATTTCATATTATCAACACTGTCATTTTTATCGCCTAATTTGGGCGCTAACTTTGTTGCAACCCAAGAAGCAATTTGTTGTTGATGCCCAATAGAAAAGCCCGCTCCTCCTGTCACCGCTTGCGTCGGTTTATACATAATATTAGAAGAAATTCCCCAATATAATGCCATTAGCACGGAGGTATAAATCACCGTTTCCCACATTGAAGCCCCAATAATCATATAAAATACGGCAACTAACCCCGCCTGCTGAAACATAATATGCCCCGTAAGCATAATTGTCCGAATACCCGTAAAGCGCCTAAACACCACTAATAAAATGTTTAAAAATAATGCGCCAATAACAGCGTAGCCAACCCAACCATAATTGTCTGCCATTGTTTGAATGGTGGCTTGCATACTGGTATAGGGATCAATCACCGCGCCTGTCAAATGGTGAAATTTGGATAATCCTGCAATCACAGGCTTAAAGTTTGTCACTAAGAAACCTGATCCCGCTTGAACGATCATAAATCCAACAATCGTTTTAATTGTTCCTTTAATAATCGTTGTCGTGTCTTTTTTCAGTAAGATATAGCCTAAACAGGCGACAATCCCAAGTAAAAAGGGAGCTTTAGATAAAACCTGCGTATTAAAGATCCCAAAATAGTGCATAATTGTTTCCATAATATTTACTACCTCAGATTGAATTTATCATTGATAATAATGTTCACTTTCAAACAGCAAAAGTAAAATCATCACTATAATACGCAAAAACAATCAAATAAAAAGATTATTTTTGATTATTTGTGAGTAAGATCACAAATTAAAATTCTTTCCAAATAATCAAACCTCTATTTACATTTAGTAATGAGCCTAGCTAAAATCCCTTTAAGTCAAAGTAAAATATGATATAGATCACAAAACAGACAAAATATCCTTTCATTTATAAAAATGATTTATTATGATTAAAAAAGATTTATTTTGACTACTAATTACAAAAAAGTAAGGAGCAAACAATGCCAAATGTAAATGAAATAACACGAGAAAGTTGGATCCTTTCTACCTTCCCTGAGTGGGGAACTTGGTTAAATGAAGAAATAGAACAGGAAGTTGTACCCGAAGGAAATTTTGCAATGTGGTGGCTAGGTTGCGTTGGCGTATGGATAAAGACCCCCGGTGGTGCAAATTTATGTATGGATCTTTGGTGTAGCCGTGGAAAATCCACCAAAAAAGTGAAAGATATGGTACGTGGACACCAAATGGCTAATATGGCAGGCGTTCGTAAATTACAACCTAATTTACGTGCAGCACCAATGGTCATTGATCCGTTTGCAATCAATGAAGTCGATTTTATTTTAGCCTCTCACTACCATAGCGACCATATCGACGTGAATGTTGCCGCTGCCATTGTCAATAATCCTAAACTTGATCACGTAAAATTTGTTGGTCCTTGGCACTGTACCGAATTATGGAAAAAATGGGGGGTTCCTGAAGATCGCCTCATAACAGTAAAACCGGGTGATGTCGTTAAAATCAAAGACGTAGAAATCCACGCATTAGATTCTTTTGATCGAACCTGTTTAGTTACCTTACCAGTGGAAGGTGCAGAAGAGCAAGGTGGAGAACTCAAAGGGCTATGCCCAAGCGATGAAGAAATGGGACGTAAAGCGGTCAATTATGTATTCAAAACCCCCGGCGGAACTATCTATCACGGCGCAGATTCCCACTTTTCAATTCAATTTGCAAAACACGGAAAAGAATTTGATATTGATGTTGCATTGAATAATTATGGTGAAAACCCTGTTGGTATCGCGGATAAAATGACCTCCATTGATCTTCTTAGAATGGCGGAAAGTTTACGTTGTAAAGTCATTATTCCTGTTCATCACGATATTTGGACAAATTTTATGGCAAGTACTGATGAAATTATTGCCTTATGGAAAATGCGTAAAGAACGGCTTCAATATAAGTTTCACCCATTCATCTGGGAAGTGGGGGGTAAATATATTTACCCACGTGATAAAGATCTTATTGAATATCATCATCCACGTGGTTTTGATGATTGCTTTGAACAAGAACCTAATATTCCATTCAAGGCAATGCTTTAATTAATCTCAAGGCGAAAGAGAAAATCCCTCTTTTGCCTTGATTTCCCTATGGGCATACTCATCATTCTAAAAAATGTTATTGCCGGCAAATTATTTCAGCTTGATCCCTTGCTGTAATTAAATGATAACAAAGAAATTAAAGAAAAATTCGCTCACACAAAATGATTACATCTGATTTAAGATGATTTAAAATCATTTAGGAATGCGCGTATAATAATTTAATTTACAATGTTGTACTTTTTTAGGGGGAAAAATGAACGAAACTTATCGCCATAAGTTATTGTTGGAACGACTAGCCGAAAATCATCTGCTTTCTACCGCAGAAATTATTGATTTATTAAATATTTCACCGGCAACTGCACGCAGAGACATTAATAAATTACATAAACAAGGAAAATTACGAAAAATTAGAAATGGTGCGGAAGCCTTAACCACTTTTCACTTAACCAGTGAAAAAAGCAGTATCAATCATTTTGACGAGAAACAACGTATTGCTCAAGCAGCCGCAAGATTATGCAAAGACAATGAAAGCGTCATTATTACTTGTGGCTCAACAATGCAAATGCTAGGACGCTATTTGTGTGGCAGAAAAGTACAGATTATTACCAACTATATCCCTTTAGTTAATGATCTTATTAAGCAAAATCATTCAGATCTTGTCATTATGGGAGGACAATATAATCAAGAAAAAGCCATCACGCTCTCACTTAATCAACAAAATGAAACAAATTATTCCGCAAATATTATGTTTACAAGTGGGCGAGGATTTACCGTTGATGGGCTTTTTAAAACAGATATGATTATCGCACATTCGGAGCAGCAACTTTCTTCTAAAGCAGAAAAATATGTTGTGTTATTAGACAGTTCAAAATTAGGTAAACAAGTAGGAATGCTATTTACCCAATTAGAAAATATTGATCTCCTTATTACAGGGAAAGAAGCCGATCCCCAAGTCATTGAGCAACTTACCGCAAGAGGGCTTGAAGTACGTCTAGTATAAGTGCGGTAAAAATTACGTAACTTTTTATTAGGACGAAACAATGAGAAAACACAAACTCGGCATCTATGAAAAAGCCCTACCCAAAAACATCAGCTGGCAAGATAGACTTTCCATCGCCAAAGCCTGTGGCTTTGATTTTGTCGAAATCTCCATTGATGAAACAGATGAACGATTGAGCCGATTAGATTGGAGCAAGGCGCAACGCCTTGAACTGGTGCAAGCCATTATCAATACGGGCGTCACCATTCCCTCAATGTGCCTTTCAGCCCATCGCCGCTTTCCTTTTGGCAGTCACGACGAAACGCTTCGCCAAAAAGCCTATGAGATTATGGAAAAAGCCATTCAGTTGGCGGTAGATGTGGGTATCCGCACCATTCAATTAGCGGGTTATGATGTGTATTACGAAGAACAAGATGAAAGCACGTTAGCACGCTTTCAACAAGGAATGGAATGGGCGGTTGAGTTAGCGGCAAGCAATCAAGTCACACTTGCAATGGAAATTATGGATACCCCCTTTATGAGTTCTATTACCCGCTGGAAAAAATGGGATAACCTCATTCGCTCCCCTTGGTTTACTGTCTATCCTGACCTCGGCAATCTTTCTGCGTGGAATGATAATGTGGTCGAAGAATTACAATTAGGCATCGACAAAATTTCCGCGATTCATTTGAAAGACACCTATAAAGTTACCGAAACCTGCAAAGGACAGTTCCGCGATGTCCCCTTTGGCAAAGGCTGCGTAGATTTTGTTACCTGCTTTAAAACCCTTGCCGAGCTAAATTATCGCGGGGCGTTTCTCATTGAAATGTGGACGGAAAAAGCCGATGAACCGATTGAAGAAATCATCAACGCACGCCGTTTTATTGAACAACAAATGCAACAAGGAGGATTCCAATGCTAGCCGAATTACGCGAAAAAGTGTTACACGCCAATCTTGCCCTACCAAAACATCATTTGGTGACCTTCACCTGGGGAAATGTCAGCGAAATAGACCGCACTTCAGGGCTGGTCGCCATTAAGCCATCAGGGGTGGACTATGACAAGATGACGGCAGAGGATATTGTGATTGTCGATGTGCATACAGGCGAACGCGTGTGGGGAAATAAAAAACCGTCTTCAGATACCCCAACCCATCTTGCCCTGTATCGTCAATTTCCTGATATTGGCGGGATTGTACATACCCACTCACGGCACGCCACCATTTGGGCGCAAGCTGGATTAGATTTAATTGCCGCCGGCACAACCCACGCGGATTATTTTTATGGCAGCATTCCTTGTACACGAAAAATGACTGACGAAGAAATTAACGGGAATTACGAGCTTGAAACCGGTAATGTGATTGTGGAAACCTTCCGCCAACGCAAGATTAATGCGAAAGACGTGCCAGCCGTATTAGTCCATTCACACGGGCCTTTTGCGTGGGGAAGCGATGCAGAAAATGCGGTGCATAACGCGGTTGTATTAGAAGAAATTGGCTATATGAATTTATTCAGCCATCAGTTAAATGCAAATTTAACCTCAATGCAACCCGTGTTATTGGATAAACATTATTTGCGTAAACACGGCAAAAATGCGTATTATGGACAGTAGTTATTTATATGTCTAAAGGATAAAAAAATGGATTATAAACTCGTCGCCTTCGATCTCGATGGCACATTATTAAATTCTCAAGGTCAAATTTTAACGCAAAATAAAGACGCGATAAAAAAACTTCAGCAGCAAGGCATTAAAATATTACTGGTAACAGGGCGGCATCATACGGCAGTCATTCCATATTATGTAGAACTGGGTTTAACCACGCCAATTATTTGTTGCAATGGTACCTATGTTTATGATGTGCAAAATGATGAGGTGTTAGCGGCCAACCCGCTTTCACAACAGCAAGCACAACAAATTTATGATACGGCTACTAAACATCATTGTCATTTATTAATGTATTCACGCAATGCAATGAATTATGCCGAGCTAAATCCCCATATGGAAAAATTTCTTAAATGGGTCGCAAGTTGTCCTGAGAGTGTACGGCCTTTGGTACGAAAAGTAGAAAGCATTCAAACCGTAATCGATCACGATAAACCAATCTGGAAATGCGTGATTAGCGCACAAAATAAAGAAATTATGAACCAAGTCGTGGCAGAGTTGCCTATTGAACAATTTAGTTGTGAATGGTCTTGGGTCGATCGTGTAGATATTGCCAACGCTGGTAATACTAAAGGAGCAAGATTATTAGAGGTCTTAAAGCAGTGGAACATTGCACCACAGCAGGTGATTGCTTTCGGCGATAACCACAATGACACCAGTATGCTCACCGCAGTAGGACTGGGAGTGGCAATGGGGAATGCGGAAGAAGAAGTAAAACGTCAAGCCAAGCTCACTACCACAAGTAATGATGAACCGGGCATTGCACAAGTATTAGCCGAACATTTCAAACACTAAAACAAAACCGCTGATCCTCCTCAGCGGTTTCCTTTTACTCACAGCTTGTTAGCATTAACTCAAACCAATCCTGCATTGTATGACTCATTGCAGTCAAATCCAGTTGTGTTAATTCTTGCTCACTTAGCACCCGTTGCCAGTATTTATCTTCTTTCGCATTGTGATAATCACTGCCATAAATACTTTCACGCAATATGGCAAAACACTTTTGTTGAATTGTTCTGGCATCATTTTTGCCTTTTTCATTATTTAGCGCGTTAAAATATTTCTCCAGATTTTCCGTTAGCACTAAGCAAGGGGATTGCTGAGCTTGAACATAAGCCTCAAGGTAGCATTGTAATTGGGTAAGTGCGGTACTTTTTGGCAAAATTTTAAACCGCACTTGCGCATTTTTAGCATAGCTATGAGAGGGCGCTACATTTTCTTGCGTAGCACATTGCAGTAAATAATAGATCCAATTTTCAATCAGATCTTTATCACGGATTTTCCCTCCTACCCGCCAAGTAACGCGTTCCATTGTGCCGTTAGCAAGGGGATAAAGCTGATTTATCACTCCCGTTAAACGCAGGGTTTGAGTTGGCAAGGCGAAATCCAATTCTGCCACCACACTTTGACTTTCTTGCTTTAAATATGCTGCGACGTCTTTTTTCAGACCAAGAATCGCTTGGCTAAGTTGTTGTGCTTCCACTTGGGCAAAACCACCTCTTGGCATTCCCCCTTTAATTTGTAACTTATGGAAAAACTGGCTAAACTCATCATCGTTCAGATACAGCAATTGCTGATTAATGGTGTAGCGTTCCAAATTATCGAAATCAAAATTTTCTGTATCCTTTAATGCGTTTTCTTCATTTTTCAAATAAATACCTAAAATCTGTTCCAAGAAAAATTTTATCGGGTGCTGAACAAAAGCAATAAGTTGGCTTAATTCAACGTTCTGCACAAGATGCCCATTATTCAATGGCTGAATAAAACCTTGCTCTTGCGATGTGATTTTGTTCACTAATGGCAACCATTTATGCGCAAAAGTGCGGTGCTTTTTAGTGAAATTTTTCTCGCTAAAAGCAGTCATTGGATGGTGAATCACCAATTTTTTACGCCAATATTCATTTGGGTCTGCACACGCATTCTCCTCAGGCAAAGGCAAGTTTTCTGCCACATAATCGAGTAATTGATTAACAAGCACGGAAGGTTCTTTTGGTGCATCATCAATCATTGAATGCCCGACATAGCTAAGATAGAAATAATCCTGTGCGGAAACCAATGCTTCAAGGAAAAGATAACGATCATCATCTCGCTTGAAACGATCCCCCTTTTGTTGATGATATTGCATTAGATCAAAGCTATTTGGCGTAGTTTGCCGTGGATATTCCCCTTCATTCATTCCAAGCAAACACACTACACGAAATGGAATGGAGCGCATTGGCAATAAGGTGCAGAAATTCATTTTTCCTGCTAAAAAACGTAAATTATGTGGATTTTCTTGCAAATAGTGGCTCATCACCTCAGCGACAACTTCTGCACCAAGTGATTGATTAAATTGCACATTGATTAAGGGTTCCACAAAAGTTTCAATACAATCTTTGAGATACCATTGGGTTTCTTGGGTCGTTTCATCAAATTGGAAAAACGTTTCAACAAGCTGGAATAAGGCTTGCTGCCATTGCTCAACGGAATGCTCGCCACAAAGTGTACGGTACCATTGGTGAAGTTGCTCGATAAATTCTGCCAAATAGGCGGCCAATTGCCCTTTTAGCCCATAGCTATTATCAAAACCAAGGCTGTCTTGCCAAATGCTGTTTTCTTCTCGCATTGCGTAGCCCAACAGCATTCGTTCAAGCCCAGCTTTCCACGCATTATAATTTTCTTGTACGCCATCCCGATATTTCTCCAAACCAAAACGAATACCAGAATGCGCCACCCAGTGATGGATATAAGGCAAGTCTTCCAATTCAATATGGAAACGTGTGCGAATGCTTGGAATATCGAGAAAATCCAACACTTCTTGCGCAGTAAAAAGGCTCTCTTTCAAGTTTAGCAATTTGATAAACGCGGAGACAATGACATCATTTTCCGACAATTTATTATCTGAAATCGAAAAGGGAAGATGAGGTTTCCCTTGCTCAAAGACGGCACGAATGTAAGGAGTATATTTATCAATATCCGCCACCATTATGACCACATCTTTTGGTGTAAGCGTTGGATCTTGATTAAATAAGTGCAATAAATAATCTTGCAATGCCTCGACCTCACGCATTGCGCTATAACAAGCGTGAATTGAAAAAGAAAGATCTTGCGGTTCAAAATGCAGTGGCGCAATACCTGTCGGGGTAAGTGTTAAAATGCGTTGCTGAATTTGGTGTAACAATCCCTCTTTCGACAATTCTACATAAGCATTAATTTCGTTACTTTGCAAATCTGTGAGCAAATAAAGAAAATCGCGCCCTTGTTTTCCCCAAGAAGAAAGTAATGGGTTTCCCACTTGCAACAATTCTTGTTCGGCGGTGTATTCGTGCTGTTTTTGTTCTAGCTGGGCAATTTGCTGATGAGAAAATAATGGGCTAGCCTGTTGGCTTTGGTGATCAATGCGAGATCGCTGTTGTAATTTTCGCCAATATTGGCTATCTACAATATCTCCCCAATACTCACGACAAGGATTAGTGAAGAATAAATGCACATCACAAAATGCACTAATGCCGTTAAGAATTTCTAGGTACACTTTTGGCAACGCCGAGATCCCAAAAACAAAAATGCGTTTAGGCAGTTTCACAGGCATTTTCTGTTGCAATAGCTGGAGAAATTGTTGGTGTAAATGCGCTCGGTGCCAAACGTCTTCATTGCCATTTTGCTGTTGAATTTCCGCCACTAAAGCACGCCATAAAATGCCTTGCCATTCGATATGCTGTGCAATTTGAGTCACCAACTGGGGTTTATCTGTACTTTTCTGCGTTGCAATTTGTTGAGCGATCGTGCGATCTTCCTTTTTTTCCCACGCACTGATCCAATCTGGACGATACACCAAATATTGATCAAATAAATCTGCGATTTTTTCCGCTAATTGATATAACTTTTGTTGTGCCGATTGAGGTGCCGTATTCAGATAATCACGTAATGGTGCAAAGGCAGGTTGGGATAAATATTGTGGGATCAATCGCATCAAACGCCATACAATCTGCTCTTTAGCAAATTGATTTTGCTGTGTAATATTAAACAAATTATCGCGATAAAGTTGCCAAATAAAGGTGGCTGGCATAGGAAATTGCAAGTTCGCTGAAATCCCTTGCTTTTCGGCAATTTGCCATTGTAACCACTGCGCCATCCCCGGGCTTTGCACTAAAATAATTTCCGATTGTAGCGGATCATTTAATGGCATTGTCTTCATTAAATGCAACAGAATATCTTTTTGTGTTTCAAGCAAATTGGAATAATAAACGGTTAGCACAGAATTTCCTTTTATAAATTGGTTTCCCCTGTGGGATAACGCACAGTTACCTTATTTTCTTGACAATTAAGATGAAAAATAAGCTGATTTTGCTCAATGTGAGTTTGACAGCTCAGCCCCATAAACAGACGTTGTTGCTGATTATGTGCAATAGAAATGGCTTGTAAATCTTGATAAATTTTCACCGCACTTTGCCGTTGATAAGCGAGCCATTGATTAATGGACAGAAAAATACCACTAAATAGCGTTAAAGTCATCAGCAAAGCAAGCAAATTCATTCCTTGATATTTTAACGGCCTATAAAGACTCAAAATCATACCAGCTCCTTTTTGCTAAGCGCCAAAAGCGATATGCCTGAACCACGTCTTGCAGCGTTTGCTTGTTGTAAACCAATTTCACATTCTCCCCTTGATATAACTGTCCTTGCGTAATCACCGCACCGCGCAGTTCCCCTTTACCTGATAAGATTAAATCACCTTCGGCGACAACGACGGCATAAATATTGCCATTGATCTCCCAATGCTTTTCTTGCTCGGAAAACCAGTAGAGTGGATAGTTGCCAATATTCCCTTGCGATAAAAACCTTGCAAACAGCGGCGTGATCGCAGGATCAAAATAATGTGAAAATTCCCCAGCATTGATGCCGCGACTTGGCATTCTTTGAAATAGGCTCACTCGCTCACACCAAGCAAAATGGGAAGAAGAATCAGAAGTGCGGTGATTTTTCAGCGTATTTTTAAATTCAAGACGATAAACAGAATGGCTATAATCTAAAGGTAATTTTTCACATTCTTGATCCAAATTTTGTCTGCTGATTGGCAACAGTACGGCATCATTTTGTACATAAAATTTTTGCTGTGCGTTCATTGCGCGATAAAAATGCAGTTCCTCTTGGTTAAACCACATTGTAATCATCAAGAATGAGCTAAGCAGTAATAATAACGTCAGGGTAACCATACCTTTTTGCGCGTTCATTCTGTACCGCCTTGATTAAGCAAGGGAATCACTACTTGGCTTTCATATTCAATATGCGGTTGTTGCGTCAATTGCCCTTTTAAATATGCCGTAAGCAATACGGATTCTTTTAGCCATTGTAAAGAAAAATCCGTTATTGCTATTTTATGGTTATCAAATAAATCTACCCAACCGCCTCTCTCACAAGCGAGCTGTTGCAGGTAGCCTTGGCACTCTTCTTTTGCACATTTTTGCTTAACGGTATTTTTATAAGTCAAACGTGTTTCCAGCATTTTATGTTTTAAACGATAACCGAATAACTCACGCTCAATTTCTTTTGTCCGATTTTTGCCATTTTCACGACATAGCCCCTTGGTATAAGTGGAACCAATACAGCCTGAATTATCCAAATCATAGAAAAATAACACACAGCTATTCGGTTTTTCCCCTGCAGATTGGCTAAGTACTAAGCTTGTGCCTCGTTCATCTTGCTCAAACAAGGCGAAATTATCCACTTTACGTTTTTCAACTGCGGCACGAAATCCGGTTCGGCGTAAATCTTTGCTAATTAACTGCAACGTTCTTTCTATCTCTGCTTGTAAAAACAGACGCGCATTCATTTGCTGAATTTGCCATTGGCTATGTTGATAAAATTTCACTATGCCAATCAGTAATAAGCTGGATATTCCCAACGCTGACATTAAACCGAATAAACTTTGTCCTTTTAAATAGCCTTTCATCTAAGGTTCTCCGCAAGCACTGAGTGAATTTGCTGGTTTGAGTTTCAGACTACCCACATTAAAAAAAGAAAATAAGGTTTTAACCTGCCCAGCTTGCAATAAAAAACAATCAGATTGAATCGTATTACGGATACCGCTGATTCTTGCCATCTCTTGTGGAAAATAATGTTTACTGCTAATCATTGTTTTTGTTGGAAACAATGGTTGATAAATATTCGCCATTAGCTCTTCTGCACATAAGTGCGGCTGTAAACAATTGCATATTTTTTTACTTTTAACTTGTGCAACAATGCACCATTTCTGGCTTACTAACTCTCGATTTGCCACTAAAAACCATACTTGATTAGAATTTTCTACTCGCCGTTGAATCGTACGCAAAAATAAATATAAGCGTTGTTGTTCTTTGCCTAGCAGCCATTGCTCCTGGTGCTGTTGCCATACAGGTAAAGCCATAAGCAATAACAAACTAGAAATCAATAACACGATAAGCGATTCTAATAAGGTGAAACCTTTCATTTTATCCATAATAAAAACGCTGATTTTTTCAACCGCACTTTGTTTATCTTATATTTTTTCAACAATATTTCTTTGTAAGAATTGTTTTCGTTACATTGCTTTTAATGCACTAGGCAAAGCCTAACAAACACGGTGCTTTTTTAATAGGGAATGAGCAAATTTTTGGAATCAAGATCGCAAAAATAATGAGAAAATAAAATAAAGGATAAACGGTCTAATCAATAAAAAATAACAAGGAAAAAAATGATTTTTTAATTTAATAGGGAAATTGACGATTGGTGGGTCGTGAAGGATTCGAACCTTCGACCAACGGATTAAAAGTCCGCTGCTCTACCGACTGAGCTAACGACCCTAAGTATATTTAGGCAGTTATATTTGATTGGTGGGTCGTGAAGGATTCGAACCTTCGACCAACGGATTAAAAGTCCGCTGCTCTACCGACTGAGCTAACGACCCTAAATATATTTAGGCAGTTACGTTTGATTGGTGGGTCGTGAAGGATTCGAACCTTCGACCAACGGATTAAAAGTCCGCTGCTCTACCGACTGAGCTAACGACCCAATGAACATCATTGCGTAACGGAGGCTTATAATACTGTTTTTATTTTAATAATCAATAAAAATTTTTAAATTTTTGTTTGTTTGAACGAATAACCAACAAATCAAAACAAAAGAGCTATAATGAATAGCAGAAAATAAAAAAGCCAAGCATAAGACTTGGCTTTTTTATTATAAATAATATTAGTATGCTAATACCGCACGACGGTTTTTCGCATAAGCTGCTTCAGTGTGGCCTAACTCAGCTGGTTTTTCTTCACCGTAAGAAACAGTTGAAACTTGACCTGCTTGAACACCTTTAGCAGATAAATAGTTTGCTACTGCGTCAGCACGACGTTGACCTAATGCAATGTTATACTCTGGTGTACCACGTTCGTCAGTGTTACCTTCAACTAATACTTTAGATGCTGGCGTTGCTGTTAAATATGCAGCGTGAGCATCTAAGATTTGTTGATATTCACCTTCGATGTTGTATTTATCGAATGCGAAGTAAACGGTGTTATAACGTTGTTGTAAATCTTGAACTGAGTAACCGCCAAAAGTTTGGGCAGTTGTTTCTGCAGCACTTTCATTTTTTGAAGAGCTACAAGCTGCTAATACAGCTACTGAGCCAGCTACAACTAATAATTTTGCAAAGTTTTTCATTAACTTTCTCCTAGTTTTTAGTTAAATATGGGGACCAAGCTGGAAATTTAACTTGCCCATCACTTCCCGGTAGGCGTGCTTTAAAACGCCCATCAGCAGAAACTAATTGTAGCACCTTTCCTAACCCTTGTGTAGAGCTATAAATAATCATAATTCCGTTTGGAGAGATGCTTGGACTTTCATCTAAGAAAGTCGAACTTAACATTTCAGTTTCACCTGTCGCAAGATCTTTTTTCATAATATGATCTGCGGCAATCATAATTAATGTACTGCCATCAGCAGAAATTTGTCCACTATAGGTGCGTCCTCCTGAGCTTAATAAGGTCGCGCCGCCACCATTTGCACTCATTTGATACACTTGTGGGGAACCGGCTCTATCAGAGGTAAAAATGATAGATTGTCCATTAGGCGACCATGCAGGTTCGGTGTTATTCCCTGAGCCACTCGTTAATTGTGAAACACTACCGCTGGCTAAATTCATCACATAGATATTTAAAACGCCATCTTTTGATGAAGCAAAGGCTAATCTTGAGCCATCAGGAGAAAACGCTGGGGCGCCATTATGTCCTTTAAATGAAGCTACTACACGGCGTGCGCCTGAACGTAAATCTTGCACAACAAGCTGAGATTTACGGTTTTCAAAAGAAACATAAGCGAGCTTATTTCCATCTGGTGACCAAGCAGGCGACATCAATGGCTGTGAACTTTGGGTAACAATAAATTGATTATGTCCATCATAATCGGCAACACGTACTTGATAAGGTTTAGAACCGCCATTTTTTTGTACAATATAAGCAATTTTGGTTCTAAATGCACCACGAATGCCCGTCAGTTTTTCAAAGACTTCATCGCTTACAGTATGTGCGCCTAAACGCATTGCACTGGCTGGAACAGCATATTGATTTTGTGCTAATACAGCCCCGGCATTACCTGATGCGCCAATCGTATCAACAAGTTGATAAGCAATGCTATATCCATTGCCATTTGGCGTAACTTGCCCAACAACAATGGCATCAATGCCTAAAGATGACCACGCATCAGGAGTAACCTCTGAGGCAGAAGTGGGTTGTTGTGGCATTCTTGATGTTGGAATTGGATTGAATTTGCCACTGTTGCGTAAATCTGCTGAAATAATTTCAGCTACATCTGTTGGCATTGAACCAGCACCATTCCATTTGAATGGTACGACGGCGATAGGACGCGCCCCATCCACCCCTTCATCAATAACGATTCGGACTTCATCATCAGCAAGTGCTGTATTTGCTAATAATATCCATAATATCGTTAATAATTGTGTTATACGAATAATCATTTTCATTTAATTCACCTTAGGTTTAATTATTGACCTAGTCGCCGATCATTTTAGATCAAAATCAATGATTGGCGTTCTATATTTATTATAAATTGCATCTGATGGTGCAGCTGGCACTCTTTTAGTTCTCGCCACCGCACTCATTGCTGCAGAACAAATATCATCAGGACCTGAAATCCGTTGATAATTTGAAATAGTCCCATCACGCTCTAACTGGATCTTAATACGGCAGGTTTTACCGGCAAAACTCGGATCTTTTAAGAAACGGCGCTGAATTTCTTTCTTAATTACGCCTGCATAGCGATCGCCTGTCTTACCGCCATCACCAGCACCTAAACCCGCTCCATTACCTTGACTTCCTTTTTTATTGGCATTGCCACCCACTTTAGCACTGCCGCCACCAATATCACCGCCATTGATGAAGTCATCTAGTGCAGATTGTTGTGCGCGACGTTTATCTGCTTCCGCTTTGGCTTTTGCTTCTGCTTTAGCTTTATCTGCTTTTGCCTTAGCCTCCGCTTTTGCTTTAGCATCAGCGTCTGCTTTCGCTTTAGCCGCAGCATCAGCCTTTGCCTTTTCGGCTTTCGCTTTTTGCTCTGCATCTGCTTTTGCTTTAGCCTCAGCCGCCGCTTTTTCCGCTTTTAACTTTGCCTCTTTTTCGGCTTGTTCCTTCGCTTTTTTGACTTGCTCAGCGGCTTTTGCTTTTGCTTCTTCTTCCGCTTTTTTAGCTTGTGCCGCTAAACGTTTTGCTTCAGCCTCGGCTTTCAGCTTTGCCGCTTCCGCTTCTTGTTTCGCTTTAGCTTCTAGTTGCTTCTGCTTTTCTAATGCAATGCGTGCTTGTTCTTCGCGTTGTCTTTGTTGTTCAGCCAGCTGTTCTTGCTGCTTTTTCAGTTCAAGCTGTCTTTGACGCTCTTGCTCACGCTGTTTTTCAAGCTGCTTTTGGCGTTCCAATTCTTGCTGACGCTTTTGTTCTTCTAGTTGTGCTTGTTTTTGCTCTTGTGGATCAGGCTCTTTTTGCTGTGGTTGAGTGGGTTTATCCACCTGACCTTTTTTCTGTTGTTGCAAACGTCCCCATTCCTGTGCGGCAGATCCCGTATCGACCATAACAGCACTGATGACATCGCCATCACCTTCACCGCCCCCCATTATTTCCACTTTGTAATAAAGAGAGCCAAGAATTAACAAGCCAAATAGAATAATGTGCAGAATAATTGAAATGGCAAATGCGCCAATTCCGTTATTTCGTTGATTATTACGCACAATAGACCTACTTACCTTAAATTGGGTTTGTCATTAATCCAACAGATTTTATCCCTGCTAGATGCAGTAAATTGAGTGCTTTAATCACTTCTTCATAAGGCACATCTTTTGCTCCGCCAACCAAGAACATTGTGTTGCTGTCTTTGTCATATTCTTGTTTAGCCATTTGGGTAACCATTTCTTCTGTGAGGTTTTCACTGCGTTCGCCACCAATGGAAAGGCTATATTGCCCAATACCCGAGACTTCTAAAATAACGGGGACTTTATCCTCATTAGACACGGATTGACTTTCTACCGCATCAGGTAATTCCACTTGCACACTTTGTGAAATAATCGGCGCTGTTGCCATAAAAATAAGCAACAGCACTAATAACACATCTAAAAATGGCACTATATTGATTTCAGATTTTATATCACGACGTTTACGACGATAAGACATCATTGCCTCTAAAAACTTTACTAAAAATTACCGCACTTTGTGCGACAGACTATTGATGACGACCAAAAACTTGACGATGCAAGATGGTAGTAAATTCATCAATAAAGTTACCATAATTTTGCTCAAGTTTATTCACGCGTAAACTTAAACGGTTATACGCCATCACCGCAGGAATAGCAGCAAATAAACCAATTGCTGTTGCAATCAAGGCTTCGGCGATGCCCGGTGCGACCATTTGTAAGGTCGCTTGTTTTGCACCACTTAATGCCATAAAGGCGTGCATAATTCCCCAAACCGTACCAAATAAGCCGATATATGGACTGATTGATGCGACGGTTGCCAAAAATGGAACACGTGTTTCCACATCTTCAATTTCACGGTTCATTGCTAAATTCATTGCACGGGTGCTACCTTGAATAATGGCTTCTGGCGCATCTGGATTCGCTTGTTTTAAGCGAGAAAACTCTTTAAACCCTACATAGAAAATTTGTTCGCTGCCTGTTAGTCCATCGCGGCGATTAGATAATCCGTCATATAATTTATTTAATTCTTCACCAGACCAAAAGCGATCTTCAAAGGTTGTTGAATCTTTTAACGCTTTTGTCAATATACGGCTACGTTGAATAATGATTGCCCAAGACATAATAGAAAATGCAATCAATATTACAATTACAATTTGAACCACAATACTGGCTTTTAAAAATAATTCCAAAAAGTTCAATTCACTGGTCATTTATCTCGCTCCAAGAAAGAGAATAAAAATAGGTGAGTGCCTATTTACACTTTAAATGCTGCTTTAATTTCCTGAGGAATCGCAGCGGGTTTCATTTTTGTGAGATCTACACACGCTACTTTGACTTCAGCGCTGCAAATCAGTACATCATTGCGTTTTATTTGCTGCAAAAACAAAATTGTTGCGCCTTTAATCGCACTTACTTCTGTTTCCACTGTTAATAAATCATCTAGCTTTGCAGCAAGACGATAATCAATCTGCATTGTTTTGACAACAAAGGCTAAATTATGTTCCTCAAGCAATGTCTGTTGAGAAAACCCTAATGCACGTAGATAATCGGTTCTGGCTCGCTCAAAAAAATGCAGATAGCGAGCGTGGTAAACAACACCACCAGCATCGGTATCTTCATAATAAACGCGTACGGGTAAAGAAAATCTTTGCATATATGGGCAAACCTGAGTTTGTTTAATCGTTCTTTTTTAATACAGAAAATTGCGCGTATTGTAGAGAGCTTAATCAGGATTAGCAAGAAATAAAGTGCGGTGCAAATTAAAAAGATTTTTACTTTATTTGTTAATATAAAAAAATTTGGCAAAAAAACACCGCACTTTAATTAATGAGAGAAAGCTGGCAAAAGGAAATTGTAGATTAAAGCAACAATTCCGACGACATAACCAATATAAGGAAAAAATAAAAGTTTCCAAATGGTCGCCCGAATTTCAAACCCAATGCCGTGAATCCATAAAATAACCGTTGCCCACAAAATAAACATTACCCAAATAGGTGCTGTCGTTCTTAATTGTGTGACAAATCCATTGATATTAAAGAAAAAACAGAGGGTTAATGCGATAGCCAAGATCAACGAAAGGGCTCGCCAAGAGCCCTTATTTACTAAATGATACGCTTTATTAATCATTGACTTACTCGTCAAACTTACCTGTTTTTTCAATGCCAATGGTGATCACTGCACTTAGCATTATGGCAAACAAGACACCCACTACCCATAAAACATAAAACATAATTTCGCTCCTTAGTATAATGAGTTTTTGTTGTCTTCGATGAAATCACTGTCCAAACGACCAAACATTTTGATATATGACCAAATGGTATAAGACAATAAGATCACCACAAACACTAATGCAAAACCAAACATTAAGGTTAAGGTTAATTCGCTTGATGTGGAATCCCACATTAATAGGCTCATATCAGGGTGAGAGCTTGATGGCATTACAAATGGGAACATTGCTACACCACAAGTTAAGATCACACCAGCCATAGTTAATGATGAGAATAAGAAGGCAAATCCACAACGGTTTGCTTTCGATGCCAATACATTTAATAATGCACCACCTACTGCTAGAGCAGGGAAGATGAACAATACTGGAGCATCAAAATAATTTTTAAACCAAGCACTTGCCTCAACCGCAACCTGTTTATTCAATGGCGATGATGGGGCATTGTGATCAATCACACTGGTTACCACATAGCCGTCTTTAAAGTACAACCATACCCCTGCTAACACAAAGGTAATTAAGGTTACCATTGCACCCACTTGGGTAATCACTCTTGCACGCTCACGCAATTCAGAAGTGGTTTTTAATTGTAACCACGCTCCACCTTGGGTAATAAGCATTGACAAGCTGATTAAACCACAAAGTAATGCAAATGGGTTTAATAATTCAAAGAATGATCCAGTGTAGAAAATTTGTTGCATATCATTGAAGTAGAATGGTACGCCTTGCAACAAGTTACCAAAAGCCACACCAAATACAACGGATGGCACAAATCCACCAATGAATAAGCCCCAATCCCAAGCCTTACGCCATACAGGATTATCAATTTTCGCGCGATATTCTAATCCAACTGGGCGGAAGAATAATGCGGCTAATACTAAAATCATTGCAATAAAGAAACCAGAAAATGAGGTTGCATAAACAATTGGCCAAGCCGCAAACATTGCGCCGCCAGCCGTTAATAACCACACTTGGTTTCCGTCCCAGTGGGGAGCGATTGAGTTGATCATAATACGTTTTTCCACTTCTTTTTTACCCGCAAAAGGAAGAAGGGTTAAAACGCCCATATCAAATCCATCGGTTACTACGAAACCAATCAGTAATACACCAACGAGAACCCACCAAGCAAAACGTAGAAATTCGTAATCAATCATAGTTAGGCTCCTGCTTATTTAGATGATTGTTCAAAATAGTAACGACCTGTTTTTAATGCACTCGGACCAAGACGAGCATATTTAAACATTAAATACATTTCTACTACTAAGAAGATTGTGTAAAGTGCGCAAATTAAACCAATTGAGAACCAAAGATCGCCTTTAGTCAAATTCGAGGCCGCTACACCAACTGGTAACATATCATAAACTGCCCAAGGCTGACGACCGTATTCCGCTAAAAACCACCCACTTTCAATTGCAAACCACGGTAATGGAAGTCCCCATAATATGGCTTTTAACAATAATGGGCTACGGCCAACGGTTTTACGTACGTTTTGTACGACAGCGGCAAGCATTAGAAGGAGAATTAAACCGCCTGATGCCATCATTACACGGAATGACCAGAACGTTGGCCCAACTTTTGGCACTGTATCTGCAACAGCTTGTTTGATTTGTTCTTCTGTCGCATCAACCACTTTATCTGTATAACGTTTTAACAATAAGCCATAGCCTAAATCATTACGTACAGCATTGAATTGTGCTTTGGTTTCTTCATTAACTTGGCCTGTCGCCTTTTTCTCTGCTCTTAATTTCTCAAGTAAATCATAAGCGATCATACCTTGGCGTACACGTTGTTCATTTTTCTCAACGATGTCATTGATCCCTGCAAAGGTTTTATCAAAAGAGCGGGTTACGATAATTCCAGCGGCATAAGGAATTTGTAAGGCAAAATCATTGCGTTTTTCAGCTTGATTTGGAATAACAATCGCATTCCAACTTGCTGGAGCCGGTTCAGTATGCCATTCCCCTTCCATCGCAGCTAATTTCATTGGTTGTTTTTGACCAATTTCATAACCAGATTCATCACCCATAATTAACACCGACACAACAGCAATCATACCGAATACCGATGCGACAGAGAAAGAACGCTTCGCAAAGCCAATATCACGACCTTTTAAGATGTAATAGGCGCTAATAGCTAACACAAAGAATGCACCAGATACATAGCCAGCTGATAAAGTATGTAAGAATTTACTTTGTGCAACAGGGTTCAACCAAAGTTCCATAAAGCTGGTCATTTCCATTCGCATTGTTTCAAAATTAAATTCTGAACCAACAGGAGATTGCATCCAACCATTTGCTACTAAGATCCACATTGCAGAGAGGTTAGAACCAAAGGCAACACAGTAAGTTGCAAGTAAATGCTTACCTTTTGATAAACGATCCCAGCCAAAGAAAAATAATCCGACAAACGTGGATTCTAAGAAGAAGGCTAAGAGTGCTTCAATTGCCAATGGCGCACCAAAAATATCGCCTACATAGTGGGAATAATATGACCAGTTAGTCCCAAACTGGAATTCCATTGTAATACCAGTTGTTACCCCAAGAGCAAAGTTAATACCAAATAACTTACCCCAGAATTTTGTCATATCTTTGTAAACTTCTTTGCCTGTTGCCACGTATAAGGTTTCCATTATTACCAGAACAAAAGATAAACCTAACGTTAATGGCACAAACAAAAAGTGATATAACGCAGTTAAAGCAAACTGCAATCTAGAGAGTTCAACAACGTCTAACATCTCAACTCCTTGTAAATGCTACAAGTTCTTCATTAATGATTACTTTGTAACCACCCCAATTTCTTAAAGGATTGCCCTTAAGCTCAATTAATTGAATTATCTTCAACAGTAACTATCCAGATAACTCAAGATCGGTATGTATTCTACTACTAAAAGTGTGGATAAAAAATAGCAAATAATGTAACACCGATCACATTTTTTAGATTTACATCAAAAATAAACCCATAGAAAGTATGCGTTTTTTTGACAGGGTTCAAATTATAGTTTCTCTTAACATTTTTACAACAAGAATTGTGTGTTGCCTCGCAAAATAGAATAAAAAACGATGAATAACTAGACTTTCCTCCCAGATTTTGCTAACTTTCGCAAAGCTCATTTTTTATTATATGTTTACAGATTTGAAAATAAGGGAGTTTTAATGAAAATAATGAAGGGAATGATGTTGGTAGCAACACTGGCTGTAACCGCATTGATGAGCGTTTCAATTTCAGCAGCGCCACAACAAACAGAAAAAAATATCCTCCCTCAGCAATGCGCTAAACTCTTCAAAGAAACAGAAAACCTCATTGCTGAAGCGGAAAAACAACCAGGTACACACACTCAGTTGAATAAAATTAAGAGTAAACTAAATCAAAGTAAAAAGCAGATCCTTGAAATGGAACTTGCAACCCAAATGAAAAGTTGTGATGCGGCACTAGCGAGACTTGCCTCTAAACAACAAAATACACTTTAATAACATTAATAATTAAAAAGGCTTGTTACAAAACAAGCCTTTTATGTTATCTCAGATAGCCGTTTATTCTTCCTGCAAAACCACTTTGCCAATATAGCCCAAATTCCGATAACGTTGTGCATAATCAATGCCATAGCCCACAACAAACTCATCAGGAATAGTGAACCCCACCCAATCTACTGGCACTTCCACTTCACGGCGTGAAGGTTTATCCAATAGCGTACAGATACGTAATGACGCAGGATCACGCAGTTTTAGCATTTCACGCACTTTTTGCAGGGTGTAACCGGTATCAATAATATCTTCTACAATGAGAACCTGTTCGTTACGAATATCGCCATCAAGATCCTTGCTAATTTTCACATCGTGATTGGTTGTCATTCCACTACCATAGCTTGTCGTGGTCATAAATTCTACTTCCACAGGTAAATCAATTTCACGTACCAAATCAGCCATAAACATAAATGAGCCACGTAGCAAACCAACCACAATCAACTTTTCCACTTGTTGCTGATGGTAATATTGAGTAATCTCGCGCCCCAATTCACCAATTCTAGTACGCACATCTTGTTCCGAAATCATCACATCTACATAGTGTTTTTTCATTATTAATTTACCTTTAAGCACCCAATGGCACAAATGATCGAGTTAAAAACGGCGAAATTGTAGCAAAAAAAAGGCCGAGATATAAGTCTCAGCCTTTTAAATACCCTAACGAATTTACTTTCTACTCTACTTGTTTGGAGCATCTTAAAAATGAATGATCATTTTTAATAACAATACTTAACAAACAGGGGCATTTTAACAAACTAAAAAACAATGTCAATAAGAATAATTCTCATTTGTAAATTAATTTCCTGATACTTTCATTCTTTCTAACAAAATCGACCCTGTTTGAATATTAGAGCGGTGTTCCACATCATCTGCCACTGCGATAATTTGCTTAAACATTTCAGGGAGCAAGCCAGCAATAGTAATTTCTGCCACAGGATACTGAATTTCCCCCTTTTCAACCCAAAAACCTGATGCACCACGAGAGTAATCACCCGTGACTAAATTTACCCCTTGCCCCATTAAATCCGTAACAAGTAAGCCTGTTCCCATTTCTTTCAAGAGTGCGGGTAAACCACCTTGCAAATTCGGGGTTACTTGCCAATTATGAATACCGCCAGCGTGTCCTGTACTTTGCATACCAAGTTTTCGTCCACTGTAACTGGTTAATAAATAGGTTTGCAAAATACCTTGCTCAATGATTTCCCTATCTCGGGTTCGCACCCCCTCACTATCAAAAGGAGAGGAGGCCAATTTGCCGATTAAATGTGGGCGCTCACTAATGTGAAACCAATCTGGCAAAATAGGTTTTCTTAAAGCATCTAACAAAAAGCTCGCTTTGCGATATAAACTGCCACCACTAATCGCCGCCGTTAAATGGCTAATCAGCCCTGTGGCGACATCATTTAGAAAGATCACTGGCACTTCTTGAGTCGCAATTTTTTGCGGATTGAGGCGTGATAAGGCTTTTTTCGCCGCATTTTCACCCACCCAAGCGGGATTTTCTAATTTATCGGGATAACGCGAAACCGTATATTCGTAATCACGCTCAAGCTGATCATTGTCAGCGGCGATCATTGAACAAGAAAGGGAATAACGGCTAGACAAATAGCTTTGTAACATTCCATAACTATTACCATAAACTCGCACACCTGTATGAGAATTAAAAGCGGCTCCTTCACTATTTACAATGCGTTCATCATAATCTAACGCCGTTTTTTCCACCTGTAACGCTAACGCAGCCGCCTGATCCACATCAATTTCAGCAGGATGATAAAGAGATAAATCTGGTGCCTCAAACGCCATTAAATCGCGATCAGCCAAACCGGCACAATCATCAGGTGAGGTATATTTCGCAATGGCAAGTGCTGCCTCCACGGCATTTTTTATTGCCACAGGGCTTAAATCCGAAGTGGAAGCGTTGCCTTTTTGTTGTCCTAAATAAACCGAAATGCCTAATGCGCCATCATTATTAAATTCCACATTTTCAATTTCTTGCAAACGCGTGGAAACAGAAAGCCCATTCACTTTGGTCACAGCGACTTCAGCACTAGCCCCAGCTTTTGTTGCAATATCAATGGCATAACTTACAGCCTCACGTAATTCTTGCTCTTGCTGTTTTAAAAGTGCGGTGGAATTTTGTTGCATTTTTTTAACCTCTTATCAAAATTTGCCGTATTTTATCCCATTTTCCCTTATCTCGCTAATTTAGACGAAATTATGCTACACTAACGGCTATTTAATGCATTTCGATTTAGGAAACCCTTATGGCAAAACGTAAGAAAGAACAATTTGATTGGGAAGATGACGAACAAGAAGAGATTATTTGGGTAAGTAAAAGTGAAATAAAACGCGACGCAGAAGCGTTAAAACAGCTTGGTGAAAAATTAGTTAATCTGACTAAAACAAACTTGGAAAAAATACCACTGGAAGAAAATATTCTTGATGCGATTGAACTTGCCCAACGTTTACAAAAAGAAGCCAAGCGTCGCCAATTACAATATATTGGCAAACTGCTACGCCAGATTGATACCACGGCTATTCAAGAAGCGTTGGATAAAATAGAAAATAAGCACAACCACCAACAAGCCTTACTGCACAAATTAGAATTATTGCGTGATGAACTTATTATCAAAGGGGATGAAGTATTAGGCGACGTCCTGAATGATTATCCTAATGCGGATCGCCAGCATTTGCGTAACTTAATCCGTGCCGCCCAAAAAGAAAAAGCACAAAACAAACCACCAAAAGCCTATCGTGAACTCTTTCAATACTTGAAAGCATTAGCGATTGAAGAATAATTTCGAATATCTCAATAAAAATGGCACGTTAATGTGCCATTTTAGTTTCGAATGTTACTTACCTATTTCTTCGGCGCTTGCATAAAGCGGAAGAAGTCGCTGTCTGGTTTGAGAATCAGCATATTGTTTGATTCTGCAAAACTTTTTTCGTAGGCTTTCATACTACGCACAAAGCTGTAAAACTCAGGTTCTTGCGCAAAGGCATCGGCATAGAGTTTAGCGGCGGCGGCATCACCGTTACCGCGCAATTCTTGTGCCGTTTTATTGGCGGTGGCCAGAATTACCGTAACTTTACGATCCACATCGGCTTGGATAAATGCGGCTTTTTCTTTACCTTGTGAACGATGCTCACGGGCTACTGCATCACGCTCTGCACGCATACGCTGGTAAATTGATGAAGACACTTCATCAGGGAGATTGATTTGTTTTACTCGTACATCAACCACTTCAATCCCTAATTCTGAGGTGCTATCTTGCCCTGTATTCAAGGCTTTGCGTGCTCCAACCATTAATTCGCCGCGTGTCCCTGACACAATGTCTTTAATGGTGCGTGAACCCACTTCAGAGCGTAAACGGTCATTCACTTTACGGCGTAATAAATTGGACGCTTGAGTATAATCGCCGCCACCTGTTGCGGTGAAGAAACGGCCAAAATCACTGATTCGCCATTTCACATAAGAATCCACTAAGAGATCCTTTTTCTCAACGGTAACAAAGCGATCTGGCGCACCATCAAGGGTGCGAATGCGGGCATCTAACACTTTCATTGAATCAATAAAGGGGATTTTGAAATGTAAACCCGGTTCATAGACAACCACTTTATTGTCTGAATCACGATGAACCTTGCCGAAACGCAACATAATGCCACGCGTGCCTTCATCAACAATCACAAGGCTAGAATAAATCACCGCGAGCAATACCAGTAAAATAGGGGTTAAAATTTTACGCATTAGTTAAATCTCCCTTGGCGGTTTTCAGATGATTGTTGATCGTTCTCACTGTTGGAAAAACGGCGAGTATCGGAATAAATTTCCTGATTTTTCACCGCACTTTGTGAATTTGATGAATTAGGTGCGGTGCTTTTTTCGCTATTTTTTTGCGATAAAATTTTATCCAACGGTAACACACTTAAATTATTGTTGCTATCTAGCAAGACTTTCGGCGTGTTTGCCATCACTTTTTCCATCGTTTGAATATATAAGCGATCACGCAATAATTGCGGTGCTGCTTTAAATTCAGGTAAGAGACGCTGGAAACGTTCTACTTCCCCTTGCGCATTTAACACCACTTGATCTTTATAGGCAGTAGCTTCTTCGATAATACGTTGTGCATTACCACGTGCGATAGGCTCTTGCTCACGGGCATAAGCTTCAGCTTCACGAATGTAGCGCTGTTCATCTTCTTGTGCTTTGATCGCATCATCAAACGCCGCTTTGACTTCTTCTGGCGGACGGGCTGATTGGAAGTTTACATCAAGCACTTCTAGTCCCATATCATAAGGCTGAATAATGCCATTTAAGGCTTTCCAAGTGTCTTCACGCACAATTGAACGCCCTGTGGTTAAAATATCATCCATTGACATATGTCCGATCACATAACGCAAGGCACTGTCGGTAGCTTGGTTTAGGCTATCGTCAGCATTGGTCACGCTGAATAAATATTTCGCTGGATCACTCACGCGATATTGTACGGTCATTTCTACTTTCACCATATTTTCATCGCGGGTAAGCATTGCACCTTGAGTTTTCAATTCTTTCACTTGTTCTACATTGACGGGAATGACTTTATCCACGAAAGTCGGTTTCCAGTTCAAACCCGGTTGGACGATTTTTTCCAATTCGCCAAAGCGTAGCACAACACCTCGTTCCGCTTCTTTCACGGTATAAAACCCACTCACGCCCCAAACAATCGCACCAATCACCGCGGCAACAGGTAACAATTTACCTAAGCCGAATGACAGGCCTTTGCCGCCGCCATTATGGTTGCCACCATTTTGGCCACCACCGAGTTTTTTCAATAAATTACTAAAGACTTCTTCAAGATCAGGTGGGGATTGTTCCTGCTTATTGCGCTTATCCCATTGGTTATTTGGATCGGATTTGTTATCCGATTGATTTGGGTTACTCCCTGGTTTTCCCCAAGGATCTTGATCTGAACCATTAAAGGACATTCTTTTCTCCATTTGTCAAAAAATTGTTACAAGTCTAAACAAAATAATAGGTGAAGTCTAGGGCGGATTGCCTGCTTTCCCTTCCCCTTAAGCCGTCAAAAATCCGTTAAAGTGCGGTTCACTTTATAGCAAATTTTTTGCCTTAATTCAGTGGGAATTAAGCCTTCATCACTCCAATAAAAATAATGTGCTGTTGTAAGGACTTCATTAGCAAAAACGGCCAAATAAAAGGGCAATTCTTGCGTAAATATGGCTTCCCCTTGTGGGCAATGCGCAGAAAATAATTGCAAATCATCTGCTTGGTGATCCACTTCAGACAATTTTACAATGCCAACCCCTTGAGATTTCAGCAGTGCTTCGCGCAAACACCAAATACGATAAAAGGCGTTTTTTTTATCAGGCTGTTTGGCAAACCATTGCTGTTCTTGTTCAGAGGCAAAATAGCCAAGCAAGGCAGCATAATCTCGGGCTTTTTGCGGAAATTCAATATCAATTCCTACCGCACTTTGCTTTTGGCTTGCTTTTTCATTCACGCTTAGCATCACCGCCACCCAATCTCCCGAATGGCTAATATTAAAATCAATCGTGGGGTCAGGAAAATAAGGACGCAGGCTTTGGCTGTAAGCAATCTGAGATAAAAGTGCGGTGGAAATTTTTGCTTTTTTTAATAATTGCCATAGTAAAAAATGCGCCACCCAACGGCAACGATAACGTTGCAGCAAACGCGGTTGTTCAGGCGGTGTTTGACGCAATTTGGGCGTGAGTAATGCTGTTGGAATTTGCTCGAAAGGATAAGACTGATGAATATTTCCCCACGCAATAAAAATGCTCATTGATGCTCCTTGTTACGCAGGGAAAGAAAATTAATGCTGAAAACGTGCTAAACGCGCACGGCAGAATTGCGCTTGTTTCTCGGCAGAAAGTTGAGTAAATGCTTTGCGATATTGCGCAAAATCTTGTTGCAATGCCTGCAATGTTTCCGCAGGTAAGGTGGAGGTAGCAACATTCTCATCTAAAATATTGAAATAGGTTTGGCAACTGTTCACTAATTTATCCGATTGACTGATATTCAATACTGAACTACACGCAGATAGCAATAAGCTGATAACGACAATAAATTTTTTCATACCATTCCTTTTTATAAGTCAAAAAATAAGCGTTGCCGCATTTGAGACAACGCTTCTATTCTAACCGAATTTATTTAGATAACAACTCATTTACACGTTTAATGAATGCCGTTGGGTTTTCTAATGAACCACGTTCCGCAAACATTGCTTGCTCAAGCAGTAACTCAATCCAGTTTGCAAATTGTTCTTCATCTGCCATATCAGCCACTTTTTTCACTAAATGATGATCTGGGTTTAACTCGAACGTATATTTCACTTCAGGTACAGGCTGACCGCTCATCGCAAACAATTTTGCCATTTGGGTGGTCATCTGATCATTATCCGTTGATACCACAGCAGGGGTGTCTGTTAAACGATGGGTTAAACGCACCGCTTTTACGCGATCCCCTAATAAGGTGGTTACTCGTTCAATAAAAGACCCAAAGGCTTGATCTTGGGCTTTTTGCTCTTCCTGTTCTTGGTCAGCCAAATCACCTAAATCGAGATCGGATTTTGTGATTGGTTGCAATGGTTTACCATCAAATTCAGTGAGATAGCTAAGCATCCATTCATCAATACGATCAGAAAGCAATAAGACTTCAATGCCTTTCTTATTAAATAGCTCTAAGTGCGGGCTATTTTTCGCAGCAATATAGCTATCTGCGGTGATGTAATAAATGGCTTTTTGCCCTTCTTTCATTCGTGAAACATAATCATCTAAAGAAACGGTTTGCTCGTTGCTATCATTATGTGTTGAAGCAAAGCGATACAAGCGCGCAATTTGCTCACGATTAGCAAAATCTTCTGCAACCCCTTCTTTTAACACCAAACCAAATTCTTTCCAGAATTGTAAGTATTGCTCTGGGTTGTCTTTTGCTAATTTTTCTAGCATTTGTAATGAACGCTTGGTGAGCGCTTTACGCAAGGCGGCGGTAACTTTGTTATCTTGCAAAATTTCGCGAGATACGTTAAGCGGTAAATCATTGCTGTCAATTAAACCACGCATAAAACGCAGATAGTTCGGCATAAATTGTTCTGCATCGTCCATAATAAATACACGTTGCACATAGAGCTTCAAGCCCTGTTTATGATCACGGTTGAACAGATCCCAAGGGGCTTTAGATGGCACATAAAGCAGGCTCGTATATTCTTGATTGCCTTCCACTTTATTGTGCGCCCATAAAAGCGGATCAGCAAAGTCGTGGCTTAAATGCTTATAAAATTCCTTATATTCCTCATCAGAAATATCGCCTTTTGCTCGTGTCCAAAGTGCTTGCGCTTTGTTAATTTTTTCCCATTTTACGCCCGTTTCTTTGCCTTCATCGTCATATTCTTGCGTTAAAATTTCTACTGGCAAGCCGATATGATCAGAATATTTGCTGATGATTTCACGCAAACGCCACGCATTGGCAAAGCCTTTATCTTCCTCGCGTAAGTGTAAAGTAATCTCGGTGCCACGATCTTTTTTCTCAATATTTTCAACGGTATATTCACCTTCACCAGCGGATTCCCATAACACGCCTTGATCGGCAGGCACGCCCGCGGCACGGGTTTTCACCGTAACTTTATCCGCCACAATAAAGGCTGAATAGAACCCCACACCAAACTGTCCAATAAGCTGACTATCTTTAGCTTGATCTGCACCAAGGGCGCTCAAAAATTCTTTCGTGCCTGATTTGGCAATTGTGCCTAAATGGTCGATAACTTGCTCGCGTGTCATCCCAATGCCGTTATCGCTAATGGTGATCGTGCCTTTTTCCTCATTAAAGCTGATACGTACTTTTAAATCACCCTCGCCCTCATACAGTTCAGGGGCAGAAAGGGCTTTAAAGCGCAACTTGTCCGCTGCATCAGAAGCATTTGAAATTAGCTCACGTAAAAAGATTTCTTTATTGGAATAAAGTGAGTGGATCATTAATTGAAGCAATTGTTTAACTTCAGACTGAAATCCACGGGTTTCTTGATTTTTGTTCATATTGTATCCTCTCTTTTTAATGGGATCTTATATAAGAATAAATGAAGGAATTTCAATGGGCGAGGTTTTATTCGATGAAAGTTTAAGCATTTCTACACAATAAAAATGCGGTGAAAAACCACCGCACTTTTTTATTTATGAAATCAATTATCTAATCACAATTTCTGCGATGACATAACCAACCATACAAGCGACGACCACGCCAATTAAGCCCGGCATCATAAAGCTGTGATTGAAATAGTATTTACCAATTTTGGTTGTTCCTGTTACGTCAAAGTTCACGGTTGCAATATCTGACGGATAATTTGGAATGAAGAAATAACCGTAAGTTGCTGGCATTAAACCAACCAGTAGCGGTGCAGGTAAACCTAAACCAATACCAACAGGCAACATCATTACTGCCGTAGCAGCTTGACTGTTAATCACAACAGAAACAGCAAACAAGGCGAAAGCAAATGTCCAGGGGTAGGCTTTTACCATTTCAGTAATGCCCGCTTTAAATTGTGGCATAGCATATTGGAAATATGTATCACTCATCCACGCAATCCCAAAAATCGCAATTGCTGCAACCATTCCTGATTTAAAAACCACACCATTAGGCACAATTTGCGGGTTAGTTTTTGTCACTAGGAGAATAATCCCACCGAAACATAGCATCATCATTTGAATAATGATAGACATTGAAATGGCTTTTGTCCCCTCGCCGATAGTACGTACTTCTGGGAACATTGCGATACAAACAATCACAATAAGTGAAAGAATGAAAAGATAAACAGACTGTTTCGCTGCGGGTGGTAATTCTTCATTCAATGTGGTGCTTGTTGTATTTAAAATACGTTCACGCCAAATAGGATCTTGTAAACGGCGTTGATATTCTGGATCTTGTTCTAATTCTTTACCACGACGCATACTATATAATGCAAGTGCAATCGTACCGGCAAACGTAGCAGGAACAGTAACACAAATAATATCCAATAAACTAATATGCTCAAATCCCGGTAATTCCGTAATTTTACCTAGATAATATACCACTGCCGCAGAAAGTGGGCTTGATGTAATCGCTAACTGAGAGGCAACAGAGGCTGCAGCCATTGGTCTTTCTGGACGAATTTTATTTTTTAGCGCAACATCACCAATAATTGGCATAATAGAATATACGGAATGGCCTGTACCAAGCATAAAGGTCATCAAATAAGTGACGATTGGCCCAAGTAGCGTAACGCGCTTAGGGTTATTACGTAAAATTCGCTCTGCCACTTGTAACATAAATTTTAACCCACCCGCGGCTTCTAATACGGAAGCACAAGTAACAACTGCTAAGATGATTAGCATTACACTGATAGGTGCTTTCCCTACGGGCATTCGTAATACAAAAACCTCAATGGCAAGACCTATTCCTGAAACAACACCAAGACCAATCCCGCCATAACGGCTACCGATATAAAGCATTAAAAGTAGAAATAAAAATTCTAAATAAAGCATAGTCTATCCCTAAAATGAGTTATAAAAAATTCTACTCACAATAATACTTTATTTACTATTTTCTACAATATGGGAAGAGAAATTATTTAATGAAAAGGCTATCTAAATCAAATTTTACAGAAAAGAGAAAAAATTAAGGCGGTCTAAAAACCGCCTTAACTATAATTATTGATTGTTTTGAACGTAATCAATTGCAGATTGAACTGTCGTAATTTTTTCTGCTTCTTCATCAGGAATTTCAAT
The DNA here is from genome assembly GCF_023611905.1 of Avibacterium sp. 21-595. Lineage (NCBI taxonomy): Bacteria > Pseudomonadati > Pseudomonadota > Gammaproteobacteria > Pasteurellales > Pasteurellaceae > Avibacterium > Avibacterium sp. 21-595. The sequence continues at coordinate 566,959 of NZ_CP091455.1, read as the reverse complement.
ATCAAATTCTTCTTCTAAAGCCATTACTAATTCAACAGTATCTAAAGAGTCAGCACCTAAATCTTCAACGAATGAAGCTTCTGGTTTTACATCTTCTTCTTTAACACCTAATTGTTCAACAATGATTTTTTTTACGCGTTCTTCAATGCTCATTTGCTTTTTCCTATTTATAGTTAGCCATAAAATAATGGTTTTATAGTGTATTTATTTTTTGCTAAGTTGCAACCTCTTTTTACAAGGTCAAACCACAAATTCTTAATGAAAATACACTTGTTAAAATACGTTAGCTTACTCTGCTAACGCAACAGCCAACGTAAATAATTTACATCGCTACCAATGATTCTAGCATTAAGGCTAGTTTTTGGCTATGTTTTCATTCGATAAATTGCGTTAAATTCAAGATAGATCAAACAAATTTAATGGAATACCTCCACGAAATGTTTCTATCTTAAGCCATATACATACCGCCATTAACGTGCAATGTGGTTCCTGTAATATAGCCAGCATCATCAGAGGCTAAGAAAGCCACTGCTTTGGCAATATCTTTTGGCTCGCCTAAACGCCCAGCCGGCACGTTAGCCAACGTCGCTGCTTTTTGTTCTTCGGTTAACGCATCGGTCATATCTGTTGCAATAAAGCCGGGCGCAACAACATTAACCGTAATGCCACGGGAAGCCACTTCTTTTGCTAATGCTTTACTAAAGCCGATAAGCCCCGCTTTTGCAGCGCAATAATTTGATTGTCCAGGGTTACCCATTGAACCAACCACAGAACCGATAGTAATAATACGCCCAAAACGTTTTTTCATCATTGAGCGTAGCATCGCCTTAGAAAGATGGAATACAGAAGTAAGGTTAGTTTGTAAAATATCAAACCATTCTTCTTCTTTCATTCTCATTAATAGGTTATCACGGGTGATCCCTGCGTTATTAACCAGAATATCAATATCACCAAAGTCTGCTTTAATTTTCGCTAATACATCTTCAATAGATTGCTGATCTGCAACATTTAAAACTAAACCTTTACCTTTCTCACCTAAGTAAGCTGAAATACTTTCCGCTCCTTTTTCAGAGGTCGCTGTACCAATCACAAAAGCCCCTTTAGCACTTAACTCTTCGGCAATTGCACGACCAATGCCACGGGTTGCTCCTGTTACTAACGCAATTTTACCTTGCATAATGTTTCTCCTAATTTTTAGGCTTCAGTTAATAAAGTGTGCGCCTTTTCTAATGAGGCAAGATCATTTACCGCAACAGCCGTTAATTCTTTCACAATACGACTCGTTAGTCCTGTTAATACTTTATTCGGTCCGATTTCAAGTAATACTTCAATACCATTCTGCGCCATTGCTTCTACGCTTTCAGTCCAACGTACAGGGCTATATAGCTGGCGAACAAGTGCGGTGCGAATTTCGTGACTTTTTTCTTCTGCTTTTACATCAACATTGTTAATCACCGCAATTTCAGGGGCTTTGATAGCAATGCTTTCTAAAGAGACCGCTAATTGATCAGCTGCTGGTTTCATTAATGCACAATGGGATGGTACGCTTACTGCAAGTGGTAAAGCACGTTTTGCGCCCGCTTCTTTACAAGCCGCTGCGGCACGTTCTACTGCAGCTTTTGCACCAGCAATCACCACTTGTCCCGGTGAATTAAAGTTCACCGCTGAAACCACTTCACCCTGCTCTGCCTCTTTACAGGCTTTAATGATCGATTCATTATCTAAGCCAATAATGGCATACATTGCCCCAGTTCCCTCTGGCACGGCTTGCTGCATTAATTTTCCACGTAACTCAACTAATTGGATAGCGTCTTGAAAATCAATTACGCCAGCACAGACTAAGGCTGAATATTCACCTAAGCTATGCCCCGCCATAACAGCAGGCACTAACTGTGGATATTGCTGTTGCCATACTCGATAAATTGCAACAGATGCTGCTAAAAGAGCGGGTTGAGTTTGCCACGTTTTATTTAATTCTTCAGCGGGTCCTTGTTGGACTAATTGCCATAAATCATAGCCAAGTACCTCTGAAGCTTGCTTAAAGGTTTGTTCTACAACAGGAAATTGCTCAGCTAATTCCGCTAACATTCCCACTGTTTGTGATCCTTGTCCGGGGAAAACCATTGCAAATTTTTTCATTCTTATATCCTATTTTTGAAATTGAGTTGCTATTCTAGCAGATAAAGTTAAAAACGAACTAAGGCTGATCCCCAAGTCCAACCACCGCCAAAGGCTTCTAATAAAAGTAATTGACCGCGCTGAATACGCCCATCGCGTATTGCTTCATCTAGCGCGGTAGGAACGGTTGCGGCACTGGTATTACCATAACGATCAAGGGTAATAACCACTTGTGCCATATCCATTTCTAGTTTTTTCGCAGTGGCACTAATAATGCGTAAGTTTGCTTGATGTGGCACTAACCAATCCAGATCTTTTTTATCTAAGTTATTGAAAGAAAGGGTTTCTTCCACCACGTTAGATAATTGACTTACCGCCAGTTTAAAGGTCGCATTGCCTTGCATTGAAATATAACCAGACTGCTCATTACCACGTTGTGCCTGCGGTAAGACGAGCATATCTTCTGTATCTGGTGAAGCGTGTAGATGGGTAGAAATAATTCCCGCTTTTTCGCTTCCTTCCAAAATCACAGCCCCTGCCCCATCACCGAATAGCACCACAGTACTACGATCTGTTTCATCAAGATGGCGAGAATTTAGATCTGCACCAAGCACCAAGGCTTTTTTTACCTGTCCGTTACGCACAAATTGATCAGCAACAGAAAGCGCATAAATAAAGCCTGTACAAGCTGCTGCGACATCAAATGCAATCGCATCTTTAATTCCTAATAAGCCTTGTATTTGACAGGCGGCACTTGGATAAGAATGAGAATTTGTCGTTGTCCCCACCACAATCAGATCAATTTCTTGTGGATCAAGATTTGCCATTGCCAAAGCATTTTTTGCTGCTGCTGCGCCCATTGTTGCAACGGTTTCATTCTCACCAGCTATGCGACGTTCTTTAATACCTGAACGAGTCGTAATCCATTCGTCCGAGGTATCCACCATTTTTTCTAAATCCGCATTTGTTCTCACTTGCTCTGGTGCATAGCTACCAGTGGCTAAAATTCTACTATACATAATAATTTCAAATAATTAATGTTCACTAACGAGGAAAGCCCGCTGAAAAAAGAAAGTGTATTAAAAGTGCGGTCTGTTTTTTGCACATTTTTACTAAAACACCGTTTATCCTATCAGCTTGACAGAATAATCATCTCCGAGATTACTTTTCTAACCCTGCCAAAATTTTTTCTGGAAGGTTGTACCTTGCTTGCTGTGCGGCATCAAGGATTGCATAAGCAAAACCATCAATATTTGCACTACCGTGGCTTTTTACAACCACTGCAGTTAAACCGATTAGGGTTGCACCGTTATATTGATCAGGATTAATTTGTCTTAATCGCTGAAAACTTCCTTTTAATAAAAAAGTTTTGACGAACCAACGCCCAATAAATTTACAAATATGATTTGTTTTATTCAATGTTGAATGCCCTTTGAATAAAGAAATCACATTCTTCGCTGCGCCCTCTAAGGTTTTGAGCGCAATATTACCCGCAAAACCATCATTTACGATAACATCTGCTTTACCATTAAGTAATAAATCCCCTTCAATAAATCCGATATAATTTAACGCCGGATTTTGCTTCAGCAGGGTGGCGGCCTCACGAATAGACTTATGCCCTTTAATTTCTTCAATACCAATATTCAATAACGCAATACGGGGATAAACCAATCCAAGACAACTTTCCGCAAAAATTGCACCCATTAAGGCAAACTGATAAAGATTCTGTGCAGAACAATCAATATTTGCCCCTAAATCTAACATCACACTGCGATCGCCATTAATCGTAGGAATAAGTGAAACGAGTGCTGGGCGTTCGATCCCTTTAAGCGGTTGCAATAAAATTTTTGCTAAGCCCATTAATGCCCCAGTATTCCCTGCACTGACACAAGCCTGTGCCTCACCTTTCTGCACGGCCTCAATGGCTAAACGCATTGACGTCCCTTTACTATGACGCAAGGCATAAGATAAATCTTGGCTATTATCAACCACCTTAGTGCAGTGGCAAACTTTAATTCGTTCTTGTAAAGCTGAAGAGAGGTTTTCTAATAAAGGAAGAATTTGTTGGCTATCGCCAAATAATAAAACAGAAAGCATTGGATCTTGCTCCAACGCTTTTATTGATGCGGGGATAGTAACACGGGGACCAATGTCCCCGCCCATCACATCTAACGCAAGGGTTAGACGGCTCAAGTCAATACCTTATAGAAAAGGAATTACTTGTTGATCACTTTACGGCCACGGTAATAACCGTCAGCGGTAACGTGATGACGTAAATGAGTTTCGCCACTTGCTTTATCTACTGATACTGCAGCAGTAGTTAAGGCATCGTGTGAACGACGCATATCACGACGTGAACGAGATTTTTTATTTTGTTGAACAGCCATTGGCTATACTCCTAAATTTACTTTTGCTTTAAACTAGCTAATACAGCGAACGGGTTCGGTTTTTTTGCCAACTCTTCGGGCAATGTTCCAAAAACCTGTTCAGCCACGGACACTTCACAGTGTTCAGATGAATGCATCGGCACAATCGGCAGACATAACATAAGTTCATCTTCAATCGTTGCCAATAAATCTATTTCACCAAATTCGTTAAGTTCTATTGGTTCATAAATGTCTGGTAACGCATCAGCTTGATCCAAATGAGAAACAGGGCTATATGCAAATTCAGTTTCTAAAAGCTGATTAAAAGGTTCTCCACAGCGCTGACAAGTAAGTGCCACCTCAACGCGTGCGTTGCCTTTCATAACAACTAATTTTTGTGGATCAATGAAAAATGATAATGTTACCTGTGCATCGCTGAGCACTTTATCTACTGATTCAGCCAGACGGCAAAGTTGCTTGATCGCATAATAACCATCATAATCCAACCTACGTTGCGCATCTCTTACTGGATCAGTTGTAAGGGGTAATTTTACCTTTTGCATAGGGCGTGAATATTACCTTTTGATGTGCAAATAGTCAAAGGAAATTATAATTTTTTATGTGAAAAAGCCAAATTTCCTTTTTATCAGATTGACGTTAATTTTTCTAAAGAGAGAAATTCCGCTTGCGGAAAATGTTTTTGCAAATAATTTTGCAAATATTGTGCCGTTTCCTTGTTAATCATTTCATCACCTAATGGATAGCGATTATAAATTAATCCTTTTACTTCAATATGATACTGTTTACAGGCTAACAAGCTGAGTAAGGTGTGATTAATGCTACCTAATTTCCCTGAAGTAACAAGGATAAGGGGATATTGTTGCTGGGCAATATAATCCAATGTGGTATGTTGATCATCATAAGGCACACACAAGCCCCCAGCACCTTCCAGTAAAACATAATCATAACGGCTTGCCAGTTCATCTGTGGCTTGACGGATAAGTGCGGTAGAAATTTTTCGATTTTCTAGCTGTGCTGCTAAATGCGGCGAACAAGGGTAAAAAAATAAATAAGGACAAGTCAGCCCTTGCTTATCTTCTGGCAATAAGTCTATGCCTTGTAATTTACGATGCTGTATGATGTCTTCTGAAATGTCTTCGCAGCCCGTTTGGATCATTTTCTGCGTAATCACCGAAGCCCCTTGGTCAGCAAGCTTTTTCGCATACCAACCTGTGGCAATGGTTTTGCCCACATCCGTATCAATCCCAGAGATGAATAACACTTGCCCTGCCATTTTATTCCTCTTACGTTAATTTTTCTGCCAAAATAAAAAGTGGCTGATAATTCAACCGCACTTGCCCTTGCGTATTTTGATATTGCGCGTTGTAATCTGCAATAAATTGTTGTAAGCGCCCTTTTGTCCAGCCCCCTTGTCCTGTCGCTGTTACACCAGTCACTTTGAGATGTTGCAAGACCGCCAACGGACTAGCAAAATAAAGCGGAATCGCTTGCTCAAACAGCGCTTTGATTTCAAATCTAGCACTCAACCATTGTTGCCACTGCGATAGATCAGGATAGTCCAAACCAATTCCCGTCAAAGCACGAATTTCTGCTAAATTTTTCGGTGCAAAAGTGCTAATAAGCAAAATGCCTTTTTCACGTAATAAATCGGCACATTTATTGACGAACGCTTGCGGATCGACAAACCACTGTACTGCTGATGCTGAAGCGATCAGATCATAATCGGTAGGAAAGGGATAAATTTCTCCATCTCCTTGATAAAAAACAAAATTATCTCGTGGGAATAATGTATCAAGTTGATTTTTTACATCACATAAATCATTAAACGCCCAAGATTTTACTTGTAAATGTTGTGCCAAAAGTTGGCTAAAATGCCCTGTTCCACAACCAATTTCTAACACCTGTGAAAACGCAGTGCGACCCGTTTGCAATAAAAGTTGCAACAGTTGTTGATTAATTTGCTGTTGTGCTTTAGCTTGACTGTCGTAGCTGGGTAAGGCTTGGCTAAAGCATTGTGCAACACGAGATTTATCCACCACGTTCATTAAAATAACTCAGCCCAAGTATGAAATTGTGCAAAGGGATAGTGAGGCAATGGCATTGTTTGCAAGACAAATTCTGTGGAATTTTGCACCGCACTCAGTTGTGCGGTATTGCCTGTTTTTTCACTCATATAAGTTTGCCAATAAGCGCGCTGATTCGGACTAGGAAAAATACGATCCTTCTCACCAATAATGGCGCGTGTCCAATCAATTGCGTTTCCCTTATCCTGCTGAATATATTGATAAAGTTCGCCTAATTCTGACCGCACTTGTTGCCAATCACGTTGTCCTTCTAATTGACAATATTGCTCAAATGTAGCGCTATCACCGCACATTCTGCGTTGAAATTTCACTAAATGGCGTTCATCTAGCTGTTCCAGTGTACCGATAAATACGGCTTGTGGAATGCCCATTGTATCATCACAAGGTTTGCCTGTTCCGTTTATTGCGGTGGCACTCACAAGAGGCATTTGTCCTAACACTTGATTTGCCACCCACACGCCCATTGACCAAGCTACGACGCGGATCTGTGCATAATGAGAAAGATCAAAATGAAAATTCAGATCTTGATAGTCATAGCACAGTAATAAATCCGTTTTTTCTGGTAACACCAAGTGAGAAACGGCGCTGGCTGGCGTTCCCCAACCAGCAAAATAGAGGATTAAATTCGGGCTATGTTCTGCGCCTTTGATCAATTCTGTTTGCATTGTTGTTACTCAAATTTTACTAAGGTTGTGAGAAAAGCGTCCACGTCTTGTTCTGTCATATCTGCGGTTAAAGATAAGCGAATACGCGATGTGCCTTTAGGCACTGTAGGTGGTCGGATTGGCAAACAATAATAGCCTTGTTCTTGTAACGCAAGTGCCGTTACCACTGTTTTTTCATTATCGCCAATAATATAAGGAATGATACAGCTTTCACTAACAAGAGACCGGGCCAAATTCTGCTCAAAAAACGACCGCACTTTTTCACTTAACTTTTGTAAATGCTGGCGTCGTTGGGTAAAGTGCGGAAGTTTTTCAAATAAAAATGTCGTCCACGCCACACACAGCGGAGGCAGAGCAGTAGAAAAAATCAATGGTCGCATTTTATTTATTAAATATGCTTTAATCAATTCATCGCATACCACATAAGCGCCCATTGAAGCTAAAGCCTTACCAAAAGTGCCAACTAAAAAATCAATCTCTTGAATACAACCTTGCTGTTCAGCGATACCTAGCCCTGTTTTGCCGTAAGCACCAATAGCGTGGGCTTCGTCCACATATAATAAGACATTGCCAAAGCGTTGCTTGAGAGCCACGAGCTGAGGCAAATCTACCACATCACCGTCCATACTAAATACACTTTCGGTAACAATGATCATTCGTTGATATTGGTTCTGATACTTACCTAATAGGGTTTCTAAATGGGTAAAATCATTATGTCGATAGCGTACAAAATCCGCTTCACTCAAACGAATGCCATCAATAATACTGGCGTGAACCAGTTTATCGGCTAAAATTAACGTTTTTTTATTCGCCACCGCAGGCAAAATGCCGATGTTAGCGTGATAGCCACTATTAAACAATAAGCACGCCTCTCGCCCAAAACATTGCGCCATTAGACTTTCTAATTGTTGATAAACCGCAAAAGATCCCGTCAATAAACGGGAAGACGAAGAAGTAAAGTGCGGTAATTTTTCGCCGTATTTTTGTAAAAATTCGGTTTTTAATGCCTCATCATTGGCAAGACCTAAATAATCATTAGAAGACATATTGAGCATTAAGCGCCCATCTTTTTCGATCATTTTGCCTTGATGATCTAACTGAGGAAGCTGACGAAACTGCCCAACCGCCTTGAGTTCAGCCAAGGTTTGTGCAAAATCAGCGAGATGATTATTCATTGTAAACCTCTTTAAGTACAGACAATAAGCCTTGCGTAAGCTGGCTAAGTTGCGTTGGCGAAATAATAAAAGGTGGCATAATATACACCAAATGCCCAAAAGGACGTAACCAAATGCCTTTTTCAACAAATTTTGGCTGCAATACGGCTAAATCCACAGGGGATTTCATTTCTAACACCCCAATGGCCCCTAATACACGAACGTCTTTCACCGATTGAAAATCTTTCGCTACCGCAAGCTCTGTTTTTAATTGTTGTTCAATGGCTTTAACCTTGCCTTGCCAATCACTTTCTAATAATAAATCAATGGATGCACTGGCAATGGCGCAAGCAAGTGGATTCCCCATAAACGTTGGCCCGTGCATAAAGCATTTTGCTTCGCCATCACAAATGGTTTGTGCAATATGCGCGGTGGTTACCGTCGCGGAAAGTGTTAAATAACCGCCCGTTAGGGCTTTGCCTAAGCACATAATATCCGGTTTAATGGCAGTATAGTTGGTGGCAAACAGCTTACCCGTGCGTCCAAATCCTGTGGCGATTTCATCGAAAATCAGCAATACGCCATATTCATCACACAACGCCCGTGCTTTTTCTAAATAGGTGGGCGAATAAAAATACATTCCGCCAGCACCTTGTACAATCGGCTCTAAAATTAAAGCGGCAATTTCACCGCTCTTTTCTGCAAGTAACGCTTTAAGCGGTTGAATATCCGCTTCTTGCCATTGTCCATTAAAGGGGGTTTTAGGTTGCGGTAAAAAATATTGCACGGGCAAGCCTTTAGCGAACAGGCTGTGCATTCCCGTAACAGGATCACACACTGACATTGCGTGCCAAGTATCGCCGTGATAGCCCGAACGTATCGTGGCAAATTTATATCGTCCAGTTTCACCTTTTGCTTGCTGATATTGCACCGCCATTTTCATCGCGACTTCAACCGCGACAGATCCACTATCTGCAAAAAAAATTTTATCCAGTCCTTCAGGCAATAATTTCACCAAGCGTTGTGCTAATTCTCCCGCAGGATCGTGAGTCAATCCGCCAAACATAATATGGCTCATTTTGTCTAACTGGGCTTTCGCCGCTTGATTCAATTTGGGGTGATTATAACCGTGTAATGCCGCCCACCAAGAGGACATTCCATCAATCAAGGTGTTGCCATTTTTTAATGTGATCTCCACCCCGTCAGCACGTTCCACCGCAAAAATAGGCGCATCGCTATTTATTGATGAATAAGGATGCCAGATATGATTTTTATCAATATTAAGAAGGGATTGTTCTTGCATTTTTATCCTATTATTCCAGCAAATTTTAGGGAAAACGATGTATTCGCCCGTATTTCATATCATTTTTCTGTAGGGACGGACCTATGTGTCCGTCCGTATAATCATTAATGTTTCGGGCAGACACATAGATCTGCCCCTACAGCCATATAATCGAAAATGAACACTACCCCTATTCCCACGAGAAATCAAGGCAAATTCTGCATATCATTGCACAAGTAGGATAAGTTGATATAATCCCCTTTCCATTTTAACAAAGGAAAACGTTATGACAGTAAAAACGCAAATGCCTTTAACTTATTGGCAACGTGCAAAAGTGGCATTTCAATATCTGATGCCGCAGCTTTATTTAACTCAACTTGCGGGTTGGTTTGCTAAACAACGCTGGGGAGTTGTTACCCATTTTGTCATCAAATTATTTGCTAAAAAATATCAAGTTAATATGCAAGAGGCCGCAAAACCTCATTTTAATGATTATGCGACGTTCAATGAATTTTTTATCCGTCCCTTAGCAGAAGGTGCAAGAAAAATTGATGAAAATCCTACCGCACTTTGTTTACCTGCGGACGGCAGAATCAGCCAATTAGGACACATTGACGACAATCGTTTATTACAAGCTAAAGGGCATAATTTTCATTTAGAGGATCTATTAGCGAATGATGACGAATTAGTCCAGACCTTTAAAAATGGTGAATTCGCCACTATCTATCTTTCACCGAGAGATTATCACCGTGTACATATGCCTTGTGATGGCACATTACGCAAAATGATTTATGTTCCGGGTGCGCTTTTTTCAGTAAATCCATTTTTAGCCGAGCATATACCAAATCTATTTGCACGTAATGAGCGTGTCATTTGTCTTTTTGATACAGAATTTGGGCAAATGGTACAAATTTTAGTTGGTGCGACCATCACGGCGAGCATTAGCACGCAATGGGCTGGCATTATTAATCCTCCACGCTCAAATGAAGTGAAAGTTTGGACCTATGAGGGTGAAAATGCGGTAAAACTGCACAAAGGACAAGAAATGGGGGCTTTCCAACTTGGTTCTACGGTAATTAACTTATTCCAACAAAATCAAGTGAAATTAGCCGAGCAATTAGCCGTTGATACACCAGTCCATATGGGTGAAGTCTTAGCCTATAAACAGTAATTTATTTAATGAAAAGGAAAAAACAATGTCAGAACAATTTTTTAATCAAGTCTCTTTAGATGATATCTCAGCAAAAGGTAGCTATGGTATCGGTTTACAAATCGGTCAACAATTAGTAGAAAGTAAATTAGCGGTTAAGCCTGAAGCCGTTGCCAAAGGGATTTTCGATGTGTTAAATCAAAATCCACCTGCAATTGATTTAAACGAAGTAACTCAAGCCTTACAACAACTTCAACAACAAGCTGCTGAGGCGGCGAAAGCACAATTCAAACAAATTGAAGAAGCCGGCAAAGCCTATCTTGCGGAAAATGCCAAAAAAGAGGGCGTGCAAGTAACAGATTCAGGCTTACAATATGAAATCTTAGTTGAAGGCAATGGCAAGATCCCAAGTAAACAAGATCAAGTACGCGTTCATTACACAGGTACCCTTACTGATGGCACGGTTTTTGACAGCTCTGTACAACGCGGTCAGCCGGCGGAATTCCCTGTAAGTGGCGTGATTGCTGGTTGGGTTGAAGCCCTTTCAATGATGCCAGTAGGCTCAAAATGGAAACTCACTATTCCACATAACCTTGCCTACGGTGAACGCGGTGCTGGTGCGTCAATCCCACCATTTAGCACCCTTGTTTTTGAAGTGGAATTGTTAGATATTCTTTAATTGATCTTCTCCGTAAAAAAGACCTAGCTAATGGCTAGGTCTTTTTTCAATTAGAAAAATGCGTGGAAAAATAACCGCACTTTGTTTTTATGCACTCCCTTAAGTCAGACTAGAATAGTTCTTGTTGCTCAGAGGATTTCACTCCACCGTTTAAACGCTCCAATAATTCAGGCGGTACATAATAACCACGTTCTTTCACATAAGCGCGTTTAGGTTCAGTACCTTTGATAAAGTATTCCTTACGTCCACCACTATTAGAAAGCAAACCAGAACCTGTATCAATACGCTTTTCTATAATATTTTGTGGAAGTGGAAGAATACGCTCGGGTACATCTTTCAAGCTCGTTTTCATATAATCAATCCACGCTGGCATTGCTGTTTGTGCGCCAGCCTCGCCTTTTCCTAAATTACGTTTATTATCATCAAAGCCAACATAGACCGCCGTGGTGATATTTGCCCCGAAACCTGCATACCAAGCCACTTTTGAATTATTGGTAGTCCCTGTTTTTCCGCCAATATCCGAACGCTTAATTTGATTTGCCATTCGCCAGCTGGTTCCTTTCCAACCTAAGCCTTGTTCGCCATAAATTGCGGTGTTCAACGCACTACGAATTAAGAACGCCAGTTCACCACTAATGACACGAGGGGCATACTGCACTTGGGCATTGGCTTTTTTATCTTGTGCCATAAAATCCAGTGCATTTTCATCTAACTTTTTATTTTGACGATCAAGTTCTGGAATATCGTTAGGCTGTTCATCTTGATCTAGCTCCTCACCATTGGTGCTGCTATCCGTGGCGGCTAAATTATCTGGTTTTTCTAAATCAAGGTTTTTAAAGCCATCTAATTTTTCAGTTTCCCCATAAATCACAGGAATGTTATCACAGCTTACACACGCAATTTGTGGGTTCGCAACAAACAGTTCTTTGCCGCTATTATCTAGGATTTTTTCGATAAGGTAAGGATTTACCAAGAACCCCCCATTATCAAACACGGCATAAGCACGCGCCATTTCAAGTGGGGTGAATGACGCTGCACCTAAAGCCAAGGCTTCACTGGCAAAATATTGATCGCGTTGGAAACCAAAGCGTTGTAGGAAATCCGCAGTAAACTCAATGCCTGCCATTTGGATTGCTCGGATCGCAATCATATTTTTGGATTGCCCTAGCCCCACGCGCAAGCGCATTGGCCCATCATAGCGGTTTGGTGAATTCTTCGGTGTCCACACGTTTTGCCCCGGTTTTTTGATCACAATCGGGGAATCTTGTAGCACACTTGATAAGGTTAGCCCTTTTTCTAAGGCGGCTGCATAGATAAAAGGTTTGATAGATGATCCCACTTGCACTAAAGATTGAGTGGCACGGTTAAATTTGCTTTGTTCAAAGCTAAAGCCACCGACTAATGCTTCAATCGCGCCATTATCACTATTGAGAGAAACCAACGCGGAATTGACTTCAGGGAGTTGGGAAAGTTGCCACTCTCCATTACCACGTTGGCGCAACCAAATTTGTTCACCTGCTTTTGGCTGTTTTTTACCCGCCCAGCGCATTGCGTTTGGCGAAAGGGTTAGGCTGCTGCCATCATCTAATAATACTTTTGTGCCAGCTTTACTATTTTCTAATACCGCAGCAGGTACGAGAGGGGCTGAATTAGGTAGTTTTTTTAGGGCGTCGATAATTTTATCTTCGTCCCACGCGCTTTCCTCTTTTTTCCATAACACCGTTGCACCACGATAACCGTGACGCATATCATAGGCAAGCAAATTATCACGCACTGCTTTTTGTGCTTCTGCCTGATCAGCAGAAAGCACCGTCGTATAAACTTTATAGCCGCTGGTATAGGCATTTTCTTCACCAAAACGTTTCACCATTTCTTGGCGAACCATTTCAGTAACATAATCCGCTTTAAAATCTAATTGTGCGCCGTGATAGCTTGCCACAATCGGTTCGTTAATCGCTTCATCATATTCTGCTTGGTTGATATATTTCATTTCTAACATTCGTCCAAGCACCACGTTTCGGCGTGCGGTGGCTCGTTTAAGCGAATAGAGAGGGTTCATTGTGGAGGGCGCTTTTGGTAATCCTGCAATGACCGCCATTTCTGACAAAGTAAGCTGATCGAGCGATTTGCCGAAATAGGTTTTTGCCGCGGCAGCAACGCCATAAGCACGGTAGCCAAGATAAATCTTATTCAGATAAAGCGCTAAAATTTCATCTTTGCTTAGGGTGTTTTCAATTTCGATCGCCAAAATGGCTTCTTTTGCTTTACGCACGATGTTTTTTTCTGGCGTTAAAAAGAAATTTCGTGCAAGCTGTTGAGTAATAGTACTTGCCCCTTGAGAAGCCCCCCCTTTCATCACCGCGACACTAATTGCACGCGCAATCCCCACAGGGTCTAAACCGTGATGTTCATAAAAACGGCTATCTTCTGTTGCCAATACGGCATCAATTAATTTTTTTGGCACTTCATTCAGTTTCACAGGAATACGGCGCTGTTCTCCCACTTCACCAATGAGCTTGCCATCAGCCGTATAAATCTGCATCGGCTGTTGTAATTCCACCGTTTTTAGGGAATCTACACTCGGCAAGCTTGATTTTAATTGAACATAAAAAATTCCTACGACAACACAGCCTAAAATAATGATTGTCAGCAAGCTACTTAAAATTAATTTTGCGATCCGCATCGTAAAATTCTCTCTTCATTCGTGCAAAATTGAAAAAAATCAGAAAAACTAAAACCCGAAATTTTAGCTTAACTACTTCCTTAAAACGTAAGTATAAAGTTTAGTCAAAGAAATCCAAAGCTAAAAGTGCATTTAAAATGAATATTAGGTAGAAAGAATGAGGAAAATAACGCATTGCGCCGCACAAAAACAACAAGTGGGTGTATGGAAAAAGGGCGAAAATTACCAATGTGTTTGGTTTGATGAAACCAATCAAGTGCAGTGTTGCACGTTATCCTCACCAATTTCGTTACCACAGCTTGCGCGACATATGCCATCATCAAGTCGCCATTCCTTGAAAACAATGAGGTTTATTACCGCAATCTCACCACAATACACGTGGATACAAACTCTGTTATTACCACAAATTTTAACGCCCGCAGAATGTGAGCAACAATGCCGATTTTTATTCTCACAAGCCTTGCCTCTTCCTCTTGAAGAAATTTGGTTTGATTATCAATTAGAAACGCTCAAACAGGGCGCAAAACTGAGTATTGTTGCGATAAAAAGACAAACCGCCTTGGATTATCTAAACGCTTACGCCCCTTTGCCCATTCAAGTGCTGGATTGCTGTATTCACGCTATTATCCGAGCATTTCACTACCTGACGGGGATTGGCACGGAAAGTCAGGTACTTTTCCTTTACCAAGATGAGCAATACACCTTTGCCATTCAGCCCAACGCACCCACGATGCAATTTATACAACATATTGATAAAAATCTCCCCGCACTTGCTGAAATGTTCTGCCAACGTTATTCCTTTCAGCCTGAACAAATTTATGTCTATTGCGGTGATGTACAAGCCCAACCCTTGCCTAGCCAATGGCAGACCGTAGAAACCCATTTGCCTTTTATCGCGTTAGGTAATGCGTTATGGCGACAAGAAGGAGCAGGGAATGGCGATTAATTTACTACCGTGGCGATTGGCGACTCATCATAAGAATGTAAAAAAATTGCTGATTCGGGCAGGCATTTGCTTAGTCATTAGCCTTGCTGGTCAGATTATGATGCGTCACGTTTTACACGCAGAGCAAGCCATAGCACCACAAAAAAATGAGCAATATGAAAGCCTCTCACAGCGTTTAGCCGAAACCATTGAACAAATTAATGCGTTAAGGCAAAACTATGTTTCTCAACAAGAACAACAACCTTTGCCAGCACAAAACATTGTTCAATTTTTAAACTGGCTTGCGGCGCTTCCTTTGCAACAAGGGGAATTAAATGAAGTGTCGCTGACACAACAAAAATTATTACTCAGCGGTTTTACGGAAAATCAGCAAGAATTTGAACAATTACAGCAACGCATTACACAATTAGAACAATTTAACCACTCACAACTTACCCAATTTCAGCCCACGGGTTCACAACTGACGTTTGAATTTCAATTAAGCAATGAACAAGATGACGATGCTACTTTTTAACAATCCGCATAATTTACTTGGCAAGTTCGCCCAACTTTCCGCCTTCAAGCAATATGCCATATTGCTCACTTGCACCTTTTTGCCGTTATTTTTTTTGGTGATCGAATATCAGCAAGCCCAACAGCAAAATGCGCAAACCGCACGTCAAATTGTGCAATTAACGCAAGATTTGGATCATCAAAAACAAATTTTAAGTTCATTACAGCAAAGTAAACAACGCCCCTTTACACCCGAACTCACACACGATATCGCTGAAATAAACCAAGCACTACGCCCACAGGATTTTCAATTACAAGTCAAAAATAGCCAGTGGCATTTTTACCAAGCCCCTTATTTAACAATGCAGTTAGCTGGCAAATTTGAGCATTTACGCCAATTTTTGACCGCACTTTTAGATCGCACGCCACAGCTCAATGTATTACAACTTCACATTTACAAAACACAAGAAAATCCACTCTCACAACGCACACTCATCACTGAGGTTCGCTTTAAACTTTCTTTACATAAGGATAAGCAATGAAAAAATCGTTTCTTTTTTTGATCCTGTTCAATGCCTTTTTTTCTGCGCAAGCACAGGATCCCTTTGATCATACTCAACGTACAACACAAACGAAAGTTATCAATCAAGCAAATTCTGTACACTGTCCTAGTCATCAAAAAGTCTTGGCGGAAAATTCCTCTTTCCAGCAACTTAAGTTAGTCGGCATTATTCAGTTACCAGAACATCTCAACGCCATTTTTAGTCATCAACATCAACAAATTATCTTTGTTAAAAACCAAGATGTGATCGCTCAAGAAAGATTACAGATTACGGAAATCTCACCACAGCAAATTACACTTTTTGACTGTGCGCAATCACAAGTTGTTTATCTAACCTTTTAGGAGAGAAAAATGCGATTATTAAAGTGCGGTGCATTTTTTCTGAGTTTTTCATTGCTTGCCTCTGCGAGCGAAAAAACCGATGAAACCTTTTCAATTCGCTTACAGCAAGCCCCTTTGGTACATACCGTGCAACAACTCGCGGCACAACAAAACGTGAATTTAGTGATCGATGATGAATTGCAAGGCTCGATTTCGTTACAACTGCAACAAACAACGCTTGCGCAATTTCTGCAAGTGGTGGCTAAAATTAAACAACTCCAATTTTGGCAGGAAAATGGCATTTATTATTTAAGCAAAGCCACGCCACATTCTTCATCAGAAAGTACCAATCCCCTTCCCATTGAATTTGTCGATACATTACCCGAAATGAGCGCCCCTGTTTTGCCCACGCTATCCACAATGACGATAAAATTACACTATGCTAAAGCCTCTGAAATGATGAAAACACTGACTTCAGGCAGTGGTTCATTGCTTTCTGGAAATGGCAGTATAAGCTTTGACGATCGTAGCAACCTCTTGATCATTAAAGATGAAAAAGCAATATTGAAACAAATTAAAGGGATAGTAATGGAAATGGATAAACCCATTGAGCAAATCGCTATTGAAGCGCGTATTGTTACCATTAGCGATGAAAGCCTGAAAGAACTTGGCGTGCGTTGGGGGATTTTCACGCCGACAGAGGCAAGCCATAAAGTGAGTGGTAGTCTGAATGCGAATGGCTTTACCAATATTACCGATAATCTCAATGTGAATTTTGCCACCACGAATACGCCCGCCGGCTCAGTGGCACTGCAAATTGCCAAAATTAATGGACGCTTGCTTGATTTAGAATTAACTGCGTTGGAGCGCGAAAATAGCGTGGAAATCATCGCTAGCCCAAGTTTGCTTACAACGAATAAGAAAAGCGCTAGCATCAAGCAAGGGACGGAAATCCCTTATGTGGTGAATAATAGTAAAAATGATAGCCAGACCATTGAGTTTCGCGAAGCAGTGCTAGGATTAGACGTTACCCCTCATTTATCAAAAGATAACGGCATTTTACTGGATTTAGTCGTCAGCCAAAATGCGCCGGGGCGACGTGTTGCTTACGGTGAAAACGAAGTGATTGCCATTGATAAGCAAGAAATTAACACGCAAGTCTTTGCCCAAGATGGGGAAACCATTGTGCTAGGGGGTATTTTCCACGACACCATTACCAAAGCCTTAGATAAAGTGCCTGTGCTAGGTGATATTCCCGTGATTAAACGTTTATTCAGTAAAGAAGTGGAACGTCATCAAAAACGGGAACTGGTTATTTTCGTTACACCACATTTGATCAAAAAAGGGCAACGCGCAGAAAAACCAAGTGCGGTGAAAAATCCACCAAAAAATCACCGCACTTCGCCATCTTCTTTGAAAATTTCGTCCAAATCTCGCAAATAAATTTATTTTGACGGTTGAAAAAGGTAGGCATTTATTGAGATAATCGCCATTATTTTTTGGGTGATCTTTTAGCAACCATATTTGATTTTGTGGTTGTCTTTTTATTTATCGGAAAGATCAATTATTTTAAATTTTATTAAAGAAGAACAACGAGAAATGGCAGAAAAACGTAATATTTTCTTAGTAGGTCCAATGGGCGCGGGAAAAAGCACTATTGGTCGTCAATTAGCGCAAATGTTAGGAATGGATTTTATTGATACCGATGCGGAAATTGAACAACGTGCCGGTGCTGACATTAGCTGGATTTTTGATGTTGAAGGCGAAGAAGGTTTCCGCAAGCGCGAAGAACGTATTATTAATGAATTAACACAAAAACAAGGCATTGTGCTTTCCACGGGTGGCGGAGCGGTAATGTCAAAAGAAAACCGCAACCATCTTTCTGCGCGTGGCATTGTGATCTATTTAGAAACCACCGTAGAAAAACAATTCCAACGTACGCAACGCGATAAAAAACGTCCGTTACTACAAGATGTAGAAGATCCACGCCAAGTGCTTGAGGAACTTTCAAAAATTCGTAATCCGCTGTATCAAGAAGTAGCGGATATTACCTTACCCACGGATGATCAAAGTGCCAAAGTAATGGCAAATCAAATCGTTGATTTAATTGAAAATATCAACGGCTAATTAAGCAAAAGGAAAAAATGATGTTGTGCGTAAATGTTGAATTAAAAGAACGTCGTTATCCTATTTATATCGGCGCTGGCTTGCTCTCCGATCCTAGTGTTTATCCCCTAAAAGCAGGCGATAAAGTAATGCTTGTGAGCAATCCGACCATTGCACAACATTATCTTGTGCCAGTCACAGAAACATTAACTCAGCTTGGTTGTCAAGTTGATCACGTATTGTTACCCGATGGTGAGCAATATAAAAATCTTGAGTCGCTCAATCTGATCTTCACTGCATTATTAGAAAAAAATCACGGTCGCGACACGACTTTGATTGCGTTAGGTGGCGGGGTGATTGGCGATGTCGTAGGCTATGCTGCAGCCAGTTATCAACGTGGTGTGCGTTTTATCCAAATTCCAACCACGCTACTTGCTCAAGTCGATTCTTCTGTTGGTGGAAAAACCGCCGTGAATCACCCACTCGGTAAAAATATGATTGGGGCGTTTTATCAACCTTGTACAGTGATTGTAGATACGCTCACCCTTCATACCTTACCGAAACGCGAAGTCAATGCAGGTTTAGCGGAAGTGATTAAATACGGCGCTATTTTAGATTACCCATTCTTTGAATGGTTAGAACAACATATTGATGAATTGGTTGCCCTTGAACAAGCCCCGTTACAGCACTGTATTGCCCGTTGTTGCCAAATTAAGGCCGATGTGGTGGCAAGAGATGAAACCGAAAAAGGCGACCGAGCCTTACTTAATTTAGGTCATACTTTTGGTCACGCCATTGAAACCCATTTAGGCTATGGGCAATGGTTACACGGTGAAGCCGTCGCCGCTGGCTCAATGATGGCAGCAGCACTTTCTGAAATGTTAGGCGATTTATCCGTACAAGATGTGGGGCGTTTAGAAAAACTTTTTGCGCGTGCGAACTTACCTACGGTTTCGCCAGATACAATGCAACCTGAAGATTACCTACCACATATGATGCGTGATAAAAAAGTATTAGCCGGAAAATTACGCCTCGTATTGCTGAAATCACTTGGACAGGCTTATGTGGCTACCGATAGCGACAAAGATCTTGTTCTTGCAGCCATTGTCCGTTGCACACAAACTGACTAACTTCAATGTATCCTAATGCGACAATTTTCCCACAACAAAAATACCGCCCTTTTCTAAAATGGGCGGGCGGAAAATTTCGTCTTACCGATCAAATCAATAAATTATTTCCTAAGAAAAAACAATGCCTTATTGAACCTTTTGTCGGCGCTGGGGCAGTTTTTTTGAATAGCCAATTTGAACGCTATATTTTGGTAGATATTAATGCGGATTTAATTAATCTGTTTAATACGGTTAAGCAAGATGTAAATTTGTATATTGAGGCAGTGAAAACGGTCTTTTTCCACCCTGATGCCAATACACCTGAGTATTATTACGCACAGCGTAGCCAATTTAATCAATCCAGCAATCACTTTGAACGTTCCGTTTTGTTTTTGTATCTCAACCGTTTTGGTTTCAATGGGTTATGCCGTTATAACAGTAAGCAGGAATTTAACGTGCCTTTCGGAAGTTATAAAACCCATTATTTCCCCGAACTTGAGCTACGTTATTTTGCCCATAAAGCACAAAGTGCGGTGTTTATTTGCGCCGATTTTCACGAAGCGTTTAAATTTGCGGATGAAAATTCCGTTATTTATTGTGATCCGCCTTATGCGCCGATTAAGCAAGAAAGCAATTTCACCAGTTATGCGGGGAATGATTTTTCTTTAGCGCATCAACAAGC
Organism: Avibacterium sp. 21-595; assembly: GCF_023611905.1. Classification (NCBI taxonomy): domain Bacteria; kingdom Pseudomonadati; phylum Pseudomonadota; class Gammaproteobacteria; order Pasteurellales; family Pasteurellaceae; genus Avibacterium; species Avibacterium sp. 21-595. The sequence goes on along the minus strand of NZ_CP091455.1, from coordinate 546,539 downwards.
CTTGGCAAACTTAGCACAACATACCGCCAAGGAACATCAAATTCCTGTCTTGATTTCCAATCACGATACCAAATTTACACGTCAAATTTATCAAGGGGCGAAAATCAAACGTTTAAAAGTGCAACGTTCAATCAGCCAAGCCTCTCATAAACGAATTAAAGTCAATGAGTTAATCGCGACTTTTCACGGCAACCAAACTCAACGAGGCTGACTGAGCAAGGCAGGATTGACGTTAAATTGAAGTTGCTGAATTTGCGGATTTAACTCCTTTACTTTTGCTAATAGCTCTTTTTCTCTGAATAACAAACCTTGGCGCACCATCGCATTTGCCACCTCAATCACCAATACCGTTTCAGAAAAATTCGCCACACGATAAAAACCGTTAAATTGACTTGGAAATAACCGCGCTAATTGCTCGTTTAATTGTTGTAACAAAATGCCTTTTTGCATAATTTTGCCAAGGCGAGAATTTTCTAACACGTCTTGTACATTGGTGGGTTTACTGTATCGCATTACTTGTTTTCTACTTTTTTGACCTAATATTACACATCAAAGTAAGACATTGTAGTGATTTTCCGCTACAATGACAGTGATTTTTTGATTAAAAATAAGTTACCGAATGATTTCATCTAAAAGCACACAGAATTTTTGGTCGCAATTCCTACTCAGTATGATTGCGATCTTTGCCTTGCCTAATGCACAAGGTATAGAAAATACGGGGCTTGCTTGTGAAAATTATTCTCGGGAACAACGCCAAACGCAACAGCTTGCTTGTCATCAGCTTGTTGCGCACAAACAAATTATTCAACAGCGACAAAAACCAACGAAAAACCATTTTGTTGCCCCGAAAATTCTCCATCAAAAAGCACCGCACTTTATTTTTCCTGTATTGCGTGCGGCTACACCAATCCGCGCTGGCCCTGTTGCTTAGCCTTTTTCCGCCAAATATATACCCTTTGAATGATTTCAGCACCTTGCTGAAGTTTAATTTAACCTATTGATATAAAAGAAATAAGATTATGTTTAGAACTATTTTTACAAAAATTTTTGGCAGTCGTAATGACCGTATTCTACGTCGCTTAAACAAACAGGTGGCAAAAATCAACAAAATGGAACCGGAATTTGAAGCGTTAAGCGATGAACAATTACAAGGTAAAACCGCAGAATTTCGTGAACGCCTAAAAAACGGTGAAACCTTACAAAGTCTATTACCTGAAGCTTTTGCTACGGTGCGTGAGGCAAGTAAACGTGTACTTGTTATGCGTCATTTTGATGTCCAATTAATTGGTGGAATGGTGCTGAATGATCGCTGCATTGCAGAAATGCGTACTGGGGAAGGGAAAACGCTGACCGCTACCTTACCTTGCTATCTTAATGCCTTAACTGGAAAAGGGGTACACGTTGTAACGGTAAACGATTATCTTGCTCGTCGAGATGCAGAAACTAACCGTCCTTTATTTGAATTTTTAGGTATGACTGTGGGCGTAAATATTCCGGGATTACCTGCTGAGGAAAAACGTGCTGCTTATGCCGCAGATATTACTTATGCAACAAATAGCGAATTAGGCTTTGATTATTTACGCGATAACCTTGCTCATTCTGCTCAAGAACGTTTCCAGAAAGAACTCTACTACGCCTTAGTGGATGAAGTGGATTCTATTTTGATTGACGAAGCTCGTACTCCGCTGATTATTTCAGGGCCTGCGGAAGATAGTTCGGAACTTTATATCGCCATTGATAAGTTAATCCCACATTTAATTAAACAAGATAAAGAAGACACTGAAGACTATCAAGGTGATGGGGATTACACCTTAGATTTAAAAACAAAACAAGCCTATCTGACTGAACGTGGGCAAGAAAAAATCGAAACGTGGCTGATTGAACAAGGATTAATGCAAGAGTCAGAATCCCTTTATTCCCCAGCCAAAGTCGCACTATTACACCACGTTTATGCTGCATTGCGTGCGCATACCCTCTTTGAGCGTGATGTTGATTACATCGTAAAAGATGGTGAAATTATCATTGTTGATGAACATACAGGGCGTACAATGGCAGGGCGTCGTTGGTCTGAAGGTTTACACCAAGCCATCGAAGCCAAAGAAGGGGTGCCAATCCAAAATGAAAATCAAACAGTGGCATCCATTACTTACCAAAATTATTTCCGTCTTTATGAAAAATTAGCCGGAATGACCGGAACAGCAGATACGGAAGCCTTTGAATTTCAACAAATTTATGGCTTGGAAACCATTGTAATCCCAACCAATCGACCAATGATTCGTGATGATCGTACTGATTTAATGTTTGAAAATGAACAATACAAATTTGCGGCGATTATCGAAGAAATCAAAGACTGCATTGCCCGTAACCAACCTGTATTAGTAGGGACAGCATCGATTGAAAAATCAGAATTATTATCTGATGCATTAACCAAAGCGGGAATTAAGCACAGTGTGCTAAATGCCAAATTCCACGCACAAGAAGCTGAAATCATTGCCAATGCAGGTTATCCCGCTGCCGTCACTATTGCCACCAATATGGCAGGACGCGGTACAGATATTGTACTTGGCGGGAACTGGAAAGCAGAAGTGGCGAAATTAGATAATCCAACTGACGCACAAATCGACGCGATCAAAGCCAACTGGCAAACACGCCACGACATTGTAAAACAAGCTGGCGGTTTGCATATTATCGGTACAGAACGCCACGAATCACGCCGTATTGATAACCAATTGCGTGGACGTTCAGGACGTCAAGGCGATCCCGGTTCATCTCGTTTCTACTTATCCTTAGATGATGCCTTAATGCGAATTTACCTGAATGAAGGTAAATTGAATATGATGCGTAAAGCCTTCAGCACACCGGGGGAAGCAATGGAATCTAAGTTGCTCACCAAAGTAATTGCCTCAGCGCAAGCAAAAGTGGAAGCGCATAACTTCGACGGGCGTAAAAACCTATTAGAATTTGATGACGTTGCGAACGATCAACGCCACGCGATTTATCAGCAACGTAATGAATTACTGGATAATGAAAACATCGCTGACACCATTGAAGTGATCCGCCAAGATGTGTTTAACACGGTTATTGATCAATATATTCCACCAAATTCTCTAGAAGAAATGTGGGATATTCCCGGATTAGAACAACGTTTAAAACAAGATTTTGCGTTAGATTTACCTATCGCACAATGGTTAGAAGAAAATAATGCCTTACACGAAGAAACCTTGCGTGAACGCATTATTGAAGCGGCTGTTGCGGAATATAAACGTAAAGAAGAACTAGTTGGTTCGGAATCAATGCGCCATTTTGAAAAAGGCATTATGTTACAAACCCTTGATGAACTTTGGAAAGAGCATTTATCAGCAATGGATCACCTGCGCCGTGGCATTCACTTGCGTGGTTATGCACAAAAAGATCCAAAACAAGAGTATAAGAAAGAATCTTTCCAAATGTTCACAGATATGCTTGACGCATTAAAGCTCAGCGTTATCACGACACTAAGCCGTGTACAAATCCGTACGCAAGAAGAAATTGAACAAGCAGAAAGATTACAACAAGAAATGGCTGCCCGTGAACAGGCGCAAATGCAATATAACACTGACGATGAACAGGCGGAACAAACGCCATTGCCGCCTTCAGATCGTAAGATTGGGCGTAATGAGCCTTGCCCGTGCGGTTCAGGGAAAAAATACAAACATTGCCATGGCAATCGTGCGGCGAACTATCGTTAATTGATAAAATATAAAAGTGCGGTAAAAATTTCTGATTTTTTTACCGCACTTTATAGAGGGTCTGTTGATCATTCATTTTTTTTACATTTGAGTTATCCACAAACCCTAAGGAGAAAAAATGGTAAAACCGATTATCCAAGTTGCAGCTGGGATCATTCGTAATGAATTTGGGCAAATTTATCTTACTCAACGCCTTGAAGGGCAGGATTTTGCGCAATCTTTAGAATTCCCCGGCGGGAAAATCGATAAAGGTGAAACGCCCGAGCAAGCCCTTGCCAGAGAACTTGAAGAAGAAATCGGCATTCATATTCTCAACGCCGAGTTATTTGAGCGTTTTACCTTTGAATATCCCAGCAAGGTCATTCAATTTTATTTTTACCTTGTGGAACAATGGGTGGGCGAACCTTTTGGTCGAGAAGGGCAGGAAGGAATGTGGATTGCACAATCTGAACTCGATGCCAGTCAATTTCCGCCCGCTAACAGTAAGCTTATTCAACGTTTACTAGCTGAAAATCAATAAGTTATCACCAATAAAAAAGCATTATATGAAAAATATAATGCTTTTCTTTTTTCAACGAATTAGGTGCTATGCCCATTTAGCACACTAACGACTTGGTGATCTCACCCAAAAAATCTTATAAAACGTGGTTAAATTGCTTGAGAAAATTCCTTTATGCTCTACAACACGCTGTCTTGTGTTGTGTTCAATTTTGGCTATTTTTAGTCCCGTTACCCAAATAGCGCCTTAACAACAAATATCCTGTATCACAAATTGCAATGAATGACGTTCGTGTAAGCGGAATTTTCTTTGCTTCAAACGTTTTAGTCTTAACGCTCGTACCTGAGATAAACGGAATAATTTCGTGTTGTTTTTCTTCAAAAATGTTTTTCTTTTTATTGCCATAATGTCCTTCTTCTTTTCTATCTCTATTCACAGCCTAAGGAAAATCCTCTAAATGATTTTCTATGTTAGGGTAAACCTTAGTGTGGTGCTTCTTGGTTTTGCTGTATGCGGTGATAATTCACAATGCTGTTCATATAGCGACGAATATTTTCAATATACTGATAAGCCTCATAACCTCGTGCATAGCCATATTTTAAATTAGTGTAATAACGTTTTTCCGCCAATAAAGGCAGATTTTTCTTCACATCAAGCCAGTTATCGGGATCGCCACCAAGGCTCTTTGTTAAGCGGCGTACATCAAGCAAATGCCCAAGTCCCATATTATACGCACACAAAGCAAACCAAATGCGATCTTCTTGGCGGATGGTATTTGGCATTTGCGCCAGTAATAAATGCAAATATTCCGATCCCGCTTTAATGCTTTGTTCCGCATCTAAACGATTGTTGATTTTCATTCGTTCCGCTGTTGCCTTAGTCAGCATCATCATTCCGCGTACGCCTGTTGGCGAGGTGGCTTCTGGATTCCAATGGGATTCTTGATAGGCAATCGCAGCCAATAAACGCCAATCTAACTCCCCTTTATACTTATCAAAAAGATCCGCATATTTCGGTAAAATCGTTTCAATTGCATTTAAATAAGAACGGGTATCCACATAGTCAAATTGGGCTAAATGGTTAAAATATTTTTCCTCAATGCGTGCAATAAGCCCTGTTTCAATGGCATTATTCATAAAATCGAGCAAGGCGGCTTGCAGTTCATTATAGGTATTATTCGCCAAATACCAATGAATGGTCGCTTCATCAGTAACATCAAAGGCAACCGCCAGCTGTGGCTTAATTTGTTGCGTAATAGAAATATCTATTGAATTGGCAATGGTGTAATCCAGTTTACCTTCTGCAACTTGCAGTAATAATTCCTCTTGGCTTTGATCCACTGTTGTCCATTGCAAATCAGCATATTGTTCTTTAAAACGATTAAGTAACAGATTGAGTTCAGAGCCTTTCGCCACCACTAAGCGTCCATTTAATTTTTCTAACGAAGTAGGGCGATTTTCTCCTTTACGGTAAACCAGTTGCCACGAGGCAGAAGAATACGCAGGACCGAGCTGAAATTGTTCTAACTTTTCGGGTTGATAAAGCAAATTCGCTGCCGCTAAATCAATTTGATGCGCGGATAAGGCAGAAAACAGTGCTTGAACACTCTCCATTGGGCGAATATCCAATTCCACATCTAAATAATCTGCAAAGGCTTTCGTGAGTTCATATTCAAACCCCGTTGCGCCTTCTGAACCAATAAAATAAGAAATGGGATTATTCAGTGTGCCAACAATCAATTTACCTTTGGTTTGCACCATTGCATAAGGATTATCTTCCGATTGCATTATGCGTTGCCACGGGAACACCATATCAATGGCCCACAATAATAAGGCAACGGCACTCACTATACGTAAAAATAAACCTTTCAATCTTGCTCTACTCTATCATCACAACACATTGTCTGTGCTTGGCTAACGTTAAAAGTGCGGTAAAAAATCATTTAATTTTGTACCGCACTTATCAAATAAATGAAAACGAAATTATGCTGCTTTCGCCATTTCAAATTCAATCAACATCATTAAAATATGGATCACTTTGATATGAATTTCTTGAATGCGATCGGCATAACGGAAATGTGGCACGCGAATTTCGACATCGGCAAGCCCCGCCATTTGCCCCCCGTCTTTACCTGTCATGGCAATCACTTTCATTCCTTTCTCTTTTGCAGCTTTAATCGCATTCAAAATGTTCTTAGAATTACCTGAAGTGGATAAACCAAAGAGTACATCCCCTTTTTGCCCCACTGCCTCAATATAACGAGAGAACACATAATCATAGCCAAAATCATTGCTCACGCAGCTTAAATGACTGACATCAGAAATCGCAATGGCAGGATAGCCGGGGCGGTTTTCACGATAACGCCCCGTGAGTTCTTCAGCAAAATGCATTGCATCGCAGTGCGATCCACCATTTCCGCACGAAAGCACTTTTCCACCTTGTTTAAAACTCTCTGCAATTAACAACGCAGCTTGTTGAATTAATTCAATATTTTTTTCATCATTGACGAATTTATTAAGCACATCTTGTGCTTCGTTAAGCTCGGCTTTAATTTGATCTAAGTACATTTTATTCTCCTTTTGCAAACACGCCTCAAAATTAAAATGGCGTTAATCTATCACGATTTTGCCATTAATTCATTATATTTCCGTGCCTAGGGTTGTAACGCTTGAAGCAATTCTGTAACAAAATCCAACCGCACTTTGTTATCGGTTAAATCACGCTGAAATCTAAATTTCGTTGGGCCGTCAAAGCGATACACCGCAGGGGATTGCTGAATAAGCTGCAAGAATTTTGTTGGATCAAGGCTCGCTTTAGGCGAAAACTCAATAAAGCCACCTTGTGCTGTCGCTTCAATACGAATGATCTGCAATGGCTTGGCTTGCAAACGCAGTTGGGCAATTTGTAGTAAATTTTTGGCTGGCTGCGGCAATAGCCCGAAGCGGTCGATAAGCTCCACTTTTAATTCATCAAGCTCTTGCGTATTTTCTGCCCCTGCAATGCGTTTATAAAAACCAAGACGCATATTCACATCGCCTAGGTAGTCATCAGGCAATAAGGCTGGAATACGCAAATCAATTTCAACTTGGCGTTGGGTGAGTTCATCAAGAGAAGGTTCACGCCCGTCTTTCAGTGCATTCACCGCACTTTCTAGCAGATCCATATATAACGAAAAACCAATACTTTCAATTTGTCCACTTTGCTCATCACCAAGCAATTCCCCTGCACCACGAATTTCTAAATCTTGCGTTGCCAACATAAAACCTGCGCCAAGATTATCCAGACTTTCCAAGGCTTCAAGGCGTTTCAAGGCATCTTTTGTCATTGCTTTTGGCGGTGGCGTGAGCAAATAGGCATAGGCTTGATGATGCGAACGCCCCACTCGCCCACGCAGCTGGTGTAATTGTGCTAAACCAAAGCGATCCGCGCGTTCAATGATGATGGTGTTCGCCGTTGGAACATCAATCCCTGTTTCAATAATAGTAGAACAAACTAGCACGTTATAGCGCTGATGATAAAAATCGGACATCACACGCTCCAAATCACGCTCTCGCATTTGCCCGTGGCCGATCACAATGCGCGCTTCCGGTACAAGTGCGGCAAGATTTTCCGCACAATTTTCAATGCTCGCCACATCATTATGCAAATAATAAACTTGCCCACCACGCAGAATTTCACGCAAAATTGCTTCACGAATAATTAAATCATCAGCCTGTCGCACAAAGGTTTTAATGGTTAAACGGCGCGCAGGTGGCGTGGAGATAATAGAAAGATCACGAATGCCATTCATCGCCATATTTAAGGTGCGTGGAATTGGCGTTGCCGTCAGAGTGAGAATATCCACATTGGCGCGCAGTTGCTTGATTTTTTCTTTTTGACGCACGCCGAAACGATGCTCTTCATCAATAATCAGCAGGCCGAGATCCTTAAATTTCACTTCTGGCTGAATCAGTTTGTGCGTGCCGATTAGAATATCAATCTTGCCTTCCGCTAACTCAGCAAGCAGGGCTTTTTGCTCTTTTGCCGTTTTAAAGCGTGAAAGCACTTCCACATTCACTGGCAAGTTGGCAAAGCGATCTTTAAAGTTTTCATAATGTTGCTGGGCAAGAAGCGTGGTCGGCACAAGCACTGCCACTTGTTTATGGTTCATCACCGCCAAAAATGCGGCACGCATTGCCACTTCTGTTTTACCAAATCCCACATCACCACAAACTAAACGATCCATCGCTTTCGGCTGTGCCATATCAGAAATCACCGCATTAATCGCCGTCATTTGATCCAAGGTTTCTTCAAAAGGGAAAGTGGCTGAAAACTGCATAAACTCATCACGATCATAATGAAAGGCAAAGCCTTTTTGCGATTCGCGGCGCGCGTACACATCAAGTAATTCAGCGGCGACATCACGAATTTTCTCCGCTGCTTTCTGGCGGCTTTTCGCCCAAGCATCACTGCCTAATTTATGCAATGGCGCCGTTTCTTCCGAGCCGCCTACATAACGGCTAATCAAATGCAGTGAGGTTACCGGCACATAAAGTTTGGAATCATTAGCATATTGCAGCAGCAAAAATTCCGATTTTATCCCCGCATTTTCTAACGTAACCAAGCCAGCATAACGCCCTACCCCGTGATCTAAATGCACCACAGGCTGACCAATTTTAAGCTCCGCTAAATGGCGAATTAAGGTATCGGGATTAACCGATTTTTGTCGATCTCGGCTGCGTTGTTGCACACGTTCGCCGAGCAATTCCGTTTCCGTAATCAACGCAAGGGAAGCCTTGCCCTTGTCCACAATAAAACCACGATCTTGGCTACAAATCAGCAAACTTTGCTTTTCTTGCAAATCTGAAAGATGCGCGATTTGTTTTGGTCTTAATTTCAGCGGACTGAGCAAATCAAGCAAGGTTTCGCGCCGTCCTTCCGTTTCCACACAAAAGACAATATCGCCATTAAACTGCGCCATAAATTGTTGCAAATGCAAGAGCGGTTCTTTTTGTTGTAATTTTAGGCTTAAATCAGGCAAGGCTTGCACAGGCAAGTTTTGCTGACGCACAGAAGCACGCGCCACTTTCTCCGCTTTCAAGGTGATTTTAGGAAAATGTTTGAGCTGATGATTAATTTGGTCAATGGGCAACCAAAGCTGATCTGGCGGTAATAAAGGGCGCATTGGATCAACACGGCGGCTTTCATAACGCTGTTCACAATCTTGATAAAAACGCTCACCTTGTTGCTGATTGCTCTCAAAATCCACAAATAGCGTCTGTTCAGGCAAATAATCAAATAAGGTAGCCATTTGCTCAAAAAACAGCGGTTGCCAATACTCGATCCCTGCTGCCAGCGTGCCTTTGCTCACCTGTTGATAAATATGCTCAGGATCACGGCGAATCTCACCAAAGGTATCACGAAATTTCGCACGGAAAAACTCAATGCCTTTGCTATCGGTAGGGAACTCTTGCGCTGGCAATAAACGAATTGAAGGAATTTCTTCTAATGTGCGCTGCGTATCCACATCAAACGTGCGAATACTATCAATCTCATCGTCAAAAAAATCTAAACGAAAAGGCACCGCACTTCCCATTGGAAACAGATCGAGCAACGCCCCACGCAGCGCATATTCACCGTGTTCCAGCACCTGTTCCACCGCACGATAACCTGCATTTTCTAACTTCAAACGGAAATCGTTAATCACAATGCGATCGCCTTTTTTAATCAATAAAACATTGTGCTGCAAATACTCAGGCGGGCAAATTTTTTGCATTAACGTGCTGATAGGCAAAATGAAAATGCCGTTTTTTGCATTTTGCAAATGGAATAACGCACTGAGCCGTGAAGAAATAATGTCTTGATGCGGCGAAAAGCTATCATAAGGCAAAGTTTCCCAATCTGGGAAAAAGGTAACAGGCTGCGAAACGAATTCCGCCAAAACTTTCGATAAACGCACCGCACTTCGCGTATCTGGCGTTACAACTACGGTAAGCCCTTGGTGGCTTTGGGCAATTTCGGCAAGGGCTAAGGTATCGCTGCCTGCAATAACATTGGCTAAAATTTTGTGATCATTGGCTTGCGTTGGGATATTCAAATCAAAATACATCATAAGGCTAAGTGCGGTGCTTTTTTCATCTATTTTTACGGATTAAAATTATGCCTAGTTTAGCGGAAATCCCCAAACTTGCAAAGAAAAACACTGTTTTTTTACACAGTATCAAAACTCAAACAATCCACCGCTCACTTTGACTGCCCCTATTTTAACCAGTTAAGCACCAAAGGCGGAAAAACGCTTGACGAAAGCCGATGAAATCTTTATATTCAGCCACTACTTCCCGATGGTGAGATGTCCGAGTGGTTGAAGGAGCACGCCTGGAAAGCGTGTATGTGCGAAAGTGCATCGGGGGTTCGAATCCCCCTCTCACCGCCATCGCTGATATTTTTTCAGTTCTTTTTGTTCGTATTGTTCACTAACTTATTAAAAAACAAGGATTTTTGTAGTTCGTTCTGTTTTTTCTGTTCTTTTTGCGTGTTTTTGTTCTTGGCGAAATGATCCCAAATGATCCCTTTTTTGTTAGCTCTCACTTACAAAAATGGATTTTTTAGATTTTAGGGATCATTTCTTGAAATTTTTCAATTAAATCAAGAGCTAACACTATGACAAAAATCAACCAAACTTTTATCAATAAACTGAAAGCCACAGGCAAAGAAGAACGCTATTCACTAGGGCATAAACTCTTTTTAGTGATGACCCCTAAAGGTAGCAAGTCTTATCGTTATATTTACCGCTTACCCGATACCAAGGCGATTAGAAAAAAGAACCTTGGGCGGGCTGATATTATTTCCCTTGAAGAAGCGTTAAATATGGCGATTTCTTATAATCTTTCGATTGCCCAAGGCATTGATCCTTTAGCGCAAATTCAAGCAGAAGAAAAGCAATTACAGTTGCAAAAAATCACGTTGATAGAGATTGCGGAAGATTGGCATAAGACAAAAGGCGTTAGATTAAGCGAAGCGCATTTAAAAGATCGCTTAGCACGTTTTAAAAATCATTTATTTCCAATTTTGGGCGAATACCCTATTTCAGCCATTACCCTTTTTAATGCAAGAGAGTTGATTAAACCTATTGCCAATAAAGCCCCGTTTATGGCTGAAAAAGTTGCACGGGATTTAAGAGAATTAGGCAATCACGCCGTTGAAATGGGGATTTTATCTAGTAATCATCTCGCTTTAATCAAGCAGTCTTTCCCTAGACCGAAATCAAAGCCTAATCCTTGCATTAAATCGCAAGAATTACCGCTATTCTTTAAGCGCTTATTTGAATCAAATTTAGCGCTACAAACACGCTTACTTATCGAATTTGAGCTTTTAACTATGGTAAGGGCTAACGAAGCGGCAAGTGCTGAATGGGTTGATATTGATTTTGCTACTAAGCGCTGGGTTATTCCCGCAGAAAAAATGAAGATGGATAAGCCCCATTATGTGCCATTAAGCACGCAAGCCATTGAGATATTGCGGCTATTACAGCAACTTAATGGGCATAAAAGATATGTTTTTTCGCATCGTTCTGATGATATGAGCCACATTTCACCAAATACGGCAAACCAAGCATTTAAGCGTATTGGCTATAAGAATATTATGACCCCGCACGGTATGCGCTCACTGGCTGCAACGTATTTAGAAGATGTTGGGGCAGAAGCTCACGAAGTAATTAACGCTTGCTTGGCGCATAATGAGAAATCAACAACTGCAAAAGTCTATTTGCGCAGTAACTTCTATGAAAGACGGATCCCCGTTATGCAAATATGGGGCGATTATGTAGAGCAATGCAAGAAAAATCGTTAAACAAGAAATTAAGCGGCGCAATGCCGCTTTTTTATTCATCTTCACATTCCTCTTCATCTTCTTCGCATTCATCATCATAGGAAGAATAAGGCTCTTCAACATAATATGATTTTGGTTTGCTTTCTTCTTTTTTGTCTTTACCACTCGTTATGACTTTATAGGCAACGTAGGCAATAGCCGCTTTCTTAACTATGCTACTTTTCTTTTTTGTCTTCTCTTTTGCTAGTGCTGGATTTAATCCGCCGAATAGTAAGGAAAGAATAAGCCCGAATGTAAGAAGTTTTTTCATTCTTTTAATCCTTAATGAAAGTTGAATATGTTAAATAATCATCTATTTCTAATTCTTAAAAAGCAAGAAAAATCATATATGACTGTTATTATTAAATTTATATTCAACAATGGAATATGAAAATAATTCATATATCAAAACTAGCTCATTTTTATTGTATCTATATACAGCCATCAAAAACGCCATAAAACGCCTATTTTGGGGCGTTTCTTTTAGCTTAGCATATTTACAGATTTTTTATTTTCCCTTCTTGGTGCGCTTCTGCTTGGGCTAAACGTTGGAAAACGTGCGGCGATAAAATCGCTAGCATTTCCTCGCCACGCCCGCGCATTAAATGTAGTGTTTTCAACGCAAATTGCGGTGATGGTTCAAGCCTTGCCCCGCTTGGTATGAATTAAATTCATAAACTGCGTTTCTTCAACGCAAATCAACGCAAAAAAACGCAAAAAATTGTGCTTTTAGTTATAAGAAAGTGCGGGGCTTTTTGGCTAAATTTTGCCCTTATCATATTTCTAGCCTTATTTTTGGCGTTGCTACATAAAAAATAAGCCTGATTTTGTGATCATCACCCTCACAATTCAAACAAAATGACAAAAAAACGCCCCTTTTTTATCCTTAACACGAACAAAAACGAACGCCAACGAAACAGGGCGGAAACAAAATACAAGGGGCTAAAAATGTGAGTGAAAACCAAAGAAAACAGCGATTTATCAGCCTTGAGCAAGTGATCGACCGCACAAGCCTGAAAAAAACGACCATTTACACACTAATGGCAAGAAATGAATTCCCACAATCTATCAGCATTTCAGCAAATCGCCGTGCTTGGCTGGAAAGCGAAATAGAAGACTGGATAGAAAGCAAAATCAACGCACAAAAAGAGATTTAACCAATGGAAAAACCAAAAACCGAATTTCAACAACATAAAACGAAATATCTAGCTGAAAAACAAGCCTTAGATAATCTGCTGAAAGAAAAAAGCAAAACGCAGAATATTATTGCCGCACTTCAGCAAGATTTAATCGAACAAGCGAATAATGCAGAAAACAAGCTAGAAAAAGAAAATTTTATTTCAGCTGATGATTATGTTGCATTAAAACAAGCTGAAACGGGGATAAAAACACGAATTGAATATTACCAAGCCTATTTAGAAGGAATAGACGCCAAAATATATCAACAGAAAGAACGTTTATTTAACGAATATCAGCAAATTTTGCAAATGCGAGAAAAAAGCCTACTGGCTGAATTTAACGCATTATTTGAACATTTTTTAAATGAACAAAAAGACACCCTAACCCGCCTTTATTCATTGCTCAAATATAGCGGCGTTGCACAACCTAATCCCCTTGATGACAGCTACAAAGGCACGCTTGAATATGCCGTAAAACAAATGCTACTTAAAAAGATTGAAAAAGGAATAAATAGCGAAATTCCGCTAGATAATGAATGGGAATTGCCTCTTTTTGTGAACCGTGATGAGTTAAAAACACCAACACAAAAGCATAAAGAAAGTTTTTCCAAAGAAAAAACGGGATTTCAAAAATTAATCAATAATTTAAAAGGTGAATAAAAATGAATGTTACAGAAAAAGTAAAAAAACTACTTGATAGAAGTCAAAATAGTTCAGGTGAAGAATACGCTGAAACAGATATTCACAATAATATTTCTAAAAACTTCAATAGGTATATTGTTAAATTAGGAAATAGCTTAGGTTTAGATCTGAATGGTGATGCGTACCATACGCTAGATTTAACAGCAGAAAATAAATTACTTGAAAACTTATCTAAAAATAGCTTATTTGGTTTAATTAATGTTATTAAAACAACCAATCAAGAAGGCGACACACTAGGAATTCATATTCCTATTGCAAGCACAGTTGATACAAATGTTGAAGAAAGAACTCCTACAAAAGGTTATATCTCACCAATTCAGCAATTTAATTGTGAACAAATCAACATAGATACTTTTGTGAGTTATGAAAAATTAGATAGACTAGCGAATTATTTAGATAAAGATTTTGAACAACTATTTGATAGTCAACTCACAAAACAAATGCTACTAAGCCTTTTAATGATTGGCTTTAATGGAAAATCTCGCTCAAATCATTCTAATCCTGATAGTAACCCACTGGCCCAAGATGTAAAAAAAGGTTGGGTGCAAAAAATTAAAGAAAATGCACCAGAAAAAATCATTACAGCGGGAAATGTAGGAGCAGGTGAAAAATATAAAAACTTGAAAACATTAATCAATGCAGCAAAAGAAAAAATTAGCTACCCTTCACGTTTAGCTGATGATTTAATCATTCTGTGCGGTAGAAATATTCTTGATGATCGCAAAATTATTGTTGAATACAGTGATTTATCACAAGATAACACGGGGCTTATTACGATTAGCCAAGAACTAATAAGCGGCTTAAAAGCAATTAGCGTTCCTTTTTTTCCTGAAAATTGTGTATTAATCACTTCATTAAAGAATATTTCTCTTTATTTACAAAGCGGAACAGTGCGCAGATTTATGAAAGATGAAGCAAGGCACGATCGTATTGCTAACTACATTTCAATGAGCTTAGATTTTATCATCGAAGACTACAACGCCTTAGCATTAATTGAAAACATCAATATCATAGATTAGCTTTCGTTGCGCAGTAAGCTTTGGGCGGATTTATTACCGCCCTTTTTTATTGCCTTAAGGTTTGAAAGTCTTTTATAAGATTTTTGATGGTGCTAATATTTAGCCGAATTAAACACAACAAGGAACAGCACAATGGCAATTCATCAAATCTTAACCCGCCACACGGCAAGCATTAGCGACTTGAAAAAAAATCCTATGGGGATCGTATCAGAAGGCACGGAAGAAGAAGGCGCAATCGCTATCTTAAACCGAAATGAACCCGTTTTTTATTGCGTTAATCCACAACTTTTTGCTGTTATTCAGGAAATACTCGAAGATAAAGAACTAAGCGAAATTGTCAAAAAACGCCTTGCAACCATTGCCCCTGTAAAAGTTAGCCTAGATGACCTATAACAGCCCAATAACGGGCTTTTTTGCTATCAAATAACAATCAAATAACCATCAAATAAATCAAGGATTAAATCAAAATGGCACAGCAAAAAATAAATTTACCACCGCGAAAATGGTACACACTAAAACAAGCCGCTGAAAAATTTACTTATGAAATAAATCATCAAATCACCGTATCAGATATGATACATTATTTATTTAATGGTTATTTCTTACCTTATATTCATACAAGATATAAATTAAATCATTCCCTTATTTTTAACGGTAAATATTATCTTGATTTTAAAGAAACAAAGAATAAACTTTTAGAGAAAATCAATTCAACACTTAAACTAAACTATCAAAACTTAACTATTCTTGATGACTATTGTAAATTAGCCGTTTTTCATATAGATCGCCCTAAAATCCCTTCAGAAATTTGGATAAATGAATATCTAGCTAATTTTCTTGATATTCTTAACCTTAAATCAGAAAATGAACTCAACGACAATATACTTGATAATTTTTTTAGTAAAAATCGCGTAATGACCTATGGAATTGATGGCTTATTAGCAATAAAAATAGACAGCCTATATAATGGCTATTCTTCAACTTTTGAAGAAATGCGAACACTAGAAAAGGGCGTAATGCTTTACCATACCGATTTATTTACACCGCCTATAGAAAATCTTGATGATAAACTTGCCCTTTACCGCTTAGAATTAACCAGCCCTATTTTTATTCCCGCTGAAGAAATTATTATTCTTTATGATGATTTACAGCGAATAATTGAAAATGAGCGGGTAAATTTAAAATCTCTTGCCAATGAAAGAATAGAAACGACAGAAACAGCCGAAAAAACAAACAAAACGATTAAAAATAAATCGAATGAAGAATCGAATAATGGAACAGATGAAAAAATCAAAAACAAGAAAGACTTTTACAACAAAGCAATTTTTAACGCAATCAAGCTCACCGCAGAGGCAAATCCAGAATGCGGCGGCTATCAGATAGTTAAAGCCGTAATCGCTGAAATAAAGGCGCGTTATAATTTAAAAGATGTTACTGATCTTTATTCTGATCGCCATTATCTCGATAAAGCTAAAAAAGAACTCAAGCTAACCTTTCCAAAAAATAGCGGAAATCGAAAAACCAAAATCAACGTTATCTTAGATAGCGAACAGCCTAATAAATAATCGAACAAAGTCTATAAAATAATCGAACGGTGCAATTTTTGCCGTTCGATTTTCTCTTTCTCTTTTCGATTTTTCTCACACTCTAACCTTTCTACCATTCCCCCCGAACAAAAACACGCTTAAAGCACAGAACGAACAAAAAGAACTTTTTCAACCAAAACCACTGGGGAAACGATGAGCGAAACGATCACATTATCCCGCTATGCCAATGCCAAAGAAGTTTGTGCATTGCTTGGCATTTCAAAAACAGCCATTCATAAATACAGCAAAAGCGGCACATTTCCAAAGCCAATCAAGATCGGCAATTGCTTACGCTGGAATATGGAAAGCGTGCGGGCTTGGATAGCGAAACAAGAACAACCAACTAATAGGGGAATTAATGGCAATTAACATTAAATGCCCGTTTTGCGGGGGCGATACAAAAACCCGCTCAAGCCATAAACCATCACTATTAAGCGTAAACGCTAGTGTTTATTGCCCCAACTGTGGGCAACTAAAGGCGCAATTTGTGGGGCAACTTTATGAAGTAAAAAGAGCCGTTTATATTGATTGCCCAGAGGCGCAAAAGTGGAATGAAACAGAAAAAGAACAGATAGACAAAGGCACGCTAAAAGCCGTGAGCAATCAAGAACGGCTAGATAGCCTAATGAAAAAGGAAGAACCACAACAGAAATTCAAATTTTAGCCAATAAAAAAGGCTCACACCCCAATAATGTAAGCCTTTTTTGCTATGCCATCAATTAAATCAAAATGAGATTAAAACAATTCATAACAGGAAAGGAACGCTATGAATAACTTTCATAATACAGCAAAACGCCTTAAAATCAAGGCATTCACACCATTTTTTTATAAGTGCGGTGCTTTTTTTGCAGATTTTTGCTTGACAGAAAACGCCTTTGAAAATTACAGTATTCCCGCTTTCGCAAAATCGAAAGCCGAGCCTGGAAACTCGAACGATATACTTGTGGCGTATAGTAACACGCCTATTAATGCGTGTTTTTTTATGCGTAGCACAAACACACCCAAAGAAAGCGTTATGCAAATTTGCACAACGGCATTTCTCTCTATGGTGGCGTGTTATGGGAAAGGTTTCGCCCTTTGCTGTGTTCCACAAGTCGCAGTTTTCCAGCCCGTAACACGTTACCGCCCAAGCCTGGAAACTTTAGCGGTAACTTCACGAAAACTATTTACTTGTGGAGTAAACGCAATGATCTATCTATTCAAAGCCGTAAGCCGTTCAGACTTACGCAATACCAAAAAACATCTTTCCTCTTTCCCACGCTATACCGTACGCATAAATGCCGACAGTATCGAGCAAGCCACCGCACAAGTTGCTCCATTTTTTGTGATCTTGGGGGTGAAAAATGCGTAATCTCACTAAAGCCGATCTTTTAGATGAATTAATAACGATAGAATTTTTGTTTCACCAGGCAAAAGAAGCGCTATCAAAAGAAGATCTTAATATTGCATTTAATGCGATTAAGGAAATTCGATCCGCACAATATAGCAACGTTGCATTAAATGCATATTCAAATCAGCAACTACTAAAAGAGATGATGAAAATCATAGAGCAAGGAATAAACCCATCTACGCCAGCAGAAAAGGAAAACGAAGGGGGCGATTATGTGCATTAAAAATAACCTAACAAGCATAAAACGTATTAACAACCTAATGCGCCACTATCGCCCACAACCCAGCAAGGAAAGGAGATTAAGTGAAAAATTGCAAGCCTTATCTAACCTAATTGGCTTAAATAACTCACTTTTTGAAGTGATGGATCGTAATTTTCAAGAGTATATGACTTCAAAAGATGATGATCTAATTTACGCCAAGCAGTGCATTCATTTTGATTTGATGATTATCGCCCAGTTACTGAATGACAATTTAGAACGGGAGTTCGACCAGTTCAGCACGTTCTTATTAGAGCAAGGGGGCAACGATGATCACTAAACGCATCACCCTACCAGATGGCACGCTTATTGAGTTTTTCGCCAATAATACGGAAGAAATGGCGCTAATGTTGCCAGAATATGCCGAAACACTAGCCCAAAAGCGGGCGGCACGATTGCAACAACTAAAAGAAACCCAACGCAACCAGCAAAAAGCCCGCAGAAAGCGCCTACAACGCCAAAAACTGGCAAGACGCAAGGCAAGGGGGCAATAATGACGTACACAAAATTGCCTTTATTGGTTGTTTATTTAGCCGCACATATTCCAACGGAAAAAGCCGCCAATCGCTTAAGCCTTGGAAGGCAAGCAAATAAAACAATGCCAAAACGGAACAAAACGGCACAATTACCCGCTTAATTTATTCACACCGTCTTATTCATTTAAGGCGGTGATTAACGCAAAAAAGGTTATAAATTATGATGAACGGAAAGAGAAAATATCAGCCAACCAAACCCAAAGCGCAAGAAGATCAAATCATTTTAATTGGTGATGAAGCGTGGCAAGCGTGGGATAACGGAAATGGCACATTATGGCAAATGCTGAATGAAAACTTGCTTAAATTAGGTTGTGATTTTAAACCATATATTTTTGGTGAAAATCCGCTTAAAAATATTCCCGCACAAACCCTTGCGCCGAAAACGCAAGAGTACATTAAACTGTTTGAATGCGGGCAATTAACCGAACCCCAACGTACGGCAATTTGCCATAACCTCGCGACAAAAACCACGGCAAAATTTGTTACCTTGCATAGTGTTGTAACAGGGGAACTAGTCGAAAATTTTAGCCCTTATATTGAGAAAATTCGTAAAGGTGAAGAAGCCGAAACGGCTAAACTCATTGCTCAAGCGAGCATAGATCAAAGCGCCCCTAAAACCTCGCCTTATATTGATTATAGAGAAAATGGGCTACTAGAAGGGCTTTTCTATGTTGTGCCTAAGCTGGATAAAGACACAGGCGAAGTACTACGGGAAGATCTAAAATGGATTTGCGATAAACTGGAATTAGTCGGCAAAGGTAAAAATGAAAACGGCGATTATTTCTATATTTTCCAATGGCATAACCCTGATGAAAACGCCCCACGCATTGAAGCGATAAATTGCGGTGATTTTGGCACAGATACCGCTTGGCGATTGCTCAAAAACCAAGGCTTTAAAATGACACCAAAAACAGGGATTGCACAAAACCTTGTAGAACATTTTCACGCCTTGGGGCTGAATGTGCAATCTTGGGCGGTTACACATTCCACAGGCTGGCATAATGGGGCGTATTTATTGCCTAGCGGTGAGATTTTGGGCGAACCTAGTCAACCAATTATCTTCAAAAACAAAAGCGCCAATGCGGGCGGCTATGACACCAAAGGCACGCTTGAAAGCTGGCAACAAGAAATAGCCCATTATGCCAATAAAAACACGTCTATGATGTTAGGCATCGCTACCGCCCTTGCTAGCCCACTTTTACGCTTAATCAATGCAAAAAGTTTTGGGGTGCATTTATTTAATTCATCTAGTAAGGGGAAAACAACCACGCTTAACATTGCCAATAGCCTTTATGGCAACCCTGATTTAATTGATTTGAGTTGGAACACCACAGCCACCGCCCTAAATAACGAAGCGGCAGCCAGAAATGACGGCTTCATTACCCTTGATGAATTAGGGCAAGCCAAAAAGATTTATGACGTGGAAAATATCGCCTATTCACTTTTCAATGAAAAAGGGCGGGCAAAAGGAATGAAAGAAGGCGGTAATGATGAACTTTCACGCTGGAAAATCACCGCACTTTCAACGGGTGAAAAAGATGTAGAGGGCTTTTTACAGTCTAAAGGGGTAAATATTAATGCGGGGCAATTAGTGCGCCTTTTGAATATTCCTTTAATCGAAGCCAATCATCTTCACGGCTTCGCCAACAATAAAGCCCACGCCGACCATCTAAACGAAGCAAGCCTTAATCATTATGGCGTAGTGGGGCGGGAATGGATTAAATACATAGCCGAAAATAAAGCCTTTATCAAAGCAGAATATCAATGCTATAAAACTGAATGGGCAGAACGCCTTGCCAATAACACCGCCGCACAGGTGCAACGGGTAGCAAGCAATTTTGCCATATTAGAAACCGCTTTACAGACCGCACGGCATTTAACCTTATGGGCGGAAGCAGATAATCGGGAATGCTTAATTCAATCCTTCAATGATTGGCACATTGATTACGGCACAGGCGAACGGGAAGAAGAAAAAATCATAGAGTTCTTTAATGGCTGGCTTGATGAAAACGCAGAAAGCGGCTTTATTCAAGTTCCTGAACCCACCACGCAGCGGATTATTCAAAAAATCTTGGGCTATCGTGTTTTAGAAGTATTTAACGGCGAACCAGAACACTTTTATATTCACCCTAAAGCCTTTAAAGACGTGATTAAAGAAAGCGAATTTCCCCGCAAGCTGGTATTTGAAGCAATGGAAAAGCATAAAATGCTAAAAACTGGCACGGAACAAAATCAAAGACCCTATCAGCACAAAGTACCTACAAAATTAGAACGGTATATCAACAGCAAGGGAAAACGCTTTTTTATCGTATATCCCGCATTGATCGAAGAAACCGAAAAACCCGAAGAATAATCACCGCACTTAATCAATAAGCCAGCTTTTACAAGTTGGCTTTTTTTTGCTCAACATTTTACAACACCAAGCAAGCTATAAAATAAAATTTTACTAGGATAGATAAAATAAATTGGGAAATTGGGAAAATAGTATTAAATCTATATATTATTATATATAAATCAATAAGTTATAGAAAAATAATTTTCCCACTCTTTCCCAAAATGCTAAAAATATTCCCAAAAATGGCGTTTTTCTTCCCAATTTGGAAAAAGTAGCACATTCACATAAAAACGAATAAAAAACAGCCAATTTTATTAAAATCCCAAATTTTGGGGTAAAAAATCCCAAAATTTCCCTTGAAAATCCCAAATTGATTTTTGCTATAACTCATTGAATAATCATAGAAAAATGGCGATTTTTCCCAATTTCCCACTTTCCCAATTGTTTTCTACACTCAGACAAAAAAAATTTTTTTCACGCTGCTAGAAAAATTTTTTTGCTTATTGGCTAGTAACCAAGAATATTAAAATTTTTCATTATGCTGATGATGTTTGATGGTTGATAATCCAGCTAGGGCAAAAACTAGCAAAAAATAACAGTGATCCTAAATGATCCCTTTTTTGAACAGTCGAAATAAAAAAGCCTTATAATACAATGCGTTAATATGATGAATGGCGAACCCTCTCACCGCCATTCTATCTTTCAAAATTCTCTTTTTTATCCTTAAAAAAGGATTTATTCCGTAAAATAAATCCCTTAGCCTATTCATTGTAAAATGACGATTACCCCTCAATCCCTTCAAACAATGCGGTACTTAAATAACGCTCTGCGGCGGAAGGAAGGATCGCAACGATCAGTTTATCGGCAAATTCAGGCAATTTTGCAAGACGATCGGCTGCTGCGACCGCCGCACCTGATGAAATCCCCGCTAAAATACCTTCTTCCGCCATTAAACGGCGAGCTGTGGCAATAGCGGTTTCACTGTTTACCTGCTCTACGCGATCAATTAAAGAAAGATCAAGGTTTTTCGGGATAAACCCTGCACCAATACCTTGGATTTTATGTGGACCGGGTTTCACTTCTTCGCCATTTAAGGTTTGCGTAATGACTGGACTTTCTTCGGGTTCAACGGCAACAGAAAGAATTTGTTTCCCTTTATCTAGTTTGATCGCACGTGAGATCCCTGTGATTGTTCCACCAGTTCCCACGCCAGCTACCACAACATCTACCTTGCCTTCTGTGTCATTCCAAATTTCTACTCCCGTAGTTTGACGATGAATATCAGGATTCGCTGGATTTTCAAATTGTTTAAGCATCACATAACGGTTAGGATCACTGGCCACAATTTCTTCTGCGGCGGCAATTGCCCCTTTCATTCCTTTTGCGCCTTCTGTTAGCACTAGATTGACACCTAAACCTCTTAATAAACGTTTACGCTCAGAACTCATTGTTTCAGGCATAGTGAGGGTCAGTTTATAACCTCGCGCTGCTGCCACATAAGCGAGTGCGATGCCTGTATTACCGCTAGTGGCATCAACAATTTCTTTCTCTTTGGTGAGAATGCCGTCTTTTTCCGCTTGCCAAATCATATTCGCCCCAATACGGCATTTCACACTAAAACTTGGATTTCGCCCTTCAATTTTTACGACCAGATTTCCATTATTACCAAAATGTTTTAAACGGACTAATGGCGTATTGCCGATTGAATAAGAATTATCACTGTAAATCGTCATTGTGTTCACCTATTTAATTTAATTGAAAGTGCGGTTAGTTTTAGCATAGTTTTTCTGCGATAAAAAATAGCCGTTGGCTATATTTTATAACCAACGGCTATTTACGCACTCATTTCAACTAATTAATAAAACGATTTGGCTGATGTTTTAATTGCTCTTGTTGATGATTAACAATTTTGGTGCGGTGATTTTGCGCTGACTGCTTATGTGGTTTAAATTCAAATAAGGCATTATCTCGATATTTTACCACCCACATTGCTGTTGCACCGCATACTGCGACGGGAATAATCACTAAATTAATAACTGGTACAAAAGTACAAAAAGTTACTAAGCTACCAAAGGTTAAGCTGAGCGTACGCGTTTCGCCTAATTCATTACGCATAATGCGAAAAGGAATTTTATGGTTATCAAAAGGATAATCACAATACTGAATCGCCATCATCCACGCGGTAAATAAAAAGGTTAGCACAGGCACCACGGATTGCCCTAATACAGGGATAAAACTTAATAAAAACAAGGCAATTATTTTGGGTAGGCTATACCATAATTTTTGCCATTCTCGCCCTAACATTCGAGGAATATCTTTGAGGAAATCAATTGTACTCATATCAATCAGATTTTCCCCCGTGAGCCTTTGCTCCACTTTTTCCGCTAATAAGCCATTAAACGGGGCGGCAATAAAGCCTGAAAGCATAGTAAATGCAAAATAAAACAGGGTTAAAATCATAAAAATGGATAATGCTAACAAAATCCCACTAAGCCACGCTAACCAATCAGGCACATAACTCATCAATTCATCAATTAATCCACCAATATTACTGATAAATAGCCAAAACAAGCCTGAAAGTAATAGGATATTGAGCAAAACCGGCATAATAACAAAACGTCTTAAGCCTTTTTGTGTAATCAAATGCCAGCCCATCACGAAATAATGAAAACCTTCGCTGAGTTCCTTTGCTTGTAACATTTTTTGTTTCCTAATCAAATAAAATGCGATGTAGCATACAAAGTGCGGTAAAAAAAATCAATTTTTACATATCACCGAATTTGCAAAATATGGTAAGCTATCGGCAAATTTATTCCGCCCTTTAGCTCAATGTTGGGAGAATGCAAGTAATGGATTTGAATACTATTTTGATTATTTTAGGGGTAATTGCCTTAATCGTTTTAGTGGCTCACGGGATATGGTCTAACCGCCGTGAAAAATCGCAAATTTTTGAAAATGGAAATACATTTAGCAAAGATTATCGCGTTCGCCAGCCACAAGAAAATATTAATCAGCACATTCAGAATGAAAATGCTTCACAATCTGTGCCTGAAAACCTTCAGCCAGCCCAACAGCATTTAGATTTTGAGGCTGAACAATATACCTTTTCAACACCGCAACGAGAAGAATCTCAAAATGTAGAGCAGGCAATTAATCAAATTAAAATTAGCTTGCCAAATGAGCCAGAACCCATTCAAGCCAGTGTTGAGCCAGTTGTGAACTATCAAACACCCCAACATTTGGCAACGGCAACCATCTCCGAAATTGAAGCAACGCTCAATACTGATGAAGGAATTCACGCCGAACACAAATTATCTGAGGTGCTAGCTAGCGCGTCTGAAACTCACCTTCAAATTGAACGTGAACGTCCAACCATCGAATTTGAGGAAGTCGCAGAAAACACGCCAACACCACAAGTGGAAGAAGAACAGACCACGCAAGCAGCAGATTTTCTAATGCTCTATGTCGTCTCACCAGAAAATCGTGATTTTAATGGGGCGGAGTTAGCCAAAGTGCTTGATGACCTTGGTTTTCTTTTTGGACATCAACAAATTTACCACCGCCATTTGGATCTCAGCGTTGCAAGCCCTGTGCTATTCAGTGCAGCAAATATTCAACAGCCCGGTACGTTTGATCCAAACAATATGGCAGATTTCTACACAGTCGGCATTGCGTTATTTATGCAACTACCGTCGCACGGTAATGATTTAGTCAATTTGCGAATGATGATCCGTGCTGCCAAAACCATTGCCGAAGAACTGGGTGGTTTTGTACTTACCGATAAACAAGAAATTTTTGATGACAATGCGGAAAAAACGTATTTCGCCAAAGTGAGTGCTTAAAAAGACAGAAAAAAGCACCGCACTTTCTTTTATCGCAAATGGCGGGCCAAAGTGTCCGCCTTAATTATTTGCCTTGTGGTAAAACAACAGTGCGATGATTTTTTAGAAGGAAAGTTACAATGAAAAAAGCAAATTTAGAAAGTATAAGAAGAGAAATCAAACTATTAAAAAAGAAATTGATGCGTGCAGAATACGAATATCATGTACTAGATGCCCCAAGAATATCTGATTATGAATATGACAAAAAATTTAAAAAACTTAAACAATTAGAACAGGAATATCCTGAATTTGCGGATAGCCATTCGCCCACCCAACGCGTGGGGGCAAAACCGCTTTCGGGCTTTGCTCAGGTAACCCACGAAATTCCAATGCTGTCCTTAGATAACGCATTTTCTGATGAGGAATTTACTGCCTTTGTAAAACGTATTCAAGATCGTTTGGGCGTGTTGCCCGATCCATTAACCTTCTGTTGTGAACCCAAATTAGATGGTTTAGCGGTAAGTATTTTGTATGAAAATGGTATCCTCACCCAAGCCGCCACCCGTGGCGATGGAACGACTGGAGAGGACATCACGGCGAATATTCGTACCATTCGCAATATTCCTTTGCAACTTTTAACTGACAATCCCCCCACACGTTTGGAAGTTCGCGGTGAAGTGTTTATGCCACAAGCAGGTTTTGAAAAACTCAATGAAATGGCGTTAGCCAAAGGGGAAAAAACCTTTGCCAATCCTCGCAATGCGGCAGCAGGCTCATTGCGTCAGCTTGATCCCAAAATCACTCGCCAACGCCCATTAATGCTGAATGCTTATGGTATTGGCGTTGCCGAAGGCGTGTCGCTACCTAATACCCATTTTGATCGCCTACAATGGCTAAAATCTATCGGTATTCCTATTAATAAAGAAATTGAACGCTGTAATGGTGTCGAAAATGTGCTGAAATTCTACCGCACTATGGCAGAAAAACGCCCTCATTTAGGCTACGACATTGATGGTACGGTGTTGAAAATTAACGATATTGCATTGCAGGAACAGCTTGGCTTTATTTCCAAAGCACCACGTTGGGCAATTGCTTATAAATTCCCCGCGCAAGAAGAACTCACCGTGCTAAATGATGTGGAATTTCAGGTGGGCAGAACGGGTGCGATCACGCCAGTGGCAAAACTTGAACCGGTCTTTGTTGGCGGGGTTACCGTCAGCAATGCAACCTTACATAATGGCGATGAAATCGAACGTTTGAATATCGCTATTGGCGACACGGTCATTATTCGTCGCGCTGGTGATGTGATCCCACAAATTATTGGCGTAGTGGCAGATCGTCGTCCAGCCGATGCCAAACCCATTATTTTTCCAAGCCATTGTCCTGTATGTGGTTCTGTGATCGTGCGTATTGATGGCGAAGCCGTAGCACGTTGCACCGGTGGCTTATTCTGCGAGGCACAACGTAAAGAAGCACTCAAACACTTCGTTTCTCGTAAAGCAATGGATATTGATGGTGTGGGCGCAAAACTGATTGAGCAGCTGGTAGATCGTGAGCTTATTCATACCCCAGCGGATCTGTTTAAATTAGATGAAGTAACCTTAATGCGTTTAGAACGTATGGGGGCAAAATCGGCAGAAAATGCGTTAAATAGCTTAGAAAAAGCCAAAAATACCACGCTTGCACGCTTTATTTTTGCCTTAGGCATTCGAGATGTTGGAGAAGCGACCGCGCAAAATCTCGCCAATCATTTCAAAAATCTGGATGCCATTAAACAGGCAGAGATCGCACAACTCCAAGAAGTTCCAGATGTTGGTGAAGTTGTGGCAAACCGTATTTTTGTCTTCTGGCGTGAGCAGCATAATGTAGATGTGGTGAATGATCTTATCAACCAAGGCATACACTGGGACGATGTGCAAGTGCAAGAAGTGGGCGAAAATCCACTAAAAGGTAAAACCGTGGTACTCACTGGCACACTCACCCAAATGGCACGCAATGATGCCAAAGCCTTATTGCAACAACTCGGCAGTAAAGTAACAGGCAGTGTCTCTGCCAAAACGGATTATTTGATCGCAGGCGATAACGCAGGTTCAAAACTCAACAAAGCCCTTGAATTAGGCGTCAAGATTTTAACCGAAGAGGAATTTCTCGCTATGGCGAATTCAATTTAATTATGCCGAAAATAATAAAGAGCGGTAAAAAATCTTGAAATTTTCTACCGCTCTTTATCCGTTTATACGATCAGTGTATTACAGAATAAAACGACTTAAATCTTGATTTTCTACCACTTCGCCTAAGGCCTCTGCAACATAAGCGCCATCAATGACTACCTGCTCACCATTCATATCGCTGGCATTAAACGAGATTTTATCCATTAAGCGTTCCATCACCGTATGTAAGCGACGCGCACCGATGTTTTCCGTTTTTTCGTTTACACGGAAAGCCGCTTCAGCAATTTTCTTAATTGCATCTTGGGTAAAGGTGATGTTTACGCCTTCTGTTGCCATTAACGCTTTATACTGCTCTGTTAGAGAGGCGTTTGGTTCAGTAAGAATTCGCTCAAAATCCTCCGCACTTAGTGCCGAAAGTTCTACGCGAATTGGCAAACGACCTTGTAATTCAGGGATGAGATCAGAAGGACGTGCCACTTGGAATGCGCCAGAGGCAATAAATAAAATATGATCGGTTTTTACCATTCCGTGTTTGGTGCTAACCGTTGAGCCTTCAACTAATGGCAATAAATCACGCTGTACGCCTTCACGGGAAACATCTGCACCACTGTATTCGCCTTTTTTACAGATTTTGTCGATTTCATCAATAAACACAATACCGTTTTGCTCTACCGCTTCAATTGCTTTTTGTTTCAGATCTTCTGGGTTAATTAATTTCGCCGCTTCATCATCAACAAGGGCTTTGAATGCGTCCTTAATTTTCATTTTGCGAGTTTTGGTTTTGCCACTGGAAAGATTTTGGAACATTGATTGCAACTGGCTTGTCATTTCTTCCATTCCCGGTGGCGCCATAATTTCAACGCCCATTGAAGGGGCAGCAACATCAATATCAATTTCACGATCATCAAGCTGTCCTTCACGTAATTTTTTGCGGAATACTTGACGAGTACTGCTATTGGTATCGTGATTTTCCACTTCACCCCATTGGTTTTTCGCTGGTGGTAAGAGTGCATCTAAAATGCGATCTTCTGCCGCTTCTTCTGCACGGAAACGATTTTTTTCAATTTCTGTCTGACGAACTAATTTCATCGCACTGTCGGTTAGATCACGAATGATCGAATCCACTTCTTTCCCGACATAGCCCACTTCGGTAAATTTGGTGGCTTCCACTTTAATGAAAGGCGCATTGGCTAATTTTGCTAAACGGCGGGCAATTTCCGTTTTCCCCACCCCAGTAGGCCCGATCATTAAAATATTTTTTGGTGTTACTTCGTGGCGTAATGGCTCTTGTAATTGCATTCTACGCCAGCGATTACGCAATGCGATTGCCACGGCTCTTTTGGCATCAGCTTGTCCGATAATATGTTGATCTAATTCAGAAACAATTTCACGAGGGGTCATTTCAGACATAATTTAATCCTTTTTGATAAGCCATTTATAGTATGAATAAATGGAATTAATGTGATGCTAATTTAAGTACAATAACACCACTTACAATCATTATTGCTCCCAATGCTCGCCAAAATGTGAGTGCATCATTGTAACAAAGCACGCCAACGATAAACGCACCAGCAGCACCGATTCCTGTCCATACCGCATAGGCGGTTCCCATTGGGATAGTCCGTTGTGCAAGGTAAAGTAATAATCCACTGCCCACCATAAAAACAACGGCAAGTAATGAACCTAGCACCACTTTATTGGGTTGAGTGGCCATTTTTAGTCCAATTGGCCAGCCAATTTCAAGCAAGCCGGCACAAACTAAATAAAGCCACGCCATTATGGCAATTCTTCAATGGTGAAATTTGTGTTGGTATAAACGCAAATATCGCCAGCAATTTTGAGTGATTTTTCTACGATTTCACGGGCAGAAAGATCGGTGTTTTGTACTAACGCACGTGCCGCAGACATCGCATAATTGCCGCCTGAACCAATCGCCAGAATTTGATCTTCTTCTGGCTGAACCACATCACCAATCCCCGTAATAATTAAACTTTCTTTTTCATCGGCGACAATAAGCATCGCTTCTAACTTGCGTAACGCACGATCTGTCCGCCAATCTTTCGCTAATTCCACCGCACTTTTTAGTAAATGCCCTTGGTGCATTTCCAATTTACGCTCAAATAATTCAAATAAGGTAAAGGCATCTGCTGTTCCTCCAGCAAATCCTGCTAACACTTTGTTATTATATAAACGGCGAACTTTACGGGCATTGCCTTTCATTACCGTATTGCCGAGAGAGACTTGGCCATCGCCACCGACAACAACTTTCCCGTTGCGACGAACACTTACTATTGTGGTCATACTTTTTCCTTTTTTAGCTAAAAGAGATGGCTATAAGGTTAGGGCAAAAATTTAAATTTCAAGATAATAATCTGTATTTCTTTTAGAAAAATGCTGTCCCAGCGATTCCCATAAGAAAAGCAAGAAAAATGCCTAATCCCACATAATTATTATTAAGAAAGGCGTTAAAGCAGTCTTCACGACGACGATGACGGGTGAGTTTACATTGATAAATAAAAAGCAGTGCGGTTAGCGCAAGTACAATAAAATAGCTGTAATGCAAATGAGATTGGTAGCCGATAATAACCAACAGCCCCAAAGCAATAGATTGCAATAATGCAATGATTTTATTGTCATATTGCGCAAATAAGATCGCCGTGGATTTCACCCCAATTCGTAAATCGTCATCACGATCCACCATTGCATATTGGGTGTCATAAGCCACTGTCCAAGCAAGATTGGCAATAAATAATAACCAACATTCCAAAGGAAGTTGTTCAATTAATGCGCCATAAGCCATTGGAATAGACCAGCCGAAAGCTGCCCCTAAGAAAAACTGGGGAAGATGGGTATAACGCTTCATAAAGGGATAAATAAAGGCTAACAAGACGGCAATAAATGACAAACCAATCGCGTAATAATTCAAAAATAGCACCAAAATAAAAGCGCAGAAAATAAGCCCGGCAAAAAGTAATTTCGCCTCTTTCTCGCTGACTTTTCCTGTTGCCAAAGGGCGTTGTGAAGTGCGTTTCACTTTGCCATCAATATGGCGATCGGCATAATCATTGATTACACAACCGGCGGCACGCATAATGATGACGCCAAGGACAAAAACGATTAACACCGAAACAGGCGGAATGCTTTTCTCTGCCAAAAACAATGCCCAAAGTGTTGGCCACAATAACAATAATGTGCCAATGGGTTTGTCAAAACGCATTAATTGTGCGTAAGCAGTCAGTTTTTCCGAAAGTTGTGGCATAGTCCTAAATTAGCTAAATCAAAAGTGCGGTTATTTTACTTGAAAAAAGGGAAAAGGTCTTGAACAAATTGATCTATATCAATAAGATAGCGTTTTATTCTTTTATTCACCGCTAAAAGCAAGGAAAAAAATGACCGCACTTAAAGAAATCACACCACAGCAAGCTTGGCAAATGATGAATGAAGAAAATGCCACGTTGGTGGATATTCGCGATTTCCCTCGTTTTACGCATAGCCACCCAAAAGGGGCTTTTCACTTGACGAATCAAAGCTATGGCGAATTTCAACAAAAAGTAGATTATGATGATCCTATCATCGTGAGCTGTTATCACGGTATTAGCAGCCGCAATGTAGGTGCGTTTCTTATCGAGCAAGGCTACGATAACGTATATAGTATGCAGGGTGGCTTTATGGGGTGGGAACAAGCTGATTTACCGCTAGAAGGCGAAGCTGTACCAGAAAATTAAACAAGAAAAAGGCGGAGATACCGCCTTCTGTTTATTCTGATTTAATCGGAAAAATCACTTTTTCTTTTGATTTAGCTAACAAATATCCTGCCACCAAGCCCACAAATGCAAAAGGTAGCCATTCTATGGAATAAGGCTTAAGTGGAAGTTGGTCGAGCAAATCAATTTTGCCTGAACCTAGCACGGATAAAATCGACACCAATGTCACCAAACCAATCGCTAAGCGGTGAGCCAAGATCGGCATTGGCAAAAATAAATTCAGTAGCAACAGCAAAATCACCGTAATGGTAATAGGGTATAAAATCATCAACACAGGCAAAGAAAGCCCAATCACTTCTTTCAAGCCAAGATTGGCGATCACAAAGCTAATCAGACAAAATAAGATGGCATAAGTGCGGTAAGAAAATCGCGGAAATTGTTGGTGAAAATAACTACTAACCGAAGCACACAGCCCTACCGCGGTAGTCAAACAAGCCAACGATACAATGATATTCAGTACCATTCGCCCTAGCTCACCAAAAGCCATTGTCGTAACCTGATTTAAAATATAAGTACCAAGATCCTGCTTATTTTGCTGTAACTGTGCCAGCACGTCAGGGCTAATCATTAAGTGATTGCCTACCCAGCCAAGGGAAATATAAATCAATGCCAAGGCAATACCGGCGATTATTGCGGCAAAAATGGTTTGTTTTTGTAATGAAACGGTTTTTACCGCACTGGATTTGATCGCCCCTAACACCATCGTAGAAAATGCGATGGAAGCCAATGCATCCATCGTTAAATAGCCGTTAATTGCTCCATTGAAGAAATCCGTATGACTTGCAACAGTCGGCATTGACAAAGGTGTTTTCCCAACCAGCATTATCCCCGCTTTTACCACTAAAGCAATTATCGCAAGCAACAATACTGGCGTGAGAATAGAGCCTATACGCTCCACCATTTTAGACGGATTTAGGCTCAACCATAAGCTGAGCATAAAATATACAAAAGTAAATAACAATTGAGAAAGGCTATCAGCTTCTTTAAGAAAGGGAATCATCACCATTTCATAAGACATTGCGCCGGTTCTTGGTCCGGCAAAAAAAGGCCCAACTGCAAGGGAAATGGAAACCAAAAACAGCACAGAAAACCACGGATGAATTTGCCTTAATGCGACAATATATCCACCACGGTAAAAAGCGCTCACAATAATACCAAGCAATGGCAAGCCCACGCCAGTTAGCACAAAGCCTGAAATAGAAGGCAAAAATGCCGTTCCTGTTTCAAAGCCTAATTTAGGCGGGAAAATCAGATTTCCCGCACCAAAAAAAATCGCAAAAAGCATAAACCCAATAATAAAGGTATTTTTTGTCATTCAACTTTCCCTTTATTTTTTCCAGTTTTTCAACGCATCGGCAAAGGCATTACCCATTGCACTATTATTTTGTGGTTTACGCTGTGGCTGTGGACTACGAGGATTTTTTGCTACTAAAGTGCGGTGATTTTTTTCATTATTTTCTGCGTTATCCCCTGCTTGTTCATCTAAACGCATCGTTAAGGCGATACGCTTGCGGGCCACATCCACTTCCAAGACTTTCACTTTTACAATATCACCGGTCTTCACCACATCGTGCGGATCTTCAACAAATTTATTGGAAAGCGAAGAAATATGCACAAGCCCATCTTGATGAACACCAATATCCACAAACGCCCCAAAATTGGTTACATTGGTTACCGTGCCTTCAAGGATCATTCCTACTTTCAAATCACTGATTTCTTCCACACCGTCCATAAAGGTGGCCGTTTTAAACTCGCCACGCGGATCACGTCCCGGTTTTTCTAATTCTTTGAAAATATCTTGCACCGTTGGTAAACCAAATTGTTCATCAATAAATTGTTTTGCATCTAACTGACGAATCGCACTGGCGTTGCCCATTAAATCTTGAATGGATTGCTGAGTTGCTTGCAAGATTTTTTCTACCACGGGATAGGTTTCTGGGTGAACACCTGACGCATCAAGAGGATTTTGCCCGGCTGAAATACGCATAAAGCCCGCGCATTGTTCAAAGGCTTTTGGCCCTAAACGAGAAACTTTTTTCAGCTCTTCGCGGTTTTCAAAACGGCCATTTTCATCACGAAATTGCACGATATTTTGCGCGAGCGTTTTGGTCATTCCTGCTACGCGAGAAAGCAACGGTACAGAGGCGGTATTGAGATCCACGCCCACCGCATTTACACAATCTTCCACCACTGCATCTAATTTACGCGCCAGTTGAGTTTGATTGACATCGTGCTGGTATTGCCCCACGCCAATGGCTTTCGGCTCAATTTTCACCAATTCTGCCAATGGATCTTGCAAACGGCGCGCAATAGACACCGCGCCCCGTAAAGATACATCAAGCTGTGGAAATTCTTGTGCGGCTAATTCTGATGCAGAATACACGGAAGCTCCCGCTTCACTGACGACCACTGTTTGTGGTTTTTGCCCTGAAATTTGTTTTACCACCTCTTTAGCAAAACGCTCCGTTTCTCTTGATGCCGTACCATTACCAATAGCAATCAGTTCCACATTATGGCGTTCGATTAATTGATAAAGGCTTGCCATTGCTGCTGCCGTTTGTCCTGTGTGTGGATAAACCGTATCCGTTGCCAATAATTTACCCGTATTATCCACAACTGCCACTTTTACCCCTGTCCGCAAACCGGGATCTAGCCCCATTGTGTTTTTTGCTCCGGCAGGTGCCGCCATTAAAAGTGCGGTAAGATTTCGAGCAAATACATTGATTGCCTCATCTTCTGCTTTTTCACGCAATTGGCTCATTAATTCCGTTTCTAAATGGAGTGAAACCTTAATCCGCCACGTCCAGCTTATCACCTGCTCACGCCATTTGTCCGCTGGCTGTTGGTTAAAATGTACGCCCAGATGCTGACGAATAATTTCCTCGCAATAACTTTGACGCGCCCCTTCTTCTTGTTCGGGATCCGCATTTAAACTTAACTGTAAAATGCCTTCATT
Source organism: Avibacterium sp. 21-595 (assembly GCF_023611905.1). Taxonomy (NCBI): domain Bacteria; kingdom Pseudomonadati; phylum Pseudomonadota; class Gammaproteobacteria; order Pasteurellales; family Pasteurellaceae; genus Avibacterium; species Avibacterium sp. 21-595. Next base: position 512,750 of record NZ_CP091455.1, on the reverse strand, counting down.
GCGTCCACGGAACATTGCCAAAGCGCGGTGAGAAGGCACATTATGCCAAAGCTCTTGGTGATCAAAATAATCTTGGAATTTTTCGCCTTCTTGTTCTTTGCCCTCTAAAACTTTAGAAATTAACACCGCACTTTGTTGTAAATACTGACGCACTTTCGCCAATAATTGGGCATCTTCCGCAAAGCGTTCCATTAAAATATAACGTGCGCCATCTAACACCGCCTTGCTATCGGCAAAGCCTTTTTCCGCATCAATATAAGCACTTGCTGCGGTTTCCGGATCTTGGTTTGGATCATTCCATAAACGATCAGCCAGCGGTTCAAGCCCTGCTTCAATGGCGATTTGCCCTTTGGTACGGCGTTTCGGCTTGTACGGCAAATATAAATCTTCTAACTCCGTCTTGCTTTGAGTTTGTTGGATTTGGTTGCGTAATTCGTCCGTTAATTTGCCCTGTTCTTCAATAGATTTTAAAATCGTTTGACGGCGATCTTCTAACTCACGCAAATAAATCAAGCGCGTTTCAAAATGGCGTAATTGAGTGTCATCTAAGCCACCAGTGACCTCTTTACGATAACGCGCAATAAAAGGAATGGTATTGCCTTCATCTAATAATTGAATGGCTGCAAGAATTTGCTGTGGTTGCACCGTTAATTCAGCGGCAATGATCTGTGAAATTTGTTGATTTAACATTGGCGTTTATTCATTAGTAAAAGTAAAAATTCGTCATAGGATACTGGTTTTATGGGCTTTGCTCAAATGTTTCTTTGCTCATAAAGTTAGCCTACAATTTTTCTTGTTATTTTTTTACTTTTACACTAAATTGTAGAAACCTTGCTACAAGGAGATACAAATGACGATTATGACTAGCCGAGAATTTAACCAGCATCTCAATCAGGCACAAAAAGCGGCACAAATCGCGCCTGTTATTGTAACAAATCGCGGTGAACCCACTTATGTACTAATGAGCTATGCAGATTACCAGAAAATGTTGCAATCTCATTCTCCCCGTAATGCTTTAGAGGCATTAACGCCACAAGATGAGGCGGATATTGAGTTAGACATTCCACCTCGTTCAATAAAGCAACGCACGCCGCTTGAGTTTGATGAATGAGGGAAAAATGTATTTTATTGACACCAATGTATTAAGTGAAATTCGTAAAATTAAAAGTGGTAAAGCCAACCAAGGGGTCATTAATTGGTTATCTGGAATTAATGAACAACAAATTTATACGAATATTATCGTAATGATGGAATTGGAACGTGGCATTTTAGCCAAAGAACGTAAAGATCCTTGGCAAGGAAAAATACTCCGTCAATGGTTTGAACATACGATAAAGACAGGCTTTTCAAATCGTATCCTTCATCTTGATGATAAAACAGCGAAAATTTGTGCTACCTTACACATTCCCGATCATTGTCCTGAGAATGACGCTTGGATTGCTGCCAGCGCTATTCAATATGGTCTGACGCTGGTTACACGAAATACCGCAAATTTCTCGCGTATGGGCGTAAAATTATTGAATCCATTTGATAAATAAGTTTTATCCATTCAAAGGTAAAGGAATAGCAAAATGCCAAAATCAAACTACATCACACGCAGTGGCTGGAATAAATTAGATCAAGAATTAAAATTTCTATGGAAAGAAGAGCGCCCAAAAGTTACTCAAGCGGTTTCTGATGCTGCTGCGTTAGGCGATCGTAGTGAAAATGCCGAATATATTTATGGTAAACGCCGTTTACGTGAAATTGATCGCCGTGTGCGTTTTTTGACAAAACGTTTAGAAGTGTTACAGATTGTGGATTATCACCCAAGACAAGAAGGCAAAATTTTTTTTGGTGCTTGGGTCAGCCTTGAAAATGAAAATGGCGAGGAAAATCAATACCGTATCGTGGGCTGCGATGAATTTGATCCAGCTAAGAATTGGATTTCCATCGACAGCCCCGTAGCTCGCGCATTGATTGGCAAAGAAGTCGATGATGAAGTGAAAGTCCATACACCATCGGGCTTGGTAACATTATTTGTGAATAAAATTTGGTATGAGATATAGCTTCAAATCCCCTCATCTTCCACGCGAGCCGTTCTTTTTATTTTTTGTTGTGCTGAAAGGGTCGTGATGCCTTGATTTGCACTGGCTAGGGCTTGCGCCACCAATTCTGGAAATGTCAGTTCATCCTTTGCCATTATGGTTTCAATCAGCATTTGTAAATTCGTGCCAACAATCACCTCTGCGTGCTCAAACTGTTGTGCAATCATTGCACATTGGCGAAATGGCGTGCCCCCTAAAATATCACAACAAAAAAGCACCGCACTTTCCTGCTCCGCATTAAGATATTGTTCGATATTTTGGCGTAATTGTTCTGGCGTGATTTGCTTATCATCAAAATCAAAAAAGGCCACCTTTGGATATTGCCCAATAATTTGCTCCAGCGCACTTTGTAGCCCTGTGGCGAAATGTCCGTGTCCGCTCACGATCAAGGTTGTCATCTTTTTCTCCTTATTGATAAAAAATGCCGAGCAAATACTCGGCATTTGTCATCACTCATTTTATAAAATACCCGCAAAACGTCCGCCAATACCAATGACGACGGTGAGAATAATTAAGCGTAATGGCGACCAATTACGTTTCACCAAGTAGTACATCAATAAGGTGTACACCAACGGCAAGAAAGCTGGCATAAGTTTATCAAGCACATCCGCTTGCACTTTCACCACGGCATCGCCTGCGGTGATTTCTGCGCTAGTTTGGAAACGAATGTAAGTGGCAACTAATGCCCCAATCACAGTCATACCAATCATTGATGCGGCGTGCGACACTTTTTTCGTGTTAGCTTTAATGGTTGGAATAGCCGCAACCCCCATTTTGTAGGCATAATGTGCTAAACCAAAACGTAAACCGAAATGCACGATATTGAATACGACAAAGAAGAAAATCGCTCCAAGGATCGAACCTTGTAAAGCAAGGCTTGCACCGATCCCGCCACAAATGGGTAGCAAGGTAAACCAAAATAAGGCATCCCCAATGCCGCCTAAGGGTGCACCCACTGCAATTTTTGTACTTTGAATGGCGTTTACTTCCTGTTTGGAGCGCTCCATTGCCAGCACAATTCCCATAACGAATGTAACAAGGAATGGATGGGTATTAAAAAAGCCCAAATGCCCTTTCATTGCCTTACTTAAATCCGCTTTGTTAGTATGAATTTTTTTCAATGCAGGGCTAATTCCATATAACCAACCTGCTGCTTGCATACGCTCATAATTGAAAGAGGCTTGAAGTAATAAAGAACGCCACGCCATCGTATTAATATCAGCTTTAGTCAGTTCTTTTCCCATTGTTTGATCTTCGTACACATTATCATTTTGTACGTTTTGACGTGCTTTAGATTCCATCTTGAAACTCCTCTTTTGGCGTTGCTTTCGTTTCAGTATTCCCCTTACGCATATAGTCAATGAGAGCCATTGCAACTGCTGCTGCAGCAATCGCTAACACAGGAAGCTTAAGCCAAGCTGCCCCCACAAAACCGAGAATAAAATAAGGGATATAGGCATTTTTCATCATAATTTTCATCAATACTGCAAACCCGATGGCCGGCATAATGCCTCCAGCAACACCCAAGCCGTCAATCACTTCTTTTGGCAACATTGCAATGATTTTCCCTGCATATTCCGCCCCAAAATAAGTGGGTAAGAACGCACAAAAGAAATAGAACGTACCTAGCACTAACAAACCAAGATAGTTCACATAATCAATACCTTTGAGATTCGCTTCTTCCGCCATTTGATCACAACGAGACATCACCGCTGACATAACAGAGAACAGAAAGGTGATTCCCATTTGTACCGCAATAGCAAAAGGCACTGCCACACCAACCGCAACTTTCGGATCGGTTTTCGTCGTGATGGCAAATGCAGTTCCCACAATAGTGCCGATAATCACATTGGGTGGTTGCGCACCTGCCAATGGTGCAAGCCCCATCCAGACTAATTCTAGGGTACCGCCAACTAAGATCCCTGTTTGCAAATCCCCTAAAATCGCCCCTACAATAGGTCCTAATACAACGGGTCTATGAAAATGTGTTAAACCATTATAGAGGTCAAGACCTGCAAAAAATGCGAGTACACCCAATAAGAGTGCCTGTAAAAGTCCAATTTCCATCGTTTCCTCTCTTCTTTCTTACAATAATTTAAATAAATCTATTGCCTCTTCTGTTGGTACACCTTGGATAAAACACAGCACACCAAGCTGACGTAGCTGTTCAAATGCCGCTCTGTCTTTCTCATTTACGGATACGGTTTTATGGATCTGCGTTTTGCCCTCCTCATAATGCATATTGCCTACGTTGATTTTGTCAATGGGTACCCCTCCTTGCACTAAGGTTAAAAAATCACTCGGTGTTTTGCACACAAGCAAGATTTTTTGCCTATCCGCTGCGCGATAGATATTATCAATCACCTTTTGTAATGGCCAAAAACGCACATCGATCCCTTCCGCTAATACCATTTCCATTAGGTTTTGTTGCATTGGATCTTCGGCCACTTCATCATTAGCAACCAGCACCAAATTAGCTCCCGCAAAACCAACCCACTGCACCCCAACCTGCCCGTGGATTAAACGCTCATCAATTCGATTTAACACAATATTTGGCATAGTACACTCCTTGATAACTCATTTTGAGTATCTTCTTTTTACGCCTAAAAAATAGGGAATGCAAAGAACAAAATAAGGAAGTGTGATGAAGATCTAAAAATATTTTTATCGTATAGTAAGGAACATTAGCATCATAAAAATCAGCTTATGCGGTCTCATTTTAAAATAGAATAATAAAAAGAAAAAAGACAAGCACATAGATTATACGCAAAATACACATCACTTACCTTTCAAATAAATAAGACAATAAGTTACAACTGATATGAAATAATGATTTCAACTAACGATAATAAGAAGGTGAGGGTATCATTCTTAATTTTGATTAGCGATAAAAAAACCACTTATCCTATAAGTGGTTTCGTAACGGATTGAGGATCAATGCACCTCTTTAATTCGCAGCTCTTTTGGTACTTCAAACACGGTGTTTTCTTCGCAGCCTTGCAGCTCTTCTACTTGCGTTACACCTAGTTCTTTTAAGCGATTTACCACAGATTGCACTAGCACTTCTGGCGCAGAAGCGCCGGCGGTAATGCCTATGGTGGAGACCTCTTTGAGCCAAGCAATGTCAATATCATTAGCATCATCAATCAATTGAGCCGTTACCCCCATTCTTGTGGCAAGTTCTGCTAAGCGGTTGGAATTTGAAGAGTTTTTTGAGCCAACTACGATGACTAAATCCGCCATCTTAGCTAATTCTCTTACCGCTTGTTGGCGATTGGTGGTGGCATAACAAATATCATTTTTACGCGGTCCTTGAATAGCGGGATATTTCTCTTTCAACGCGGCGATCACTTCACTGGTATCATCAATAGAAAGGGTGGTTTGCGTCATAAAAGTGATGTCATCATCCTTTGTTAAGGCTAATTTTGCAATGTCTTCCACATCTTCCACCAAATAAATTCCGCCTTCTGCATTATCATATTGCCCCATTGTACCTTCTACTTCTGGGTGGCCTTCGTGTCCGATTAGCACAGCTTTAGTACCTTTTCGGCTAGCTCGTGCCACTTGCATATGCACTTTGGTTACTAACGGACAAGTCGCATCAAAGACTTTCAACGCACGTCTTTTGGCTTCTTGACGAACAGCTTGAGAAACGCCGTGGGCGGAAAAAATGACGATAGCACCATCTGGCACTTCATCTAATTCTTCTACAAACACGGCGCCACGTTCACGCAATCCATTAACCACAAAGCGGTTATGTACCACTTCGTGGCGCACATAAATCGGCGCACCGTGAATTTCTAAGGCTAATTCGACAATGCTAATTGCACGATCTACCCCAGCACAAAAGCCACGTGGGTTGGCTAAAATAATTTTCACTTGGCTTTCTCCGTTTTTTTCTCATTATTTTTAATCGCATCAATAGCAAGCAATGCCGCGCCAATACAAATAGCAATATCCGCTACATTAAACACGGGATAATGCCATTGTTGCCAGTAGAAATCAAAAAAATCCACCACAAAGCCGTGATAAGCCCGATCAGTCATATTGGCTAATGCCCCACCAATAATTAACGCATAGGCGGTATTTTGTAAGCGTTGGCTCGCTTTATTTTTTGCTAAGAAAACCGTGAGTATTGCGGAAATCCCAATGGCAAGTAAGATGAAAAAACTTTTCTGCCAGCCTGAATGATCCGCTAAAAAACTAAATGCCGCACCATAATTTCGCACATAGGTGAGGTTAAAAATAGGCAAAATTTGGATACTTTCATATAGCTCAAAATGACTGACCACGAAATATTTAGTCAATAAATCTAAACAAAACGCCACTGCACTTAGCCAGAGAAATAATAAACCTGATTTAGATTTTGACATCTATTTGCTCCAAAATGTAGATTGTTTACAAATGTAGGAACGCACCTATACGTGCGTTCAGCTGGGCTATCGACACGGGCGGACACATTGGTCCGCCCCTACAAATTTAATATAAATCGTAGTTTCCAAATGTAGGGATGCACCTATGTGTGCGCCCAATTTGGATATCGACACCGGCTGACACATCGGTCCGCCCCTACAAATTTAATATAAATCGTAGTTTCCAAATGTAGAGGCGCACCTATGTGTGCGCCCGATTTGAATAGCAACAGGGCGGACGGATCAACTCGCCCTACAAATTCAATTATGTTAAATAAAAATTTGCGAAAAAATCACCGCACTTTATGATTTCAGCAAATCAAAGTGCGGTGGAATTTTTATGAATTTTTACGCAAAACGTCTGACTTCGCCTTTGCCATCGACATTTTCAACACAGCGCGAACACAGCGTCGGGTGTGCTGGGTTTGTACCAATGGTATCAGAATAGTGCCAACAACGTGGGCATTTTTCATTTGCAGAACGCACCACTTTCACCTTAAAGCCTTCTACCTCGCCCCCTTCAACATCGGCTTCAGCCAATGGTTTGACTTGGGCTTTTGACGTGATTAAGACGAAACGCAATTCATTTTCAAGTTGCGATAAGATCTTCGCGTATTCATCGTTGGCATAAAGGGTTACTTCTGCTTCCAATGCGGCACCAATGGTTTTATCTGCACGGGCTTGCTCTAACACACGGTTTACTTCATCACGCAATTTCAACACTTGTTGCCAATAGGCATCATTCATTGTTTCTTCTGCGTTTAATGGGAATAAGCCGTTATAGAATTCCTCTGTAAACACGAATTCCGCACGTTCACCCGGGATATATTGCCAGATTTCATCGGCAGTGAAAGATAAAATTGGCGCAATCCAACGAACCAGCGCCTCGGCAATATGCCATAAGGCTGTTTGACAGCTACGACGTGCAAGGCTGTCCGCTTTGGTGGTGTATTGACGATCTTTGATAATATCTAAATAAAACGATCCCATTTCAATGGAACAGAATTTCATTAAACGCTGAACAACGGCGTGGAATTGATAATTATCATACGCTTCTTGGATTTCTTTTTGTGCATTTAAAGCACAATCTACCGCCCAACGATCTAGCACGATCATTTCCTCTGGTTTCACTAAATCACGTTTCGGATCAAAACCATTTAAGTTCGCCAAAAGGAAACGTGCGGTATTACGAATACGGCGATAACTATCGGCTGCACGTTTTAAGATTTCGTCTGAAACAGACATTTCCCCGGTATAATCCGTTGAAGCCACCCATAAACGTAAAATATCGCCACCAAATTTATCCATCACTTCTTGTGGGGTAACAATGTTACCGATAGATTTAGACATTTTACGCCCTTTGCCATCAACGGTGAAACCGTGGGTTAGTACCTGCTTATAAGGGGCTTGGTTATCCGTTGCAGTTGAAAGCATTAATGATGACATAAACCAGCCACGGTGCTGATCCGAGCCTTCTAAATACATATCGGCTTCCTGCCCATTAAATTCTGGACGTGCTTTCACAACCGAAGAATACGTTGATCCTGAATCAAACCAAACATCAAGGGTATCTGGCACTTTTTTATAATGTTCAGCATCTTCACCAAGCAAATCTTTTGGATCAAGATCCCACCACGCTTGAATGCCTGATTGTTCCACGAGTTGCGCAACTTGCTCAATAAGTTCAAGTGTGCGAGGGTGCAATTCTTCTGTGGTTTTATGGATAAATAACGCCATTGGCACGCCCCAAGTACGCTGACGAGAGATACACCAATCTGGGCGGTTTTCCACCATAGTTTCAATGCGTGCTTGCCCCCAATCTGGAATCCAACGTACTTTTTTGATTTCGCTTAACGCTTGCGGACGTAAGCCATTTGTTTCCATTCCAATAAACCATTGCGGTGTCGCACGGAAAATAATTGGCGTTTTGTGTCGCCAGCAATGCGGATAACTATGACGAATTTTTTCTAATTTCAATAAGTTACCTGTTTCTGTAAGTTTTTCAATAACCAAATCATTGCTTTCGAACACGCCTTTACCCGCAAAAAATGGCGTTTCAGCTTTAAATACGCCTGCATCATTAATTAATGCCGCCATTTCTAAACCATATTTCAAGCCAACCAAATAGTCGTCTTGACCGTGATCTGGTGCGGTATGCACTAAACCTGTACCGCCATCGGTGGTAACGTGATCGCCTAAAATCACTGGCACACTATAATCATAGAACGGGTGGTTAAAACGGAGAAGTTCTAAGTCAGCCCCTTTTGCTTCACCTAGCACCTTCACGTTTTCTTCGCCTAAGGCTTTTTGCACGCTTTCGACCAACGCTTTCGCTAAAATTAAACGCTTATTGCCAAATTGTAATAATTGATAAACCAGCTCTGCATTCACTGCAATGGCACGGTTTGATGGCAATGTCCAAGGGGTGGTTGTCCAAATCACTGCCGCCACTTCACCACTACCTGTTTGGCTTAAATTAAATTTATTTAGCACCGCACTTTCATCCGTTGCAGGGAATGTTACATAGATAGACGGAGAAGTTTTATCTTCATATTCCACCTCGGCCTCTGCCAAAGAAGAAGCACAATCCAAACACCAATGCACAGGTTTATAGCCTTTGTAAAGATGCCCGTTTTCAACCACCTTAGCCAGCGTGCGAATGATATTGGCCTCAGTGTCGTAATTCATTGTTAAATAAGGATTATCCCAATCGCCCAAGACGCCTAGACGGATAAAATCTTTCTTTTGCCCTTCCACTTGTTCACGGGCATAGTTACGGCATTCTTGGCGGAATTGTGCAGCAGAAATTTTTTCGCCCGGTTTTCCTACCAAACCTTCTACTTTCAATTCAATCGGTAAGCCGTGGCAATCCCATCCCGGGATATAAGGACTGTCAAAACCTGCGGCGGTTTTGGATTTTACAATAATGTCTTTCAGAATTTTATTTACAGCGTGTCCGATATGAATTGAGCCGTTAGCATAAGGAGGCCCATCGTGCAAAATAAAGGATTTTTTTCCTTGAGCAGATTGTCTGATTTTTTCGTAAAGTTTTTTCTCATACCAATTTTTTAGCATTGCTGGCTCACGTTTTGCCAGATCACCACGCATCGGAAAACCTGTTGCTGGCAGGTTTAGCGTATTTTTGTAATCTACGTTTTCATTCGACATTTTGTTTTTTCCACGTTGTATAAAATAAAATCTTGCATTAAATGCACAATAACTTTGGCATTATACGCATAAATAACACAATATTAAAGAATAGGAATGGCGGAATTATGATTCATCCCTAATGAAAGTGCGGTGATTTTTTGATAACTTTTTTACCGCACATTAAGCCCTTTAGCTCGTTCTTTTAGCTTGGCGAAAATACGCCTTCGCCACGTCCACATCTTTTACAATTTGTGCTTTAAGATCCTCAAAAGAGGGAAATTTGACTTCATCACGAATTTTATGACACAGTTCCACCTTAAGCGGTAGTCCATAAATATCTTGTTTAAAATCAAATAGATGAACCTCTAACAATTGTTTAACCCCATTAATGGTCGGGCGACGTCCAATATTTGCCACCCCTTCATATTCTGTACCATTAGGCAATTTAGTTCTTACTGCATATACCCCTTTCACGGGATTAACTTGGCGTTGTAAGCGAATATTTGCTGTTGGAAAGCCAATAGTTCGCCCTAGTTTATTGCCTTGTACAACACGCCCATAAATGCAATAAGGCTTGCCCAAAAGTTGCTTAGCAAGGGCTAAATGATCATCGGCAAGGGCTTGTCGAATCGCCGTGCTACTGATACGTTGTTCATTTAAACGAAAACTGCAATTATCTTCTACACGGAAGCCGTATTGCTCTCCCGCTTGTTGTAGCAGAGCAAAATCCCCTGTACGCCCAACCCCAAAACGGAAATCATCACCAATACTTAAAAATTTCACATTGAGTTTCTGTACCAAGTATTGTTGAATAAATTGTTCAGCAGAAAGCTGGGCAAAAGTGCGGTCAAATTTTATGCGAATCACATAATCTACGCCTAATTCAGCCAATGCACTCAATTTATCACGCAACCGCATCAAACGTGGAGGGGCGTTATCTGCCATAAAATATTCGCTTGGTTGTGGTTCAAAAAGCATCACCACCATTGGTAAAGAAAGGCTGGTGGCTTTTTCACGCAAGTGGCGTAACACCGCCTGATGCCCTAAATGCACCCCATCAAAATTACCAATCGTTAAGGCACAGCCTTGCTGTCGCAAAGTGGCTGGTAGTTGTTTTAACCCTCGAATTAATTGCATTAAAAATTCCGTACTCTTTCATTTTTCGCCATACACACCGTATGGCGCTGATTTATTCAAGTCCTCTGTGGCTTGTCAGTGAGGAAATACTCGCTCAATTTGTGTTAGCTATCATTTTGTCGCTAAGCTATTTCAGCTAAAAAATTGGCAAAATCACACCGCACTTTGATTTTCACTCACTTATTTACCAATACAAAATGAACTGAAAATATTGCCAAGCAGATCATCAGAGGTAAATTGTCCTGTGATTTCGCTCAGGTGATTTTGTACCATTCGCAATTCTTCGGCGAGCAGTTCACCGGCATAAAACTCCGTCAGCTGAATGAGTCCTGCTTGCAAGTGAATATCCGCTTGTTCTAAAGCCTCTAAATGGCGACGGCGTGCAAGAAAACCACCTTCTGTACTGGTGTTATAGCCCATTGATTGTTTGAGATGTTCACGCAGTAAGTCCACACCAACTTGTGTTTTCGCCGAAAGGCTGATTGAGGTTTGTCCATTTTGTTCGCGAATGGTTTCCGCTTCACCACTTAAATCCGCTTTATTACGCACAATGGTCAAAGGGATATTGTTCGGCAATTTTGCTAAAAATTCTGACCGCACTTGGGCGAGATTTTCTTCGCTATCCGTGCTGTCTAACATCAGAATAATGCGATCGGCTTGCTCAATTTCGTCCCACGCACGACGAATCCCAATACGCTCCACTTCATCGGTAGCATCACGCAAACCTGCGGTATCAATAATATGCAATGGCATTCCGTCAATATGAATATGCTCACGCAGCACATCTCGGGTTGTACCAGCAATATCTGTCACAATCGCCGCTTCACGTCCAGCAAGGGCATTTAATAGGCTAGATTTGCCCGCATTTGGCCGCCCCGCGATCACCACTTTCATTCCTTCGCGCAAAATCGCCCCTTGCTTGGCTTCCGCTCGCACGGCAGCAAGGTGAGCAATAATCTCACGCAATTTGGCTTCGATTTTACCATCGGCTAAGAAATCAATTTCTTCATCAGGGAAATCAATTGCGGCTTCCACATAGGTGCGTAGATAAATGACATCATCAACAAGCTGATTGATTTTATTAGAAAATTCCCCTTGGAGGGATTTCAGTGCAGAACGTGCCGCTTGTTCAGAAGTGGCATCAATCAGATCGGCAATCGCCTCTGCTTGGGTAAGATCCAATTTATCATTCAAAAATGCCTGTTCAGAAAATTCCCCCGGGCGAGCTAAGCGCACGCCTTTAACTTGCAAAATGCGTTTGAGCAAGAGATCTAAAATAATCTGCCCACCGTGGCCTTGTAGCTCTAATACATCTTCACCGGTGAAAGAATTTGGGGCTTTAAAAAATAGCGCGATCCCTTGGTCTAACACCGTGCCATCGCTATCTTTAAAGGGTAAATAATTGGCAATACGAGGCTTAAGGCTTTTGCCTAGCACCGTCTCAGCCACTTGTTGGGCGAGCGGCCCTGATACCCGTAAAATACCGACACCGCCACGTCCAATCGGGGTGGCTTGGGCGACTATGGTTTCTTTTGACATAATTTTTCCTAAAAAACGACCGCACTTTTAAAAATGCTCAAATATTATCTCATACTTGTAAAAGCACAATAAGCCGTGCGGTGAATAATCTTTATTTTATTAGATTTCTTCGACCAATGGTGAACCTGTTTCCTGATTACCGTCCAACCATTGCCATTGTTCATTCAAGCGTTACCATAAGGCAATTTTTCAATTCAATAGCTAGGGCGAACACATAGGTTCGCCCCTACAGGGGGATAATTGTATTACAGATTAAAAGCAATCACTAACGTTCTTTTCAAACAGCCAGTCATATAACAAAATCAATAAATTAAAGGGATTTTTTGATCTAAAATGGGCGAACACTTAGGTTCGCCCCTACACGGGGATAATTGTATTACAGATTAAAAGTAATCACTAACGTTCTTTTCAAACAGCCAGTTATATAAAAAATCAATGAATTAAAGGGATTTTTTGATCTAAAATGGGCGAACACTTGGGTCGCCCATAAATCAATTATCTACGCTAGCAAGTTATTTTTTACGGGAATGTAATCCTTTTTTCTCTAACCCACGGTAAATCCATTGTTGTTGCGCAATAGTGATAAGGTTAGAGACTAACCAATAGAGTACCAATCCTGCTGGGAAGAATAGGAAGAATACGGTAAAAATCACTGGCATAAAGGTCATTACCTTTTGCTGCATTGGATCAGCCACTGGAGTTGGCGACATTTTTTGTAATAAAAACATCGACACGCCCATTAAAATAGGCAAGATGTAATATGGATCTTGTGCTGATAAATCTTGAATCCAACCGAAGAATGGGGCGTGGCGTAATTCAACGGCTTCCATAAATGTCCAATATAAGGCGATGAAAATTGGCATTTGTAATAAAATTGGTAAACAACCACCGAGTGGGTTTACTTTTTCTTCTTTATATAATTTCATCATTTCTTGGCTCATACGCTGACGATCTTCCCCATAACGCTCACGCATTTCTTGGATTTTCGGTTGCAGCATACGCATTTTTGCCATTGAAGTGTATTGTGCTTTAGTTAATGGGTATAAAAAACCTTTCACCACTAAGGTTACACAAATAATCGCAAGCCCCCAGTTCTTCACTAAATCGTGAATGTGGGTAAGTAGCCAGAATAAGGGTTTCGCAATAAACCACGCCCAACCGTAATCAACGGTAAGATCTAAATGGTTTGCCACTTGTCCCATTTCATTTTGTAATTTCGGCCCTGTCCATAATTTGCTGGTGATGGTTTCTGTTGCACCTGATGGAATATCAATAGCTGGTCCACGATAACCGATTGAGCCTAAGTTACGTGCTTTGTCGGTGGTAGAATAAAATTGATGGGTTGCATCTTGATTTGGGATCCAAGCAGAAACGAAATAGTGTTGTAAAATTGCAACCCAGCCCGCTTTAGTTTGTAGCGAAAGATCTTTTTCTTCCATATCTTTGAAACTGTATTTTTTATAATTTGTTTCAGAAGAAGAATAAGCACCGCCTGTATAGGTTGGCATCGCCATACTGCCTGAGCTTTCAACCAATGTATGGGTTAATTGGGCATAAGGTTCAACTTCAATGGCTTGATTGCTTTGGTTAGCAATTTCAAAATTCACTGCCACATCATATTCACCACGTTTTAATACGAAAATTTTGCGATAAGTTACCCCATCTTTTTCAAACACGAAAGGGACAACAAGTTCATTTTGCCCATCTGCCAATTTGAAGGTATCTCCCTCTACTTGGTAGTTTGCACGACCGGCTTTGGTATCAATCCCGTTTTTACCAACCAGACCACTTTGTGCAATATAAATATGCTCAGGCGTATCTTTTAACAAAATGAATGGCGTATTAGAATGTAACGTTTCATCATATTTTAATAATTCAGAACCGACAACATCTCCACCTAATGTATTAATTTGTAAGCGGAAAACGTCATTTTCTAAAGTAATTACTTTACCTTGTGCAAGGTTAGTTAGATCCGAATTTGAAGCGAATTCACTTTGATTATTTGTTGTCTGAACTTGTTCAGTGGCAACTGGCTTAGGTGAATGATAGTCCACTTGCCATTGCTGATAAACAAGAAAAGAAATAAAGAGTAGTGCGAGCACTAACAGGCTACGTCTTGAATCCATTATTTGTTCTCTTTGTTGTTATTGATCTTTGGTGGAACAGGATCGTATCCACCCGCGTGTAAAGGATGACATTTTAATATACGTTTTAACGTAAGCCAACCACCTTTTAACGCACCGTGCGTTTTTAATGCCTCAATGCCATAGCAAGAACAGGTTGGTGTGAATCGGCAACGTGGGCCAATTAAAGGGCTAATTACCAGTTGATAAAAGCGAATAAGCGCAATTAAGATTTTTGAGCCAAGCGAATGTGGCGTTGCCATAATTTATCCAATAAATTGAATAGTTGTTGATTATCTAACTGACCAATGCCTTGTTTAACAACAATCACAAAATCATAATTTGGCAGTTGGTGTTGCAATAAGCGAAAGCGTTCACGGCATAGACGTTTAATGCGATTACGATCGTGGGCGCGTTTTAAATGCTTCTTGGCAACAGCAAGCCCAAGACGGGGGTGATTTTCCTGATTAATGCGAGCAAGTATGGTAATTTGCGCTGAACTGGCACGTTGTGGATCTTGGAAAACGTATTTGAATTGAGCGGGAGTTAGCAGACGTAACTCCCTAGGAAAGTTTAGCTTAATCACAGCAAAAGGCTGGATTATGCAGATAAACTCTTACGACCTTTAGCACGACGACGAGCTAAAACTTGACGGCCGTTTTTAGTTGCCATACGCGCACGGAAACCGTGAGTACGACTACGTTTTAATACAGATGGTTGAAATGTACGTTTCATAATTATAATCTACCTAAATCAACATTGTTTAATTATTGCCTTTGACATTTAGATAGCCAAAAACGAATTGAAACAAGGGTTACTAAAATAAGGAACGGAATTGTAATCACAAATGAACCGTTCGTCAAATAAGAATAAGAAAAATCACAACATAATCTGTATTTTTCTTATTTGAAAGCATAAAAGCGGGGAGAATTATACTTTTTTTGGCAGAAATCTCAAGCAGCCTTTTTCGATTTTTTTGATCCTTTTATAAAGATCTTTTCTCAACTTTATTGTAGAATTAGCCGAATTCTCACCGCACTTTTCAGCGGACTATTCAAATGTTTAACGGATAAACCAAGACATAATAACAATGAAAACCACGCTCGCATCGCTTTGGCAGGATTGCCTTTCACAATTACAAGATCAAGTTTCACCAACGGATTTCAGCACTTGGTTACGTCCATTGCAAGCTGATATTGTAGGTGAAAACAATATGGTGTTATATGCTTCCAATGTTTTTGTTAAAAACTGGGTGGAAACCCATTATCTTGAACTAATTAGCCGCTTAGCCCAACAATTTTCTGGCAATGCAGATTTTAGTGTAAAAGTGCAAGAAGGATCAAAACCCGCGACGCGAAGCACATCTGCGCCTGTTATCGCACCAAATACTGCACCCACACCAGCGAATGAACAAAAGGCCAGTTATCGTTCTAACTTAAATACTAAGCATATTTTTGACAATTTTGTCGAAGGGAAATCAAACCAACTTGCCCGCGCAGTGGCACAAAAAGTGGCAATTAATCCGGGAGAACAAAGCGCCAACCCCCTGTTTCTTTACGGTGGCACCGGGCTTGGCAAAACCCACTTATTGCACGCCGTAGGTAATGGCATTTTAACCACAAAACCAGAAGCACGCGTAATTTATATCCACGCAGAACGCTTTATGCAAGAATATGTCCGGGCGCTTCAAGAAGACAAAATGGAAAACTTCAAAAAATTCTACCGCACTTTAGATGCCTTGCTGATTGATGATATTCAATTCTTTGCGGGCAAAGACGGTACGCAAGAAGAATTTTTCCATATTTTCAACTCGTTATTTGAAAGTAGTCGGCAAATTATTTTAACCTCTGACCGCTATCCAAAAGAGATCGAGAAAATTGAAGATCGCTTAAAATCTCGCTTTGGTTGGGGATTAAGCGTAGCCATTGAACCCCCAGAACTTGAAACTCGTGTCGCCATTTTATTGAAAAAAGCAGAAGAAAAAAATATGCGCTTACCCGAAGAAGTGGCGTTATTTATCGGCGAAAAATTACGCACGAATGTACGTGAATTAGAAGGCGCACTCAACCGTGTTCACGCTAATGCAGAATTTACGGGCAAACCGATTACCATTGATTTTGTGCGTGAGACCCTCAAAGATATGCTGGCGTTACAAGAAAAATTAGTAACCGTGGAAAATATCCAAAAAATCGTGGCAGAATATTACCGTATCAAAGTGGCCGATCTTAAATCGAAAAGTCGCGCAAGATCGGTGGCTCGCCCTCGCCAAATTGCAATGGCACTTTCACGCGAACTGACTAATCGCAGTTTCCCTGAAATTGGCAGTAGCTTTGGTGATCGTGATCATACTACTGTTTTGCACGCCTGTCGCAGTGTAGATAAACTCAAGCAACAAGACCCAAGCATTCAAGAAGATTGGTCTAATTTAATCCGAACCTTATCAGTTTAAGGACGAAACTATGCAATTTACTGTATCAAGAGAAAACCTGTTAAAGCCCTTACAACAAGTATGTGGTGTATTGAGTAGTCGCCCTAATATTCCTGTGTTAAACAATGTGTTACTACACATCGAAGGGCAATCTTTAACCATTACAGGAACAGATTTAGAAGTGGAACTTTCCACCCAAGCACAGTTAAATAGTGCTGAACAAGATGGGCATTTCACCATACCCGCTAAAAAATTCCTTGATATTTGCCGTAGTTTTCCTGATGGTTCAGATATTACGGTAAGTTTTGAAGAAGAACGTGCCTTAGTGCATTGCGGTAGAAGTAAATTTAATCTAACAACCCTTCCAGCTGAGGAATATCCAAATTTAGCTGATTGGCAAGCAGAGGTAGATTTTACCACCACACAAGCCACCTTACGTCGCCTCATTGATGCCACTCAATTTTCTATGGCAAACCAAGATGCGCGTTATTTCTTAAATGGAATGAAATTTGAAACCGAAGGTAACTTATTGCGTACTGTTGCAACAGATGGACATCGCCTTGCGGTTTGTACAATTCCCCTAGAACAAGATTTACAGCTTCATTCTGTCATTGTGCCACGTAAAGGCGTGCTAGAATTAGCCCGTTTATTAGAAAGTAATGATCAGCCAGCTCGCGTACAAATTGGTACAAATAATTTACGCATTGATTTAGGACACATTATTTTTACCTCTAAATTAATTGATGGGCGTTTCCCAGATTACCGTCGCGTATTACCACGCAATGCGCAACGTATTATGACAGGCGAATGGGAAAGTTTAAAACAAGCCTTTGCCCGTGCCGCAATTTTATCCAATGATAAAGTAAGAACAGTACGTTTACAGCTTGCAGAAAACCAACTCACAATCACCGCGACAAATACGGAGCAAGAGCAAGCCGAAGAAATCATTGACATCGACTACAACGGCGAAGAAATGGAAGTCGGCTTTAATGTCAGCTATTTGCTTGATGTACTCAATGCCCTCAAATGCAAACAAGTGCGTATGCGATTGACAGATGCTTCTTCAAGCTGCTTAATTGAAGATGTGGATGACAATAGCGCAGAATATGTGATTATGCCAATGCGTTTATAATTGATATGGCAATTTCACGCTTAACGGTTGAAAATTTTCGTAATTTAAACGCCGTGGATCTAGAATTTGACCACGGCTTTAACTTTTTAGTGGGCAATAACGGCAGCGGTAAAACCAGTTTACTTGAAGCCATTTTTTATCTTGCTCACGGACGTTCTTTTAAAAGTGCGGTAGCAAATCGCATTATTTCTTACGAACAGCCTCACTTCACCCTTTATGGCAAAATTCAAGAGCAACAACATCAGTGGTCAGTGGGATTGCAAAAACACCGCCAAGGCAACACACAGGTAAAAATTAACGGTGAAGAAGCAAAAAAAATTGCCGATCTTGCCCATTTATTACCAATGCAAATGATTACCCCAGAAGGATTGACTTTGCTCAACGGTGGGCCAAGCTATCGCCGTGCTTTTTTAGATTGGGGACTATTCCATCATCATAATGATTTTCACCCTGTTTGGAGCCAACTTAACCGCTTATTAAAGCAACGCAATGCGGCTTTACAACAAGCCTTGTACTATGAACATATTCAGATTTGGGATAAAGCGCTAGTCAATCTTGCTAACCAAGTCAGCCAATGGCGTGCCGATTATGCCGAAGCCTTACGCCCTGAAATTGAACGCACCTGTCAGCTATTTCTGCCTGAATTAGAAATCAGTGTCAGTTTTCATCAAGGCTGGGATAAAAACAGTGATTACGCCGAATTGTTATGTCAAAATTTTGAACGGGATCGTGCCATTGGTTACACCGTATCTGGCCCGCAAAAGGCGGATTTTCGCTTTAAGGCGAATGGATTGCCGGTAGAAGATGTGCTTTCTCGTGGACAATTAAAACTGCTAATGTGTGCCTTGCGCCTAGCTCAAGGTGAACATTTAATGCAACAAAAAAATCGTCATTGTATTTTTTTAATTGATGATTTCGCTTCTGAATTAGATCAAACAAAACGTGCATTATTAGCTGAACGCTTACAACAAAGCGGCTCACAAGTGTTTGTTACCGCCATTACACACAACCAACTAAAAGAAATGCAACCAGAAAAACACCGTACTTTTAGTGTCAATAACGGTAAACTCAGTGAAAACGCGTTTTGCTCTTCCTAACCTCTCTTGCTAAAACAAGAAACTTCTTATAGTTCTCTCAGCAAATGGCGGATATACACAAATCATTCCCCATTCCCTCAAAACAAAAATCAACAAAAAAGCACCGCACTTTATAATAGGCACTTATTCCTCAAAATAAATCGAGATATTCCTTGAAATATCAACAAAAATACGTATTATCAGCGATCCTTTGAGTAACCTGTATGTCGAACATCAGCTGTTCAAAGATTACGCAATTTTTCCACTTAATTTGGGTTCCCTCACCCCAATATTTTCAACAAAAAGGTATAAAAGATGAAAGTAACTTCTCCGATCTTTAATGTTCACCAAAAACGTAATGCATTAATTATTTTAAGTTTTTTCCATATTTTTATTATTGCTGCAAGTAACTATTTAGTACAAATCCCGTTTGAGATACACTTGCCATTTCATCTACTCGGACTAGCAGATTTCTCGTTCCACAGCACTTGGGGTACGCTTACTTTCCCATTTATTTTCCTTGCAACGGATCTAACTGTACGAATTTTTGGGGCAACCGCCGCAAGATGGATCATTTTTGCCGTGATGTTTCCCGCATTAATTATCAGTTATGTGATTTCCACGCTCTTTTTGGACACGCAATATCAAGGGATCGAAGCCTTATTTGATTTCAACTTATTCGTTTTTCGCATTGCCATTGCCAGTTTTGTCGCCTATGTTTTCGGTCAATTACTTGATGTACTTGTATTTAATCGATTACGCCAGTTAAAAACCTGGTGGATTGCGCCGAGTAGCTCAATGATTTTCGGCTCAATGGCAGATACCTTCTTATTCTTTTCCGTCGCATTTTTCGCAAGCAGTGATCCTTTTATGGCGGAACATTGGTTTGAACTTGGTTTTGTAGATTATCTTTTCAAACTTTTTATCGGCATCGTGCTATTTGTTCCTGCCTATGGCGTCGCACTGAATATTATTTTGCGTAAGCTTCAACAACTCACAAGAGAATAAAAGGATTTATTCATCAACATATCATAAGGAAACACAATGAATATACGACACCTTATCGACCAACATCCTATGACGCCTTACCAATGGGCGGTTGTCGTAATGGCAACCATAATGAATCTTTTAGATGGTTTTGATGTCCTTGCACTCGCCTTTACTGCCACGGGTATCCGTCACGAATTTGGTTTAACTGGCGCAGAACTTGGCTCGCTACTCAGTGCAGGATTATTCGGGATGGCAGCCGGATCACTCTTCCTTGCTCCCCTTGCAGATAAAATTGGGCGTCGTCCATTATTATTAATCAGTGTATCCCTTTCTGCTGCGGGAATGTTAGGATCATTTTTTGCCATAGATTCCTCTGCTCTTGGAATTTGGCGAATCGTAACAGGCTTAGGCGTTGGCGGGATTTTAGTTGGCACAAACGTGCTAACGAGTGAATATTCCTCAAAAAAATGGCGTAGCCTTGCTATCAGCATTTATGCCGCCGGATTTGGTATTGGTGCGATTTTAGGTGGGCTTTTTGCCGTCGCGTTACAAGCAGAATATGGCTGGCGCTCCGTTTTCCTTGCTGGTGCAATTTTAACAGGGCTATGTTTGCTCTGCTTAATATTGTGGTTGCCAGAATCCATTGATTATTTAGTTAATAAACAACCAAACAATGCGCAAGCTCGATTAAATAGAATTCTCAAAAAAATCGGTATTGCTTCGTTTATCTTACCAGAACTCACAGAACACAAAGCTAAAACTGCGCCAATTACCCAGCTCTTTAATCCACAATATCGTAGTTCAACTTTAGCTATTTGGTTGGCTTTCTTCACAATAATGTTTAGTTTTTATTTCATCAGCTCTTGGACGCCCGCCCTGTTAAAAGACGCAGGAATGACCACAGAGCAAAGTGTTACCATTGGTATGATGATTTCTTTAGGCGGTACTTGCGGAGCATTATTCTATGGCTTATTGGCAAGCTACTGGTCTGCACGCAATGTCTTGATTTTATTTACGATTATTGCAGCAATTGCCGTCATTGCTTTTATTCTTTCTTCAACTATTCTATGGCTTGCAATGGTACTTGGGATAATGGTAGGGGCATTAATTAACGGCTGTATCAGTGGGCTTTATACCCTAAATCCGAGTATTTACCCTAGTGATATACGAAGTACAGGTGCTGGCTGGTCAATCGGCATAGGGCGCATTGGTGCAATCCTTGCTCCAATAATCGCTGGTATTTTATTAGATAACGGATGGGAAAAACAAAATCTTTATATCGGCGCAGCATTCGTGCTATTAATCTCAACCTTTGCTTTACTCTTGCTGAAGCGGAATACTATGATAAAAACCTTATGAAAAGATAATTAAAAAGGGCTATTAAGTTAGCCCAATTATTTCAATACTATAATGTTACAAACTTATATACCACTCTCATAATAAGAAATGATACAGATAAATGATAATCAGAAGATTTCAATATTTATTTCTTTTTGTTACTAGGAATAGGACGTTTTTTGATTAAGCTATTACTAATTTCCTTTATCCTATTGTCCTGTTCAACCAGTTTATTCTCTATATTATCTAACTTTGTAGCTAGCTCATTTGTCAATTTATTTAGGTTTTCCCCATTATTCATAGGCATATTATTCCCAGTAAACCGCTGAACACCGATAACAATAGCAAAAATTAATGAGAGAACAAAAAACATCCAAGTAAATATAGATTCCTTTCTCACCTCTTTAGGCTTTTGCATAATATAGTGGAAATCTAATTCTTTGATATTTCTATTAACTTTATCAAATCTTTCGATTAAATCTTGATATAAATTTCTGTCAGATTGAATAGTAGGCAGTTCATTTAGGTCAATCAAAGAGATATTTTCTTTGTTCTGAGAAAAAACTTTAACCATATCTTCTGCAAAATTAACCAGAGTTTTATTATTTTGAAAATATTCAGCCTGCATTCTTAGATTGGCCTCTGCCTCTTGTAACTGGCGTCCAATCCTATCATTATCATTCATAATTGCTGATATTTCGCTCTCTTTTTCTACCTCTAAAATTTTTCTTTGGTATTCTAATTGGTGTTGATATTTCTGTTTTAATTGTAAAATTTCTTGTTGATATAAAGTAGAAAGTTCATTAGAAAATGATACTGTTGATGATAGCAGCGATGAAGATGAGATTATTTTTATTCCTTTCTTCTTATTTTTCAATCTCTCATAAATTTCATCGCTTGATGAAAAATAAATATTATTATAGATATAATATAAATCTTTTTCTAAAATAATATTTAATATATCTATACATTCTCTATCATTTGATAAATAAATATAGAGATCGTCTTTAAATGTAACTGAAATAGAAGGAGTTCTAAGTTTCTGTAGAGAATTTGCTATTGTATCAAGTTCTGTCTCTGGCGAGATAAAATCAACATCATCAATTAAAGCGTTATAGGAAATCTCTTGACGATCAATAAAATTCATTATCTGATATTGATTCATTTTATCTAATGCAGAAAAAATACTTTCTGCAGAGGTAAAGCGTGTATTAATAGCTTCAACAAAAGAACCTAGGTAACTTCCCGGTCGGCTTTGTCCCATTTCCCCCACTGAGTAATATTCAGCAATACCTAATACTTTCTGACCATTAGTAATCCCTTGATAAGTTAAATAATATAATGTGGTACTTAACTGGTCTGTTTTAGGGGAAGGTAAAGCACCTCCATATATTTGGCTTAAATCAAAATATTTCGCGAAATGTATTTCTTTGTCAGCCCCAGCATTTGAATACTGCCTGCCTTTTGGCGCACCGACAATCCCAAACCCAACAAATTTTCTATTCTCAACCATAGCTTATTATCCTTATTTTCCTTTGAACCAATTAAGAAATCTTTGCCAAAGAGTAAGCTCTTTAACAGGAGACATTCCTCCTGTTCCTGACATATAAAGCCATTTAAATATCTTTTCTGGGCATTCTTTATCAAATTCTAATAAACGATCAGAATTATCAGAAAATTGCCCCATTTTATAAAAAATGGTTTTATTTTTTTCTGATTCATTAAAAAAGCTATTTGCAAAGGTTGGAATTTTTTCCATCGCATAAAGCATAGGATCATACCCATTACGTTCTACCGTCGCATAATCCATTAATTCAATACGATCTCCCTTAGAAAGTAATAATGCTTTTGAAAAGAGTTTATCATAGCGGTTTTGAATTTGTTGAATGTGCGTAAATACAGCATCTAATATATTAACTTGTGGGGTCGCACCTTCTACGTCTTTTAAAGATTGATCATAAACAAAGAATAATGTAGCTTTAACATCAGACTCTAAAATTGCTGCTAAATAATTCGGCAATTTACCCGATTCTTTCTGCCCTTTCTTTCTAAATGCTTGCTCTGAATGCTCACCAGAACCATCAATAAAAACAAAATTAATTGGAGGTTTACTTGAATCTTTTGGAGTGAATGAAACGTGGAATTCAAAATACTGTTTCGTATCTGTACTCGTTATTCTTTCTGCAAACTTAACACCATTAAAATTATCTTGTAATTGATAAAACAGCTCTTCTTCTCTTTCTGTACTTTTATCCGTATCTAAATATACCGTCCCTCCAAGATGATTTTTCATATAATGTAATAAACTGCCAATAATCCACGTTTTTCCTGAAGCTGGTTGCCCAAAGAATAAAACATAATGTTTTTCTTCATCTTCATTTAGATCGAATAAACGCTGACAATATTGTTCAATATCAAGATCTAAAGTTCGAGTTAACTCTTTTTGTATTGACATTCTAGATTGATATTTATCAATCATAGGTGGTGGCGTTTCCTCAAGTTTAGATTCACTATTAGGCGAAGAGATCTCACTAGAACTATCTAAATTAAGTGAAATATCATCAAAAAACTCAAATCTATCTTGATCAAGTGTATTTTCTAAATTGAGAGGAAGATCATTAGAAATTTTAAAATGATCTTGTTCAATTGGATTTCCTAAATTAAGAGAAAGATCGTCAGAAAATCTTACTTTCTTCTGTTCGACAGGATCTTTCATATTATTTTCTTTCTCTATAAATAAATTCTCTTTCATTTTTAGCTCCTATCTATATTTGACGACCAGAATTAATAACAGGCTTAGTTTCTTTATTTCCAAAGAAAATTAATAAACTTAATACCACTGCCCAATCAATAAATAGACATAAAATCGTAAACAAAAAACCTACTAAAATATGCTGTGTAAAACCTGATTTAAAAGAAAAGGCAAGCTTTCCAATTTCTTGGTTTTCAAAAGGTATAGCTGTAAATTTGAATAATGCGGGATTATTGATAAACTCTTGTACCGTCGATCCTATCTCATTGATCATATTCGTTACTTTTAAATTGGTATCAAAACCATATTCTTTCACCGATGCAGAATTTCTTAATACATTATCAATCAGCTTAAGGGTTTCTTCCTCTTTATTCATTACATTTTGGCGAACTTCTTCAATACGTTCATAATCTTTAGATGTAAGTTTACGACGCGCAATTTGATCAATATTTTCTCTATATCGTTGCGCAATCGCATTCCAATCACCGCCTCGAGTTCCAAATTCCGTTAATTTTTCACCTAATACGTCTTCAATTTCTGAAATAAGTTCTAATGCTCTATTCCCTAATCCTGGACGGTTAGGATCAGTAATTTGGCTAACTAACTGTTCGGTTAAACTCTCTAAACGATTACGCTTTTGAGTGATTTCTGGGCTGAAACTATTTAACGCTTTATCCGCCGCATTTACCACATCGTGTAATTGCTGTTTATGCTTTACTAGCTCATCTCTATATAATTGCTCTTTTTGATACGATGTATATACTGAATTAAAATTCCCAGTAAAAGAGAAAAGTGAAATAATAAAGTAACCAATTAAAAATCCGAAGATTGGTAACCCGTTTAAGCGTCGATAACCAATTAATAATGTAAATCCATACATTAAAATACTAATCGCACCAGAAAATGCCCAAGAAAAAGCTTGACCAAATAAGTCTTCAAAACCTATTGCAGTTTGGATAAAACTTATTGTCAAAAAAATTGCCAAAGGAATATGTACCCAACCAGGTAATTTACGTGAAACGGGTTTCATTTTTACTCCATGTTAAATGAATAAGAAAGTCCAGTTTTCTCTAAAAAAGAGCTTGTTACAAAAATCTCCCTATTCAAAGGAAAAGAACGTGTCTTGTCAAGGAATAAATAACACTTTTTGACTAAAAACCATTAATGGAAAGGATAAAAGCTATTTAATTCAAAGTGCGGTGGAAAATTTTGTAAAATTTACACCGCACTTTTATTATAGCCAGCCAAAGGCTGGCTATAAAAACCATATGCTATGCGTATGGTGTTAAAGAGCTTAAGCGATAAAAAGAAAAATCCTCACTATATAATGAACGAGGCTGACAACCAAAATTCAACATATAGGAGGATATGTCATGGCAAATAAAGCGAATGACGATTCAAGTTTATCACACACAAAGTGGAACGGTAAGTATCACATAGTATTTATACCTAAATACAAACGGAAAGCTATTTTCGGTAAGCTAAGAGCCGATATAGGGAGTATTTTAAGGCGTTTATGTGGATTATAAAGGCGTAGAAATTGTAGAAGCTTATGCAATGAAAGAGTATATCCATATGCTTGTAAAAATACCACCGAAATTAGCTGTTTCAAGTTTTATGGGATATTTGAAAGGAAAATCATCATTGATGATTTTTGAAAAGCATGTAAATCTAAAATATAAATATGGCAATAGACACTTTTGGGCAAAAGGCTATTATGTAAGCACGGTGTGCTTAAATGCTAAGGTGGTAGAGGAATATATACATAACCAAGAAAAAGAAGATATGGTACAAGATAGTTTAAATACGAAAGAATATGTGGACCCCTTTAAGGGGTAACCAAAGTAATCTCTAAACACGGTTGTCGGTCTTTTCACACATCCCTTGAGGGATGTGTGAAGTAAAGGCCCTTATAGGGTAGCCTCAAAACCGCACGTTTCACGTGCGGATTGTTATTGCATTTCAGTTGAACAGAATAAAAGTGATTCTGAATATTAGTGGCTATTTACTCTTTTCAACAGCGATAGTTTATTGACGACCTTTATAAATTGCCACCGCCTCAGGCATTAAACGAAGTAAATTGGCTTGGCGATCTTTATCACTCGGGTGAGTGGAAGACAGTGCCGCTAATACACCGCTATTTCCTGAAGAAGCTGTCTGCATTTTTTCCCATAATTTTGGTGCTGCCTCTGGGTTATAACCTGCTTTTGCCATTAAAAACAGTCCCACTTCATCCGCTTCCGTTTCTGCACTACGAGAATAAGGCTTATCTAATGCCCAATCTTTGGTAATACCGATAATTAGCCCACTTCCTTCTGAACCAATTTGTGTGGAAAGTGCAATATGCGCAACCTGTGCGACCACATTCGTGAATGTTCCCATATTCACTTTCTTTTTACCGTGTTCTTTCAGTGCGTGTGCCATTTCGTGCCCCATTACAGTGGCAATTTCATCATCATTTAAGTGTAATTTATCCACAAGCCCTGTATAAAATGCCATTTTACCGCCCGGCATCGCCCACGCATTGAGTTCATTTGATTTAATTACGGTAATTTGCCAATTAAATGGCTGCCCCGTATTATTTTCACGATTGGCATAAGGATACATTTTATTAAATACTTGATGAATGCGTTTTGATGTTGTTGAACTTGTATCAACAACCCCTTTTTGTTTTGCTTCATTCACCGTTTGTAGGTAACTTGTCGCCGCTTGTTGATTAACACTTGCAGAATCGGCACAAGCATTAAGCATTAGGGTAAAAATGCAAAGTGCGGTGATTTTTTTCATTGTTTTTAACATATTCACTCCTTAGGTTAAACATAGAAAAATACCGCATTAGGTAACGCGGTATTTAAAAAGAACAGGTTAAGAATTATTTTTTTGCACGCTCAAAAGAGTCTAAAATTTCTTTACGTGCCGCCGCAGCATCTTCCCAACCATCAACTTTCACCCATTTCCCGGCTTCTAAGGCTTTGTAGCTTTCAAAGAAATGTTGAATCTGTGCTTTTAGCAATGCTGGTAAATCACCAACATCTTTAATGTGATCGTATTCTTTGCTTAATTTTGTATGTGGTACTGCAATAACTTTAGCATCTTGACCCGATTCATCGGTCATTTTTAATACGCCCACTGGACGACAACGAATCACTGAACCCGGTTGTAAGGGATAAGGGGTTGGTACTAATACATCAACAGGATCGCCATCTAACGATAAGGTGTGGTTAATATAGCCATAGTTTGCTGGGTAGAACATTGCTGTCGCCATAAAACGATCAACAAATAAGGTACCCGTTTCTTTATCCACTTCATATTTGATTGGATCTGAGTTTGCTGGAATCTCAATCACAACATAAATATCATCAGGAAGTTCTTTTCCTGCTGGAACACTTTCTAAGCCCATTTGCTCTTTCCTTCTAGTTAATGAATGGTAATAAAACGCTTGAATTATAGCTTGATTTTTTTACTTTTGCCAAGCTAAATGGGCAATTTTGGCATTGTGTTTTTATTTTGCACTATTATAATAGTTCACTAATACCAATATAAAACTTATAGGTGAATTTATGAAAAAAAATACTTCCTTATTTGGTGGTGCGATGATTATCGCAGGCGGTACAATTGGTGCGGGTATGCTCGCAAACCCTATTGCCACCTCTGGCGTGTGGTTTATCGGTTCAATTTTGATCCTCTGCTACACTTGGTTTTGTATGACCACATCAGGCTTAATGCTACTTGAAGCAAACTTACATTATCCTACTGGTGCAAGTTTTGACACCATTGTAAAAGACTTGCTTGGTAAAGGCTGGAATGTGCTAAATGGGCTTTCCGTTGCATTTGTTCTCTATATTCTCACCTATGCATATATTACTTCTGGTGGCGGTTTAACAGAAAGTTTTCTTAATCAATTACTGAGTAGCGAACAAAGTGCGGTGGAAATTGGACGCATTTCTGGCTCACTGATTTTCTGTGCGGTTCTCGCCTTTTTCGTATGGTTCTCAACAAAAGCGGTGGATCGTTTTAGTACCATTTTAATTGCTGGAATGGTGGTGGCATTTTTCCTTTCGGTTACCAATTTATTAGGTATGGTAAACACCGATATTCTGCTTGATAGCACAGGGGATAGCCAATACTTGCCTTTCGCCCTTGCTGCCTTGCCAGTTTGCTTAGTTTCGTTCGGTTTTCACCAAAACGTGCCAAGCCTTGTGAAATATTATGATCGCAACAGCAGCAAAGTGACAAAATCGATTGTTTACGGTACATTCATTGCCTTAATCATCTATATGCTATGGCAACTTGCTATTCAAGGCAATTTACCACGTAATGAATTTATCCCGGTTATCCAAAAAGGGGGCGATATTGCGGTGCTACTGGAAGCCTTAAATAGTCAAATTCAAACGGATTTTGTCGGCTTAATGTTACGCTTTTTTGCCTATATGGCGATTGCTAGCTCGTTCCTTGGGGTAACTCTCGGCTTATTTGATTACATTGCGGATTTATTTAAATTCGACAACAGTAGTGTAGGCAGAAGCAAAACCGCATTAATCACCTTCTTACCACCGTTGATTTTAAGCTTACTTTTCCCATACGGTTTTGTTATCGCCATTGGTTACGCAGGATTAGCAGCAACAATTTGGGCGGTCATTACGCCTGCATTATTGGCTAAAGCAAGTCGGGCTAGATATCCAAATCAAACTTACCAAGTGTATGGTGGTTCAGCGATGATTTATTTTGTTATCTTATTTGGATTAATTAATATTCTTGTTCAACTCGCTGATTTAGTTGGCTGGTTACCAGTATTTGGAAGATAGTTGAAAATCCCTTAAAATAACAGAAAATAGACACAATTAGCACGGATAACCGTGCTAATTTTTTTACCGTTAAGATGATAATGAAAACCTCTGTTTACGATAAAGAAGGCTTTTTTGAGCTTTACCAAAAATTACGCCAGAACCCATCTAGTTTAAATGAAATTGTGGAAAAACCCACAATGTTAAGTTTACTGCCTGATTTAACGGGGAAAAAATTGCTCGATCTCGGTTGCGGAATGGGAGAGCATTTACAACTTTATTTGCAACAAGGTGCAGCATTTGTGGTCGGAATGGATTTATCTCAAGCGATGTTACAGCAAGCAGCAAAAAATCTCGCTGAAAAACGACCGCACTTTGCTTTGCATCAACTGGCAATGGAGCAACTTAATGAATTACCTGATGGAAATTTTGATGTCATTACGAGTTCTTTTGCATTTCACTATATACAAGATTTTCCCCAGTTATTAGCCCATATTCAGGCAAAACTTAAACCTAATGGCTGGCTGATTTTCTCTCAAGAACATCCGATTGTTACTTGCTATCAAGGGGGAGAGCGTTGGGAAAAAGATCAGCATAAACAACAAGTGGCTTATCGACTTAATTATTATCGCGATGAAGGTGAACGGCAACGAAACTGGTTTAAACAACCATTTAAAACCTACCATCGAACACTTTCAAGCATTATTAATGATCTTATCAATGGCGGGTTTCAAATAGAAAAAATGGTAGAACCAATGCTCGCTGAACAACCCGAATGGCAACAAGAATTTAAAGATCTACAACATCGCCCCGTGCTGCTTTTTATCAAAGCGAAAAAAATAAAAAATTTGCTTGCATAAAAATTTTTTTTGCGTAGAGTAATGGCTAAGCAATTTTTGGAGCAAAATAAAATGAATTTTAATCGTAATACTCATCATCACCATCACCCTGAATAATCTTTCGGGCGATGGCGATTGCTTGGAAGATAAGCTTCCGAGTGAGTATTGCTGATACCAAAACACATAAACCTCTCGGAAGTTAATTTCGAGAGGTTTTTTTATACTTAAATTTTGATTTAGAAGGAAAAATTATGGCTAACACAACACGTTTACGTATTGCTTTACAAAAAAAAGGCCGTCTTAGTAAAGATTGTGCTGAGTTATTGAAACAATGTGGGGTAAAAATTAATTGGAATGAACAACGTCTGATTGCTTACGCGGAAAATATGCCCATTGAAATTTTACGGGTGCGTGATGATGATATTCCGGGGTTGGTTTTTGATGGCGTGGTTGATCTTGGCATTATCGGGGAGAATGTCCTTGAAGAAGAGGAGCTTGGTCGTATCGCAACAGGCGAAAACGTAAGTTATAAAAAATTACGCACACTTGATTTCGGCGGTTGCCGTTTGTCTTTAGCCATTGAGCGAGATCGTTCCTATAATGGCGTGCAAGACTTTGCCGATTCTCGCATCGCAACCTCCTACCCTAATTTATTAAAACGTTATATGAATGAACAAGGTGTTCCTTTCAAAAGCACCTTATTAAACGGATCCGTTGAAGTTGCCCCTTCCGCAGGATTGGCTGATGCTATCTGCGACCTTGTTTCCTCAGGTGCAACCTTAGAAGCAAATGGATTAAAAGAAGTGGAAGTCATTTATCGTTCAACTGCGTGTTTAATTCAACGTCAAGAGGCGTTATCTGCCGAAAAACAAGCCTTAGTAGATAAATTATTAACGCGGATTCAAGGCATACAACAAGCTGGCGAATCAAAATATATTATGCTTCACGCCCCCAAAGCACAATTGGAACAGATTATTAATCTGCTTCCCGGTGTGGAAAATCCCACAATTTTACCACTTGCGCACGATGAAAGCCGCGTTGCATTACACGCAGTAAGCCAAGAAACCTTATTCTGGGAAACGATGGAAGAACTCAAAGCACAGGGCGCCAGTTCGGTATTAGTATTACCTATTGAAAAAATGCTCGCGTAAAGTGCGGTCAGAATTTAAAACGTTTTAAGGAAAAATTATGCAAACACTAATTTGGAAAAATTTAACACAACAAGCGCGAAAAGACGCATTAATGCGACCAGCGATTTCTGCCGCACAGTCCATTCAAGAGGCCGTTGAGGCTATTCGTGAGCAGGTGCAAAGCAATGGCGACCAAGCATTATTTGAGCTAGGTGAAAAATTTGATAAGGTGAAATTAACCTGTCTAACGATTTCTCCACAGGAAATTGATGCCGCCTCTCAACGCCTCACTCAGGAATTAAAAACAGCCATTCAAAATGCTAAACGTAATATTGAACGCTTCCACCAAGCACAAATTCCGCAACCTGTGGATATCGAAACACAAGCTGGCGTGCGTTGTCAGGTGGTTACTCGCCCAATTAACCGTGTAGGGCTATATATCCCGGGGGGATCGGCACCACTTTTTTCGACCGTATTGATGCTGGCAATCCCTGCTAAAATTGCAGGTTGTAAAAAAATTGTACTTTGTAGCCCGCCGCCTATTGCAGATGAAATTCTCTATACGGCAAGCCTATGTGGCATTGATACCATTTACCCCATTGGCGGCGCACAAGCCATTGTCGCAATGGCATTCGGCACAGAAAGCGTCACTAAAGTAGATAAAATTTTTGGCCCCGGTAATAGTTTTGTGACAGAAGCAAAACGTCAAGTAAGCCAAGCTGTAAATGGCGCGGCGATTGATATGCAAGCAGGCCCTTCCGAAGTATTGGTGTTAGCGGATGAAAATGCCGATCCTGATTTTGTTGCCAGCGATCTGCTTTCTCAAGCTGAACACGGTGCTGACAGCCAAGTGATTTTAGTTACTCCTAGCGAAACCTTAGCAAAACGCACCGCACTTGCTATTGAACGCCAGCTTGCTCAACTTCCCCGTGCTGAAACTGCCCGTAAGGCGCTCAGCCATAGCCGAATTATTCTTGCGGAAGATTTAGCTCAAGCCATTAAAATTAGTAACGAGTATGCACCAGAACATCTTGTGGTGCAGGTAAACAACGCGCGTGAATTGCTCGATCAGCTTGATAATGCAGGGTCTATTTTCCTCGGCGCATATAGCCCTGAAAGTATGGGTGACTATGCCAGCGGCACTAACCACGTTTTGCCTACTTATGGCTATACCCGTACAACTTCAAGCCTTGGCTTAGCCGATTTTAGTAAACGAATGACAGTACAAGAATTGACGCCACAAGGTTTTAAAGATCTGGCAAAAACAGTGGAAATTATGGCAGAAGCGGAACAATTAGATGCCCATAAGCAAGCGGTTTCTATTCGTTTGGCAAAGCTACAATCCTCAAATTAGCTACTTGTTACATTTTGTATCGAACGAGCAAGAAATTGTGATGAAGATCGTAAAATTGAGGGAAACCGCTTGCACATTCTGTGCTTTCCATTAAGGATTACTGTGTTTTTATACATTAAAATGAGAGGCTAGAAAAATGCAAGATCAACGAGGTAATAACCAAATTGAAATTTATCAATTAGCAAACGGCGAAACTCAAATTGAAGTGAAATTTGAAAATGACACGGTTTGGCTTTCTCAAGCCCAAATGGTCTCGCTATTTGGGCGTGATGTTTCTGTTATTTCAAGGCATATTCGTAATGCAATAACAGATGGCGAAATCTCAGAAAAAAGCAATTTGCAAAAAATGCAAATTGCTTTTGCAGACCGTCCAGTCACCTTTTATGATTTAGATACCGTGATTTCTGTGGGATACCGAGTAAAATCGCCAGAAGGTGTGTCATTCCGCCGTTGGGCAACACAACGCTTAAAAGAATACCTTGTTCAAGGTTATACGCTGAATCAAAAGCGTTTAACAGAAAAAGGCGTGGAATTTAGCCAAGTGATTGCCTTATTGGATCGTACATTAAGTAATCAAGCCTTAGTCAATGAGGAAGGAAAAGCAGTGCTTAATGTTGTACAAGAATATTCACGCAGTTGGAGCTTGTTACAGGCTTATGACGAACAACGCCTTGATTCTAAACAACAGAAACAAAATGAAATGCGCCCATTATTAATGGAAGATGTTACAGTAGCTATCGCTCATTTAAAGCAAACACTCATCGAAAAAGGTGAAGCCACGCCACTTTTTGCAAATCCGCGTAATGATGGTTTAGCTTCTGCGATTCATACTATTGAACAAGGTTTTGGTGAGGAACTGTTTTATCCCAATGTTGCTAGTCGGGCTGCTCACTTGTTATATTTCATCATTAAAAATCACCCACTTACTGATGGAAACAAGCGTACAGGCGCATTTCTATTTCTTTGGTATTTACGATTAAATCAACATTTACTCGCTAAACCTGTAGAGCGACTGATTAATGATAACACGTTAGTCGCACTTGCACTTTTGGTGGCGGAAAGTTTGCCAGAACAAAAAGAATTAATGATAAAACTGATCGAACATTTTATTTTGATCAAATAAAAGTGCGGTCAAAAAAACGAAAATTTTTAGAGAGAACAACAATGACAATCACAACCTTATCACGCAAAAATATTCAAGCCCTCACGCCTTATCAATCGGCGCGCCGTTTAGGTGGGAAAGGGGATATTTGGTTAAATGCCAATGAATTTCACTCATCTCCTCAACTGAATTTGACTCAGCAGAATTTTAATCGCTACCCCGAAGCGCAACCACAAGCATTGGTTCAAGCGTATGCTGATTACGCGGGGGTAAAAAAAGAAAATGTGATAGTAAGCCGAGGAGGGGATGAAGGGATTGAATTAATCATTCGAGCGTTTTGTGAAGAGCAAGATAGCGTGTTATATTGCCCACCGACCTATGGAATGTATGCGGTGAGTGCACAAACCTGTGGTATTGCAACGAAAACCGTTCCTCTAACGGCTGATTTTCAACTTAATCTTGCCGAAATTGAACAACAACTTGATGGCGTTAAAGTTATTTTTGTATGTAGCCCAAATAATCCGACAGGCGGTTTGTTGAAACGGGAAGATTTACTTACCTTATTACAAATGACTCAAGGCAAAGCTATTGTCATCGTTGATGAAGCTTATATTGAATTCTGCCCAGAAGCGACAATGGCTAATGAACTCGCCCATTATCCTCACCTTGCGATTATCCGAACCTTATCAAAAGCCTTTGCACTTGCGGGATTACGTTGTGGTTTCACCTTAGCGAATACGGCGCTGATTGATGTCTTACAAAAAGTGATCGCGCCTTACCCAATTCCTGTTCCGGTATCAGATATTGCCGTACAAGCCTTAAGCAAGGAAGGAGTCGCGACAATGCGAGCAAATGTGGATGAAGTCATCACGCAACGCCAATGGCTGGTTAAGCAATTAGGCGATTTGCCTTTGGTGGAACAGATTTTTGAGAGTGAGGCAAATTATCTGTTAATTAAATTTAAAGAGGGGCAAAACGTCTTTCAGCAATTATGGGAGCAAGGCATCATTCTACGTAACCAACACACTGCGCTAGGATTGCAAAATTGCGTGAGAATGACGGTGGGAAGTGCGGTAGAAAATCAACGTGTAATCAATGCGTTAAAGGCACTTTAGCCATTTAAACCCGTAATAAGAAAAAATACGCGTTTATCTTATTTTCTGATGATAATATTAAACACACGACGTTACTTTATAAGGAAATTCCAATGACACAACAATCTATTTTATTTATTGATCGAGACGGAACCTTAATTGATGAACCGAAAACAGACTTTCAAATTGATAGCCTAGAAAAATTAAAATTTGAAAAAAACGTTATCCCTGCCTTACTCAAATTAAAAAACAAATATCGCTTTGTTATGGTCAGTAACCAAGATGGTTTAGGTACTGCCTCTTTTCCACAGGCTGATTTTGATGCCCCTCATAATGCAATGATGACGTTGTTTAACTCGCAAGGTATTGAATTTGACGATGTGCTGATTTGTCCGCACAAGCCTGAAGATAACTGTGATTGCCGTAAGCCAAAAACCAAATTATTGCAAAAATATATCGACCGTGAATTATTTGACCCCGCCACCAGTTTTGTCATTGGCGACCGTGCAACCGATGTGCAATTGGCGGAAAATTTAGGCATTCGAGCCTTACAATATCATCCTGAAAAATTAAACTGGGATCTAATCAGTGAAAAATTATTAGGCGAACCTGTTACTAACATAGGAAACCATCAGCCACGCTATGCCGAAGTAGAACGAAAAACGAAAGAAACAGAGATTAAAGTTCAAGTATGGCTAGACGAAACAGGACATAATGACATCAAAACAGGCGTGGGTTTTTTTGACCATATGCTCGATCAAATTGCCACGCACGGCGGTTTTAGAATGAATGTTTATTGCAAAGGTGACCTTTGGATTGATGAGCATCACACGGTTGAGGATACCGCCCTTGCCTTAGGCACAGCACTGAAACAAGCCATTGGTGATAAACGTGGCATCGCCCGTTTTGGCTTCGTATTGCCAATGGATGAATGTCGAGCTGAATGCGCAATGGATCTTTCCGGTCGCCCATTTATTAAATTTAATGCACAATTTAAACGCGAAAAAGTTGGTGATTTCAGTACTGAAATGACGGAACATTTCTTCCAATCTATTGCATTTACCCTGTTAGCAACCTTGCATTTAAACGCTGAAGGCGATAATGATCACCATAAAATTGAAAGTTTGTTTAAAGTGTTTGGACGAACATTAAGACAAGCGATTAAAATTGAAGGGAATGAATTGCCGAGTAGTAAGGGAGTACTCTAATTCTTATAGGTAAAGTCTGAAGGGAAATGACTATGCTAAGTAACACAACCATCATTACTGATATTAAACAAATCATCACGCAATCTCGTGAAAATGCAGTAAGAGCGGTAGATTTTCAACGTGTGCTGATGTATTGGCACATTGGTAAACGTATTTTCGAGGAAGAACAGCAGGGGCAAGCCCGGGCGGATTATGGGAGTTATTTGATCAAATCTCTTGCAAAACAATTGCAACCTGAGTTTGGTACGGGGTTTTCTGCTCGTCAGCTAGAACGTTACCGTCAATTTTATCGAACTTTTCCAATTGCGACCGCACTGCGGACGCAATTAAACTGGACCCAGTATAAAAGCTTAATTTCAATTAATGATCCTGATAAACGCGAATTTTACATTGCCGAAAGTATCAAGAATAATTGGAGTTCTCGTCAGTTAGAACGTCAAATTAATAGCAGTTTATATGAACGTTTACTGTTAAGTAATGACAAAGAAACCGTGCTTGCAGTGACAAATAATCAGCTTATCCCTAATGATCCTAAACAGATTATTAAAGATCCTATGGTGTTAGAGTTTCTCGGGCTGCAACGTGAAAGTGCCTATTATGAAAAAGATCTTGAACAAGCGATTATTACCCATTTACAGGAATTTTTGCTTGAATTAGGTAATGGTTTTTCTTTCGTTGCACGGCAGAAACGTTTACATCTTGAGGGTGATGATTTTTTCGTGGATCTCGTTTTATATAATCGCTTACTGCAATGTTTTGTGATTATCGAAATCAAAACCCATAAATTAACCCATCAGGATTTAGGACAGTTACAAATGTATGTCAATTATTTTGATCGTGTTGAAAAGCTACCACGAGAAAATCCAACCATTGGGATTTTATTATGTGCAGATAAAAATGATAGCGTAGTGAAATTTTCCTTACCTGAAAATCAACAGCAAATTTTTGCTAGTCAATACCAACTTTATCTACCATCAGAAGAATTATTGCTGACAGAAATACGCAAAGAAATTGAAAATTTTGAACAAAAACAACAAGAAAACTAGGATACTCAGAAAAAAATGCAAACCGTTACTATCATCAATACAGGCTGTGCTAATCTTTCTTCGGTGAAATTTGCGTTTGAGCGATTAGGCTATCAAGCGGATATTACCGATGATCTTGCCCAAATTCAGCGTGCTGAAAAGCTTATTTTACCGGGAGTGGGAACGGCATTAGCAGCAATGCAAAGTATGCAAGGCCGTCAATTAACCCACGTTTTAACTCAGCTCACTCAGCCAGTTTTAGGCATCTGTTTGGGAATGCAGCTAATGACAGATTATTCTACGGAAGGTGATGTGGAAACGCTGAAACTTATTCGCGGTAACACGCAATGTTTGCCAAATAAAGGGTTACCATTACCCCATATGGGCTGGAATAAGGTAAATTATCAGGATAATCACCCATTATTTAAAAACATTCCGCAAGACAGCTATTTTTATTTTGTGCATAGCTATGCCGTTTTGCCAAATGAAAATACGATTGCTACCTGCGATTATGGCGTGCCATTTTCTGCAGCGATTGCGAGAAAAAATTTCTATGGCGTGCAATTTCACCCTGAGCGCTCAGGCAACGTAGGCGAACAGTTATTGCGCAATTTTATGGAAAATCTGTAATGAACAAAATCCAAAGTGCGGTGAAAAATCTGCTCATTTTTGTCTTATTGTTTGGCGTTATCTCTCTCGCAATGGATTATTGGCGGCGCCCCAATGCCCCTGAAAATGCGTTGCAACAACCATTGATAACGTTGGCGGGGGAACGCATTCAGTTAGCCAAGCTCAGCAAGGAAAAGCCCGTGCTACTTTACTTTTGGGGAAGTTGGTGCAGTATTTGTTCACTGACTTCACCAAGCATCGCAAGCCTTGCCCACGATGGCGTGCAAGTGGTGAGCGTGGCGTTAAAATCAGGCAATGATCAGGCGATACAAGACTATCTACAGCAACACCAATATAATTTTTTGACCGTAAATGATCCACAGGGGACACTTTCCTCCCAATGGCAAATTCAGGTAACACCAAGTATTATCATTATTAAAAATGGCAAAATTGTGCATACCACCACAGGATTAAGTAGTCCTTGGGGCTTAAAATTACGTTTATGGCTTAGTTAATAAATCCAAAAGAGAAAATAACAATGAAAAAAACATCACAAATTATCCCCGCACTTGATCTCATTGACGGCAAAGTAGTGCGTTTATATCAAGGGGATTACGCGCAGCAAACACAATATAGCGATAACCCCATTGCTCAATTTCAGCATTATTTATCGCAAGGTGCGAAGCAGTTGCATTTGGTAGATTTAACGGGAGCGAAAGATCCAAGCAAACGTCAAACCAAGCTTATTGGTGAAATCATTGCGGCAACCCAAGCCAATATTCAAGTGGGAGGCGGTATCCGCACGGAGCAAGATGTGGCAGATTTACTCTCCGTCGGTGCTAATCGCGTGGTGATTGGTTCAACGGCAGTAAAACAACCTGAAATGGTGAAACAATGGTTCACTCACTATGGTGCAGAAAAATTTGTTCTTGCCTTAGATATTCATATTGTAGAGGGTAAAAAACGCATTGCCATTCACGGCTGGCAAGAAACCAGTCCACTTACTTTAGAACAAGTCATTGAGGCGTTTCATCAAGTGGGCTTACAACACGTCCTTTGTACGGATATTTCCCGTGATGGCACATTACAAGGCTCCAATGTTGCCTTATACCAAGAAATTTGCGCCGCTTTCCCACAGATTGAATTTCAATCTTCTGGCGGTATTGGCTCACTGGCAGATATTGCCGCATTAAAAGGCACAGGCGTCGCAGGCGTGATTGTCGGGCGTGCATTATTAGAAGGAAAATTTAACCTAGCGGAGGCGATTCAATGTTGGCAAAACGGATAATTCCTTGTTTAGACGTGCGTGATGGGCAGGTGGTAAAAGGTGTGCAATTTCGCAATCACGAAATTATTGGGGATATTGTTCCTTTGGCAAAACGCTATGCAGAAGAGGGGGCGGACGAACTGGTGTTTTACGACATCACGGCCTCATCAGACGGGCGCACGGTGGATAAAAGCTGGGTGGAGCGGGTAGCGAAAGAAATCAATATTCCATTTTGTGTCGCAGGAGGAATTAAAACCATCGCAGATGCGGAGCAGATTTTTACTTTTGGTGCGGATAAAATCTCAATAAATTCCCCCGCACTTGCTGATCCTACATTAATTACACGGTTAGCGGAGCGCTTTGGTGTTCAAGCCATTGTGGTTGGTATTGATAGTTGGTTTGAGCAAGAAACCGGAAAATACTGGGTTAATCAATATACCGGCGATGAAAAACGTACACGCCAAACAAATTGGCAGTTATTAGATTGGGTCAAAGAAGTACAACAACGCGGAGCGGGGGAAATTGTGCTAAATATGATGAACCAAGACGGTGTACGTAATGGCTATGATTTAGTTCAACTTAAAAAAGTGCGTGAAGTATGCAACGTGCCACTGATTGCCTCTGGCGGTGCTGGCGAAATGGTGCATTTCCGCGATGCCTTTATTGAAGCGAATGTGGACGGTGCATTGGCAGCAAGCGTGTTTCATAAGCGGATTATTGATATTAGTGAATTAAAACGTTATTTACGCAATGAAAAAGTTGAAGTGAGAGGTGAGGAATAAAATGACAAATCAAGTATTAAAAGCCAAAATCAACTGGCAAAAAGTGGACGGCTTACTTCCGGTTATCGTGCAAAATGCGACGACTTGCGAAGTGTTAATGCTAGGCTATATGAACCCTGAAGCACTAGAAAAAACCCTTTCAGAAAAACGGGTTACCTTTTATTCTCGCACCAAGCAACGTCTTTGGACAAAAGGAGAAACTTCAGGGCATTTCCTTAATGTGGTGGATATGAGTTTGGATTGTGATAATGACACCCTATTAATCCTTGCTAATCCCATTGGCGAAACGTGCCATACTGGGGCGGAAAGTTGTTTTCATCAATTTGAAAAACAAGATGAGCCAGATTGGATCTTTTTTAGTAAATTAGAACGTTTAATTGCGAGCCGCAAAGGGGCTGATCCTGAAAGCTCTTACACCGCCCACTTGTATTCACGCGGCACAAAACGCATCGCACAAAAAGTGGGGGAAGAAGGGGTGGAAACCGCACTGGCAGCGACAGTAAAAGATCGTGAGGAAACCATTTGCGAGGCAGCAGATTTAGCCTATCACTTAACCGTGTTACTGCAAGACGCGAATTTAAGCTGGGCAGATGTGATTGCGAAGCTGAAAGAACGGCATCAAAAATAAGTCTAAAAAATGAATTTTGCACACTATCGTCAATTACTCTCTCGCCCTGATTGGCAAACATCAGGGCATTTTGCCACACCTGAAATAGCGCAATGGATACAGCATCAAGGTTCGCTAACGCAGAAATTGCAACAAGCCTGCCAGCAACTTTCCGTGGAGGTTATTCATCAGGGCTGGCAAACAAATTCCTCGACAAAAACTTCCGAAAAAAGCACCGCACTTAATGATGTCTGGCTACGCGAAGTATTGCTAAAAGGCGATGGCATCCCTTGGATTTTTGCACAAACACGCCTGCCTAAAGATACCGTTGATAACGTCGCACAATATGTATTGCAACTAGATAATGCACCCATTGGCTTGTGGTTATTCAAACAACCCATACAACGCACCTCTCTTTATTGGCGACAAGATCCTGAAACTGGCTTATATGCACGTTATTCAGATTTTGACCTCAAAGGATATGTTTTACAAATCAAAGAGTTATTTCTTGATAATTTCTCTTTCCCAGTCTAGCTCTTTCTTTATATGAGTGCGACATCAAAAAAATGAATGAAAAAACACCGCACTTTTTTCATTGATTTTGCATAATTTTGCTGTTCATTTTGATCACTTTGATTTAGAATTTGTCGATTTTATTTTTACGGGTCGAATAAGGGGTTAAAAATGAAAATTGTTGAAGTTAAACATCCATTAGTGAAACACAAATTAGGTTTAATGCGTGCGGCTGATGTTAGTACCAAACACTTCCGTGAACTCGCTACTGAAGTAGGGAGTTTATTAACCTATGAAGCAACCGCTGATTTAGAAACTGAAAAAGTGATTATTGATGGTTGGTGTGGCCCCGTAGAAGTAGATCGAATTAAAGGCAAAAAAGTAACGGTTGTGCCGATTTTACGTGCTGGTTTAGGAATGATGGACGGAGTGTTAGAGCATATTCCAAGTGCGAGAATTAGCGTAGTTGGTATGTATCGTAATGAGGAAACCCTTGAGCCAGTTCCTTATTTCCAAAAATTAGCAAGCGATTTAGAAGAACGTTTAGCCATTGTCGTTGATCCTATGCTAGCAACAGGGGGATCGATGATTGCCACAATTGATTTATTAAAAGAAAAAGGCTGTAACCAAATTAAAGTATTAGTGTTAGTAGCCGCACCTGAAGGGATTGCTGCATTAGAAAAAGCCCATCCAGATGTAGAATTATATACCGCTTCTATCGATCAAAAATTAAATGAACAAGGCTATATTATCCCGGGCTTAGGTGATGCCGGTGATAAAATTTTTGGTACAAAATAATCTTTTTAAAAACGGCATTTATGCCGTTTTTTTCCGCGTGTTTTATGTAAATAAAACGTTTTTTTAAAGTTAATTCAGACAGAGAGTTGAAACTTAAAATGATAAAAACCAATCCAAATGCACCTATTGAGGTGGAAAACAAAGCCAAACAAGCCTTTGTAGGCTTGCAAATGTTATTTGTTGCTTTTGGCGCACTAGTACTTGTTCCCCTTATTACAGGCTTAGATGCCAATACCGCATTATTAACCGCGGGGGTGGGAACATTACTTTTCCAATTATGCACGGGTAAACAAGTCCCCATTTTTCTTGCTTCTTCTTTTGCTTTTATTGCGCCAATCCAATATGGCGTTGCGACTTGGGGGATTGCCGTAACAATGGGCGGGCTAGCTTGCACTGGCTTAGTCTATTTTGCGTTAAGCACACTGGTAAAACTAAAAGGTGCGGAAGCCTTACAAAAGATCTTTCCGCCTGTCGTGGTAGGCCCTGTTATTATTATTATCGGTATGGGACTTGCACCTGTTGCGGTAGATATGGCACTTGGGAAAAACTCAGCATATCAATATAATGATGCAGTTTTAGTTTCTATGGCAACACTCTTAACGACACTGGCAGTGGCGGTTTTTGCTAAAGGAATAATGAAACTGATTCCAATTATGTTTGGTATTACGGTCGGTTATATTTTATGCTTATTCTTAGGCTTAATTAATTTCCAGCCTGTCCTTGATGCCCCTTGGTTTAGTTTACCGCATATCACCACGCCAGAATTTAAGCTAGAAGCCATTTTATACTTACTTCCAATTGCGATTGCTCCTGCGGTAGAACACGTTGGCGGAATTATGGCGATTAGCTCCGTAACGAGTAAAGATTTTCTGAAAAAACCGGGATTACACCGCACATTACTCGGTGATGGTGTCGCGACCACTGCGGCATCATTATTGGGTGGCCCACCAAATACCACCTATGCGGAAGTAACAGGGGCTGTGATGCTAACACGCAACTTCAATCCAACGATTATGACGTGGGCTGCCGTATGGGCAATTGCCATTTCTTTCTGTGGAAAAGTGGGGGCATTTCTTTCCACCATTCCAACCATTGTAATGGGAGGCATTATGATGCTGGTATTTGGCTCTATTGCAGTGGTCGGAATGAGTACCTTGATCCGTGGCAAAGTCGATGTTACCGAAGCACGCAATCTGTGCATTATTTCTGTGGTGATGACTTTTGGTATTGGTGGAATGTTCGTGAACTTCGGCGAAATTTCATTAAAAGGCATTAGTTTATGTGCGGTTGTGGCGATCATTCTTAACCTGATTTTGCCAAAAGCGAAAGATCAGGTAGAAATTCAAGAATAAAATATCACCAAATTCAACGTAGAAAATAGGGGTAGGCTTTATTTATCCCTATTTTTTTTGTATATTCTTACCGCACTTTAGTTTACGAACACATTGGTTATTAGATTTGCAGTTACCGCTTCCCATTCATCAAATTGATGAAGAAACTCTAGATAATTTTTATGCCGACAATAATTTATTGTTGCTCGATTCCTTGCATAAAAATTTTACTGAATTAAAACAGCAATTTTTCTATATCTGGGGAACAAAAAGTAGCGGCAAAACCCATTTACTAAAAGCCTGTTCTAATGAATTTTTAGTGCAGCAACGCCCTTCTATTTATGTGCCATTAAGCAAATCACAATATTTCTCCCCTGAAGTGCTGGAAAATTTGGAGCAGCAAGATTTAGTCTGCTTAGATGATATTCAAGCGGTGATTGGTAATGATGAATGGGAGCTCGCAATTTTTGATCTGATTAATCGTATGCGAGAACAAGGGCAAGGTATTTTACTCATCAGTGCCAATCAATCACCAAATGCGCTACCAGCGAAATTGCCTGATTTGAGATCACGTTTATCTTGGGGGGAAAGTTATCAGCTTGTATCTTTAGATGATGAACAGAAAATCAAGGTATTACAACAAAAAGCACATTCTCGTGGCATAGAACTGCCCGATGAAACCGCTAATTTTCTGCTAAAACGCCTTAATCGTGATATGCACACGCTGTTCCAAGCATTGGCAGACTTAGATAAAGCCTCTTTACAAGCACAGCGTAAACTGACGATTCCTTTCGTGAAAGAGATTTTAAAACTATAAAGGGAAGGTATTCCCCTTCCCTCTCAGTATGTTA
Organism: Avibacterium sp. 21-595; assembly: GCF_023611905.1. Taxonomy (NCBI): domain Bacteria; kingdom Pseudomonadati; phylum Pseudomonadota; class Gammaproteobacteria; order Pasteurellales; family Pasteurellaceae; genus Avibacterium; species Avibacterium sp. 21-595. The sequence goes on along the minus strand of NZ_CP091455.1, from coordinate 469,292 downwards.
TCGTCATTCCAAATAAAAATCATACAGCGTTGCCGCTTCCTTATGTACGACGAGTAACACCGCGGTCGCTTTCTCGTATTTTCATTTTCAACGACGATAATAATCTTGTTTACAAATTGTTTTTTTCAGCATTTCTGAATTTTTTGCAATATTTTGTGTTGCAACTTGTTTACCGTATTTATTTTCTTCATCTTGCACCTGCTGTGCAATTTTTTCATCTTGAATGTTAAATACAGGCGCATATTGCACATTTTCTGGCGCATTTTTAGAATAAATGGTGGCACCTGCAATGCTTGCATAATATTCATTATTAGCTTGGTCAATATAATAAGTACGAGAATCGGTCATATCAACGCCATAATGTGATCTAAACCCTCGACAAATCCCCGCACCAGATTTGAATACCGTGTGCGCAACACGATTTTCACTCACCTCATACACTTCAAACTCAATACTTTTGGCGAGTTTTTCTGCATCGCTCATTTTCTTAGGATTAAGAAGCTTCGATTCTTCCTTGCTCACATAGGTTTGATTTTCTGGCTCACTTTCAGAAAAACGAAAAACTTCCACATAACCAGAAGGCTCTGCCGTTTCTTCAACTGCCATAATGAAATGGCTAGAAAAGCTAAGGAAGATAGCCGTTGCTATATTTAACTTTTTCATTTTGTTACCAAATATTTTACTCAATTTCGTATAGTTCCAAAGGTAACCCATCTGGATCTTGAAAAAAGGTAAACTGCTTACCCGTTAATTCATCGACTCTGATAGGTTCACAAAAAATGCAATGTTGGGCTAAATATGCCACAACTTGATGAATATGCTTTACTTTAAATGCCAAATGGCGTAAACCGCAAGCTTCTGGTTTTGTCACTCTGGCTGGCGGGTTGGGAAAGGAAAACAGCTCAATTTGACTACCATCGGGCAAAGCAAGATCCAGTTTATAGCTGTCTCGCTCTGCTCGATAGGTTTCTTGAATCACCTTTGCCTGCAAAATTTGCGTGTAAAAATGTTTAGATTTTGCGTAATCTGACGCAATAATCGCAATATGATGAAAACCTAAAAATAATGAATTCATTTATCCTCCACGCAATAATCGCTCCACTATATCATTTTTTCAGTAAAATGTGGAATTATCGCTCAAATAGGAAAAAGATAAGATTGGCGTATTTCAAATGGCGCGACGCCACACATCATTACTTTTTCTGATTTGCCTTCTCTTTTTCTTCTTGCGCATCACGCGCTGCACGGATACTTTTTTCTAATAATGCGACTCTAGGATCATCTTTGGGAATTAAACGCAGCATCATTGCCCAAGTAACCGCAGCCATTTTATATTCTTCAGCTTCAAAATATTGAAAAGCCAACAAACCTAACGCCTGTAAATTCGTATGATCTTTACGCAGTACGCCTTTGAGTAAATCCATACCTTTATTTTTATCCGTTTGGTCATCAGAGAACATTAATATACGTGCATAAGAAAGCTGATATTCCTTATTTTCAGGATCTAATTTTACCGCTCTTGCATAGCTGTCATAAGCCAAACGTGCATCATTAAGATTCATTGCCGCCTGCCCAAGCGTCCACCAATCTGCCGCATTATTTGGCTCTTTTTGCAATTTCAAACGCAAAGCCATCGCAAACTGCTGTAATTCTTGCTCATTCATTGGCTTACTTTCTTCTTCCTTTAAGCGTTCATAAAAGTGCGGTAATTTTTGATAAGTTTTTTCAATCATAGCCTCTTGTTGCCACGCTCCTACACGCATATAGCCTAATCCCGCTAGAATAGCCAACGCGAGAAAACCTGAAACAAACCAAATTTTGCCATATTGTTTATGATCTTGTTGCAGCGGTTCATTTTCAGGAATATCTTGCAATAAGGTTTGTTGCAATTCTGTGCGTAACTGCGGGGTATCTTCAATTAAGCCTTGTTGTTCATCATCCTCAAGTTCTTTTAACCGATTAAGATAAAAGGCTTTATTTAACTTATTTCGCTTATTGCTATCCTGTTCGGTTTTGCTTGAAAATAATAAGGGATAGAAACAAATCACTGCAATCAAGAGTGTTACGCCTAGACTAATGAGCCAAAAATTCATTGATTATTCCTTATCTGCTAATAATTTTGCTAAACGTTGCTGTTCTGCTTGGGTTAATTTTTCATCATCCATTTGTACCGCACTTTGCTTTGCCTGAATTTGTGTTTTGGATTTGCGGCGTAACACTAAAATACCACCAAATAACACCAAGCCAATCGGTACAATCCAAAGTAATAGCGTAGCTGGCGTGAGCGGTGGGTTGTAGGTAACAAAGTTGCCATAACGTTGCACCATATAATCCACCACTTGCTGTTTAGTTTGTCCTTGATTGAGCAATTGATAAACTTTTTCGCGCATATCCACCGCAATGGTGGCGTTAGAATCTGCAATATTATTGTTCTGACACTGCGGGCAACGTAGCTCTTGGGTGAGGCTTTGATAATCTTGTTCCTGTTGTGCTGACGCAAAATTCCGCACCTCAATCGCTGCCTTGGCGGTGATAGCAAAAAATAAAAGTGCGGTAAAAAAATAAGGAATTTTTCGCATTATTTTTGTTCCATTAATTTTTGATAAATTGGCTGTAACGTGCTTTGCCAGACTTTTTCGTTCACATCACCTGCATAGCGATAATGAATGATGCCTTTGCCATCAATAATGAAGGTTTCTGGTGCGCCATAGACGCCTAAATCAAGTCCAAAAGCGCCTTTTTCATCTTTAATCACAAGCTGATAAGGATTGCCTAACTCTTTTAACCATTTAATCGCCTTATCCGTTTTGTCTTTATAATCTACCCCGATAATGGTTATCCCTTGTGAATGAAGCTGATTTAAATATTGATGTTCCGCATAGCAGGTGGGACACCAAGTTGCCCATACATTCAATAAGATTGGCTTGCCTTGCTGAAAAATACGTTGCTCGTGCGTTTTGTTGTCAAACAGATCTTGCAATATTGCGGTTGGCACAGGTTTGCCCACTAACGCACTTTCCAACGCTTTGGGATCATCGCCGTTGGAATTACGCTGTAATTGAACGAAAAAGGCAATACTCAATGCCAAAAATAAAATTAGCGGAATTGCATATTTTTTATTCATTATAACCTTCTTATTCTGTTTAAGCCTTCGTTAATAACTGTTTGAAACGGTAACGTCGATCAAACATACAAAGCAAGCCGCCTAACGCCATAAAGAGACCACCGAGCCAAATCCAACGAATAAACGGTTTATAATATAAACGTAATGCCCACGCGCCGTTGCCAAGGCTTTCACCTAATGCCACATAGAGATCGCGTGCAAAGCCCCAATCAATCGCGGCTTCTGTCATTGACATTTTACTTACCGTGTAAAAGCGTTTTTCAGCATACAGCGTGGTTTCATATTGACCATTTTTACTGATTTCAATTTCTGCCTTGCCACCAAGATAGTTTGGCCCATTCGCATCACTAATCCCTTGGAATTTAAAATCATAGCCTGCAATCTCAATGCTATCACCAACGTTCATTCGCACATCACGTTCAATGCTGTAATTTTGGCTAAAGGCAATCCCCCAGACGGTCATCGCCACGCCGAGATGTGCCAACACCATTCCCCAATGGGAACGGGAAAGTTTACTTAGCCCTGCAAAAAAGTGATGGCGGTGAGTAGCTCGCTGTTGTAATTCGTATAAGGCTAATACGGTGATAATCACCGACATCATCACGCCTAGCACAGAGGTTGCCGTGATACGATCTTGTAACCAATAAGGCAACACAACCCCCGCAATTAACATCAAAATTAGGCTAAGAATGACCGGCGTTCGGATAGCAGAAAATTGATCTCTACGCCATTTTACCAACGGTCCAATACCAAGTAATAAAGCAAAAGGGATCATAATGTAAAGGAACATTTGATCGAAGAATGGCGCACCGATAGAAATGCTCCCCAAGCCAAGTTGTTTATGCACTAAAGGCAATAATGTACCTAAAAACACCACAGCAAGTGCGGTCATTAAAAGGATATTATTGAGTAACAACATCGTTTCGCGCGAATAACGTTCTGCATTATCTCTTGAACGAATGCGATTGCCTTTGTAAGCATACAAGGTCAGTGAGCCACCAATCACGACGATCAAATACGCTAAAATATAGAGTCCACGGGTTGGATCAGAAGCAAAGGCATGTACAGACACTAAAATACCCGAACGCACAAGGAATGTGCCGAGCAAACAAAGGGAAAAGGCTAAAATCGCCAGCAATACTGTCCAAGCTTTAAATGCGCCCCGCTTTTCGGTTACTGCAAGCGAATGCAATAACGCCGTTCCTGCCAACCAAGGCATTAATGAGGCATTTTCTACCGGATCCCAGAACCACCAGCCGCCCCAGCCGAGTTCATAATACGCCCACCAAGAACCAAGTACGATCCCTAAGGTTAAAAACACCCAAGCTGCCATTGTCCAAGGTCTTGACCATCTTGCCCACGCGGTATCCAGTTTGCCCGTCATTAATGAGGCAATGGAAAAAGCAAATGCCACCGAAAATCCCACATAACCCATATAAAGCAGGGGTGGGTGGAAAATTAAACCAATATCTTGCAATAATGGATTTAATTCTCGCCCTTCCACTGGAAAATTTGGAAAAGTGCGTGTAAAAGGGTTCGATGTGAAGAGGACAAAAATCAAAAAACCAATCGTAATAACCCCCATCACGCCTAACACGCGCGCAACCGCTTCTTGCGGTAACGGCTTGCTGAAAAAGGCTACCGCAGCACTCCATAAGGTGAGCAACCAAATCCATAGCAATAATGAGCCTTCGTGCGATCCCCATACCGCAGATAAGCGATAAGCCAAGGGTAACGTTGTATTTGAATTATTGACCACATATTGCACAGAAAAATCATTGGTCGCGAATAGATAAAATAAGCACGCAAATGCCAAACTCAATGCCACAAATAACCCATAGGTCATTGGACGTGCTAATGCCATCAGTTGGGCATTATTTTTTTCTGCCCCATATAAAGGGAATATCGCCAATAATAACGCAATGCCTAAACTTAGGGCTAACGCATAATTTCCTAATTCCGCAATCATTATTTACCTTCTCGTTTTTCTTGACGATCACGTTCGCTTTCATGGCTTAAATCTAAAATGCCCATTGGCTTATGCACTTTTTTCATTTGTTCGCCTAATTCGGGTGGAACATAATTCTCATCGTGTTTTGCCAATACTTCACTGGCTTCTAGCACAGTCGGGGTTTTTAATACTCCTTGTGCAACAATGCCCTGCCCTTCACGGAATAAATCAGGCAAAATGCCTTCATATTCCACCGTAATTGAAGGCCCAATATCATTGAGATCAAATACCACTTTCAGGCTTTTCGCATCACGTTTCACTGAGCCTTCCACCACCATTCCGCCAACACGGATACGTTGCCCAACGTGCGGTTTGGTTTCCGCATTCTCATTTTTGCCATAAAGTACTTCTGTTGGTGTATAAAATAAATCAATATTTTGACGCAACGCATACAACACCAGCGATGACGCCACCGCGAGACCAACTAACACAAATAAAACAATAGTTAAACGAGATTTACGTCTTGGATTCATAGGCTTTCTCCCGTTCTACGTTTTTGTTCATATTGGGCGCGTTGTTGTTCACGTTTAATTTCATTAATGAGATTTTTCTTACTCATCACCCCTTGCAAGATCAAGCCTACAATGGCTAAGAAAGAAATGCCATAGGAAAGCCAGACGTAAAACCCATAGCCCCCCATATTTAGAAAATCACTCACAGAGTTAAAAAACATTCTCTTATCCTTATAAAATTAAAAATTCGTTGAAAAACCACCGCACTTTAGTTTTCTCCCCACATTATGTTTAAAAAATAAAAGTGCGGTGCAAATTTATGCAAAATTTATTTGCTATTTACTAACATTTTTACCCAAGGGCGTTTTTTCTCATCATTTAATAAGGCTAAACGATAACGCACTAAGGTTAAACAAATGGTTAATGCCATAAAGCCCAAAATAGATAAAATCAGTGGGATCAACATCGGCGTTGCAATAGATGGCTTTTCAAATTTGGTGATACTCGCGCCTTGGTGCAAGGTATTCCACCATTCCACAGAGAAGTGGATAATCGGAATATTGATGACACCGACAATGGATAAAATGGCGGCGGCTTTCATTCCTGTTGTGCGATCTTGGAATGCGGAATACAACGCAATCACGCCTAAATATAAGAAAAATAAAATTAATGATGCGGTTAAGCGTGCATCCCACACCCACCACGTTCCCCACATAGGTTTTCCCCAAATCGCCCCTGTTACTAAGGCGATAAAAGTAAATACCATACCAATTGGTGCCATCGCAATAATTGAAAGATGTGCTTGGCGAATTTGCCACACTAAACCAATGATTCCCGCAATCGCCATTGACACATAAATACTCATTGACCAAATGGCTGCTGGAACATGAATATACATAATGCGAAAGCTATTACCTTGTTGGTAGTCTGCTGGTGCATAAGCTAAGCCCCATACTAAAGCCGTCGCAATGAATAAGGTTGAAAGTATGGCAAACCAAGGAAGTAATTTTCCACATACGCGATATTGCGTTTCTGGTTTAGCATAAGGGTGAAGCCATTTCCACATAATGAATATTTTCCTTACTTTAAAATCAAAAATCAGTTTCTCACGTTATTCCACGCTAATCCGTAACGCTGCCGCAATAGCAAAAGGCGATAAGGTTAATGCAGCACATAACATTGCGCCCAAAATAGCAAGTTGCCCATTATAAGGCAAGGTAAGTGCCGCCGCTTCAAGGACAGACGAAGAAAAAATCAGCACGGGAATAAACAAAGGTAACACCAATAAACTCAATAGCACACCGCCTTTGCGTAGCCCAACCGTAAGTGCCACACCAATTGCACCAAGACAGCTTAGAATTGGCGTCCCTAATAACAATGTCAGCACTAACGCCCACCAAATATGGCTATCCAAAGAAAGCAATAACGCAGCAATAGGGGAAAGCAAAATCAGGGGGAAACCTGTCAATAACCAATGTGCCACCACTTTAGCCAATGCGGTTAAGGCTAAATGTTGTGAGCTGAGCATTAATTGCTCTAATGAGCCATCAATAAAATCATCACGAAATAAACGTTCAAAAGATAATAATGCCGAGAGCAACGCTGCCACCCAAGCAACCCCGGGGGCAATTTCGGCGAGTAATTTCGGTTCTGGGCCGATGACCAAAGGAAATAAGGTAATAATAATCAAAAAGAACCACAACGGATTGAGAATCTCCGTTTGTTTTCGCATCGCAATGCGTAATTCCCGTTTGATAATTTGCGCAAATATCTGCATAAAAACGTCTCTCATTTTGCACCGCACTTTATTTGAGCATAGCGACTAAGCACGATGTGGGTCAAATTTATATTTCTCTAAATCCAGCACCTGTAATTGTTCGCTCGGGATCGCTTGATGACTAGTTAAAATCACCATTCCGCCTTTTTCCACTTGCTGTTCAAATAAGCCTGTTAAAATGCGTACACCCTTTTTGTCAATCGCCGTGAAAGGCTCATCTAAAATCCATAAAGGCGCTTGGGAAAGCCATAACCGTGCAAGGGCAATACGTCGCTGTTGCCCTGCGGAAAGTTGCCCCGCGGTAATCTCTTCACGCCCGATCAAGCCCACTTTTTCCAATGCCTGCCAAAGGGCTTCTTCTCCTTGTTGGCATTGGCTAACGGCTTGATAAAATTTCAAATTTTCCCACGCAGTAAGTTCTGGTTTAATTCCCGTGTGATGACCTAAATATAATAACTGGTAATAATACGCTTCACGGCATTGTTTAATCGGTTGAGCATTCCAGCATACTTGCCCAACAACGGGTTGGGCTAGCCCAACTAAAATCCGTAATAAACTGGTTTTTCCAATACCATTATGTCCTTCAATCTGTACAAAATCACCACTTTGCCAAGTTAAAGATAACTCGGAAAATAAGGTTTTATCGCCACGTTGGCAGGTAATTTGTTCAAGCTGTAATTGATTGATTATTGACATAAAAATTGACAATTATTGGAAAATGCCCTGATTCTATCATAAGGCGATAACGCCGCGTAGTTCTTCCAGCAAAGAAAGGCTACCCCTTTAGTAGTATTTGTAGGCTATTATTGATTTAACGCAAAATTTGTTTTTTCTTCTTTATCAAAATAAATTTTATTCTCTTGTTTTCAGGAAAAGTGCGGTATAAAAAAATAACATTTTTGCCACTTTTAGTTTATTAAACCAATATAAAATTAAAATGTGAAATATTAAACTAAATAAATACATTGAAAATCGTTTGCTTTAGAGAAAAATCCTAAAATAGTGTTTGACAGTTTATTTTTAGCAGGTAAGATAAAACCGTTTTCAAGAAGGATTATGTTTTATGTTTACTCGTGTTTTGCTTTCACTCCACCTGCTCCTCTCACAATTTTTGTGCGGCTAGCTTGTGGATAAAAAACACGTTATGTAAAAATTTCCCAAATTTGACCCGCACTTTATAGGCGGGTTTTTTTATATTCAAAATCAATGAAAGGATAAGTTATGACAGATCAAGTGATTATCTTTGACACCACCTTACGCGATGGCGAGCAAGCCCTAAAAGCCAGTTTAACGGTAAAAGAAAAACTACAAATTGCCCTTGCTCTTGAACGTCTTGGCGTTGATGTAATGGAAGTGGGATTTCCTGTTTCTTCTGCGGGAGATTTTGAATCCGTGCGCACCATTGCGGAACATATCAAAAATAGTCGTGTCTGTGCGTTATCTCGTGCGGTGGATAAAGATATTGACGTGGCAGCAGAAGCCTTAAAAGTGGCGGAAGCATTCCGAATTCATACTTTCATTGCCACCTCAGCTTTGCACGTTGAAAGCAAATTACGTCGCACCTTTGATGATGTGGTCGAAATGGCAATTAATGCGGTTAAACGTGCGCGCCGTTATACCGATGATGTGGAATTTTCTTGTGAAGATGCAGGGCGTACAGGCATTGATAATATTTGCCGTATTGTAGAAGCCGCAATCAATGCGGGAGCAACCACAGTGAATATTCCAGATACAGTGGGTTATTGTTTACCAATGGAATATGGCAATATTATCGCCAATGTAATGAACCGTGTACCAAATATTGATAAAGCGATTATTTCCGTGCATTGCCATAATGATTTGGGAATGGCGACTGCCAACTCTTTAACTGCGGTACAAAATGGTGCAAGACAAATTGAATGTACAGTAAATGGTATCGGTGAGCGTGCGGGTAACACGGCATTGGAAGAAGTGGTGATGGCAATTAAAACCCGTCAGGCCTTGTTTGGCGTAGATACTCGCATTAATACACAAGAAATTCACCGTGTTAGCCAAATGGTTAGTCAATTATGTAATATGCCAATTCAACCCAATAAAGCGATTGTTGGTTCAAATGCCTTTGCCCATTCTTCTGGTATTCATCAAGATGGTATGGTGAAAAATAAAAATACTTACGAAATTATGTCGCCAGAAACCATCGGTTTGAAAAAAGAAAAATTGAATTTAACGGCACGTTCTGGGCGCGCCGCGGTAAAAAATCATATGGATTCAATGGGATATCAAGAAAGTGAATATGATTTAGATAAATTGTATGAAGCGTTCTTGAAATTAGCAGATAAAAAAGGGCAAGTGTTCGATTATGATTTAGAAGCCCTTGCTTTTATTGATATGCAGCAAGGCGATGAGGATCGTTTAACCTTAGATGTGATTACTTCACAAATGATCAGCCATTTACCTGCCTCTGCCTTTGTGCAAGTGGAGCTAGACGGTGAAAAATTAAGTCAAGTATCCAGTGGGGGGAATGGCCCAGTGGATGCGGTGTTTAATGCCATTTTGAACATCACGAATATTGATTTAAAAATGTTGAATTATCACTTAACAGCTAAAGGCGAAGGGGCTGAAGCACTAGGGCAAGTGGATATTGTGGTGGAGCATAAAGGTCGCCGTTTCCACGGGGTGGGCTTGGCAACGGATATTGTAGAATCCTCAGCCCGTGCGCTGATCCACGCCATCAATGCAATTTACCGCTCACATAAAGTAGAAAATTTGAAATTAAGCAAAAACTCGATCAATTAAGGAGTGATACGATGAAAAATTATAATGTTGCTGTATTAAGTGGTGATGGCATTGGACCAGAAGTGATGGCAGAAGCCATTAAAGTGCTTGATGCCGTACAACAAAAATACGGTTTTCAGCTTAACTTCCATCATTTTGATGTAGGTGGCATTGCCATTGACAAGCACGGCACAGCGTTACCAGAAGACACCTTAACAGGTTGCGAACAAAGCGATGCTATTTTATTTGGTTCAGTAGGTGGACCAAAATGGGAACATCTTCCGCCTAACCAACAACCTGAACGCGGTGCGTTATTACCATTACGCAAACATTTTTCATTGTTTTGTAATTTACGCCCTGCAACCTTATACAAAGGCTTAGAAAAATTCTGCCCATTGCGTGCGGATATTGCCGCTAAAGGTTTTGATATGGTTACCGTCCGTGAATTAACGGGAGGCATTTATTTTGGTCAGCCAAAAGGGCGCGAAGGCGAGGGAGACAATGAGAAAGCCTATGATACGGAAATTTATCATCGCTATGAAATTAAACGCATTGCCAAAGTTGCCTTTGAAACCGCGATGAAACGTAAAAAACATTTAACGTCTGTAGATAAAGCCAATGTATTAATCAGTTCCATCTTATGGCGGGAAGTGGTTGAAGAAGTTGCGAAAGATTACCCAGAAGTAACGTTAGATCATATCTACATTGATAATGCTACGATGCAATTAATCAAGCAACCTGAATTTTTTGATGTGTTACTTTGCTCAAATATTTTCGGCGACATTATTTCTGATGAATGTGCGATGATCACGGGTTCAATGGGAATGCTACCTTCAGCGAGCTTAAACGAAAAAGGATTTGGTTTATATGAGCCTGCAGGCGGTTCTGCCCCTGATATCGCAGGGAAAGGTATCGCAAACCCAATTGCACAAATTCTTTCTGCCGCAATGATGTTACGTTATAGCTTTAATCTTAATGAGGCGGCGAATGAAATAGAAAGTGCGGTACAAAAAGTGCTAGAAAATGGCTATCGTACAGCAGATTTAGCCGATGAAAACACACCTGTTTCAACGAAGGAAATGGGGGATCTGATTGTGGCGGAGATTAAGGCTTAGCCATTTATTAAGAAACTTGATTAATTTATCTGGTTTCACCTAACTGAAACTTCATTTTCTTTGTTCGCACAAAGAAAACGAAGCAAAAGAAATGCGCCCTGATAACTTGCTTTTCTTCATTTCGTGGAGTGGCAAACGGCGGATTTTTAACTCGCCTGCAAGCAGGCTCAAACACGAAAAATCCCCCTAGCCACTTAGCCACTCATTCAGGCAAGTTATAAAGGGGAAAAACGGGATATTCACTATCCTTTTAATTTAACAAAGATAGTACTTCGGGTTACCTGCTGTTTTGCCCAAACGTAAATAAATTTTTAGGAAAATTCATTCTAAAAAATGGAAGCAAAACAGCAGAGAGCTTTTTTGCACAAGCAAAGACACCTTTTAGGTTGAACGTTGCTTTTGCAACAGCACGCAGTGCAAGGCATAGCCACAGTAAAATGAAGTCGCTATTAGGCGAAACCAAACAGCAGATACCAAATATTAAATACCAAATAACGAGCGAAATATGAAAAAAACTCTCTACGACAAATTATTCGATGCACACATCGTCTACGAATCACAAGGTGAAACACCGATTTTATACATTAATCGCCATTTAATTCACGAGGTTACTAGCCCTCAAGCATTTGATGGATTACGAGTCGCGAACCGCCCAGTTCGTCAAGTAGGAAAAACCTTCGGCACAATGGATCACAGTATTTCAACGCAAGTACGTGATGTGAATAAATTGGAAGGGCAAGCCAAAATTCAAGTGCTTGAATTAGCTAAAAACTGTGCAAAGACAGGAATTGAGTTGTTTGATATGAATAGCAAACAACAAGGTATCGTTCACGTAGTTGGACCTGAACAAGGGCTAACCTTACCGGGTATGACCATCGTATGTGGCGATTCACACACCGCAACTCACGGCGCTTTTGGTGCATTAGCCTTTGGAATTGGAACATCAGAAGTCGAACACGTGTTAGCAACACAAACATTAAAACAAAGCCGCGCGAAAAATATGAAAATTGAAGTGCGTGGTAAAGTTGCCCCGGGGATTACTGCAAAAGATATTGTGCTTGCGATTATCGGTAAAACCACAATGGCTGGTGGCACAGGACACGTTGTAGAATTTTGTGGCGAAGCGATTCGTAACCTCTCAATGGAAGGCCGAATGACAGTATGTAATATGGCAATTGAACTTGGTGCGAAAGCAGGATTAATTGCCCCAGATGAAACGACCTTTGAATATTTAAAAGGGCGTCCTTATGCGCCGAAAGGTAAAGATTGGGATGAGGCTATCGCTTATTGGAAAACACTCAAAACCGATGAAGGGGCTGAATTTGATACGGTAGTCGTATTAGAAGCCAAAGACATCGCACCACAAGTCACTTGGGGAACAAATCCGGGACAGGTGATTGGTATTGATCAAACCGTACCCAATCCAGCGGAAATGCGTGATCCTGTGATACGTGCCTCTGCGGAAAAAGCCTTAGCTTATATTGGTTTAGAACCCAACGCAGATTTAACTCAGATTTCCATTGATCAAGTATTTATTGGCTCTTGCACGAACTCTCGTATTGAAGATTTACGCGCTGCCGCTGCGGTGATGAAAGGGCGTAAAGTGGCGGATAACGTAAAACGCGTGTTGGTTGTTCCGGGGTCTGGACTTGTAAAAGAGCAAGCAGAAAAAGAGGGGTTGGATAAAATCTTTATTGAAGCTGGCGCACAATGGCGTAACCCCGGCTGTTCAATGTGCTTAGGAATGAACGATGACCAACTAGGCGAATGGGAACGCTGTGCCTCCACCAGTAACCGTAATTTTGAAGGCCGTCAAGGGCGTAATGGCCGAACACATCTTGTTAGCCCTGCAATGGCGGCGGCGGCAGCGGTGTTTGGTAAATTTGTCGATATTCGTCAAGTGGAATTATATTAAGGAGAAATTATGGCAGGCTTTAAACAACATTCAGGCATTGTTGTGCCATTAGATGTGGCAAATGTAGATACCGATGCCATTATTCCAAAACAATTTTTGCAAGCGATTACACGCGTCGGTTTTGGTAAACATTTATTCCATGAATGGCGTTATCTTGATGCCGAAGGCACTCAGCCCAATCCCGAATTTGTACTAAACTTCCCGCAATATCAAGGGGCGAGTATTTTGCTTACACGCAAAAATCTAGGCTGTGGTTCATCTCGTGAACACGCGCCTTGGGCATTGGCCGATTATGGTTTCAAAGTGATGATTGCACCAAGTTTCGCAGATATTTTCTATAACAACAGCTTAAACAATCATATGCTTCCAATCCGTTTAAGCGAAGAGGAAATCGAAGAAATCTTCCAATGGGTGTGGGCAAATCAAGGCGCAACCATTGATGTGGATTTAGAAAAAATGACCGTTACCACAGGTGAAAAAATCTATCCCTTTGAACTAGATGCATTCCGCCGTCATTGCCTATTAAATGGTTTAGATAATATTGGTTTAACCTTACAACACGAAGAGGCTATTTCAGCATACGAGAAAAATATTCCTACATTCTTGAAATAGATTTAAGGCTGACATAACGTCAGCCTAATTTTATCTAAATGCTGGCAATTTTGATTGTTTTAATGTATACCTATGCCAATATTCTGCATATTCAAAGTGGTGATATAGCAATGAGCTTAGGATTATTTTCAATCGGCATTGGGTTATATTTTTAAAGTTCGGTGTTTTTTTCTATTATTTTTATTTACCCTCAGCCCAATGTTTTTCATAAGCGGATAACGTATTATACATTAACATTGCAACGGTCATTGGCCCTACACCACCGGGAACTGGGGTAATATAACCCGCTCTTTCTTTTGCTTTATCAAATTCCACGTCACCAGCAAGTTTGCCATCGACACGGTTAATCCCGACATCAATCACCACAGCGCCTTCTTTAATCCATTCGCCGGGGATAAATTGTGGTTTTCCTACCGCTACCACTAAAATATCCGCTTGCTTAACGTGATGTGCCAAATCTTTCGTAAAGCGATGTGTTACCGTAACGGTGCAGCCTGCGAGTAATAGCTCTAATGCCATAGGACGCCCTACGATATTAGAAGCCCCTACAATTACGGCGTGCTGACCATAAAAATCAATGCCAGTGGTTTCTAAAAGCTTGATCACGCCATAAGGCGTACAAGCGCGTAAGGTAGGAATACGCTGACATAAACGCCCCACATTATATGGGTGAAAACCATCCACATCTTTATTTGGTGAAATACGCTCAATCACAGAAGTGCTATTAATATGAGCCGGCAAAGGCAATTGAACGAGAATCCCATCAATGTTCGGATCCGCATTTAACTCATCGATCAGGGCAAGCAATGCTTGCTCGGACGTACTTTCAGGCAAGTCATAAGACTTAGAAAACATACCAATTTCTTCACAGCTTCTACGTTTACTTTCAACATAAACTTGTGAAGCTGGATCTGTGCCAACTAAAATAACAGCCAACCCCGGGGCGCGTCTATTTTGTTTAAGATGCTGCTGAATTTTTTCTGCTATTTCTGCTTTGATTTCTTTCGAGAGTGCGGTGCCAGAGATGATTTGTGCCGTCATTACGTTTTCCTTAAATATGAAATGCTGAGAAAGTAAACGTTTGCTATTTTCTCAAAAAAAACCTTCTAATGTAAGCCTAATTGAGATAATTTTGAGCGATTAAACCAAAAAACAGAAAAAATTCATTGACTGATAATAAAAGCATTTTATAATTACCGCCATCTTGTCGGCGAGTAGCGCAGCTTGGTAGCGCAACTGGTTTGGGACCAGTGGGTCGTAGGTTCAAATCCTATCTCGCCGACCACTTCTTTTATATATCCATTTGAAATGCGCCCTTAGCTCAGCTGGATAGAGCAACGGCCTTCTAAGCCGTAGGTCATTGGTTCGAATCCAATAGGGCGTGCCATTATATTATTCTCCCTTGTAAATTCTTGTTAATTCCTATTTCTTATCAAGTATTTAATAAAAAATACATCCTAATGAAAACGAGAGGAAATCTATATCATTTTCCATATAAAATATATCCATACTGATTTTCTGATTTTTTATACTGATGATTTTCGCTCTAACTTATTAGTCTAACTACAAAAAATCCCCATAGCGAAAACTATGGGGATTTTGCAGTAGAAATTTAAAAATAAGAAAAATTTCCACCGCTCTTTGAAAATAAGGATGTGGGAGGAATTACATCATACCGCCCATTCCACCCATACCGCCCATTCCAGCGCCTAGGTCAGCTTTTTCTTCTTTAGGAATCTCTGTTACCATCGCTTCAGTGGTAATCATTAATCCCGCGATAGAAGCGGCAAATTGAAGTGCTGAACGTGTTACTTTAGTTGGATCTAAGATACCCATTTCAAGCATATCACCATATTGCTCAGAACCAGCATTATAACCAAAGTTTCCTTCGCCAGATTTCACCGCACTTGCCACAACAGAGGCTTCTTCACCTGCATTGGTAACAATTTGGCGTAATGGCGCTTCCATTGCACGTAAAGCTAGTTTGATCCCGACGTTTTGCTCTTCATTATCACCTTTTAAGTTTGCGGCTACTTTGCTTGCTGCACGAATTAAAGCAACACCACCACCTGCAACAATTCCTTCTTCTACCGCTGCGCGGGTTGCGTGTAAGGCATCTTCAACGCGATCTTTTTTCTCTTTCATTTCAACTTCGGTTGCTGCACCCACTTTAATTACTGCCACGCCACCAGCTAATTTCGCTACGCGCTCTTGTAATTTTTCTTTGTCATAATCAGAAGTACTTTCTTCAATTTGCTGACGAATTTGTGCAACGCGTCCTTTAATTTGCGCTTCTTCACCTACACCGTCAATAATGGTCGTGTTGTCTTTATTGATCACCACACGTTTTGCTTGACCTAAATCTTCTAAGGTTGCTTTTTCTAACTCCATACCGATTTCTTCAGAAATTACGGTACCTGCCGTTAAAATGGCAATATCTTGTAACATTGCTTTACGGCGATCACCAAAGCCCGGTGCTTTCACTGCGGCAACTTTCACGATACCACGCATGGTATTTACCACTAATGTCGCAAGCGCTTCTCCTTCTACATCTTCTGCAATGATAAGTAACGGCTTACCAGCTTTTGCTACCGCTTCTAATACAGGTAATAATTCACGAATATTAGAGATTTTTTTATCCACTAAAAGAATAAATGGGTTATCAAATTCTACCGTTGCGGCTTCAGGTTTATTGATAAAGTATGGAGAAAGGTAACCGCGATCAAATTGCATTCCTTCCACAACAGCAAGCTCATCTTCTAAGCCCGTGCCGTCTTCAACGGTAATTACGCCTTCTTTACCCACTTTTTCCATTGCTTCAGCAATTAATTTCCCTACGACATTATCTGAGTTCGCAGAAATCGTACCAACTTGCTCAATTTCTTTTGAGCTTTCGCACGGTTTAGAAAGGGCTTTTAATTCAGCAACGACTGCATTAACCGCCTTATCAATACCACGTTTTAAATCCATTGGGTTCATTCCTGCAGCCACGGCTTTTAACCCTTCATTCACGATCGCTTGGGCTAAGACCGTTGCGGTTGTGGTACCGTCTCCTGCCGCGTCATTCGCTTTAGACGCCACTTCTTTCACCATTTGTGCGCCCATATTTTCAAATTTATCTTCTAATTCGATTTCACGAGCCACAGAAACACCATCTTTTGTGATCGTTGGCGCACCAAAGGCTTTATCTAAAATTACATTACGACCTTTTGGCCCTAGCGTTACTTTCACTGCATCTGCAAGAATGTTTACGCCGTTAAGCATTTTTACACGTGCATCATTACCAAATTTAACGTCTTTTGCTGCCATTTTTTTATTCCTTCTTAATAATAAATTGAGAGAAAAATGCGGCAAAAAAAACACCGCACTTTTTTATTTTGATTATTCAACGATGGCTAAAATATCGCTTTCAGAAATGATTAACACTTCTTCGCCATCAATTTTTTCTGCTTTTACGCCATAGCCATCATTAAAAATAATGGTATCGCCCACTTTGACATCTAAAGGGAGTACTGTGCCATTTTCTAAAATACGTCCTTTCCCCACTGCAAGCACTTTTGCACGGGTAGATTTTGTTGCCGCAGAACCGGTTAATACGATTCCGCCCGCAGATAAGGTTTCAATTTCTTCACGTTTGATGATCACACGATCGTGTAATGGACGAATATTCATTGTTATTTCCTTTTTAAGTTGATGTTTAAAAAAAGTATTGCAAATATGGGGGAGTTTTTTTGCGCTTTCAAGAGTGTAATCAAATTTTTTTATCCAAGAGTAAACATCAAATCAAAGAAAATGAGAATAATTTTTATTTACTTCATTATTTTTTTATGTAAAATCAAGCACAGCTAGAAGGAATTTTAGCGAAACAACATCACTTGAATATGAAATCTGTTTTTTTGTCATACCAAAGAAAAATTCGTTTGGAAAGAGTGCGGTCTAAAAAGCAGGAAAATTTCAAACACCCATCTATTTTAACCACGGAGAACGTGAAATGAAAAAAACATTATCAGCGATTGCATTATGCACCACATTTGCCACCTCAGCGTTGGCTGCCAATGAAGTCAATGTTTATTCTTATCGTCAGCCTTACTTAATTGAGCCTATTTTAAAGCAGTTTGAAAAAGAAACGGGCGTAAAAGTGAATTTTATTTTTGCTGATAAAGGGCTGGTTGAGCGTGTGAAACGTGAAGGCGAGCTTAGCCCGGCTGATGTGCTATTAACAGTGGATATTAGTCGTGTTATGGAAATTGTTAATGCCGGATTAGCACAACCGATTCATTCTACAACGTTAGAGAAAAATATTCCTGCTCGTTTCCGTGATAGTCAAGATAGATGGTTTGCTTTAACCAGCCGTGCGAGAGTGATCTATTCTTCAAAAGATCGTGTTGGCAAATTACCACCGAGCTTTACTTATTATGATTTAGCCAAACCTGAATTAAAAGGCAAAGTGTGTGTGCGTTCTGGCAAACATTCTTATAATGTTTCGTTAATTGCGTCATTGATTGCCCACGATGGCGTAGAAAAAGCCAAAGCGTTCTTAACGGGATTAAAAGCAAACTTGGCACAAAAACCACAAGGCGGTGACCGCGATCAAGTGAAAGCAATTAAAGAGGGCGTGTGCGATTATTCATTAGGCAATAGCTATTATTACGGCAAAATGCTAGAAGATGAAAAACAAAAAAGCTGGGCAGAAGCGGCTTATATTAACTATCCAAACCAAGAAACCGTGGGAACACATATGAATATCAGCGGTGTGGTTGTCGCAAAATATGCCCCAAATAAAGCAAATGCGGTTAAATTAGTCGAATATTTAAGCGGTGATCAAGCACAACATCTCTACGCAGAGCTAAATCACGAATATCCAGTAAAACCTTCTGTAGAAAAATCAAAATTGGTACAGTCTTGGGGCGAATTTAAGCAAGATGACTTACCATTAGAGAAAATTGCAGAAAACTATGAAAACGCATTGAAATTAATCGATGAAGTAAAATTTGACCTATAATAGGCCTAATCTAGGCTAGCCTATCCCATACAGGGTAGGCTAGTTTTATTTTGATTATGGATAATTTCACACAACATAAAAAATTTTTCGCAAAAAGCACCGCACTTATCATATTGTTAGGGGTATTGGGGTTTTTCTTGCTTCCAATTATCGCTCTGCTATCTTCGGCATTTGGCAGTTCACTGCACAGTTTACAACATTTATGGCAAACAGTGTTTACCGACTATTTAGTTAATTCCCTAAGCCTAGTGGTGGGGACAACAGCCTTAAGCTTATGCTTTGCCTTACCTTGTGCATTTTTGGTTTCGCGTTATCATTTTATTGGTAAAACCTTGTTACAGTGGTTGCTTTGCCTCCCACTTGCCATTCCAGCGTATTTATCAGCCTATCTTTATACCGATTTTTTAGACTATCCCGGTATTGTGCAACAAAGTTTACGCACTTGGTTTGATTGGCAAACCAAGCAAGATTATTGGTTTCCTTCCATTCGTAGTCTAGGCGGTGCTTGTTTTATTTTGGCATTGTCTTTATATCCTTATATTTTCTTATTGGTAAGAATGGCGTTAATGGAGCAAGGTGATAATTTACAACAAAGCGCAAAATTGCTAGGGGCAAGTCGCTGGCGGGTGTTTTACAAAATTACCTTTGCCTTAATCCGCCCTGCTATTGCGGTGGGTTGTGCCTTAGTTGCAATGGAAACCTTAGGCGATTTTGGTACAGTCGCATTCTTTGCGATTCCTTCACTCACCACCGCCATTTATGATACTTGGCTCGGCTTTGGTGATTTACAAGCGGCAGCGCAAATTTCGCTTTTTATGCTAGGGCTATTGGTGCTATTTATCAGTATTGAACGTTACGCTCGTCGCCAACAACGCTATTATCAACGAACAGGGCAACGCCCGCTCCAAACGCAACAGCTCAACGGATTAGGTTGGGGATTACTGTTATTTAGCATCATCTTGATTATTCTTGCCTTTTTTATCCCGCTCTTTCAACTCAGCTATTGGTCTATCATCTATTTTGAGCAAGCGTGGACGGCTGATTTCTGGCAATATAGTCAAAACAGCTTACTGGTTTCTGGGCTGGCAATGATCATTTGTGTATGTTTAGCGTTATTAATGCACTTTTGGGCAAGATTAACCCCCGTGCCGTTGGCAAAACTGGCAGTACGCTTTTCTGCACTAGGCTATGCCATTCCCGGTACGGTACTTGCAATCGGCTTGTTAATTCCTTTTACCTTTGCCGATCATCAACTTAATCAATGGTTAAAATGGCTAGATTTACCAATGCTTGGTTTAGTGTTTTCAGGCTCACTTTTCGCGCTTGTCTCTGCTTATGTCATTCGCTTTTCGGCAATGGCATTAGGCAGTTTAGAAACGAGCCTGAACCAAATACCCCCTTCTTTAGAAATGGCAGGCAGAATGTTAGGCTATAAATCGTGGGGAATCTGGCGAAAAATCCATTTACCTCTTATGCATAAAGGCATTTTTACCGCATTATTGCTGGTTTTTATTGAAAGTATGAAAGAACTCAATGCCTCTTTATTATTGCGCCCGTTTAATTTTGATACGCTCGCCACCCACGTTTTCACCTTTACTTCAGATGAACAGCTTGAACGTGCCGCGTTGCCTGCATTAATACTGATTTTAGTTGGGATAATTCCCGTATTGATTTTAACTCGCGCTTTACTGCAATCAGGGAAAAAACAGAATAAATGAAGATGTTAGATATTACTCATTTAACTTGTTGCTATAACAATCAACCTATTTTACAAGATCTTAATTTATCTATTGAAAATGATGATATTGTCTGTTTACTTGGCGCAAGCGGTTGCGGAAAAACGACCTTACTCAAAGCTATCGCAGGATTGATCCCACTCAACGCAGGCACACTTCGCTTGCAAGGTAAAGATATTGGCTATCTTGAGGCAAATCAACGAGAAATAGGCTTGATCTTTCAAGATTATGCACTTTTCCCTCACTTAACCGTAGCAGAAAATATTCTGTTTGGCTTACATCAACGCAATAAAAATGAGCAAATAAAAACCTTACAAAAAATGACCGCACTTGTGCATTTACAAGGTTTGGAAAAACGCTATCCACACGAGCTTTCAGGCGGGCAACAACAGCGTGTCGCCATTGCTCGTGCGTTAGCTTGTCAGCCAAAACTGTTATTACTAGACGAACCTTTTTCTAACATTGATAGCCAAGTTCGTCATCAAATGATCGAAGAAATTCGCACTATTCTCAAACAGCAGCATATTCCTGCCATTTTTGTAACACACAGCAAAGAAGAGGCATTTCTATTTGCTGATAAATTAGCGCTAATGAACCAAGGAAAAATCTGTCAAGTTGGGTCACCCAGCACACTTTACCAGCAACCAAACAGTCCTTTTGTGGCTAATTTCTTGGGCGAAATGAATTATTTGCCTTGTCAGCCTATTGATGAACAGCATTACCAATCCCTACTTGGCGTGCATTTATGTACAAATCATCAATTACAACAAAAGCCGAGTTATCTTGCGATCCGTCCAGAACAGTTACAATTACGCTTAGTGGATGATCTCAAACAAGCCAACGGCATTATCCGCCAGAAGCGTTTTTTAGGGGCTTATTATAAATATCACGTAGAAATCTCTGGCGTGCAATTGATCATTACAAGCCAGCAATCTTTACCCTTAACGGGGCGGGTTCAGGTATTCTATGAGAAAGAAACTGGCGTCATCTTTGCTGAAAAATAATATATTGAAAATTGAAGTATTATTTAGCGTATAAAAAGCAAAAGCCTTGAAATTTCTTTCAAGGCTTTAAAATCTGGTGGAGATAATCGGGATCGAACCGACGACCTCTTGAATGCCATTCAAGCGCTCTCCCAACTGAGCTATATCCCCTTAATGCTGAGCTATGATAATTAGCAGAATGAATGCTGTCAATATTAAATTTGTTGCATTCATTCGCTAGATTAAATATTAAGCGTTTTGTGCTTGAATAAAATCGATGGCTTTTTGAATACGTGCCAATGAACGTTCGCGACCGATACCCACAAGGGTGATATCCATTGAAGGGGATTGTCCTGCTCCTGTAACGGCAACACGTAATGGCATACCCACTTTACCCATTCCTACCCCCAACACTTCCGCTGTTTGCTCAATGGCTTGGTGAATTGGTTCAGCTGTCCATTGAGGAAGTGCGGTCAATTTTTCTTTTACTTTTTCAAGTGCATCAATCGCACCAGATTTAAAGTGTTTTTTCACCGCACTTTCATCAAAATGATCAAACTCTTCAAAGAAGTAACGGCTTGCACTTGCCATTTCTTTCAATGTTTTACAACGCTCACCAAGCATAACGACAATATCACTTAATGCAGGACCATTGCTGGTATCAATGCCTTGCTGTTGATAATGCCAAGCAAGGTGTTTAGCAACATATTCAGGCGGTAATTCACGAATATAGTGATGATTTAGCCACAAGAGTTTTTCCGTATTGAATGCACTTGCAGATTTACTCACTTGAGTTAATTCAAACAGCTTGATCATTTCTTCTACAGAGAAAATTTCTTGATCGCCATGCCCCCAACCTAAACGAACCAAATAATTGAGTAAGGCTTCCGGTAAAAAACCCTCATCACGATATTGCATAACACTCACTGCCCCGTGGCGTTTTGATAATTTTTGTCCATCATCACCTAAAATCATAGAAACGTGTGCATAAGTTGGAATTGGCGCGCCTAATGCTTTTAATATGTTAATTTGACGTGGGGTGTTATTAATATGATCTTCACCACGCACAACGTGTGTGATACCCATATCCCAGTCATCAATCACAACACAGAAGTTATAGGTTGGTGAACCATCGGTACGGCGGATAATTAAATCATCAAGTTCGCGATTGTTAATTTCAATACGTCCGCGCACCGCATCATCAAATACGACAGAACCTTCTTGTGGGTTTTTGAAACGTACAACGTGAGGTGCATCGGGATTCTCAGGTGCGTGATGTAAGCAATACCCATCATAACGTGGTTTTTCTTTATTTTTCTCTTGCTCATTGCGTAAATGTTCTAAACGTTCTTTAGAGCAATAACAACGATAAGCCAAACCTTGCTCAAGCATTTGATCAATGACTTGATTATAACGATCAAAACGTTTTGTTTGGTAATATGGCCCATGCTCCCAAGCTAAATTTAACCATTCCATTCCTTCTAAGATTGCTTGTGTTGCTTCAGGTGTAGAACGTTCTAAATCAGTATCTTCAATGCGTAATACAAATTCACCTTGGTTATGTTTTGCAAATAACCAAGAATATAATGCCGTTCTTGCTCCTCCAACGTGCAGATAACCCGTTGGGCTAGGAGCAAAGCGAGTACGAACTTTCACAGAGGGATCTAAAGTAAATAAGGGTTCAGCTTTCATTTTATAACCTTGTTCGATAGAAAAAATTAAATCGGCGGTATTGTACTATGAGTTATCCGAATTCACGATAAAAAAAGAAAATTTATGTCTATTTTTACAACACTTAGACAAAAATAACTAAAAATGTATTGACTGTATGTTGAGAATACTTATAATGCCAACCCACAACACAAGGGCGATTAGCTCAGTTGGGAGAGCACCTCCCTTACAAGGAGGGGGTCACTGGTTCGAGACCGGTATCGCCCACCACTTTTTTAAGGACTTGTGTTGTAATGCTTAAACTCACGTGGGCGATTAGCTCAGTTGGGAGAGCACCTCCCTTACAAGGAGGGGGTCACTGGTTCGAGACCGGTATCGCCCACCACTCAAGTTTAAGTTCCCATTTAACTTTTGCAAAGTTAAATCCGATAGCTAGAAATAGCATTCTGTCGGGCGATTAGCTCAGTTGGGAGAGCACCTCCCTTACAAGGAGGGGGTCACTGGTTCGAGACCGGTATCGCCCACCACTTTATTCAAAACTAAAATATTTATTATTTCTCTACAGTATTTTCATTAAAAAATAAAAAAATCTCTTTTAATTTGGTTTATCAATTAAGTTTACCCAATATCAAAAGAGACAAAAATCATTTCTTATTTATTGATGATATTATTCAATATGTAATTGCTTTGCTACTTTTCGTAATAACAAGAATATCCAAGGCCATAATACCCCGCTCGTCATAGCACCAAAGATCTCTTGCCAATTAAAATCCGCACTATGTAAGAATAATTCAACAATAAAAATACCTATTCTTACGCTAAAAACAGCGAAAATAACAAATATCCCCTGCATCCATAACGATAGGTTACGAATTAATATACTATTCACCGCTAATAAATAAGCAAAAACAGAAAGCACTAATGCGTGAATACCTAAGGTTGAGCCAAGTACAAGATCCCAAGCAATCCCCATACAAAATGCCGTGCCTACACTAATTTTTGCAGGCATTGCTAAAATCCAATAAGTTAAAACGAGCAATAACCAAGCAGGCTTGAAATGATGTAAACTGCTTGGCCAAGGCGCAATTTCTAACACCATTGCAACTAAAAAGGTGGATACAATAAATAATAATTGTAAAAAAGCACGACCTTGCATTAATCTTCCTCTCGATAATGTTGCAATTCAGGCTCAACAGGTTCAGAAGGCATTTCCATTTGTTCCGTATGGATGTCCTCTAGCGTTGGCGTTGATGGTTTTTCTTCTGGTTCTTCAGTCGTCATCAATGGCGGTAGAATGTCTTGCTTTTTCTGTGTTTCAAGACGCTGGCGAACGGCTTTACGCACTTCTTCTGGTGTACTTGAATTGACTTTACGCATATCTTCATTAGTCGGCCATAAAAGCAAGACATAACGTAAGCGCTCGAGCGATGCAAGCGGCTTTGCGGTGATCGTGGCAAAATAATTTTTTCCATCGCGCGATACATTTTCTACAATCGCAACAGGATATCCTTCAAGAAAACGTCCTCCTAATCCTGAAGTAACCAATAGATCACCTTTCACAATATCCACTGAACGTGGCACATTGTCTAAAGTAAGTTCATCGCTGTGTCCCGTACCACTTGCGATCACGCGCACATCATTACGTAGCACTTGTACTGGAATAGAATGCGTTACATCAGTGAGCAATAACACGCGGCTTGTATGACTTCCCACAGAAATAATTTGCCCAACGACACCTTTTTCATCAATAACTGGTTGCCCAACATAAGCGCCATCATTTTCTCCTTGGTTAATGACCACTTGCTGGTGATAAACATCTGTTTCTGCAGTTAAGACCTCAGCAATTTTTTTGTATTCATCTGTGCGTAATGGGGAATTTAGCAATAAACGTAAGCGTTGATTTTCTACTTTGAGTTGATCCAAGAGTAATAAATCGGCATTTTTTTCGCGAAGTTGTTCTCTTAGCACTTTATTTTCGATTTGTAATTTATTGGTATCAACAAGATTGTAAGACACGCCGTCTAGCACCGTTCTTGGTGTGTTGGCAAGATAATAAACGCTACCAATCGCCGTTTCCATTATGCTACGTGCCTTTATCATCGTATTGGTTTGTCCATCAAATAAAATAAGCACGATAGAAGCTATCACGGCAAAAATTAAACGGATGCCAAGATAGGGGGCTTTTCCAAAGATCGGTTTCATTAATATCACTCAGAAAGAAGTGCGGTCAAATTTTTGGCATTTTTTGACCGCACTTTTATAAACATTTATAACATTGGAAATTAAATGTCGTCACTGAAAATATCAGCACCGTGCATATCTAATGCTTCACCACCACCGCGTGCGACACAGGTAAGTGGATCGTCTGCCACAATAACTGGTACACCCGTTTCTTTTGATAATAACACATCAATATTGCGTAATAACGCACCACCACCAGTTAGCACAATGCCACGTTCAAAGATATCAGCTGCGTGTTCTGGTTGGCATTCTTCAAGTGCGGTACGCACTGCGGCAACAATACCATTTAATGGCTGTTGAATTGCCTCTAAGACATCACGCGAGTTTAAGGTAAAGGTTCTTGGCGCACCTTCTGAAAGGTTATGACCGTGAACTTCTAGCTCTTTAATTTCATCGTCTTCTTGAATATAAGCAGTACCAATTTCTTCTTTGATACGCTCTGCTGTCGGCTCACCAATAATGGATCCAAAGGTACGACGCACATAAGCAATAATGGCTTCATCAAAACGGTCGCCACCAATACGCACAGAAGAAGAATACACAATACCGTTTAAAGAAATCACCGCAACTTCTGTGGTACCACCACCAATATCGATAACCATTGAACCCGTTGCCGTAGAAACGGGCAATTTCGCGCCGATTGCAGCAGCCATAGGCTCTTCAATTAAATACACTTCGCGTGCGCCCGCACCTAAGGCAGATTCCTTAATCGCTCGGCGTTCAACTTGGGTTGCACCAGCAGGCACGCAGACTAACACCCGTGGACTTGGGCGCATAAAATTTCCGCTATGTACTTGCTTAATAAAATACTGCAACATTTTTTCGGTTACCGAGAAATCCGCGATAACCCCATCTTTCATCGGACGAATGGCTAAAATACTTTTCGGTGTGCGCCCAAGCATTAATTTTGCTTCTTTTCCTACCGCTGCAATACTTTTCATTGAACCTGCACGCCCTTGACGAATTGCAACCACAGAAGGTTCGTTTAGCACAATGCCCTGCCCTTTCACATAAATCAACGTGTTGGCTGTACCTAAATCAATAGAAAGATCATTGGAGAATAAACCACGAATTTTTTTAAATAGCATAAGAATTCCGTTAAAATCACTGTATAAAAAACACTCACATTTAAGTGTGAGAAAAATTGTGCTAAATGTATCAAAAAATCAACATTGATGATAGAAGTTTTTATACAATTCTGCCTAAAAAATTACCGCACTTTGATTTCAGCCCGTTTATTTTTCAAGGATTTGTTTCAAGAACCGCGCAGTATGAGAACCTTTCACTTTTGCGACTTGCTCTGGCGTGCCAGTGGCAATGATTTCACCGCCGCCACTTCCCCCTTCAGGGCCAAGATCAACAATCCAATCTGCAGTTTTAATCACATCTAAATTATGCTCAATCACCACAATGGTATTACCCTGATCACGCAAGCGATGTAGCACCTCGAGGAGCTGTTTAATATCAGCAAAATGTAGGCCCGTTGTCGGTTCATCAAGAATATATAAGGTTTTTCCCGTATCTCGTTTTGACAACTCCGTGGCGAGTTTCACTCGTTGCGCCTCCCCACCTGACAATGTTGTGGAAGATTGCCCAAGGCGAATATAAGAAAGTCCAACATCCATTAATGTCTGTAATTTACGTGCAATTTGTGGAATCGCATCAAAAAACTCTCGTGCTTCTTCAACAGTCATATCAAGCACTTGATTAATCGTTTTTCCTTTATAACGAATTTCTAATGTTTCACGATTATAACGTTTTCCTTTACATTGATCGCAAGGCACATAAACATCAGGCAAGAAGTGCATTTCTACTTTGATTACCCCGTCCCCTTGGCACGCCTCGCAACGTCCACCACGCACATTGAAACTAAAGCGTCCCGGATTATAACCACGTGCGCGTGATTCTGGCACGCCCGCAAATAATTCACGAATTGGCGTGAATAATCCAGTGTAAGTTGCGGGATTAGAACGTGGCGTGCGTCCAATCGGGCTTTGATCAATATCAATCACTTTATCAAAGAATTCTAACCCTTGAATAGATTTGTAAGGGGCGGCTTGTGCGTTTTCTGCACGGTTTAACGCACTCTGCGCAAGTGGGAACAAGGTGTCATTAATCAGAGTAGATTTACCTGAACCTGATACCCCTGTGATACAAGTGAATAATCCGACAGGTATATCTAAATTGACATTTTTCAGATTATTGCCTGATGCCCCTTTGAGTTTTAATATTTTCGCTTTATCAAGTGCGGTGCGTTTTTTAGGAATTTCTATTTTTTCTTTTCCCGACAAGAATTTTCCAGTTAAAGAATGTGGGTTTTGCATAATTTCTTTTGCTGTGCCTTGTGCAACCACATTACCGCCATGCACACCCGCTCCCGGTCCAATATCAATGATATGATCCGCCGCTAAAATTGCATCTTCATCGTGTTCAACCACAATGACAGTATTGCCTAGGTTTCTTAAATGAATCAACGTATTAAGCAAACGTTCATTATCACGTTGATGTAACCCAATAGAGGGTTCATCAAGCACATACATCACCCCCACCAAGCCTGCGCCAATTTGACTAGCAAGACGAATACGCTGTGCTTCACCACCAGAAAGGGTTTCTGCCGAGCGGGAAAGAGAAAGATAATTTAGCCCCACATTCACCAAAAATTGTAACCGCTCTTTAATTTCTTTTAGGATTTTGTCAGCAATTTGCGCGCGCTGTCCGCTTAGGGTTAGGCTATCCACAAAATTAAACGCTTCGCCGATGCTTTTTTCTGAAACTTCAGGCAAATTCGTTTCACCGATAAACACATTGCGAGCTTCAGGGCGTAAACGCGAGCCACCGCAATCCTTACAAGGGCGGGTGCTGATATTTTTCGCTAATTCTTCACGTACAGACATTGATTCCGTTTCCTTGTAACGGCGTGCCATATTATTGAGAATGCCTTCAAAACTATGACGGCGCAATACCACATCGCCACGGTCGTTCATATATTGGAATTCAATTTCTTCTTTACCTGAACCGTGCAAAATAATGTGCTGAATTTTTTTCGGTAAATCCTCAAAAGGGCTTTCTACATCAAAGCCATAATGTTTGGCGAGCGAAGTGAGCATTTGATAATAATAGAAATTACGGCGATCCCAGCCTTTAATCGCGCCCCCTGCTAAGGAAATAGTTGGATTTTGTACCACGCGTTTTTCATCAAAATATTGTTGAACGCCTAAACCGTCGCAAGTAGGACAAGCCCCCGCTGGGTTATTAAAAGAGAATAAACGAGGTTCTAATTCTGGCACAGAATAACCACAATACGGGCAAGCAAAATTGGCTGAAAAAAGCAATTCTTCCCCTTGCGGTTCATCCATATTTGCCACCACTGCCGTGCCACCAGAAAGCTCTAATGCTGTCTCAAAGGATTCAGCTAAACGCGTTGCCAAATCTGGACGAACTTTAAAACGATCCACCACCACTTCAATAGTATGTTTTTTCTGCAATTCCAATTTAGGTGGATCGGATAAATCACAAATTTCGCCATCAATTCTGGCTCGAATATAACCTTGCGCAGCAATATGCTCCAAAATTTTAATATGCTCCCCTTTGCGATCTTTTACCACTGGAGCAAGTAACATCATTCGGCTTTCTTCAGGCAACGCCAACACTTTATCCACCATTTGGCTAATGGTTTGTGCCGCCAAAGGAATATGATGATTTGGACAGCGCGGTTCCCCAACGCGGGCAAATAATAAACGCAAATAATCGTGAATTTCCGTGATTGTTCCCACCGTAGAACGTGGGTTATGCGACGTGGATTTCTGTTCAATGGAAATGGCTGGAGATAGCCCTTCAATATGATCCACATCTGGCTTTTCCATTAGCGATAAAAACTGGCGCGCATAAGCAGAAAGGGATTCCACATAACGGCGCTGCCCCTCAGCATAAAGGGTATCAAATGCGAGGGAAGATTTTCCCGAACCAGAAAGCCCTGTAATCACAATCAATTTATCACGCGGAATAGTCAAATTAATATTTTTTAAATTATGGGTTCTCGCCCCACGTACATCTATTTTTTCCATAATCTTTTAGTCTGTTCAAGCAATTTAAGGTGATTTTGCGATCATTATCGCATAATCTGAAATAACTGTGCAAATATCCAGTTGATTTGCATTGAATTAATAGCTTTTTATTTTTTTTTAAGGCAAAATAGCAAAAATTTTTACCGCACTTAATAATCAGACAGAGGAATTTATGGCTGGAGTAAACAAAGTTATTATCGTAGGAAACCTTGGAAATGATCCTGAAGTTCGCACAATGCCAAATGGTGAAGCTGTTGCAAACATTAGCGTAGCCACCAGTGAGAGCTGGATGGACAAGAATACTGGCGAACGTCGTGAAATCACTGAATGGCATCGCATTGTCTTTTATCGTCGTCAAGCTGAGATCGCAGGAGAATATTTACGAAAAGGGTCAAAAGTGTATGTGGAAGGACGCTTAAGAACCCGTAAATGGCAAGATCAAAATGGACAAGATCGTTACACCACTGAGATTCAAGGTGATGTGCTACAAATGTTAGATAGCCGCGCAGAACGTGGGCAAGGTGGCTATGCGCCACAAGGCGGGGGTTACCAACAACAAAGTGGCAACCAATACGCCCCTCAAGGAACACAACCAACATATCCATCATCAAAACCAACGCAGCAACCAACGCCAGCACCTCAGCCAGCGATTGATGATATGCAATTAGATGATGATATTCCATTCTAACCCTTTCCAAACTGCTTGGTCATTGCCAAGCAGTTTTGTATTGCTTTCTAAAATCTCAACATCACATTTTTACTGTTTTATCTTTCCTGCCACACTGATAGAAGTCGCGCCTTTCTATACATTTTTTATCTTATGTATGTGATATAGATCACATAAAATTTCATTCAAATAAAATTATGTGATCCACATCACATTTTGATTTTATATACCTAAAAATATCTTGTGATCTACTTCACATTTTTAAACTTAAAAATTTGGGCTTTAATTTTCGCTTTGCTATGCTTTCGTTCATTAAATGGACACAACTTAGCTCAATACTAATGAGGTTAATATGTTATCAGCAAATGCAAAACTTAAAGTCCAAAGCTTTGGACGCTTTTTATCAAATATGGTTATGCCGAATATTGGGGCATTTATCGCTTGGGGATTTATCACCGCCCTTTTTATTCCAACAGGTTGGTTTCCAAATGAAACGCTCGGCAAACTTGTTGGGCCGATGATTACCTATTTATTACCCTTATTAATTGGTTATACTGGGGGGAAATTAGTGGGTGGCGATCGCGGTGCCGTTGTGGGCGCAATTACCACTGCCGGGGTCATCATTGGTACAGATATTCCAATGTTCCTGGGCGCAATGATCGCCGGGCCAACAGGTGGTTGGGCAATTAAGCATTTTGACCGTTGGGCTGATGGTAAAATTAAAAGCGGTTTTGAAATGTTAGTGAATAATTTTTCATCTGGCATTATCGGTATGCTACTTGCCATTTTGTTCTTCTTGGTTGTAGGCCCAGCAGTAAAAATACTTTCTACTACCCTAGCTGCTGGCGTTGATGTGCTTGTTCAAGCCCATTTATTACCATTAACCTCTATTTTTGTTGAACCCGCGAAAATTCTTTTCTTAAATAATGCGATTAATCACGGCATTTTCTCACCACTGGGTATTCAACAATCACAAGAACTTGGACAATCTATTTTCTTCTTAATTGAAGCAAATCCGGGCCCGGGTTTAGGCGTATTATTAGCCTATATTCTGTTTGGTAAAGGTTCTGCAAAACAAACAGCAGGGGGCGCTGCGGTTATCCACTTCTTTGGTGGTATTCACGAAATTTATTTCCCTTATGTGTTAATGAATCCACGTTTATTAATTGCCGTTATCGCAGGGGGAATGACTGGGGTGTTCACGCTTGTGTTATTTCACGCAGGCCTTATCGCCCCGGCCTCACCGGGTTCAATCATTGCTGTATTGGCGATGACACCTTCACATTCTATCTTTGGCGTACTTTGTTCGGTGGCATTAGCGACTGTTGTGTCTTTCGTCATTGCTGCGTTCTTCCTAAAAATCCAAAAAGAAGATACTTCAGATAAATTAGCGGAAGCACAAGCAGCTTCAAAAGCAATGAAAGGTGGTGTAGCACAGCCAATCACTGATTATAAAGGCTTACAAAAAATCTTCGTTTCTTGCGATGCAGGTATGGGATCAAGCGCGATGGGTGCAAGTATGCTACGCAAAAAAGTAAACGATGCAGGCTTGCCAATTGAAGTGGCGAACTGTGCAATCAATGACTTGCCAGATAATGCAAGACTAGTCATTACGCACCAAGACTTAACGCTACGCGCACAAAAACAAGTACCAAATGCAATGCACTTGTCTCTTACCAATTTCTTAGATAATAAATTCTATGATAATTTGGTGAATGAATTAAAAGCGCATTTCGCTGAAGCGGCTGCAAAACCCACAGATAGTGTAGAAGTCGCAGAAATGAATGGGGCAACCTTCAACTTAAGTGCGGATCAAATTTTCTTAGGATTAAAAGCAGAAAATAAACAAGACGCCATTCGTTTTGCCGGTGAACAACTAGTAAAAGCAGGCTTTGTGTTGCCAAGTTATGTCGATGCAATGTTTGAACGTGAAGAATTAGTTTCCACTTACTTAGGTGAGGGGCTAGCGGTTCCGCACGGCACGGTTGATGCAAAAGACGCCGTATTGAAAACGGGTATCGTGGTATGTCAATATCCTGAAGGGGTACGCTTCACGGAGGAAGAAGATGGCATCGCTAAATTAGTCATCGGTATTGCCGCTCGCAACAATGAACACATTCAAGTGCTGACGGCAATCACGAATGCATTAGATAGTGAAGAAGCGATTGCCACACTGACCTCTACAACAAATGTAGAAGATGTGTTAGCGTTACTCAAATCTTAAAGTGCGGTATAAAATGGCATCGTTTTTTACGATGTCATTTCTCATTATAAACGTTATTGGAGAAAAAAATGAAAGCATTACATTTTGGCGCAGGTAATATTGGACGAGGATTTATCGGCAAATTACTTGCTGATAGCGGTATTGAGGTAGTTTTTGCTGATGTAAATGACGACGTTATCCGTTTATTACAAACACAAAAAAGCTACAACGTTAAAGTGGTAGGCGAAAAGGTTAATCGTATTGAACAAGTGTCCAACGTAACCGGCGTTAATTCAAAAGATGAAAATGCTCTGATTGAACGCTTTAAGCAAGTGGATTTGGTCACCACAGCAGTTGGTCCAAATGTGCTAAAAATTATTGCCAGCACCCTTGCTAAAGGATTAATTGCTCGCCTTGAAGCAGGTAATGCCCAACCACTAAATATTATTGCTTGTGAGAATATGGTGCGTGGCACAACCTTCTTAAAAGAACAGGTTTTTCAATATTTAGACGAAAATCAACAGCAACAGATTGAGGCATTAGTCGGTTTTGTTGATAGTGCAGTGGATCGTATTGTACCGCCTGTGCAAGCCAACCCTGCCGATCCCCTTTTAGTCACAGTAGAAGAATTTAGTGAATGGATTGTGGATAAAACGCAATTTAAAGGCACAATCCCACAAATTGCCGGAATGGAACAAACCGACAATCTTATGGCGTTTGTAGAACGTAAATTATTCACGCTAAACACGGGACACGCCGTTACCGCCTATTACGGCAAGTTAAAAGGCTACCAATTTGTCAAAGAAAGCATTGAAGATCCGACGGTACGCGCTTTTGTTAAAGCGGTTATGGAAGAAAGTGGTGCCGTATTAATTAAACGCTATGATTTCGATCCGCAAGCTCACGCCGCTTATATCGAAAAAATCCTAGCTCGCTTCGCCAATCCTTATTTAGTGGACGATGTAGATCGCGTAGGACGTGAGCCATTACGAAAACTCAGTTATAATGATCGCCTAATTAAACCATTGCGTGGCACATTAGAATACCAATTGCCACACCAATATTTGGTACAAGCCGTGGCTACCGCATTATGCTATCGCAATGACAATGATCCGCAAGCACAAACATTAGCACAATCGTTAACACAAAATGGCGTGATCAATACCTTAAAACAATATACTGAATTACAAGATAATGCCGTGATTGAACAAATTGCACAAGCCTATCAAGCACTTGTGTAAGCTGTCTTCCCATTATCTGTATCAATCACATTAGGAAGGTATCATTGGACGATCCTATTTACGAAAAACTCACCGAAGCCACCTCTATTCGTGGCTTTATTACCGCCAGCGTTGCACTTTTTGATGAGGCGGTGGACAGCTTAATCAATCGTGTATTCCGCAAAACGGATTTTGCGGTCAAATCGGTGGTGGACTCCTTATTTATGACGTCAGGCCCCCTTTTTGATCTTTCAATTCGCTTAAAAGTGCTACTTGGGCTTGGCGTCATTGAGCATAAGATTTTTGAAGATATTAATGCCTTTATCAAATTTAAAGAAACATTGAACAACGATGAAAAAGAACATCGTTTTTTCGATCCACTGATTATCGAATTTGTACAACACTTACATTTACAGCAAGACAAAAACTTACTTAACTTTCCTGATGATAAAGAAGATCCAAATTCTCTCAGCTATCAAATCAAAACCCAACGTAAAGAAAAATTAGTACGCTCTTGCTTAATGCTCACCATTAATGCGATTTACGAACATTTACAGGTGGAAAGCCCGTTGTAAAAATTGATAAAAAAGCACCGCACTTACTTTATTTATCTAATAATTTGAGTATAAAAAATACAGTAATATTTTATCTCTTTATAAAACATTATAGACCGGATATAAGGATGAAAAATAATGGAATTAATTCAGCTATTTACTTCTAGTTTAAATAAAGGAGAATACTTTACCACTATCATCATTACATTAATCGGATTAATTCTCTTATTTAGACCTTTATTTGAATATTTTCTAATTCTTCGAGAAATGAAATTCAAGGATCTTGATTATGCAATTTCTATCTTAGATAAAGAAACGTATCCTGACTTAGAGAGATTTTTAAAAGAACAACAACTTGAATGGACATTGTATCGCTTAACAAAAATTAAGGGAAATCTTAATTTTTTAAGGAAATTTATTGCATTTCATAATTTTATTCAAAAGAAATATACATTTAATCAGGTAGCAAAATCTGCTAAGTATTTTAAATTACAAGAAGGTTCGCTTGTTTTATCGATCAAAAAAGCAGAAACATTTGATGTCTGTATTAATGTACTTTACTTTTTTATATTAACTTTCTTCGGTATATATTTTATATACTATGGCTTTTCAAATCTTGAACATAATCTCAAAAATGCAGCGATCATCCTCTTTACTGGATTTTTTTATTTCTTTATATCTCTATTTTTCGTCCTACAGGTACAAGCTTACCTAATAGCATTAAAACTCAAACGCGATCTTGAACAATTTAATCTTACGCAAGAAGCTATAACTAAACTTAGGTAAATATCATACCGCCTAAAAAATGTATCAATACAATAAATCCCGTATTTTTTCACTTATTTTTAATTTTAGACTATTTCTTTTCAATAGAATATCAGATTTCTACCCATTGTTTTGTGCTTTTTTATACTTTACAGGAAAGCGGCTCTGAGCTTAAGGCTAACATTGGATAGTTTAGCAGCTTTTTATAGATGATACCTAACGCCATAAGGCAAAATTTTATGATATTTAAATAAAATTTAACTATATACTGATCGGCTGATACCATATTATTATCACTCACTCTCTTTTATTGACACATTCATCATTTATTACTGTGACAGAAAGATCTTAATTCCAATAAGCTTTTCCTTTCTTTTAATCCTAGTCGTAATAAAAATGCAAAAAACGTCTCTATTTCCGCTATAATATCCCCCATTTTTCATCACAGTTATCGAGAATCTTATGGCTAAAATTGCAGAAAACCCACTTGTGTTAGTTGATGGGTCATCTTATTTATATCGTGCGTTTCACGCCTTTCCACCACTTACCAATTCCCTTGGCGAGCCAACGGGGGCGATGTATGGCGTGTTGAATATGCTGAAAAGTTTGATTGCACAAGTGCAGCCAAGCCATATTGCGGTGGTGTTTGATGCCAAAGGAAAAACTTTCCGTGATGAATTATTTGAGCAATATAAATCGCACCGTCCGCCAATGCCAGATGATTTACGCAAACAAATTCAGCCATTACACGCCATTATCAAAGCCCTTGGTATTCCGCTTTTGTCCATTGAGGGGGTGGAAGCAGATGATGTTATCGGCACACTTGCGGTGCAGGCCTCCCAAGCGGGCAAGAAAGTCCTCATTAGCACGGGAGATAAAGATATGGCACAGTTGGTGGACGATAATATTATGCTCATCAACACAATGAATAACAGCCTGCTTGACCGTGAGGGCGTGATTGAAAAATACGGCATTCCCCCTGAGTTAATCATTGATTATTTAGCCTTGATGGGCGACAGTGCAGATAATATCCCCGGTGTGGCTGGCGTAGGCGAAAAGACTGCGCTCGGCTTGTTGCAGGGCATTGGTAGTATGGCAGAAATTTATGCTAATTTGGAAAAAGTTGCTGAATTGCCCATTCGTGGCGCAAAAAAATTAGGTGAGAAACTGCTTGCCGCGAAAGCGGATGCTGATTTGTCCTATATTCTCGCGACAATCAAAACAGATGTGCCATTAGCCGTGAAGCCAGAGGCCCTCACACTTGGGCAAAATCAGCGTGATGAATTAGTGGAATATTTCGCCCGCTATGAATTTAAGCGTTGGCTTAATGAAGTCATAGAGGGGGAAAGCGGTTTAACCAAAGGCGATTTGCAAAGCGCTAAATTTGCAACACCCATAACACAAAATGAAAATAAGGTGAAAAGTGCGGTGCAAAATTCGGTAAAAATAGACCGCACTTTATATGACACGGTGGATAACCAAGCCAAGCTCGATGAATGGCTCAATAAAATACAGCGCGCCAACCTCATTGCAGTGGATACGGAAACGGATAATTTAGATGTGATGCAAGCGAACTTGGTGGGCATTTCTTTTGCCTTAGAAAGTGGCGAAGCGTGCTATATCCCTCTTGATCATTTGCACGAAGTGGCGTGCGAAAGCCAATCGCAAGGGGATTTGTTTGACGAGTCGGCACAAGCTAGCGAAACCTATTTTGCGCGTGTACCGAACCAATTGGACAAACAACAATGTTTGCAAGCACTTAAACCGTTATTAGAAAATCCACAGATTGAAAAAGTGGGACAAAATATTAAATACGATCTTACCGTATTCGCGAATCACGGCATTCACTTACAAGGCGTGCGTTTTGACACAATGTTGGAATCCTATGTGCTAAATAGCACAGGGCGGCACAATATGGATGAGCTTGCCAAACGCTATTTGGATCACCAAACCATTGAATTTGAAGCCATTGCAGGCAAGGGCAAAAAGCAGCTTACCTTTGATAAAATTGCTATTGCACAAGCCAGTGAATATGCGGCGGAAGATGCCGACATCACAATGAAGTTGCATCAAACTTTATGGACAGAATTAGCGAAAACGGAAAGTTTGGTGACGTTATTTGATGACATCGAAATGCCATTAGTGGGCGTGTTATCACGTATTGAACGCAATGGTGTTTTAGTGGATAGCCAAATCTTACTTGCCCAATCGCAAGAAATTAGCGAAAAATTAACCGCACTTGAAAGCCAAGTGCATCAAGCTGCAGGGGAAACGTTCAACCTTGCTTCCACCAAACAATTGCAAGAAATCTTGTTTGAAAAATTAAATCTGCCAATTATTGCAAAAACACCAAAAGGCGCGCCTTCCACCAATGAAGAAGTGTTAGAAGAGCTGGCTCAACAAGGGCATATTGTGCCGAAATTACTCATTGAACACCGTGGTTTAGCGAAGTTGAAATCCACTTATACGGATAAACTTCCGCAGATGATCAATCCTCGCACGGGGCGAATTCACACCTCCTATCATCAAGCCGTAACGGCAACGGGGCGATTGTCCTCCAGCGATCCAAACTTGCAGAATATTCCCATTCGTAATGAAGAAGGACGCCGTATTCGTCAAGCCTTTATTGCACGTGAAGGGTACAAAATTATCGCCGCAGATTATTCCCAAATTGAACTTCGTATAATGGCACATTTATCCCAAGATCAAGGGTTGATCAGTGCATTCCAGCAAGGCAAGGATATTCACCGCTCCACCGCCGCAGAGATTTTTGGTGTGCCACTTGATGACGTAACGAGCGAACAACGTCACAGCGCAAAAGCCATTAACTTTGGGCTAATTTATGGAATGAGTGCCTTTGGGCTTTCCCGTCAGCTTGGCATTGCGCGTGGCGATGCACAAAAATATATGGATTTGTATTTCCAACGCTATCCAGATGTGCAAACCTTTATGACTGATATTCGCGAAAAAGCCAAGCAGCAAGGCTATGTGGAAACCTTGTTCGGACGCCGTTTATATCTGCCTGAAATTCAATCCAGCAACGCAATGCGTAGAAAAGGGGCGGAACGCGTGGCAATCAATGCCCCAATGCAAGGCACAGCCGCGGATATTATTAAACGCGCGATGATCGCCATTGACCACGCCATCAATCAAGATCCAAATATTGCGATGATTATGCAAGTTCACGATGAATTGGTGTTTGAAGTGAAAGAAGAACATATCGCGCATTACAGCACGCTAATCCAATCTTTAATGGAAAACGCCGCTGATCTTGTTGTACCGTTAATTGTCGATGTCGGCGTGGGCGAAAACTGGGACGAAGCCCATTAATTCGCGTTAATGCGTATGCAGTTAGAAACAAAGTGCGGTGAAAAATATCCATTTTTTCCACCGCACTTATTTTATGTGCGATTTATTGGCTTTTCGCCGTTTCGTCTTCTGCCACCAAGGCGACAATACGGCAGTGGGTTGGGATCGCTTGTTCATCATTGATAATCGAAATAAAGCCTTTATCATCAATGGTATATAACGGCACAAATTGTTTATTGGTGGT
Organism: Avibacterium sp. 21-595; assembly: GCF_023611905.1. Classification (NCBI taxonomy): domain Bacteria; kingdom Pseudomonadati; phylum Pseudomonadota; class Gammaproteobacteria; order Pasteurellales; family Pasteurellaceae; genus Avibacterium; species Avibacterium sp. 21-595. The sequence continues at coordinate 430,873 of NZ_CP091455.1, read as the reverse complement.
TTTGTAATCCTGATAAGTATAGCTATCGGTCAGATTGGTAACCTTAATCCGTGCATTTTTTGCCAACATACTGGCTAATTTGGCATAGGTGACATTTTTGCCAAAAAGCCAGTTAGAGCGGTAGTTATCTTGAATATCATAACGTTCCGTTGGGTTGTTATCATCACTGAAACGAATGCGGTAAATGTTTTCTTTATCAAATTCGTGGCGATAATGAATTTCCGACAAGGTGTTGAGTTCTTTATCCGTGCTAATGGCGAACATATTGCCTAGCCCAATCAGATCTAAATGCCCGTCTGCGTGAGTAGAAACAGGGTTACCGTAGTAGGTGCGAAGCCCTAACATTCTTGCTTTGGCGACTTCATTATAGTGGCGGCTTGCTACTAGCACTTCCACATTTTGATCTTTTAGAGATTTCGCGATTGCCAACGCCACAGGGTTTGAGCCAATAATCAGTACGCCTTTGTACACAGCCTCTTGCACATTCAGCCATTTTGCAATGGTTTTTGCCCCCAAGCCTTGAATTAACACTGTACCGATAATAATCGTGAACACTAATGGCACGAGCAATTCCACGCCTTGAATGTGCGTTTCCTGCAATTTTATGGCAAATAAGGAAGAAATTGCCGCTGCCACAATTCCACGCGGCCCAATCCAGCTAATCATCAGCTTTTCATTTAAACTTAAACTTGAACCGATTGAAGAAAACCAAATGGCGAGCGGACGCGCAATAAACATTGCCACGAATAAGAGCAAAATTCCTGCAATGCCCACACTAACCAGATGGGTTAAATTCACTCGTGCAGCTAAAATAATAAACAGGGTAGAAATCAGTAAAACGGTCAGGGACTCTTTAAATTCTAAAATATGATCTTTAGGGAAGCCTTTCCAATTAGCCAATGCCACGCCTAATACGGTGACGGTTAAGAGACCTGATTCGTGGGCAAAATGGTTTGAGGCGGTAAATAACAGTAAAATATAAGCAAGCACAAACACGTTGCGTAAATATTCTGGGATCATATGGCGTTTAATCAAATTTGCTAACAGCCACGCCCCTGCCATTCCAATAACTCCCGCTACTGCAATGATTTTCGCAAAAGTGCCGATTTCGCTCGATTCACCGCCAGAAATAATGTATTCATACACTAAAACCACCGCAATCGCGCCGATTGGATCAATGATAATGCCTTCCCATTTGAGAATATTGGCAATGTTACTGTTGGGGCGAACACTACGTAATAACGGCACAATCACCGTTGGGCCAGTTACACACACTAATGTGCCGAAAAGCAGGGCAATGCGCCAATCCACATCAAACAGAAAATAAGTGGCGACGGAAATCACACTGACGGTGATGAGCATTCCGAGCGAAACCAAGAGTTGCACAACCTTGCCGTGTTGTTTAATCTCATCAAATTCTAACGTAAGCGCGCCTTCAAAAAGGATCACAGCCACACCAAGGGAAATAAAAGGAAAGAGCAAATCGCCCAAAATGACATCGGGATTAAACAACTTCAGCACGGGGCCAACAATAATCCCTATCAGCAATAAAAATAAAATTGAAGGTTGTTTTAAATACCAAGCTAACCATTGTGCCACTATGCCTAAGCCGACAATAGCAGATAAAATAAATGCGGTATCCATAAGTTCTCCATAAATAATCAAAGCGAGAAAAGCTCGCGTAAAAAAGTGCGGGCAAAATTCTATCATTTTTTGACCGCACTTTGTTTTTTATTGTGGGACAATAAGTCAGCTTATTCTGCTAATTCTGTTTGTTCGTGCGACATTAGCTCTTGTCCGACATCTTCTAGTAAGCTGATATAGCGTTCGTATTGACGCAAAATATCTGCAATCAGTTCATCACGCGTCATATATTGCACATCGTAACCCGTGCGACCATCTGCAAAGTAGGTCATCGGTTGATATGTTATCGAATGTTGAATATGCGGGAGATTTTCATCATCAACTAACTGCGATGAAATTTCGTGGCTCACGGATTTCACCCCGTAGATAAAATCACGCATTGATTCTTTTTTGATGATAAGTTCCACGCTAGGTTCTTCAGCATCCAATGACGGGACAACATCCACATTAAGATTGTAAACTTCCACTAACTCTTGCCGTAACTCACGCATTGCAGGCAAGGCAGTACGTTTTAGGAATTTGACAATATCCTTTTCTTGCGTTTGGTTGAGCATTTGCCCCAAGCGTTCTTTCCATTTTTCGCCCGTCCATAACAAACTGGTTGGCGTGACTTTCGCGGCGAAATATTTTTGATCCGCATTCAAGCCTTTCCATAAACTCACGCACATCACTAACATCAACATTGCAAAGGGAAGTGCGACTAGCAAGGTCATTGTTTGCAGTGTGCCTAGCCCACCTTCACGCATTAGTACAATAGCAAGTACCATCATCACAACACCCCACATCATTGCTTGCCAACGTGGCGCAGAAAGGCTTTTATCGCGAGATGCCATATTATTTAGCACATAAATACCCGAATCTGCCGACGTGATAAAAAATAATGAAATGATCACTAAGGCTAAGGTTCCTGTGAGGGCAGAGAGCGGTAAATAATCTAAGAATTTAAACAATAATTTTTCTGGTGCCGAGGTGAACTCGTGCAATGCCCCGTTCGCCACGTTTAATTCTAACCAAATTGCGCTATCACCAAACACGGTAAACCAAAGAATGCTGAATAAGCTTGGTACGGCTAGCACACCAAAAATAAATTCACGAATGGTGCGACCACGAGAAATACGTGCGATGAACAAACCGACAAACGGCGCCCAAGAACACCACCACGCCCAATAAAGCACCGTCCAGCCGGTAAACCACGCGGTGTTTTCTGTTTCATAAGCGTAGGTTTTAAAACTTAAACGCACTAAATTGCTTAAATAAATGCCAATGTTATCGCTGAATGTGGTTAATAAATAGAGGGTTGGGCCTGCGACTAAAATAAACAGCATTAGCGTTAATGCTAATCCCAAATTGATCTCACTAAGCAATTTGACGCCTTTCCCCACTCCTGAAATAGCAGAAAACACGGCAATAGACATCACTACGACGATAATAATCGTTTGCAAACCGAAACTATTTTCTTGCACCACGCCCAGTTCAGTTAGCCCTGCCCCAAGCTGAGCTGCGCCAAAACCTAAGGTCGTGATAATCCCGAATAGAGTGGCGATTAATGCCATAATATCGATCACATCGCCAATTTTGCCGTTGATCCGATCTTTCAATAGAGGATAAAAGCAAGAGCGCAATGCCAAGGGTAATTTATAACGGAAACCGAAATACGCTAACGCAAGCGCAATCACCCCATACACCGCCCACGCGTGAATACCCCAGTGGAAAAAGGTGTGTAATAAGGCTTCTTGCTGTTTATGTTCCGCCGATCCTGTGGTGATCGAGGAAAAATAATGGGTGAGTGGTTCTGCTACACCGAAGAACATCAATCCCACCCCCATTCCAGCGGCGAATAACATTGCTAGCCAAGAAAGAAAGGAAAATTCAGGCTCTTCTTCATTTGCCCCGAGCTTAATGTTACCTAAGCTACTCACTGACAATACGAATAAAAAACACAGAAAAATGGAAAAGGCTAAAATATAAAACCAGCTAAAATTCGCAAACACGCCCGCTTTTGCCCAATTTAAAAGTGCGGTGGTTTTTTCTGGCAAAATTAAGGTTGCGGCAAGCAACAAAAGCACCAGTAATAAGGTTGCCCCTATGACAAAGGGGTTAAACGATGATCTTTTATGAATAAAAGTAGAAAAAGACACAACAATTATTCTCCTTTATGTTAATGTTTTACGCATTATCAATGCTAATAAGTCAATTGAAATCGCAGCGAGAGCGTTCGCTAAAACAAAGAATGCAAAACAAATTAATGAATGAAATTGCTTCAATTTTGAGCTAAAAAAGACTATTGATTTGTCTTTCTCAGCAATAAACGTTTATACAACGCATTGAGTTGTACATAACAGTACAAAAAGACGAAAAAATCATACTTTATCAATATGAAATTCTCAAAAACAAACAGATTATAGCATAAAATATCGAATTTTCACAGAGCTTATTATTTTTACTTATATATCAATAAGATAGCCTTACATTTTATAAACTCACTCCCGACAAAAAGGACGTGCTTTTTCTTGACCTTAACCTTAGGATAAGGTTTATTATTTTGCCTCATTTAATTACACAAAAAAGAAGGTCATCATAATGAAAAAAGCTCGCTTGATTTTAATCGGTTTACTTTCCACGACGGCAATGGCTGAAATGCAACACGTGCATTCTGCCCATCAACCTAACGAAATGCAAAATGCGTTAATGGAAAGTATGTCAGCAATGCACAGGGATATGGAAAAAGGAATGCAGTATCAAGATGCCGATGTGGCATTTGCAGCCAGTATGCTACCTCATCACGAAGGTGCAGTAAAAATGGCAGAAATAGAATTAAAATATGGCAAAGATCCTGAATTACGCCAACTTGCGGAAAATATTATTAAAGCACAGCAAAGCGAAATCCAATTTATGCAACAATGGTTGGAAACTCATCAAGCTAAACAATAACACAGAAATCACGCCCCGATGATTAGGGCGTGATGTATCTTCCCTACGTTTAATCGCGACGAAATTTTCGATCACCGTCGCAAAATATGCATAAAATTTACCTTTATTCTACGCTTTATTTTAAGCTACGCCTCTATTTTGCCAATTTCTACAATAGTAATGTTAAACAACGAAATCGTACTCCGCTTATTACAAATCCCCAAACTTGGCGCTAATAGCATTCAAAAAATATTGGCTGACATTCCGCCTGAACAGCTTTTAGACTATGACGCGATCGCGTTCAAACAAATCGGTTGGACAGAAAAACAAATTCAGCGTTGGTTTTATCCTGAGCGTAAATTTATCGATCCGGCATTAGATTGGTCGCAAAGTGCGGGCAATGTTTTACTGAATTTTACCGAGCAACATTATCCTTATTTGCTGAAACAAATTCCTTCTGCACCACCGCTTTTATTTTTGCAAGGAAATATGACCGCACTTTCACAACCACAAATTGCCATTGTGGGTAGCCGTTATTGCTCAAATTATGGGGAATATTGGGCGAAGTTTTTCGCGCAAGAATTAAACCAAGCGGGTTTTGTCATTACCAGTGGTTTGGCATTAGGGATTGATGGCTTTTGTCATCACGCGGTGGTGGCACAGAAAGGGCAAACCGTTGCGGTATTAGGCAGTGGGCTAAATGCTATTTATCCTGCTAAACATCGTGGTTTAGCTCAGCAAATTCTTGAAAATAATGGTGCATTGGTTTCTGAATTTTTGCCCAACCAGCCTCCGGTAGCAGAAAATTTCCCTCGTCGAAACCGTATTATCAGTGGGCTTTCTCTTGGTACATTAATCATCGAAGCAACAGAACGCAGTGGCTCACTGATTACCGCTCGCTACGCCCTTGAGCAAAATCGAGAAATCTTTGCGCTCCCCGGCCATATTCAAAATGGGTTCAGCGAAGGCTGTCATAAATTAATTAAACAAGGCGCAACACTGGTGGAAAACGTGCAGGACATTCTAGACAATCTGCCAAATTATGGCGATAACGCCTCACGTTATGCGGTAGCAAAACAACAAGATCTTCCACTTAATTTAAACGGCTCGCCAAAAAACTCCGCCACACAGCCAAATGAGCCACCAAGTTACCCTGAACTTTACGCCCAACTTAGCCATATTGCCATCAGCCTTGATGAGCTTTCCGCACGGTTATCCTTACCTATTGATGAATTGCTCACCCAACTATTAAGTTTAGAACTGCAAGGTTTAGTGGTCAGTGAAAATGGATTATATCGAAGAGGTTGATACAGCATTACTCGCCCAACACATATTGATACAAGCGATAACTCACTTGCCCTGTGTTTTTTTCTTTTAACAGCTGCCAAGTATTTGGCACACGCAAGGTTTTATTTTTTTCTGTTTCCACATAAATGAGTGCATCTGGCTTGAGCCAATTAAATGAGGTCAGCAAATCAACAGATTGTTGAGCGAAATCGAAATGAAAAGGCGGATCGAGAAATACCACGTCAAACAAGGGATCTTGCGGTGCTTGCTGTAAATAATACAAGCTATCTTGATTAATCACTCGCCCTTGCTGTGGCGTACATTTCAGTTGCTGTAAATTTTGCGTGAGTTGGTTTGCTACCTGTTTATTAAGCTCTAAAAAGGTAACCTGCTTGGCTTGCCGTGAAAGCGCCTCTAACCCTAATGAACCACTACCCGCAAAACAATCCAAACAGCTTGCATCTACAATATAAGGCATCAGCCAATTAAATAGCGTTTCCTTCACCCGATCCCCTGTTGGTCGCAAGCCTTGCGCATTAAGCACCGGCAATTTCCGTCCACGCCAAAGCCCAGCAATAATACGGACTTCTCCTTTTGCCAAGTTAGTGTGTTGCTTGCGGGTAACAGGATTTTTTTTCATAGGGATTCGCCAAATTATGATAAACTATGCAAACTTTTCGCTGAGCTTAATGCTAATTTTCAGCCTGTTTTTGCGTTGAATAACAGAATAAAATTAAGGCACATAGTTTAGTATAAAAATGGCTTAGTACAAATTCAAAAAATCAGTAATTTTTCATAATAGTGAGCAATTTATGGCAGAAAAAAATAAAAAAGGTGGTTTTTGGTCTTGGTTTGGATTAGGAAAAAAGAAAGAAGAAACATCAAACCAAGCTGAAATACAAAAAACAGAAATCGCAAAGCAAGCAGAACTTCCACAAGAACAAAGTGCGGTAGAAAATCCTGATGTTTTAGCACAAGAAACAAAAATCGCAGAGCAAGCAGTGCTTTCACAAGAACCAAGTACGGTGCAAAATCCTGATGTTTTAGCACAAGAAACAAAAAACGCAGAGCAAGCAGAACTTCCACAAGAACCAAGTGCGGTGCAAAATGCTGATGTTTTAGCACAAGAAACAAAAATCGCAGAGCAAGCAGTGCTTTCACAAGAGCAAAGTGCGGTAGAAGATCCTGATCTTTTAGCACAAGAAACAGAGAGCGCAGAGCAAGCAGAACTTTCACAAGAACCAAGTGCGGTGCAAAATCCTGATGTTTTAGCACAAGAAACAGAGAGCGCAGAGCAAGCAGAACTTCCACAAGAATCAAGTGCGGTAGAAAATGCTGATGTTTTAGCACAAGAAACAGAAACCGCAGAGCAATCAGGACTTCCACAAGAACCAAGTGCGGTAGAAAATGCTGATGTTTTAGCACAAGAAACAGAAATCGCAGAGCAAGCAGTGCTTTCACAAGAGCAAAATGCGGTGCAAAACACTGACATTTCAACCCAAGAAAAACCAAGTGAAGGGGGCTTTTTTAGCCGTTTAGTGAAAGGCTTAATTCGCACGAAACAAAATATCGGTTCAGGCTTTTTCGGGTTATTTTCAGGTAAAAAAATTGATGATGATCTGTTTGAAGAATTAGAAGAACAACTTCTCATCGCTGATATTGGAATGCCAACAACGACCAAAATTATCAATAATTTAACTCAGCACGCAAGTCGTAAGCAGTTAAAAGATGCGGATCTGCTCTATCAACAATTAAAAGTAGAGTTAGCTGAAATTATTAAACCTGTGGCACAGCCTTTGGAAATTGATCATAGCAAAAAACCTTATGTGATTTTAATGGTCGGCGTTAATGGCGTAGGAAAAACCACCACCATTGGAAAACTTGCACGCCAATTCCAAATGCAAGGCAAATCGGTGATGTTAGCGGCGGGAGACACCTTCCGTGCTGCTGCCGTAGAACAACTTCAAGTGTGGGGGGAGCGTAACAATATTCCCGTAGTTGCACAAAGTACTGGGGCGGATTCAGCCTCCGTAATTTATGATGCAATGCAATCTGCAGCCGCACGAAATATTGATATTTTGATTGCGGATACCGCTGGGCGTTTACAAAATAAAAATAACTTGATGGATGAGCTGAAGAAAATCGTTCGTGTAATGAAAAAATACGATGAGACCGCTCCACACGAAATTATGCTCACGCTTGATGCCGGCACGGGGCAAAACGCAATTAGCCAAGCCAAACTATTCAACGAAGCCGTGGGCTTAACAGGAATTAGCTTAACTAAATTAGATGGCACAGCCAAAGGCGGCGTAATTTTCGCCATCGCCGATCAATTTAAACTGCCAATTCGTTATATTGGTATTGGTGAAAAAATTGAGGATTTACGCCCATTTAAAGCAGATGAATTTATTGAGGCGTTGTTTAATACGGAAACGACACATCATTAAGCTAAAGGCTTTCTTTTTGGCGGTCAATTGTTCAAGTTTTAGTTTTGTGCAACTGCTACTAATGTCGGAAAAATGGATATTTTCCACCGCACTTATGATCTGCCCCCAAAAGTTGAACAGGTTGTTAAACTATAAATACTGAGTTCTGTATTGAACAGGACTCAGTCCTTTTGAAGCCATTTTAATACGTTTTTGGTTGTCATACACCACAGATTCCTCAAGTTCAGCTTGCAATTCCGCTATCGACGTATAGCTATGCGTATAAAAACACTCGGATTTTAAAATCGCAAAGAAACTTTCAATCACCGCATTATCATAGCAATTCCCGCGTCGGCTCATACTCGGTATCGCGCGCCCCTCCAGCATTTTTCGCCAAGCGTTTGTATGATAAAGAACGCCTTGGTCACTGTGAATAATGGGGCAATCCGTCGCACTTAATTGGCTTAACCCTTGTTCCAGCATCTTTTTTACCAAGGGAAAATTGGGGCGCCTTGCAAACTGATAGGCGATAATTTCTCGATTCGTCAAATCCATTAATGCGGAAAAATACAGCTTCTCCCGCCCAATATGAAATTCGGTCACATCCGTCACCCATTTCTGATTCAGTTTTGTCGCAGTAAAATCACGATTCAGCACATTTAGCGCAATCAAAGCGGTCTTACCTCCCGTACCTTTTCTTGCGAACAATCGACTGAATTTGCAACTCCCTCATTAATTTCAGTACGGTTTTATGATTCAACGTAAACCCGATTTGACGTAATTTGAACGTTAAAGGGCGGTAGCCATCTCGCTGTTTACTCGCTTGATACAGCGAGAATATTGCCGCTTTTTCTACCGAGTAATCGCGCTTAACTTCTTGATAATAAAAGGTAGAACGCGGCCTTTTCGCCACTTTCAGTAAATCATCTAACGCGTGCTTTTGCTTTAGTTCGTCAATGGCGGCTCTTTTTTCTGCCGTCGTTTTTATCGGTCTAATTCCTCCAACTTTTTTAAATAAGCAATCTCTGCACGGGCGAGAGCCAGTTTACGTTGCAATTTTTTAACTGCTTTAGGGGATAACTCTGTGGGGTCAGGAATATTCATCTCTTTTTTCTTCATTTTGGGCTTAACTCTTTTAGGTTGAATAAAGGGGGATTTTACCCCCTCTAAGCCTCTTTCGTGAAAGGCTTTTAACCACTTAATCACAAGAGAATGAGAAATCTGATAACGTTTAGCCACTTCTCGGATACCCACACCCTGTTCGGTGACTTGTTTGATAATTTCTAAACGGAATTGATAGGTATAGGACATAATCTGCACCTCTAATTAGGTGTCCAGTTTTTAGGGAGCAGATCAAAATGCGGTGGAAAATTTGTAAAAAATAGCCGCACTTAGCCAATTTCTAAAACAAATGAGCAAGCCGTTTGACTTGCTCACAATGTTTATGAAAGCAAACCTAGTGTCGTTAATTTTTACGATTTTTCCATAATCGAATTAAGCGTCTATAACGTTCAGATACAGCTTGAACCAATTGCGCATCCGAAAGCTCTCCTGATAGCCATTGGTAAGATGGCTGACCAAAAATCGTACGCCCCACAGCAAAACCTTTGACTAATGGTGTATTAGCAGAGGCTTTAAAGACCTGTCCAAATGTTTCTTCTGGTGCATCCAATCCTAAAATAAGAATACCACGACAATAAGGATCGCTTTGTTCAATGACATTGCTGATCTCTTGCCAAGCCAGTGAGGATACACCGGGTAATTTCCACCAATCTGGCTTAATGCCAATGGCATAGAAGTGCTTAATCATTTCTGCATAATAATGTTCGTTTTGTTCCATATCTACAGGCAAAATAATTTCTAACAACAACTCATGCCCTGTACGGCAACAAGTTTGATAAACTTGTTTGAGCATTTCGTCTTGCTCTATGCGTAAATCTGCATTATCTGCGGGATGATAGAAAACAAGACATTTAACAACGTGTTCCGCTGGCCAATTGATTAGTTGGCTACCGAGATCACCGTACTCTAAACGTAGCGGGCGAGAAGATGGTAATTCAATTGGTCGCCCTATCCACCAGCCTTTCCCTGTGATTTCATTGAGTGCAGCTTGCCCAAAGGTCGTGTCTGCGAGGACACCTGCATATCCGTTGGAAATACCTTCTTGTTGAGCTGTTTGTTCAGCAGCTTGTACGAGAAGTTTTTTTAGCACAGGAATTTTATCTAAATTAGCCCCACACTTTTGTGCCATATCGACAAGTTGTTTGCGATGATCAAAAGCAAAAATGCAGAGATCATTCCATTGTTTTTTACGTGAGGTGACACGATGTAAATGATTTAGTTGTAAATCTAGGTCAGGACGTGGCACGCTTTCTGCTCGAGCAAGATAATCATCAAGTTCTGTTTTAGTTGGCATTGCTGGCGCACAGCCATGACGTGAAACCACTAATGCACCGCAAGCATTAGCATAACGGCAGCATTGCTCCCAGCTTTCTCCATTGATATAACCGCGTAATAAACCTGACATAAAGGCATCACCTGCACCTAAAACATTCAATACCTCAACCCGAACACCGTAAACATTAATACCCCCATCCAAATCATTAGGAATATCACCTTCAAACACGGAGCAACCTAATGCGCCACGTTTACATACAAGAGTAGCATCACTCACCTTACGAACATTTTTTAATGCAGTCAGTGTATCTGTTGAGCCGCCGGCAATATGGAATTCTTCTTCGGTGCCAACTAACACGTCAAAATGGTGTAACACTTCTTGCAGGGATTTAGTCACGGCTTCAGAATCAATAAAGCGAGTTTCACCATCACCAAGAGAGGTTAATCCCCACAAAACAGGGCGATAATCAATATCAAGCAAGCGTTTTGTGCCGTTACGCCCAGCATACTCTAAGGCAGTCAATACTGCTTGGCGTGTGTTAGGATGAGATAAATGTGTTCCTGTAATCGCAAGCGCTTTTGCTGAAGCAATATAAGCTTCATCAAAATCCTTCGCATCAATTGCCATATCCGCACAATTATCGCGATAAAAAATAAGTGGGAAAGTATCTTGATCTTTGATACCTAAAATGACTAAGGCAGTTAAGCGCGCTTTGTCGGTAATAAGATGACTCGTATCCACCCCAACTCGTTGTAATTCTTCACGTAAGAAACGTCCCATATGTTCATCACCTACACGAGCGAGCATTGAGGATTTAATACCTTGTACCGCTGTACCATAAGCAACATTTCCTGATGATCCGCCTAAATATTTCGCAAAAGAAGTAACGTCTTCCAAGCGACAGCCAATTTGTTGAGCATACAAATCTACTGCCACACGTCCAAGACAAATAAGATCTAAGGTTTTTTCAGTCGTTTTCATTGTGCTTTTCCTTAGTGATGATGAAATCACAAAATACTTAACTCATAAAATCATAGTCAAATTAAAACATATATTTCAAAAATGTCATTTTATGAAATTAATATTTGAGAAGTAGATCACAAAGATTTTCTCTATTTATGATAAAACTGCAACGAAACCTTAAAATTTATCAAAGAACATTTTCTGTTCAGATGAAATTTTTGATATCATTAATTAAGTTATAAAATGTTTATTTCGTTAGGAAAGTAGAATGCAAAATAACTCTCAATTAGTCCAATTACAAAATGAAATCCGTGCGCGTTATGACAACTTAAGTAAGCGCTTAAAGCAAGTGGCACAATATGTACTAGACAATAGTAATAGTGTGGTCTTTGATACAGTAGCCACCATTTCTGAACGAGCCAATGTACCGCCTTCCACTCTAATTCGCTTTGCTAATGCTTTTGGATTCAGTGGGTTTAATGAAATGAAACAAATCTTCCGTGAAAACCTAATGGAAGAAACAGCAAATTACACTGAGCGCTTACAACTTTTTCGTCAGCTTGAACCAGAACAGGCCAATCGGGAAAGTGCGGTGGATATTTTAAATATTTTTACTCAAGCAAATCATCAAGCTTTACAGCAACTAGCTAACCAAACTTCTGAGCAAGAAATACAACGCGCAGTGGAAATTCTAAACAATGCGAATAATATTTTCATTATTGGCTTAAAACGCTCCTTTAGCATAGCAAGCTATTTCGATTATGCCCTACATCACTTAGACTGCCGTTCATTTTTAATTAATGGCTTAGGGGGAATGTTTGATGAACAACTGAATTTAGTTAAAGAGGGTGATGTTGTCATTGCAATCAGTTTCTCTCCTTACGCGAAAGAAACCGTAGATATTATGCATACCACAGCAAATAAAGGCGTAAAGCAGATCGCAATCACGGATAGCCAAATTAGTCCTCTAATCGCTTTTAGTGATGTCTCTTTTGTAATTAAAGAAGCCCAAGTGCGTGGCTTTCGCTCACAATGTGCAACAATGACTTTAGTGCAAACCTTAGCAATTACACTGGCATTGAAGAAAGAATTACCTCTTTAAAAACAAATAATAAACAAAAAGGCTTGAGAATGCCTCTCAAGCCTTTCTTATTTCTGCTTAGAAAATTAATCGCCAAGACGCTCTTTAATACGTGCCGATTTACCTGAACGCTCACGTAAGTAGTAAAGTTTCGCTTTACGAACCGCACCTTTACGTTTAACAGCGATGCTTTCTACAACAGGTGAGTGAGTTTGGAATACACGCTCAACGCCTACACCGTTAGATACTTTACGTAAAGTGAATGCGCTGTGCAAGCCACGGTTACGAATTGCAATAACCACGCCTTCGAATGCTTGCAGACGACGTTTACTCCCTTCAACAACCCATACTTTAACTTCTAAAGTATCACCCGGACGGAAGCTAGGTACGTTTTGTTTTAATTGTTCTTGTTCAATTTGTTTAATGATGTTACTCATTGTGTAATCCTTCTAAGATCCTAGTATTAACTGATGATTTCACGAAACTGGACAAAGCCATTTCGCGATCAACTAATCAACTTTATTTGCTTGCTGTTCAAGTTTTACTTGTGCCAGCAATTTTCGTTGTTCGTCAGTCAGAGCTAGGCTTTCCAATAGCTCAGGGCGTCTTAACCACGTTCGTAATAACGATTGTTTTAATCGCCATTTGCGAATTTCTGCGTGGTTACCTGACATCAACACCGCAGGTACTGACATTCCATCGAGTACCTCTGGGCGAGTATAGTGGGGACAGTCAAGCAATCCTTCCGCAAAAGAATCTTCTTGTGCGGAGGCTTGTTTGCCTAATACACCGGGAATAAAGCGTGCAACGGCATCAATTAATGTCATTGCGGGTAATTCACCACCCGTTAAAACGTAATCACCGATTGACCATTCTTCGTCAATCTCCGTTTCAATCACTCGTTCATCAATGCCTTCATAACGACCACTGACTAAAATCAATTTTTGATTTTTTGCCAATTCTGTTACACCATTTTGATCGAGCTTACGACCTTGTGGTGAAAGATAAATTACCTTTACCCCTTCTCCTGCGGCCGTTTTAGCGGCGTGGATTGCATCTCGTAATGGTTGCACCATCATCAACATTCCAGGCCCACCGCCGTAAGGGCGGTCATCAACGGTTTGATGTTTATCCGTGGTAAAATCCCGTGGATTCCAACACTGTACTTGCAAGAGATTCTGTTTTACGGCTCGTCCCGTTACCCCATACTCAGTAATCGCTTTAAACATTTCGGGGAACAATGATACAAGACCAATCCACATTGTTATTTTCCTAATTTGTAGGCTCGAAATGCTACAACCTAAAGCTCACTGTATGCCTGAGTTTAGAAACCAGCGTCCCACTCCACGTCAATAGTTTTGGTAGTGAGATCTACTCTTTTAACTACTTGTCCATACAAAAACGGAATTAACCGTTCTTGTTTACCAAAAGCATCTTTGCTATTTGCTCGCACAACTAAGACATCATTTGAGCCAGTTTCCATCATTTCTGCCACTTTACCCATTTTGTAACCTTGTAAATTCACAACATCACAACCAATTAAATCGTGCCAATAATAATCCCCTTCTTCTAACTGAGGGAATACACTTAAATCAACACCGATTTCAATATTTGCGAGGGTTTGTGCCATTTCACGATCATTGATACCTTTTAATTTAACAATAAGTTCGTGATTATGATGTTTCCAGCTCTCTAATTCTGTTGCTTGCCATTGACCTTTAATTTTTAAAAACCAAGGCTGATAATCAAAAATGCTTTCAGCTTGTTCTGTTGATGAATAAATACGTAACCAACCACGAATTCCGTATGTTGAACCTAATTTCCCAACTACTTCAATTCTCTGTTGTGTCATTTTATTCACCTATTAATCTGAAAAATCTGCAATTAAGCAGCTTTTTGCGCTTCTTTTACTAAAGAGCTAACGCGATCAGATAATGTCGCCCCTTTTTCAACCCAAGCATTTACGCGCTCTAAATTAATGCGTAAACGTTCAGCTTTACCTGCTGCTAATGGGTTAAAAAAGCCAACACGCTCAATAAAACGACCATCACGAGGGCAACGGCTGTCAGCGACAACAATTTGATAAAATGGGCGTTTTTTAGCTCCGCCACGAGATAAACGAATGGTTACCATAACCTTCCTCTAATTTTAATAAACAAAAAGAAAACCCACATCGAAGGAGTGGGAATGCTTACTTTTTTCTCTGTATATATAGACAAAAAGCCTGTGGATTGTACTCTTTTTTACGAAAAAAGCAAGGTAAATAGCGTGATGAAGTGAATTATTCTTTAATAAAAAAGCCTTCCTTTGTTACAATGTGGCAACCTACTCAAAAATAACCCGTGAAAGTCAGAATAATGCAAAAACTTTTGGTAATCCGTAATGACAAACTGGGCGATTTTATGCTGATATTTCCAGCCTTAGCCTTAATAAAAAAGGCAAATCCTCAGTTAAAAATCACCGCACTTGTGCCTAAATACACTGCACCGATGGCAGAACTTTGTCCTTATATTGACGATATTATTATTGACGCACAAGACAAAAAAGATAAAGCCCAATTTAAGCAAGTGTTACAGACAATTAAAGCGGCGAATTTTGATGCTGTAATCAGTTTTTTTTCAAATTGGCATAATGCTAAATTGGTATGGCTAAGTGGTATTAAATATCGTCTTGCTCCCGCGACAAAATTAGCACAACTCGCCTATAATCATCGTTTAACCCAACGCCGTTCTCGCTCCCTTAAGCCAGAATTTGAATATAATCTGGATCTGGCACGCGTATTTTTACAAGATCAGCATTTACCTATTGACGAGTCCCCCCCTCCTTATTTAGCTATCTCACAAGAAATTTTGCACACGCAAAAAAGCAAACTCAAACAACATTTAGGTATTACACAAAATAAAAAATGGATTTTCCTGCATAGTGGAACGGGGGGATCGGCAAATAATCTTTCTTTGGTTCAATACGCAGAATTAATCAAAGAGACCTTGCAACAATTTGATGCTTATATGGTTCTCACGGCAGGGCCAAACGAAAGTGAGAAAGCACATCAATTAGCTCAATTAGTGAATAGTCCCAATGTGGTTATTTATGATAAGAATGAAGGTTTACTAGATTTCACTTACTCTTTGGCTTGTGCTGATTTATTTATTGCAGGTTCAACAGGACCATTGCATATTTGCGGCGCATTAAATGTGCCAACCATTGGTTTTTTCCCAAGCCACCGTTCAGCGACACCATTACGTTGGCAGCCAATTAACGATCCAAATCGTCATTTAGCTTTTTCACCACCAAATGAAGAAAAAGTACTTTCTAATATTAAAATTAAGGAAATTTTTCCTCAAATTCGAGATTTTATTCATCATCTCTGGTACTAAAAAAGTGCGGTAGAAAATCATAAGATTTTCTACCGCACTTGTCTTTTATTTATTTCTCATCCATAAATCTGCATATTTTACGAATGTAGAATGTGCAGAAAGCACTGCCAATAAAAATCCCTGTTTGCCGTCTAAAAAACCGGCTTTTACGAAATACATTTTGACAAAACACCCGATTGCGTGGGTAATACCTTGAAATAATGTGGCTTTTTTCCCTTGTTTTTCTCGTTGTTCTGCCCACGCATTAGCATAATTGGCTGATTTAACCAGATAATGATGTAAATTTTTATAAGGATAATGAAGCAAATTTCCCGTTAGTTTTTGCACTATCGTATTTTCTGGGTAGATCACTTTTTCGTGAACCAAGGCATCGTTATAACCAGCATACTGGGTTTGATACAATCGCACAACATAATCGGGATACCAGCCTGAATGACGAATTAAACGCCCGAAAACTTCGCTGATACGTGGAATATCGTACACCACATTAGGCAAATTTTTCGCCACAGCTTGCTGAATTTGTTGTTTCAGCTCATCTGTAACACGCTCATCAGCATCTAACCATAACACATAATCAGACGTTACGTGTTGCTGTGCCAGTTGGCGTTGTTTGCCGAAGCCTTGCCAATCGCGATTCTCATAGAATTTAGCCCCATATTGCAGCGCGATTTCTTTGCTCTTATCGGTGCTACCTGAGTCTAAAATGACAATCTCATCCACCCAATCTTTCACGCTTTCTAAACATTGTGCAAGATCTTGCTGTTCATTTTTTATAATCATTGCAACGCTGATTGTTGGCATAATTCCATCCTTATTCAATTACTTTTTTGCTAAGTGTAATAGATCTTCTCACAAAAGAAAAAGTATTCAAAAAAAGTACCGCACTATTTTTTTAACCTAAGACAATAACCAATGGTATTTAATGTTAATTGCACAATCCAGCCAATACTAAATGCAAAGAGTAACGTTCCAATTCCCACCGTTCCCCCAAGACAAAAGCCAATAGCACAAACAGTAATCTCTATTAAGGTTCTGACTATGCCTACTTTGCAATGCCATCGCTGACATAAGCCAACCATTAGTCCATCACGAGGGCCTGCCCCTTGATGACAAGTGAGATAAAATGCGGAAGCTACGCCAAATAAGAAAATACCTAGTAAGGCATAAGTAAAGCGAAGTAGCATAGAGTGAGGAACGGAAATAAAGTCCACCGTGATACCTAAAGACAAGGCAACCAATAAGGTATTTAACACCGTTCCTAAACCTGCGCGAAGTTTAAGTGGAAACCACATCAGCATAACAATGGCACTGATAATAAGTGATGCCCAGCCAACATTAAAGCCCGCTTGTAATGCCACCCCTTGCGAAAGCACAGTCCAAGGGGCTGAACCTAAATTTGCCAGTAAAAGTAAGCCTTCCCCCATACCTAAAATGGTTAAAGAAATAATCAACATTACTAGGGAATGATACTCAATTGACCAATGTTTTTTTGCTGTCCAAGGTGTGTGAGGAAGCACGTTAAATTGATTTTTCATAGATAAATTGATCGTAAATTTGCACCGCACTTTGAGATATGATGATAAAGGAAATTTACCTAAATCCCAACTGCTTAATCTCTATAACATATAGCTAAAACGTTTAAGAAATTGTGCATTTTTACCGCAAAGCAATCGCTTGCCTTCACATTTTTGTACATTTTTGCAAGCATTTCGTTACAAAAAACAGTAAAATGCGTTTGCGTTTTTATCTCAATTTTACATTTAAGGAAATTCTAATATGAGTAGCTTAATAAGTGTGCTGGGCATTGTTGTACTTCTTGCTATTGCCGTTCTGTTATCAAGTAATCGCCGTGCAATTAGTTTACGCACAGTCGGTGGGGCGTTGTTAATTCAAATTCTGATTGGTGCATTTATTCTTTATGTGCCAGTTGGACGTGATATTTTGCTTGCCTTATCCAATGGCGTAAGCAAAGTGATAAATTACGGGAATGAAGGGGTTAAATTTGTCTTCGGTGGTTTAGCAACTGATGCGTCATTTAAAGCTTTTGGTAATGACGGATTTATTTTTGCTATTCGTGTGTTACCGATTATTGTGTTCTTCTCTGCGTTGATTTCCTTACTTTATTACATTGGCGTAATGCAGTGGATTATTAAAATTATTGGTGGTGGCTTACAAAAAGCATTAGGCACTTCCAAAGCGGAATCAATGTCTGCTGCCGCAAACATCTTTGTTGGACAAACGGAAGCGCCTCTCGTCGTCAAACCTTATATCAGTAAAATGACTGAGTCAGAATTATTTGCCGTGATGTGTGGTGGATTGGCGTCTATCGCAGGTTCAGTATTAGCTGGTTATGCCGGCTTAGGCGTACCATTGCCATACTTAATCGCTGCATCCTTTATGGCGGCACCTGCTGGCTTATTGTTTGCAAAATTAATCGTGCCTCAAACAGAAAAATTCAATGATGACATTGAAAAAGTTGATTTAGAACAACCATCAAATATCCTTGATGCTGCCGCAGCAGGGGCGTCATCTGGTATGCAATTAGCAATGAATGTCGGCGCGATGTTAATTGCATTCGTTGCATTAATTGCCTTAGTAAATGGCTTATTAGGTGGCATTGGCGAATGGTTCGGTATGCCAGAACTTTCTCTTGGCTTAATTTTAGGTTGGATTTTCCGCCCATTAGCTTGGGTGATCGGTGTACCTTGGAACGAAGCGGGCATTGCAGGTCAAATGATCGGGATTAAATTAGCGGTGAACGAATTTGTTGGCTACTTAGAATTTGCCCCTTACCTTGCAGCGGATGCAGCGGTACAATTAAGCGATAAAACAAAAGCAATTATTACCTTCGCCCTTTGTGGTTTTGCAAATTTCAGTTCTATCGCGATCTTAATTGGAGGCTTAGGTGGAATGGCACCAAGTCGCCGTGGTGATATTGCACGTCTTGGTATTAAAGCGGTAATTGCAGGTTCATTAGCTAATCTGATGAGTGCAACCATAGCCGGTTTATTTATCGGTTTAAGTGGTGCGGCGCTGTAAAGTGCGGTAAAATTTCATCACATTTTTTCGATAACGCCACGACATTGTTCGTGGTGTTGTCATATTAAGGCAAAGAAAACGTTTGCTATCATTATGTTACAAGGGGATTAGGATTTCTCCAATAAGGAAGCAATGAGCATTTTCCGCTTCCAAATAAAGCAAACATTCTGTCGCCCAAACACAGAGTTCAATGATTAAGGAGCTTAAAATGAAACGCGTATTTATAATGATGTTAGACTCTTTCGGTATCGGTTCAAGTGAAGATGCGGAAAAATTTGGCGATAAAGGCGCAAATACCTTAGGTCATATTGCACAACGCTGCGCCGAAGGGCTGGAAGACAAAAACGGGCGCAAAGGTTCACTTCATTTGCCTAATTTTGAAAAACTGGGCTTAGGCTTAGCCGCCAAAGAATCTTGCGGCGAATTGCCAGCCGGTTTTAATCCAAGCCCCGCGCTGATTGGTGGGTATGCTTATGCGAAAGAAATTTCATCAGGTAAAGACACCCCGTCAGGGCATTGGGAAATCGCAGGTGTGCCAGTATTATTCGATTGGGGCTATTTCCCCGATCACGAAAACAGCTTTCCACAGGTTTTATTAGATCGTATTGTCGAACGTGCTGGCTTAGAAGGTTACCTTGGCAACTGCCATTCATCCGGTACCGTGATTTTAGATCAACTGGGCGAAGAACATATGAAAACAGGTAAACCTATTTTCTATACCTCGGCAGATTCCGTCTTCCAAATTGCCTGCCACGAAGAAACCTACGGCTTAGACAAGCTGTACGAATTATGCGAAATTGTGCGTGAAGAATTAGCCGATTACAACATTGGGCGTGTCATTGCTCGTCCGTTTGTTGGCAACAAAGCCGGCGAATTTTCTCGTACTGGTAACCGTAAAGACTATGCCATTGAGCCACCCGCGAAAACCGTATTACAGAAATTAGTCGAAGAAAAACAAGGGGATGTGATTTCTATCGGCAAAATTGCTGATATTTACGCCCATACGGGCATTACCGAAAAAGTCAAAGCCACAGGCTTGGCAGAATTATTCGATAAAACCCTTATAGAAGTCAAAAGAGCGGGCGAAAATGCCATCGTTTTCACTAACTTTGTAAACTTTGATTCTGATTTTGGCCACCGCCGTGATGTCGTAGGTTATGCCGCTGCATTAGAATATTTCGACAGCCGTATCCCAGAACTATTAGCTTTAATGAATGAAGGTGATTTGCTTATTTTCACTGCCGACCACGGTTGCGATCCAACTTGGCACGGCACGGATCATACTCGTGAGCATATTCCCGTATTGCTTTACGGCTCACAAGTACCAAAAGCCTTTTTAGGCAAACGTGAAACCTTTGCTGATGTAGGGCAAACTATTGCCGACTATTTTGGCTTATCACCAATGGATTACGGTAAATCAATCCTTAATTTTAACGACCAAGATTAATCAATATAAGAGGACTTTATTATGACTCCACATATCAACGCCCCAGCAGGTGCTTTTGCTGATGTAGTATTAATGCCCGGCGATCCATTGCGTGCCAAATACATTGCGGAAACCTTCTTGGAAGATGCCAAAGAAGTTACCAATGTGCGTAATATGTTAGGCTACACAGGCACTTACAAAGGGCGAAAAATTTCGGTAATGGGACACGGAATGGGAATTCCCTCTTGTTCCATTTACGCCAAAGAATTAATTACTGATTATGGTGTGAAAAAAATTATCCGCGTCGGGTCGTGCGGTGCAGTACGCGCTGATGTGAAACTACGCGATGTGATTATTGGATTAGGTGCTTGTACCGATTCAAAAGTCAATCGTATTCGTTTTAAAGATAATGACTTTGCTGCCATTGCCGACTTTGAAATGACCCAAGCTGCCGTACAAGCAGCAAAAAATAAAGGCATCAACGTGCGTGTGGGTAACCTTTATTCGGCTGATCTTTTCTATACCCCTGATGTTGAAATGTTTGATGTGATGGAAAAATACGGCATTTTAGGCGTGGAAATGGAAGCAGCGGGCATCTACGGTGTTGCAGCAGAATTTGGCGCAAAAGCCTTAACCATCTGTACGGTATCAGACCATATCCGTACCCACGAGCAAACGAGCGCGGAAGAACGCCAACTGACTTTCAATGAAATGATTGAAATTGCGTTAGAAAGTGTATTGCTTGGTGATCAGGCTTAATCCCTAATGAAATCACACCGCACGAGAAACTAAGTGCGGTGTTTTTTTAGCAATTTTTCATCTTATTGATCCTTGGCATATTTTGCATAAGAAAATATTGCTATAATTTCCCTCAATTCATTTTCATCTCTGCTAGCTAAAATGTTAATGCGATTTACCCAAAAAATTCGTCATTTTATTCATCGAAAATTACGCCAAAGCTATCGCATTTCGCGTAAAACCATTGAATTTTCCTGTCTGTTAATCGGTGCAGCGTTGGTATCCTTATTCTCCCTTGGCTTTGCCAAATTTGCCGATTTAGCCTTACATTGGAATGCCCACTGGAGTGCCAAATATCCTTATGCAGTATGGATTGTGCTGCCTTTAGGACTGGCTTTTTTGGCGTGGTTTACCGCTAAATATACCCCTTATGTTTCAGGCAGTGGCATTCCACAAGTGATCGCCTCAATTGATATGCCGTATAGCGCCAATAAAAGTAAGCTCATTGCCTTTGGACAAACGCTGTGGAAAATCCCACTCACCTTTTTAGCGATGTTATTTGGTGCATCAGTGGGGCGCGAAGGACCTTCCGTACAAGTGGGCGCGGCGGTAATGTATGCGTGGGGCAACGTGTGTCGTCGCCACGGTTTGGCATTTAAAGGCTTAAATGCCAATGAATTAATGGCAACGGGCGCGGCAGGTGGACTGGCAGCGGCATTTAACGCCCCTCTAGCAGGGGTGATTTTTGCGATTGAAGAATTAGGGCGTGGCATTTTGCTCCGTTGGGAACGCCGTGTGCTACTTGGGGTACTCACCGCAGGGTTTATTTTGGTCGCCATTGAGGGCAATAACCCCTATTTTCCCAATTATCAAGGGGAAACTTCCGTGCCTTATATGTTCTTATGGGTTGCATTATGTGGCATAGTAAGTGGCATTTTAGGCGGTATTTTTGCTCGCTTATTAGCTAAAGGGGTGGCTGGCACTGCACCAGCTAAAATTCGCGGGTGGATTCGCCGTCACCCTATTTATACCGCCTTTATTTTAGGCTTAATCCTTGCGGGGCTTGGCACATTCACCCACGGACAAACTTATGGCACAGGCTATGAAGTGGTTACTCAAGCATTGAGTGGTGTCGAAATGGGGAGCGAAGTAGGCATAAGTAAACTATTCGCCACCGTTGCAACTTATTGGACAGGCACGGCTGGGGGGATTTTCACCCCATCATTAACCACGGGAGCGGGCATTGGCGCACAAATCTGGTCGCTTACAGGAGGCATTGTAGATCAACGTTTACTGGTTTTATTATGTATGGCGGCGTTCTTAGCTGGAGCAACACAATCCCCTGTTACAGCAAGCGTGGTAGTAATGGAAATGACATCCAGTGAACCCGTGCTATTTTGGCTCTTGATTTGTAGTCTTATCGCTTCTATCATTTCACGCCAGTTTAATGCGAAACCGTTCTATCATTTTGCCGCAGGGCGTTTCCGCCAGCGTATTCAAGAGCAGGCAAAACAAGCTGAGTTAAAGCAACAAGAACAGCCAAAATCCGTACAAGAAGAAAACAAATAATGACCCAACAAAAATCAACAAAAAACACACCGCACTTTTATCGTGGGCGATTTTCTGTTGCCCCAATGCTTGATTGGACAACGCGCCATTGCCGTTATTTCCATCGCCAATTCAGTCAGCACGCATTGCTTTATACGGAAATGATCACCACAGGTGCAATTATTCACGCCAAGTACGATCATTTGGAATTTGATCTGGCAGAAAACCCTGTGGCACTTCAACTTGGCGGGAGTGATCCCGAACAATTACAACATTGTGCAAAACTTGCCGCAGAGCGTGGTTATCAAGAAATTAATTTAAACGTGGGCTGCCCGTCTGATCGCGTGCAAAACGGAATGTTTGGTGCTTGCCTGATGGCGAAAGCGAATTTAGTTGCAGATTGTGTACAGCGTATGCAGTCTGTGGTGGATATTCCTGTCACGGTAAAAACCCGTATTGGCATTGATGATCTTGATAGCTATGAATTTCTCTGTGATTTCGTGCAGAAAGTGACACAAGCAGGCTGTCAAGAATTGATCGTCCACGCACGCAAAGCGTGGCTCAGTGGATTAAGCCCGAAGGAAAATCGTGAAATTCCCCCCCTTGATTATGAGCGTGTTTATCAGCTAAAACGGGATTTTCCACAACTTTTAATCAGCATTAACGGCGGGATTAAAACCATTGAAGAAATGCAACAACATCTGCGTTATGTGGATGGCGTAATGGTTGGGCGTGAAGCTTATCAAAACCCGAGTTTATTAGGCTATATTGACCACGCCTTGTTTGATCAACAATGCCCTATTGTTCATCCCAAAGAGGCAGTGGAAAAAATGTTCCCCTATATCGAACAACAGCTTGCGCAAGGTGTTCATCTTAATCACATCACCCGCCATATGCTTGGTGCATTCCAACATTGTAAAGGCGCCCGTCAATGGCGCAGACATCTCAGTGAAAACGCCCATAAAACGGGGGCAGGCATTGAAATCGTGGAACAGGCTTTAGCTTTTGTGGAAGCCTAATTGTGGTAGAAACTAAAATAGAAAAGTGCGGTGCTTTTTTCGCAACTTTTTATTGTAAAAGAAAGCCCTTTTTACAAAGGGCTTAAGCGTAACGTTCGTTTATTCCACTAATTTGGCAGGCATTTCAGGTGCAATTAAGCGACGTAAGCGCGTACCTTCCAGATCAATATGTCCAAAACGCGAATGCCCATTATTCCAATCCTCCACAGCTTGACGCAAAGCCGCTTGACTATCCGCGACAAAATTCCACCACACTAAGGTTTTATGTGCGAGCGGTTCTCCCCCGAGCAGCATAATATGGCTGCCTGCTTCCCCTTTGATGTTAAATTCGTGGGCTTGGCAATCCGTTAAACTAACCAGTTGATCTTGTTGGTAAATTTGCCCTTCAATCTCCACGTTGCCTTTCAGTACCAGTACGCCATATTCAAAGTTTGGTTGCTGTTCTATACGCACTGTTTGGGACTGTTGAAATTGAATATCTACGCCTACTAACGGGCTATATTGCTGTGTTGGTGCGGTTCTGCCTTGATAGCTACCGGTGGTTAAAATGTAATTTACGCCATTTTCCTGCCATTCAGGCAATTGAGGATAATGTTGAAAATTTGGTTCAATCTCTTGATCCATTGGGAGCGCAATCCAAAGCTGTACCGCGTGAAGCTGATGCACGCCTTCAGGGGTTTGTTCCGTATGGCTAATGCCACGCTGGCTACCAGTGCCAGCAGTCATTAAATTCACTTGTTTGGGCTTAATTAATTGACGATAACCAAGGCTATCTTGATGCCAAACTTCCCCTTCAAGCATCCACGTAAACGTCTGTAAATTGGTGTGTGGATGCGCACCGACTTGCAAGCCCGCATTATCATCGGTAAATTCTGATGGCCCCGCGTGATCAAGAAAACACCACGCCCCAATGGTACGCTTACCCGCTTGTGGTAACAAACGCGCCACAGGAATGCCACCGACATCTTTGGTTATTGCATTTAATTTATCTACGCTCATTTTCGTTCCTTATGCTTTAGTTTATTGCCTTATGTTGCCTTATGCTTTCGCCCATTGAATAAAAGTTTGTGCAAACTTACTTAAAAAAACCGCGGTGCGTTCATCTGCTACTTCCCCTTGTTCATTAAGCGCTTGCGTCGCACGGCTAAGAAAAACTTCTGGAGAAATCAGCACATTCGCACCAATACTTTGTAAACTTTGACGAATTTGCAGACCCGCATTAATCCCGCCATAAGCGCCCGGTGAGGCAGTAACAATAGCCACTTTCTTACCTTGCCATAAATTTTGTCCATAAGGTCGAGAAGCAATATCAATGATATTTTTCGTGGCGGCAGGCATTGCGCGATTATGTTCAGGGCTAACAATGAGTACTGCATCAGCCATTTTAATTTGCTCACGCACGCGATCATATTCTGCCACGCTTTCCTTATCGCGATCTTGTGTGTAAAGAGGCAAATCATCAATGCGTACTTCCTGCACCTTTACCTCAGCAGGAAACTGAGCAACGATGTAATTTGCAATACTTCGATTAATAGATTGTTTGCTTAAACTGCCAATAATCAGCGAAATGTTCATTATTATAACCTCAATACATTAGGGGAAATTTTCGCCAATTATAAATCTCCCCCTCCTCCCAAACAATCGGCATTTTAGAAATGATCTTTTTCCTGATAAGAAAAAGTGCGGTGAAAAATTACCGCACTTTGTTTTTTCCTATGCTTTCTTATTTTAACGCGACTCTTGCGTTTCTGAATAATCGCATCCACGCGCCGTCTTCTGTCCAATCTTCAGGATACCACGAATTGGAAACTGCGCGGTAAACTCGTTCTGGGTGTGGCATCATAATGGCGACACGTCCATTGCGGTTGGTGAGTGCGGTAATACCATCCACGGAACCATTTGGGTTGGCGGGGTATTGGGTGGTTGGGATTAGATCATTATCAATATATTGTGCAATAATCAAATTTTGTTCACGCAACATAGCAAGTTGCTGATCATTTTTGAACTCTACACGTCCCTCACCGTGAGAAACCGCGATTGGCATATGAGAACCAGCCATTCCGTTAAACCACAGTGAAGCCGTCTCATTGATGCGAACCATTGCGACGCGCGCTTCAAAACGTTCCGATTGGTTACGCACAAAACGTGGCCACGCTTCTGTTCCCGGGATAATTTCAGCTAAGTTAGCGAGCATTTGGCAACCATTACATACCCCGAGTGCAAGGGTATTTTCACGAGCAAAGAAAGTGGCAAATTGATCGCGAAGTGCGGTGTTAAATAGGATAGATTTTGCCCAGCCACCGCCTGCGCCTAACACATCACCGTAAGAGAAGCCACCACAAGCCACAAGCGCTTGGAAGTCTTTCAAATGATGGCGTTGATGTTGCAAATCGCTCATATGCACATCAATGGCATCAAAGCCTGCACGGTCAAAGGCAGCGGCCATTTCATAATGGCTGTTTACGCCTTGCTCACGTAAAATGGCAATACGTGGACGTACACCTTTGGCGATATAAGGTGCCGCAATGTCTTCATTCACATCATAAGTTAAAGACACGGAGAAGCCTTTGTCATTTGGATTTTTCTTCGCGGCAAATTCTTGGTCTGCACATTCTGGATTATCACGCAATGCCTGCATTTTGTGGGTCAATTCTGCCCAAATGCCACGCAATTCAGAACGGGTTTGTTTCAATAACACTTTCGTGCCACGCGTGATTTCAAATTGATTGTTTGCGGTTACCGTGCCAAGTTCTTTCAGTAGATACAGTACACCATTTTGCTCGAAAGCCTGACGAACAGCGGGCAAATCACTGTCTTTCACTTGGATCACCGCACCTAATTCTTCATTAAACAATACGGCAAGATCGTTATCGCCTAATGCACTAATATCTACGGATACGCCACAATGCCCTGCAAACGCCATTTCGGCAAGGGTGATAATTAAGCCGCCGTCTGAACGATCGTGGTAAGCCAGCAATTTTTGTTCATTCACAAGTTGTTGCATTGCATTGAAGAAGCCTTTCAGGCTTTCCACATTCACCACATCCGCTGGCTTATCACCTAATTGTTTATAAACCTGCGCCAATGCGGTTGCGCCTAAGCGATTTTTCCCTTCACCTAAATCAATCAAGAATAAACGGCTGCTGCCTTTGTCGGTGCGTAATTGTGGGGTGACGGTTTTGCGTACATCCTCCACCCGAGCAAACGCACTGATCACTAAAGAAAGGGGGGCGGTGACGGATTTTTGTTCACCATTTTCCTGCCAAGTAGTTTTCATTGACATTGAATCTTTCCCCACGGGAATGGTCAAGCCCAATTGCGGACAAAGTTCTTCTCCTACGGCTTTGACGGCTTCATAAAGCCCTGCATCTTCGCCCGTATGCCCTGCGGCAGACATCCAGTTAGCAGAAAGTTTAATGCGTTTAATATCGCCAATATCCGTTGCGGCAATATTGGTGAGGCTTTCTGCTACGGCTAAACGTGCAGAAGCAGCGAAATCTAACAATGCCACAGGGGCGCGTTCACCCATTGCCATTACTTCACCGTGATAGCTATCTAATGCCGTCGTCGTGACTGCGCAGTCTGCTACGGGGATTTGCCAAGGACCAACCATTTGATCGCGCGCTACCATACCTGTTACGGAGCGATCGCCAATGGTAATCAGGAAAGTTTTCTCAGCCACCACAGGTAAGCGTAATACACGGTGTAGCGCTTCTTTTAATTCAATAGTTGATTGATCAAGCGGTGGGTTATGCACTTGTTTAGACTCAATGTCGCGCGTCATTTTTGGCGTTTTGCCGAGCAACACGTTCATTGGTAAATCAATCGGATCATTATGGAAATGCTCATCGTGCAAGGTGAGATGTTCTTGTTCTGTGGCTTCACCAACCACAGCAAATGGCGCGCGTTCACGCTGACAGAGTTGTTCAAATAAGGCCAATTTATCTGGCGCAACAGCCAGCACATAGCGTTCTTGCGATTCGTTACACCAAATTTCTAACGGCGACATTCCTTTTTCATCACATAAAATATCACGCAATTCAAAGCGTCCGCCACGTCCGCCATCGTGAACTAACTCTGGCATTGCATTAGACAAGCCACCTGCGCCCACATCGTGAATAAACAGAATTGGATTGTCCTCACCCATTTGCCAACAGCGGTCGATCACTTCTTGGCAACGGCGTTCCATTTCAGGGTTATCACGCTGTACAGAAGCAAAATCCAAATCTTCTTTCGATTTGCCTGATGCCATTGAAGAGGCCGCACCACCGCCTAAGCCAATATTCATTGCAGGCCCACCAAGTACAATCAATTTTGCGCCCACAGGGATTTCACCTTTTTGCACGTGTTCTGCACGGATATTCCCGATACCACCTGCGAGCATAATAGGCTTGTGATAGCCACGCACTTCTTCGCCATTAAAGCTGTTTACTTTTTCTTCATAAGTACGGAAATAACCAAGCAAGGCTGGACGACCAAATTCATTATTAAATGCCGCACCACCTAAAGGCGCTTCTAGCATAATATCTAATGCTGAGGCGATTCGATCAGGTTTAGATAGCGCGGTTTCCCACGGTTGCTCAAAATTTGGAATGACCAGATTTGAAACAGAAAATCCCACTAATCCTGCTTTTGGTTTAGCGCCTCTTCCTGTTGCCCCTTCATCACGAATCTCGCCGCCAGATCCCGTTGCAGCCCCGGGGAAAGGGGAAATTGCCGTTGGGTGGTTATGGGTTTCGACTTTCATTAAAATATGCGCATCTTCATTATGATAACGGTATTGCCCATCTTGATCTGGGAAAAAGCGTCCAACTTTTGATCCTTTCATTACCGCGGCGTTATCTTTATACGCTGAAAGCACATAATCTGGGGTTTTCTCAAAGGTATTTTTGATCATTTTGAACAAGGATTTTTCTTGTTTTTCACCATCAATGATCCAATCGGCATTAAAAATTTTATGGCGACAATGCTCTGAATTGGCTTGCGCGAACATATAAAGTTCTACATCAGTCGGATTACGCCCAAGTGCGGTGAAATTTTCCACTAAATAATCAATTTCATCTTCTGCCAATGCCAACCCCAGAGACACATTTGCTTGCGCTAATGCATTACGCCCACCTGCCAAAATATCCACTCGGGTAAAGGGTTTTGGTTGCTGTTGCTGGAATAGCACTTCGGCTTCTTGTGGCGTGCGGATTACCGTTTCCATCATTCGGTCATAAATATGACTAACAAGCTGGGTTTGCTCTTGCTCATTTAAAGTACGTTCTAACTCAAAATAAAACGCTAATCCGCGCTCTAAGCGTAAAACTTTATTTAAACCGCAGTTGTGTGCAATATCAGTGGCCTTTGACGACCAAGAAGAAATCGTGCCAACACGAGGGATAACAATAAAACATTCCCCTTGTGGTTCGTGCTGTGCCAAGTTTGGACCATAATGTAATAATTGGGTTAATTCTTGCTCTTCAAGCGTATTCAATGCTTCACTGAGTTCCGCAAAATGTTGATATTCTGCATAGCAAGATTTCACTGGAAGTTGTGCTTGTTGAAAGCGTTGGACGAGTTGATTTAAACGGAAAGGCGAAAGGGCTGGAGAGCCACGAAAAATCTGCAACATAGACTTACCATTGGTTAGATTAATGAAAAACTTGGCTATTATAGAGGAATTTTTAGCAAAACGAAAACGTTTGCGTAAGTATGGTAATGGATAAAAGACGAATTCATTAAAAACGTGATGTTATGGATAAAAAAAGAGAAAAAAACGACCGCACTTTTGATTTAGGCAAAAGGCGGTTGTTAATTAGCTAAGGCAAGCGAGAAATTTAGCTCGCTTTTTTGCGACGTTTTAAAGTATCGAGTAATACAGCAAAAACAATGATCAATCCTTTTACAATTTGTTGCCAGTAAGGATCGACTCCCAGCATATTTAAACCTTTGTTGGTTGTACCAATAATCAATGCTCCAATTACACACATTGGAATGCTGCCAAAGCCACCACTTAATGATACGCCGCCAATCACTGCTGCGGCGATTGCATCAAGCTCCCAAGCTAATCCGTAAGAAGGGTTACCCGCATAGGTTCGTGCTGCGAGTAATGCCCCCGCTAAACCAGATAATGCGCCCGCTAAGGTATAAACCCAAATTAAGGTTTTAGTGGTGTTGATTCCACAAATTTTTGCCGCATTAAGATTTCCGCCCACAGCATAAACGTGGCGTCCAAAAGTAGAACGACTGAGTAAAATATGTGATCCAATTACAATCAAAATATATAAAATAACTAACCCAGGTAAGCCAAATACATTTACATCAGCAATCCAAGTAAAGGCTTCAGAAGAGGCATCAATTGGGCGTCCATCTGAATATAATTGTGCCGCACCACGAGCAATAATCATCATACCTAAGGTGGCAATGAAGGGAGGAATTGCGCCTACTGCGGTTAATGTTCCATTAATTGCTCCGAGGAATGCGCCTAATGCTAATGAAATAGCGAAAGCGAGCATTGCAGCACTTACAGAATCACCGCCAGTCACTACTGAAGCTGAAACCACTGCGGTAAGCGCCACGACAGAACCAGAGGATAAATCAATCCCTGTTGTGATAATTGCAAAAGTTACTCCAATAGCAATGATTCCAAACATTGAAACCTGTTCGATAATACTCCAAACCGTACGAGCAGAGAAAAAACCATCAATTGAGAGAGAAAGGGCTAAAAATAGTCCAATTAAGATAAAAACCATTCCATAAGCATTTATGATTTTTTTGAAAGTCACATTTGACATAATATATACCTCATCTGTGTTTACCATTTTACTAGTTTGAATGAATGTTAGTCTGGTTTATAAATGTTGTTATGCACCAGATGCTAATTCTAAAACCCGTTCTTGCGTTAGTTCTTGATGTGGGATAATCCCAACTTGATGTCCTTCGTGCATTACCATAACACGATCGCTCATTGAAAGTAGCTCTAGCATATCTGATGTAATCATAATGATTGTTTTTCCTTGTTTGGATAACTCAACCATTAATTTATAGAGTTCTGCTTTAGCCCCCACATCAATACCTTTTGTTGGTTCATCAAGGATTAAAATATCAGGCTCAAGTAAAAGCCAACGGGCAAGTAACACTTTTTGCTGGTTTCCTCCTGATAGATTATTAGTAATGACTTCGACATTTGGCGCCTTAATTTTGAGCTTGTCTTTTTGTTCATACGCCGTCTTTTGCGCTCGCGTTACTGATACCAAAAAATTTTCCAAATAAGGGGACATTTTCGGCATAATCATATTGTCAGTTATGCTTAAATTAAGAAATAATCCTGTCAATTTACGATCTTCTGTTACAAAACCAATTTTGTATTTCATCGCATCTAAGGGATTATGAATTTCAGCTTTTTCACCATGAATATAAATTTCGCCGCTATCCGCGGGTTTATAACCAAACAACCCCTCGACTATTTCGGAACGACCAGCCCCCACTAAACCAGCAATACCAAAAATTTCCCCTTTACGCACTTTGAAATTAATATCTTGATATTTTCCTACACGAGTAAAGTGTTTCACCTCAACAACAATTTCATCTGAAATCTCAAAACGTTCACGTTGGAACATTTCAGACATATCTCGTCCAACCATCATTGAGATAAGTTGATCTTTAGTGATCTCTGAAGTGGCTTTTGTACCAATGTATTGTCCGTCGCGAATTACGGTGATTTCGTCAGAAACTTTAAATACTTCGTCTAATTTATGTGAAATAAAAATAATGGCGATACCACGTTTTTTTACAATATCAATAATACGATAAAGTTGTTCTACCTCAGTTTCAGTTAATGCTGTTGTGGGTTCATCCATAATAATGACTTTGGCATCATTGGATACTGCTGTTGCAATTGCAACAAGTTGTGCTTTCGCAACAGAAACTTCAGACATTTTGACTGTAACATCCATCGGGACACCAAGATTATTAAGAATTTCTACCGCTCTTGCATTCATCTCTTTTTGATTAAGCAAAAAACGCCCTTTCGTAATTTCTCGCCCAAGATAGAAGTTATCGGCAATGGTCAAATTCGCAGCAGGTGAAATTTCTTGCGGCACCATTGTTAAACCACGTCTAATCGCATCAATCGGTCGGGTAGGTTTAAAGGGTTTATCATCAAAAATTAACTCGCTGCCCACATCGGGGGTGTAAATGCCATAAAGCACTTTCATCAATGTCGATTTACCGGCGCCATTTTCACCCATTAAGGCGTGAATAGATCCTCTTTTTACTTTTAAATTAATTCCATCTAACGCTTTTACCCCAGGAAATGTTTTAGAAACGTTACGCATTTCTAAAATATAGGGAGATTTTGTTGCTGTACTCATACTTTACTCCTTCATATCAACTATTTATCAGAGCTATTCTTTATATTTATTGAGATATTGTGTTTTTTTATCAGGTGTAACTAATTCAAATGGAATCCATTTTATCGCGGGAACTTTTTCTCCTTTGGTCACTTTAATAAGTGGGGTATCAGACAAGCTATACATCGAAACGCCGATAGTGAAGGATTTGGCAAATAATGTCGGAATAAAGAAAATGCCAATAAATAGGAAGAATAGTTTTTTGAACATCACTTATACTCCAAAAATAACGAAAAAATGAACCGCACTTTGAGTTATCTCATTTATTAGTCGAAGGACAAAGCCAAAGCTCTGCCCTTCTGTATGAGTGTTATTTATATTTGGCTTGATATTCCTCTTTTTTATCAGGGGTAACTAATTCAAATGGAATCCATTTTATTGCAGGGACTTTTTCGCCTTTTGCTGCTAAATACGCAACTTCTGCTCCAGCTGCCCCTTGCCCTTTAGCTGATTGATAAACCGTAGCATCTAGCCCTTTACCTAAATATTCCAATGCATCAGGCGTGGCATCCAAACCCACAATAAGAATATCTTCATCTTTTAGCCCCAGTTTACGCGCAGCAAGTAATGCACCGATTGCCATTTCATCATTGTTGCTCACCACAACATTAATATCTTTATTTGCTGCCAATACGTTTTCAGCAATGCTCAAACCTCTATCACGTTCCCATTTTCCTTCTTGCTCTGTCGCGATGTTAATATTTTTATGTTGTGCAAAAATATCTTTATTACCTTGAGTTCGCTTAGTTACTGCATCTTGCCCTAAAGGCCCTAATAAAATTAATGCATTGCCTGATTTGCCACCTAACGTATTCACAATAAAATCTGCTTGGATACGTCCCCCCTCAATCTCATCAGAACCGACGTAACTTGTAACATATTTCATATCTTCATCATTAGGTTTACGATTAACAATAATGAGTGGAATTTTTGCTTTTTGTGCTTTACGTCCAATAACCTTAACAATATTTGGATCTGTTGGTACAACAAGCAAAGCATCAACATTTTGATCGATAAACGTTTCCACATCATTTAGCAAACGAGCTGGATCGCCATTTGCATCGGATAATTTAATTTCCACATCATCGTGTTTCGCATCAAAATCACGAATTGAATCTTGTAAATATGTCTGCCATTTATCCGCGAAAGAATTCATTGGGGCACCAATCATAAGCTGCTTACTCATTACAACTTGAGATGTCAATAACAATCCGCCGCACAGCATTACTAATAGTGTTTTTTTCATTCTTCTACTCCTATTTTAAAGGTTAGATTGATCACAAAGCTGAAATACCACTATATTGCACAAGGTTCTATTTTGTGAATATAAATTTCAAATTTAGATAATTATGAAATAAATCATCTATTTTTATATATAGCATTAAGGGAAAAATGTCGCAATCATCAAGTTAAAAAATTGTGAATTAGATCGTATTTTCGTATTTAGAAATAAAGAAAATGCATAAAAACTCACATTTTTTTCTGCTGTACTTATAAAAAATAGAAATCTAAGCATTTTTCTGTTATTTACATAATTTTAATCGCCAAAATCTGGTTTCTAACCTAAAATTTGATCTTCGCAACAAAATGAAATTTCACGCCCAAAAATAGAAGTTTTTGAAATTTAATTTTCAATAAAAAGCGTTATTTAGATGCCATCCACTTATTTAAAAAGAAATGAAAAAGAATGATGTGAGTATTTATGTCCTCTATACGATTTTTATAGCATTAGTTGCTATGTTAGTTCGATACCACACTAAAGAAGATGGTCTGGGTAACTCGAAGATTATTATTTTTCAGGACTTGATTAACCAACGCGTTCATCTCTGATTCAATGATGTTGAATCATCGTTCTAATGAACATAATGGCTATTCCCTCTCGCAATATAGTGTGAGTTTTCTTCAATGAGTAAAAGCAGGAAATTTAACGACTATTGCTGGCAAAATGGTAGTGTTTGACTAATAACCACAATGAGAAACGCAGGTTTTTCCTAAGCATAAAAAGCGTTAAACCGTTGCTTAATCTTTTATTCATAGAGAAAAAAATTCGCAAAAATTCAACCGCACTTATTCTTTTGTATAAAAATAAAGTGCGGTTGAAAATCATTGAATTTTTTGTTGTGCTGCAGAAAATTCTATTTCTAAATATCCACTATATACTTAGTCTTCCGTCCAGCGCCTAAAAATGAGCGATGTATTTACCCCACCAAAGGCGAAGTTGTTATTCATTACATAGTCTGTGTGAATTTCTCTTGGGGCTTGACGAATGTAATCAAGCTTGCCACAACGTGGATCGATATTATCTAGGTTGAGCGTTGGTGCAAACCAATTATCGCGCATCATTTCAATGGAAAACCAAGATTCTAATGCACCGCACGCGCCGAGTGTGTGTCCGAGATAGCTTTTTTGTGAACTGAGGGAAACATTGCCAAATAATGCGGCGGTGGCAAGGGTTTCTGCAATATCACCTTGTTCTGTGGCTGTGCCGTGTCCATTCACATAACCAATTTGCTCAGGGCGTAATCCCGCATCTTGTAAAGCTAATTCCATACAGCGTTGCATTGTTTCTTTTTGTGGACGTGTAATATGGCTGCCATCGCTGTTTGCGCCATACCCAACCACTTCCGCTAAAATTGTTGCGTTGCGTGCTTTGGCGTGTTCAAGTTCCTCTAATACTAAGATCCCTGCGCCTTCGCCAATGACTAAACCATCGCGCTCTTGATCATAAGGACGTGGTGTTTGCTGTGGTTGGTTATTCCGGCGACTTGCGGCATAAAGAGAGTCAAACACATAGACTTGTGAAGGGCAAAACTCTTCACCGCCACCAGCTAACATCATTGGGATCATTCCATATTTGATCGCCTCATACGCATAACCAATGCCTTGACTGCCTGATGAACAGGCGCTTGATGTTGGGATAATACGTCCACTTAAGCCAAAGAAAATACCGATATTTGCCGCGGTAGTATGAGGCATCATTCGTACATAAGTATTGGCATTACTGGTGTTGGGATAACCTGCCATCATTAAACCGAGATCTTGTATGTCTTTGGTACTGCCTGATGATGAGCCACTTGCCACACCCATATTGCCATTGAGGACGCAAGGATCAAGTTCACCATTTTGCAATAACCCCGCATTTGTTAGCGCCATTTCAGCAGCATCAACACAAAGCTGCGCCACTCTGCCCATACTGCGTAATTGCTTACGATTCCAATGCTCCGGTGGGGTATAGTGGTTAATAGGCGCACCAAGACGAGATTCTATTTCCCCATCTAGCTTGCCCCAATCCATTGTTTGCACTGCATTTTTTTGTTTCGCAAAAGCCTGTTTAATGCTTGCCCAATCACGTCCAAATGCGGTAATACCGCCGATACCTGTTACCACAACGCGTTTCATTATTTTTTCCTTAGCATAATCCGCCATTCACGGCGATAACTTGACGAGTAATATAGCCTGCTTTTTCGTTCATTAAGAAATCAACGGCGTGTGCTACCTCTTCTGGTTCCCCCATTCTTGCTGCGGGAATCGCTTTGAGAATCTCTTCAACAGGCACATTTTCATCTAAAATTTCTGTATTGATTAATCCGGGAGCCACACAATTTACCGTAATTTTACGTTTTGCTAATTCCACCGCAAGCGCTTTTGCCGCACCAATAATACCTGCTTTTGAGGCACTATAATTGACTTGCCCACGATTTCCTATTAAACCAGAAACAGACGTGATACATACAATTCGCCCAGCTTTTCGACGGCGAATCATTGGCATCATAATAGGGTGAAGAACATTGTAAAAGCCATCTAAATTCGTGCGTAATACAATATCCCAATCTTCATCCGTTAAAGCAGGAAAGGCATTATCTCGGGTTAATCCCGCATTCAGTACCACCCCGTAGTAAGCACCAAATTGTTCTACATCTGCCAGTAATTTTCGTGCGGTATTATCACGATCACTCACATCAAATTGCAAAATACGGGCATTGCGTCCCATCGCACGAATTTGTTCGGCAACGGTTTCCGCTTCCGTAAGTCGGCTACGGCAATGCAACACAATATCAAACCCCGATTGCGCCAGTTGTAATGCAATGGCTTTGCCAATACCACGACTAGAACCTGTAATTAATACGCTATCTGTCATACTTTTCTCTCTTTTGGTGGACGCAATACATTCAGCGTTCCTTCAATAATCAGTTCATTTGTATTTTTATTTCGTAGTTGGCAGTCAAACACGCCAAAACCGGTATCATCTTCAAGGGAGCGATGAATACGAATTTCTAATGTACTACCAACAGGAATAGCCTGTTGATAAATATGCAATTTTCTTGTTCCAAGCCAATAACCTAAGCCAATAGGTTGCCCTGCTCGAACGCATTTACACCCCGCCCAAGCAGCAATGCCCTGCGCCATAATTTCTGCCCCGACAAAACTGGCTAACTTGCCGTTTTTTAGCAAAATATGATCCGCACTCACTTGTGCTTGTGCCACCAGAAAATCTTCCCCAACTTCATCAAGTTGTTGTAATAGCACCATTTCACCACTATGCGGTAACAGTGGCGCAATATTGGTAATTGGGCAGGTTAAATCAAACATCGCATTCTCCTAAAATGAGTACGGTATTATTACCGCCAAAAGCAAACGAACTACTTGCCCCAATCCGTTTTTCCTGTTGCCAACGACTATTTGTGTCGGTAATTGCAACCTTAGGTAAAGTAGGATCTGGCTCACCGTCCCATAATTGGGGTGGTAATTTCCCTTCTGGATTGAAATCAGGATGAATCATTCCCCATAAAATGGCTGCCTCTACGGCACCTGCTGCGCCTAATGTATGTCCTGTGTATGGTTTTGTTGTAGTGCAAGAGGTATGTTCACCAAACACATTATGCACAGCGAGAATTTCCATTTGATCATTATGAATAGTGCCTGTACCGTGCAAATTGATCCAACCGATTTCATCTGCCGCAAGCTGACTATTTGCTAAAGCCGCACGAAATGCGGCAATTGCGCCTTCGCCTTCTGGATGTGGTGAAGACATATGATAAGCATCACTGCTTGCCCCATAGCCAAGTAATTCTACTGATTGTCCGAAAGGCTGTTTAGATAGCACAAACATTGCCGCTCCTTCACCAATATTAATGCCTTTACGGTTTGCAGAAAGTGGATTCGTCTGGCTATCGGATAATACCGATAAGGATTGAAAGCCTTTGATCGTTAAAGGGGATAAGGTATCCACGCCGCCACAAATCACCGCATCACACAGATTATTTTTCAATAATCGTGCCGCACTCATCAAGGCTCTCGCACCGGAAGTACAAGCAGTAGAAATGCCATAACATAATCCACTCAAACCATATTGCCACGCCACAAAATCTGCAGGTGCAGAGAAATATTGTTGTTGCTGTTTAAAAGGAACTTTCGACCAATCTTGATGTTCCGCCGCTTGCTTAAACAGCTCAATATTTTCATCTACTCCTGTGGTAGAGGTACCAACCACGACTGCAATGCGATGTTTACCGAACGTCTGAATAGCTTGCTCAATCTGCGTTTCCAGCTGTGCCAAACAATGCCACAACAATTGATTATTACGGCTACGATGCGCTGCTGGAACAGTCTTTGGGAACGGGCGAAGTGGCACATCCACTGCGCCATACATTCGTGCATTATCTAGCAATCCATTTTCACTAAATGGCGTATCACACAAACTTAATGTAGAAGGTGCGTCAGATAATAACGTTGAAATATGGGCAGACAGCCCTTCGCCTAAACTACTCACCACCGCAGGTTGCGATAAATACAATTTACTCACATTATTCCTTAATTTAGTAAAGTTACACGCCAATGGCTATTGTCGGTTAAATCAATTTTCCACACAGGAGATTGCCCTTCAATCGACCAAACAGGCTTATGATTAATAAAATAAACTTGTCGCTTACCTTGCATTTCCACCTTGCTAAATGGAAAAAGCGGGAAATCTGGATATAACGCCGTTGCTATTGCAGAAAACAACCATTTTGCCTGCGGGTTTGGCATAACAAAGCCATCATTTTGCCAACCTTGTGGCGTTAAAACCACCCTTGCCAAAGGCGCACCAAGAGGATCGGTTTGCACCCAACGCCATTGTCTAGGTTGATATTGTAAGGCAAGTAAACTTTGTTGCTGAGAGCGATGTTGCTCGTCTTGCCATTCAATCTTAAATAATTGGCTACTTGGCGTATTGGTTGGGAAATTTTGCGCTTGTGGTAAACTTTGGCAGCCCATCACGCCACAGAATACAACAGCAATAAACCAAGCTCGCCATTGACTTATTCTTTTTATCATCATATTAAGTGCGGTTGTTTTTTTACTTTTTTCGATTGTAGCATTTCTTTTTAGATCAATGAACAGGGATAAAATTCTCAAAAATCGCACCGCACTTTATTTCCTCTTTTTTATTTATCTTGGCTTGCTGTGCCACAAAACTCAGCCAACGCGGCAAGGCGTTGTGTAGATTTTGCCACAAATGGATTCGCACTATCCCACGCATACCCAGCTAAAATGGAAGAAATCATACGACGAATTTCGGGCTGTGGATCTTTCGCATACACCACATTTTGAAATGAGCCGTCATACCAACCATTCACATAAGTGCGAAACGCATCTACACCAAGCATTAGCGGATCGGCAAATTCTTTTTGCCAGTCCACAATATCACCGTTGAGTTGTCGCACGATCAAAGGGACAGCAAGATGTGCGGAATGCAATGCGATCGTAACCCCCGATGAAAAAACAGGATCTAAAAATTCCGCTGCATTCCCTAATAAAGCAAAGCGCTCTCCGTGCAAGGTTTTTACATTCGCAGAATAACCTTGAATATGACGATAAGGGAAATCATTGTCCCACACGGCATTTTTTAATATGCGTTTTAGCATTGGGCATTCTAATGCAAATTTTTTTAACACCTGTTCGTCATCGCCCTCAAGGGTCTCAGGCAAACCAACCACACCAATAGAACAACGATTATCGGCAAAAGGAATAAGCCATAACCATACATCTCGGTGTTCTGGATGAGTCGTAATAAGAATTTTGTTTCGATCAAACTCAGGATCATCAATATTGTCATCAATATGGGTGAAACGCGCCACTCGGGCTGGCAAGTGTGAAGGTAACTCCAAATCTAATAAGCGTGGCAATACGCGCCCGTAACCACTTGCATCAAGAACAAATTTCGCGTTCAAATTGTAGCTTTCGCCTTTATCGTTGCGCACCTGTAATTGCACGCCATCATTTTGTGTTTCAAAAGCTAATACTTCATTGCCAAAACGGACATCAACGCCACGTTTTGCCACTTCATCAATTAAAATTTTATCAAAAATCCCCCGTCTGACTTGGAAAGTTGTACCAGCCCCCGCGGTAAATTTATCGGTAAAATCAAAATAAGTATAACGATTGCCCCAAGTGAAAGCAGCGCCGTTTTTAAATTGGAAACTCGGTTCGCGATTTACTGCCTCAAGCAATTCAGCTTCACGCAAAATTTCCATACAATAAGGTAGTAAGCTTTCACCAATGACAAAACGAGGAAAATATTGCTTCTCTAATACACATACCGATACCCCTTGTTTTGCTAATAATGCAGCCGCCACGGAACCTGACGGGCCAGCACCAATAATCGCGACATCATATTGACTCATTTTTTGCTCCCTAAAAAGTCATTGTTATTATTTACGATACATCATAAATGCGATACTCACCGCACAGATCACGCCAATACTCACGCTCAACCCAAACAATGCCACAGCGGGCGTATGGCTTAGGGTGAGCAAGCCGAAAGAAATTAGCGTCGTACTTGCAGCAAGTACAATCGCAAATTGCTTATGGGCATTTAACCCAGAAACACTTTGCAAATATGCAACATAATCCACAGCAATAGCAGAAACCAACAACATTCCAAACATTGCAAACAAGCTGATGGGTAAACCAAGCCAACCGAAAATCCCCAAGGTGGTAAGCACCGCAAAAACGGGGACAAATAACATTTTTCCACTCGCTTTGGCACCGAAATAACGCAACAACAATAAACCTGCTAAGACAAAAGAAAGTAATTTTAGCCACACGGCTTGATTACGAGTTTGCTGGAAAGCTTGGTTTAAGTGGCTACGCTTGTCTTGCCAGAAAATATCGTGATGATTGGCAAGTTGTGATAAGGCTTGGTGGTCGCCTTTATTAACAGGGATAATCGCGGCTTTTTGTCCCGCTATCTGCCCTAAATACAAACTTTGCCACCCCTGTCCTAATGGCGTATTCAATGCCGCTTGCAAAGAAAGTGCTGGCTGATGAACTAATCCTTTCAGTTGTTGTTGCACAATTTCAGCAGGAATACCCATTGCACTGAGTGGTGCATAATCCTGTGATGATAAGTGTTGCAATTGTTGTGCGAAAATACGTTGTTGTTTTTCACTCATTAGCCATTGGCTTAAAGATTGATAACTTTCTAGCTGCTGTTGCTGTTTGGCTTGTTCTAATTGACGATCAAGTGCGGTGATTTTTTCGAGTAATTTTTCGTCATTTTCCGCTAAAACTAAAAAATATTGCCCACTTAATTGCATTCTTGTTAATTCACCAATTTTTTGTGCTTGGCTAACTAAATTCGGTGATAATGCCACCCACTGACGAATATCATCTTGCCACTTAGATTGGACAATTCCTCCCGCAACAAAGAGGGCGAATATGCCTATCAAGGCTTTTCGGTAAAGCAAAAACATTTGAAAAAAGCGCCGCACTTGATAAAAAGCGTATAACAACTTTGTTGGGCGTTTATTCTGATAATGGAGAAAAAAATCGGGTAATAAAAGTTGCGTAAACAGCACCGCTGCCAGTAACGCCGCCGCTGAAAATAAGGCGGTTTGCTGTAATATAGGCAATGAAGTAAAACCAAGCAACGCATAACCTAGCAACGTGACCAATAAACTCACACTAAAGGTGAGGTGTAGTTTTTGCATTGCTCGCTTTGCTTGCCAACGGTGAGAAAGCAATGAGCCAGAAAGCCAATGCAATGGAAAGTCAATCAATACGCCAATTAAACTTGTGCCAATGACGAGGGTTAAAATATGCACTTGCCCAAACCAAGCAAGGGTTGCGACCAC
The DNA here is from genome assembly GCF_023611905.1 of Avibacterium sp. 21-595. NCBI lineage: Bacteria > Pseudomonadati > Pseudomonadota > Gammaproteobacteria > Pasteurellales > Pasteurellaceae > Avibacterium > Avibacterium sp. 21-595. Next base: position 389,505 of record NZ_CP091455.1, on the reverse strand, counting down.
GCCCACTAACACACCTGCCACAATAGGTAAAAATAACCATAACACTTGTAGCGAGCGAAATACCACCAGCAACAGCGTTAAGGTTAATCCCACCCCAAAGCCACTCATTAATTGGCTTTCTCGCTCTGCACTTTGCTTGGCTTGCAAGGCAAATAGGCTTGCGCCTGTGATATTCATTTCTGCCCCTTGTGAGTGCGCAAGTTGCTGATTTTGTTCAATCAGTTGTAGCAATGCTAAAGGGGGAGTAAGCCAGTTTTGAGGGGTTAATTCCCCTTGTAATAATATCCAGCTTTTTCCCTGCCCATTCACGCTAAGCACACCACTTTCTGCTTGCCATTGTACATTACTCTGTGGCTGTGCTTGTGCAAGCGTAAATCGTCCAAAACCGAGCCAATCTTGATCCAACGGCAATATACTTTGTGCTGCAAAAGGATTGCTCATTTGCTGCGCATATTGCTGGAAATATTGATGAGGTTGCTGAATTAATTGAGTGCGAATATGGGCGGGTAACGTGGCAAAAGCGAGGGTTTTCACTGCTTGGCGAAGTATATTAAGATCAGGCTGGAACTCACTGTTCACCTGACGAAATAAACCACTCTGACGCCAACGTTGAGCAATTTCCCGTGAAAGTTGAATCCCATTATCAAGCGAGCTTGCACCAATCAGTGCAATGATTTTCCCATTTAACCGCTGTTCTTGCTGTTTATCAACTTGCTGTTGTATGGTTTGCCATTGCTGATCTTCTGGCAATAATGCTTGTAAATCAGTTTGCAGCCAATTACCACGCAAAATAAACATCACCAGTGTAATTATGCAAAACACCAAGCTCATTACATACGCAATACGAATTGCCATAGAAAAAAGTGCGGTGGAAAATTTTGATGTTTTGACTGACTGCGACATTTTAGGTACTCATTTTTCTATTCTAGTGCTTGTTTCACCGCGGATGATAATGGCTGATTAAGCTGAATATGCTGAAAGTAAATTTTTGTGCTATCACCTTGTACTTCATTCAGTTGCATTGCCGTTACGCTCTGATTTCCCTGTACAATAATTGAAGTAAAGATCTGTTTCATTAAGAGCGAATTTGGCGTAAGTTGCAATGTCCATTGTTTGGCATTACCACTTAATGCAAAATCAAAATGGCTTTTTAGCCCCGACAAATCCCCCGATAACAAGCCTAAAAACAGACGAATTTGTTGCGATTGCGCCATATTTCCGTTAGCAACCCAACCTTGCCCACTCCATTGCGCAATACCCTGTGGGGTAATCCGTAATTCTGTGTGAAAAGGCTGTGTCATTTGCCACAACAAGCCTTTTTCTGCTACTAATGTAAAGTTTCCTTTAGTTTCAATAGGTTGTGGCAATGCTTTAAGAAAACGCTGCTGTACAAAATCTCCTTGTACCGTATGACTTTGCTGAAGTTGAGCGATAAGATCTTGCTCAGAAAACGCCCAAAGAGGCAAACTGACTATCCATAATAATAACGCAAAATATTTTTTCATCTTTCCTATTCCAATTAAGCGAGAGGTTGAAAGCCTTTATATGCCTCAAACGCCTTTCGCCAATTTTCCGTTGCTTCTAATTGCATCTCGCCCGTTTTGGCGTCCACCACCACTTGTGTCGTACTGGCTACGGTGAGTTTTTTGCCTGTTTGTAAATCGCTAATTACATAGTCGATGCGTAGGCAAGTATCGTATTCCAATACCGAAAGGGTAACACGAATTTTTTGGCGAAAAAGTGCCGGACGAACGTATTTCACATTCAGTTGCACAATGGGCCAACCATAGCCGTCGGCACGGATATGATCGTAAGTGTAACCAATCTCTTCTAACAATGCACAGCGTGCCATTTCAAAATATTTGATGTAATGCCCGTGCCACATAATATGTGCGGAATCCACATCAAAAAATGGGATCTCGTAATCAGATTGATGTTGGCAATAAATATGTTTTTTTGTTTTCATTTTTGTTCGTCATTCCAAAAATCGTAAAAATTGAACCATTGCAATGGCTGTTCTCGGCACGCTTGCGCCAAGACATCAGCATATTGTTGCATTGCCTGCTGAATGTGTTGCTGACGGGCAATACCTCGTCCTGAAATGGCTGAGCTGAATCGGCGAAGTTTTAATTGATAACGCCCTTGCGACTTCACACAAAACACCGTATTAAGTGGTGCTTTGAGCAATGCCGAAAGCAACCAAGCCCCTTGCGGAAAATCGGCTGACTTACCAAGAAAATTGACTTTTTCGGTTTTATCACCACGCACCGGAATCCGATCAGCGGCAATGGCAATCCATTCACCTCGCTCTAACCGTTGGTGCAATTCAAACATTTTTTGTGCATCTAAATCCATTACCTGAATAACGGGAAGGGCTTTAGCGCCGGCTTTTTCTAAGGCGTCATTGAATGCCTCAGCGTGATGACTATGCACTAATACATTCAGCACAAAATTAGGGTGATGTCCACTATCTACTAACGCGCGACAAATTTCAATATTACCAAAATGGGAACACAATAAAATTTGCCCACGGTTTTGATGATCAATATCGTGATAAAGATTATCCGCATCATCAATGTGTAAATCACGATAATGAATTTTATTTTGCCACACCGCAAAGCGATCGGTAATCGCGACACCAAAGGTTAAAAACTGGCGAAAAACCGCCCAACGAGGTAACCTCGTGTCAGGAAAAGTTTGGCATAAACGTTGCTGATATTCCGCAATATATTGGCGGGCTTTCTTTGATGTAACAAAAAAATAGCTCACCACGACAAAGGTAGCAATGCGGATCGCCCACAAAGGCAGATATGCCACAATCAAGCGTGTTAAGTTGAGAAAGAAACGCGTTCCACGCTCCTGCTGTTTTGCCCAATGTTTATCTGCTTGGCTCATAACGGCTTGCCTTGTATCATTCGCCATACCATCTGCCAAAAAAGTTTGGTGTGCATTTTGCTGATTTTCCAATTATCCGCAAAAGCCCGAAAATGAGATGTGCCATTCTTATCATAACGAACGGGGGTATCCACCCATACCATTGGGATTTGATACCAATGGGCTTTGACAATAATTTCAATATCGAAATCCATACGATCGCCAATTTTTTCCTGCTTCAATAAATTGATCATTGCTTCCACAGGATAGAGCCGAAAACCACACATTCCATCTAAAATATCGCGTGAATGGGTGTGGATAGCATTCCAAAAATCGGTAATTTTTCTACCATATAAACGAGCCTTAGGTGCATCCTCACCATAGATTGGACGCCCACAAATAAGTGCGGTGGGATTTTCAGCACTTTTTTGCAAAAAGATTGCCACATCAGAAAGCTGATGCTGTCCGTCTGCATCGACTTGTACGGCATAGGCAAAACCCTGTTCCCACGCTAATTGAAATCCCACTTTCATTGCCGCCCCTTTTCCCCCATTTTGTGGGCAAAAATGGACTTGAATACCCTCTTGCTGAGCAAGCGTATGCAGTACGGTTTTATGAGAAGCTGTTGAGCCATCGTCAATAATCAACACGGGCAAATCAAGTTGGCGTAGCTGATTTGCAACAGCGCTAACCGTGGTTGAATGATTGTAATGAGGGATAAGCACAATTACCTGTTTATTCATTAGCGAATTCCTCTTGCTGGCTAAGAAAAACTTGCTCGAAATCAGCGTTTAAAATTTTTGATTGACTATTGCGTGGCAATTTGTCGGTAAAACGCCAAAAACGGGGTAAGCCTGCCGCTTCTTGATTTTGGCTCAGGTGTTGGCGCAGTGAATGAATCACCGCGTTACGCCCTTGAGTGCGGTAAACTTTCAATCCTTCTTCCGTTAACGCGACCCAAGCCGCAGGACGAGCCTGATTTGGGTGCTTTGCCACAAAGCAATCAATGACCCAAGAATGCTGCTGCAAGGCTTGTTCTATATTGACCAGAGAAATACGTTTGTCGCCCAGTTTTACAATGCGGTCAGTGCGTCCTAACAGTAAAAAGCGCTCGCCGTGCATTTGTACCATATCAGCCATAATTTCTGGTTTATCAAGCCAAGGCGAATTAACCCAAAGCGTTTCATTTTCTGTTAATCCTACCTTTGTTACCACTGTCGATGTCCATAACGTCTCTTGTTCTCGAAACGCGATTGCACCAGTTTCAGTACTACCGTAACATTCGATCATTCGGCAACCTAGCATATCGTGGATACGTTGTGCGGTCTCTGAAGGCAAAGGAGAACCAGCTGAAATGACAGCACGAATACCGCAACGAGCCAGTTTGGTATCTTTTAAATTAAGGTGAGTAAGCAATGCAGGGCTACTCACCCACAATACATTCTCTGCTTGTAAACTTTCGCTCATCAAATATTCGGGATAATGGTATTGCAAACGAGCGATAGACCAACCAAGATAGAGCGGTAAGAAAATACGGTAGGATAAACCATAATGATGTTGCGCGGAGACACTTGATACCACATAAAGTGGCCTATCCGCTGAAAACTTGATAGTGTCAGCAATAGCTTGTGCTTCCTGCCACATTTTTTTCGCTGTTTTGATCAAAACTTTTGGTTCGCCACTACTGCCTGAGGTTTTAAGCCAAATTTCGCTTTGACAATCAGGATCAATTAACGGTTGCGCGAGGGTTTCTGCTTCTACCTGTTGTTCTAAACCGAAGGCAGCAACACGCTCATTATCCATCAGCATTGCATTTTCTCGTGCAAGCCATTGTTGGTTTTCTGCTAATAAATTAGGTGGCAATAACACGCGCACTTTTGCCTGAAAACACGCCAACAACACGCACGCCATCTGTGCGGCATCATCAAGCCATAAGCCTAAGCTATGCACCTGTTGCTGTTGTAATTGCTGACTAATTTGCCAAGCTCGTAAGGTAAAATCTTGCTTTGACCAAGGCGGATTTAAGGTAATATCCTTGATTGCTGAAAAATTAATTTGCATGATATTTTTTTACTCGTTGTCGAATGATCCATTCAATGCCCATAATCAATCCAATGAATACATAGGAAATCACCCCTGAATATAATGCCCAATAATCATAATATTGTCCCAATATGAGTGCAGTCGTCACCACAATATTAATAATAAAAACAATGCACCACACTTGGGTTACGGTTCGGGTGTAACGCACACCTTTATCGGTTAAATTTGGCTCTTGTAAGCGCGCTAAACGTTCTACAAAAGTCTGCGATTGCCATAAACTGCTTGCAAACAATAGCAACATTAATCCGTTAATAATCACTGGATACCAAAACATTCCCACTAAAGCACGCGTGCCGGCAATCACCGCTAAAATTAACGCTAAGCAAAAGGAAAAATAACGCTGCGTTGATGGGGGTTGTTGCCATCCTTTCACCGCCCATAAGAGTGCCATTACCCACGGTAGATAATATAAAATGGGGCTATCTGCCCCTTGCCACCAAAAAAAAATGGGAAAAGCCACCGCACTTATTGCAAGGAATAAGGTGATAAGAACGGAAGTGAAAGCTTTCATTATATTATTCCGTTAAAATTGCTACACCACTACAGCAAGTTTCTTCTGCTACCTTGAGCTGGAAAGCCATTCGTCGCTTTTCAGGTTGCCAAGTAAGCGAAAGTTCAAACTCATCATTTGGACGTAAAAAATGCTGGAACTTCAAACGATCAATGCTCGAAAACGTTGGGGTATGCCCTAAAAAGTCTTGCATTTTTTCGCTGATCCATTGTAATTCGATCACCCCCGGCACTAAGGGAAATTCAGCGAAATGGTCTTTTAAGAAACGCAATTCCAACGGCACTTTGCCTTTTATCACATATTGATTCTGATCACACGCTGGCGCTGACCAAATGGGATCAAGCACAGTTTCCACACAAATCTGATTAAAGGCTAATTTATTAATTTTCGATTGACTATTGCGGGGTAATTTATCAGTAAAACGCCAAAAACGTGGAATAGCTGACTTATCTTGATTTGCTGCTACGGCTTGTTTCAGTTGTGCAATGACTGCACGACGGCCTTGTTCACGAAAGGCGTTAATGCCCACTTCCGTCAATCCTACCCAAGCGGCTAAACGATTTTGTTCTGGATGACGTGCAATATAACAATCCGCTACAAAAGGATGCTGCAATAATTGACGTTCAATACTCACTAAAGATGTGCGTTTATCGCCGATTTTTACAATGCGATCACAGCGTCCGAGTAAACGAAAACCCGAGCCTTCAAATTCTACGACATCTGCCGTTTGCTCACGCCCAGAAATCCAATCGGCTTCAATCCACAAGGCAGCTTGTTCATCTTGTCCGAGCTGGCTCTTTGGCAACCGTTGCCAAAGATGAATATCATCACGGATAGCAATAGGCCCTGTTTCCGTACTACCATAAATTTCCACCACAGGGGCGTGAATTGCCGTACGAATTTGCGTTGATACGTCATCAGCCAATGCACCGCCTGAAGAAACCACACCTTGCAAACTTGCTGGCATAGCCATTTTATCCCAAGCAATACTTGATAACATCGCAGGACTGCTCACTAACACCGCATTTTCTGATTGGTTAAGTGCCGACTTAATACATTCAGGATAAAACAGTTGCTTACGTCCTATTTGCCACCCTAACACTAAAGCCATCATAATATGCACGGTTAACCCATAAACGTGCTGAATGCTTACGGTGCTAATTGCACGCCACTGATTATCTGCAGGAAACGGTAAAGCATCGGCTAACACTTGCGCACTTCGCCACATTTGTTGAGCCGTTTTGACAATGGTCTTTGCTTCTCCTGTACTGCCAGAGGTTTTCAGCCAAATTTCCGTTTGTGCATTACGATCAAAGTGCGGTGCAAATTTTTCTTCTTTTGGAATAACCCTATCCTGACCAAACGCACCAAAGGATACTTTTGAAGGCAGTGTTGCCTCGTTATCACATAACCAAAACTGCGCGTGCTGAGCAACCCATTCAAGGCTTTCTTCAGTTAAATTAGGCGGAAAAAGTACGCGTACATCAGCCTGCCACGCGGCAAGTAAGGTACAGGCAAGATTGGCACCGTCTTCTAGCCAAACAGCGATAGATTTCACGTTTTGCTGTTTGAAAGCTTGTGCCATTTGTAACGCTTTATAAGCAAAGTCGCCATAACGCCAATCAGGTTGTGTAGCGATAAGGCTGTGTTCCGTATAATTAGGCATTCTGTGAATCGTCAGTGGCTTGTTGGGTTTGTTGGCTCATTTTTAACACGGCTTGCACCACATCATTTACGGTACGCACATTGCGAAAATCTTCAGGTTTCACTTTGTATCCCGTGTTACGTTTGATGTAATCAATTAAATCAATGGCATCAATGCTATCAATTTCCAGATCTTCATAAAGATGGGTTTCTGGTGTGATTTTATTTGGATCAATTTCAAAGAGAGAAACCAAAGCCTCAGAGAGTAAGCCCTGAATTTGTTGTTCTGTCATCATCGTTATTAACCTTGTTGTGAACGAATAAAGGCGGCTAAAGTATTAACATTCGTGAAGTGATCGCGTAACGCGTGCTGTTCACTATCTAATTGTAAATTAAAGGCTTTTTGTACAGCTAAACCGAGTTCAAGTGCATCAACGGAATCTAAACCTAAGCCCTCATCACTGAAAAGCAATGTTTCATTTTCAATATCTTCTGGGCTGATGTCTTCTAATGCTAAACTTTCGATAATGATATTTTTAAGTTGTTGTTCTAATTCCATTTTATTTATCCTTTTATTGAGTTTGAGAATTAAAATAATCGTTTAAATATTGTGTTAGGCGACGTGCCGCCAAAGGTAAAGGCTTTTCAGCAAGCCAAATTTGTGGATCGATATCATCGCCCACAGAAAGCGTATAAGTAATGCGCGTTTTAGGAAGTTGATACCAAGGTTGCCCTTTCTTGAAATTCAGTGGACGCATTTTTATCACTACCGGCGTAATAATTTTCGCACTGCGTAAACCAATTGATACCGCACCACGGTTCAGTTTTACCACGCCATCCCAACCGGTTCTTGTTCCTTCAGGGAAAAGCAAAATTGCTTGTTCTTTCAGCACGTTATCACATTGTTCTAACAGCTCAAGAGATTCCGTATTCGGCAAAAATCCACAAGCCAGAATTTGATTTCGCATTGTGGGGTTGTGTAATAAATCTTGTTTTACAATGCAATTTAACTCTGGCGTTTTCGCTAAAGTAAGCACGACATCAAGTAAAGAAGGATGATTAGCGATCACTAATTGTCCCGCACGTCCTAATTTTTCAAACCCCTGATAGGTTACTTCTAGCACACCACTCCAAACGCAAAAGCGAATAAAATAATACCAAATTTTCCCAACAAAACGACGCACTTTTAATTGTGTGGCTAAATTTTGTGGGCGACGTGCATAAGGGTATAGAATCAACTGCAATAATGTTCCTGCAACGCCCCAAAAAGCGAAACCTATGGCGGTAGCAAGAAAACGGCGTAACCAATCTACTTTTTCTGCCATAACCAAACCTCTCCACGGGAGCTTAACGTTTGCCACTGAGATTGGTCTAAATATTGTTGCTGCACCCAAAATAACGCATTGTCACCACACTTTTGTGCGGGTTCAACGCCTTCCTCAGCACGATGTAAGCTAAGTTGGTATTGATCGCCTTTTTCTACGACTAAGGCTAACGCATAACCAAAAGGCTGACGAACCACAGGTTGTGCATTATATTGTTCCGCCAATGGCGATTCTGCCACGACGACAAGCACTCGTTGTTGTCCTTCTTGCAACAATAAGTAAGCTTCAAGTAATGCGACTTCTAAATTATCTTGTTGTGCCATAATTGCCGTGGTTTCTGCTTTTACTTGGCGCATTTCTGACCATTGTCCAACCAACGCATTATGCACAGATAAATTAAAGGATGTGGGTGAAATATCACCTTCGCTTAAAAGACTATGCCACAGAGCAAAATTGCGATTAATTTCACTATTCGCAGAAGCATAAACCACGGGGATATTAGGCTGTTCTTCCATAAGATCCCACGCTGCTTCAAAAAATAAGCGCGCCAATTCACTTAAACGTCGCCGTTTTAATGGGGGTAAAAAGGCTAACTTAGGAGCAAAAGGTTGCCATAAGTGGCTATTTTGCCTCCAATGTTGTTCGCCTAATTGCCAATCTTGGGGGGAAAGCTCACGGTTAGTCACCACTTTCCATCCTCTTAGCGAAAAATTAAACTGACAAATTGCGGTGTTCATTGATTATTATCTAAATAATGTGTTAATCATTACATCAGTTTGGCTTTGTAAATCCAGCTTCACTCGATTTTGGCGCTTGTTATACGCAACAAGACCAACAATTCGATTATTTTGCTCAACAGTCAAACGAGCTCGCCCAATAATAGTCTGGTTATTACGCAAGCTCACTCTTAAAATGGAACTACAGTTTGCTAATTCATTTGGTTTAGCAAAATATGCACGAATTCCACGCTTTTGCAAACTCGCCAAAATAGCATTAGAAAAACCCACGGGTGCGTGTGTCAAATCTGCGGCTACACACAATGGCTGTTTTAGCAATGGCACAGGAACTGGTACGGGATCTGCTGACATACAACCAGTTAAAACGAACGCTAATGAGCTTATTGCAAGCAATTTTTTCATCGTCACATCCTTTAAATATCTCAGTAAGAAACTCAGCAAATTTACGATTAAGAATAGGGAATATTATTGAAATAATTCGTTAATCATTAAATCGGTTTGACCTTGTAAACCCACTTCTTTTACACGCTCCGCTTCATCACCGCCTCTTCTATAAGTAACAAAGCCAAGCACTTGCTTATCTTGTTGAACTTTTAAACTCGCACGGGCAATAATGGCACGGTTACCACGAACATTCGCTTTTAAAATAGATTCGCAACTTGCTAACTCATTGAATTTAACAAAGCGTGCTTTAATACCACGTTTTTTTAAGCTCGCTAAAATTGCGTCAGAAAAATCTTCAGGTGCTTTTCGCAAATCTGCGGTAACGCATAATGGCTGTTTAAGACTCGCTAATTGCACAGGTTGCGAATCCTTAATCCCTGCTGCACACCCTACTAAAGTGACGGCACAGAAACAAATTGAGAATAATTTTTTCATTATAAAAACCTAACCATTTATTAATAAAAAATATTGTGGAAGTTTACCTTAATTTACGCTAAATTACCAAACACAAAGCAACCGTTTACATAAGATCAAATTAAGGTATTTAATCTATCTAATAAAAACAAGGAAAAATTATGAAACATTCAGTAAAATTTGCCATTGCTTTCACCACACTCTTACTTGCTGCTTGCGCACCAAGAGATACCACTCATTATTACTCCATTCAGGAAGCGTTGAATTCCCCTGAAGCGAAAGAGGTATTAGATCCCAAAATTAAACTCTATTTCGGCAGACCTGCACCGGGTTCGACCGTAAAAGCAGGTATGGTCAGTAATCGTAAAACAAATGCAGCAAATAAAAGTGATGAGAAATCTTGCCAATGGGCGTTCCTAACCGTAGTGAAACAATTCCAAGATACGGCAAAAAAACATCGTGCCACGAAAGTGGGCAATATCATCAGCTTCTATAAGAAAAACCCTTATCGCAGCACAACGCAATATGAATGTCACGCAGGAAATCTAATGAGCGGTGTTGCCTTGAAAGGCGATATTGTTCGCTAATTTATTTCATTAAGTGCGGTCAAAAATTGGGAAATTTTACACCGCACTTGATATTTTATCTGGCTTGACAAGCACATTATCAAATTTATAATTTTGCGCCGAATTTTATCGGTGTATGCTTTGTAGTACTTAACTTTATGGTCACGCATTCAGCTAAACATATTCTTGTCGTTTCTTATTCGCAAACAGGGCAACTTTCTCGCTTAGTGGAAAGTTTTCTACAACCAATACGCACTCAACAAGACATTTCAATTGAAGAATATCAGGTGAAACCGCAACAGGATTATATTTTTCCGTGGAAATTTATCCCATTTTTTAATACCTTTCCTGAAAGTGTTCACTTACAACCTGCGCCCATTGAAACACCAACACTGCAACGTAGGCAATATGATTTAGTCATTATTGCATATAGTGTTTGGTTTCTTTCTCCATCTCAACCGATTACCGCGTTCTTACAAAGTGAACAAGCTAAACAGATATTGTATAACACACCTGTCGTTACCTTAATCGGCTGCCGTAATATGTGGTTAATGGCGCAAGAAAAAGTCAAAGCATTATTAAATCAAGCTGGCGCAATACTGGTTGGTAATATCGTTAAAACGGATCAATCTAACGCGTGGGCAAGTTTTATCACCACGCCATTATGGCTGTTTACAGGTAAAAAGCGTCCTTATGAGTGGTTACCTAGCGCAGGCATTAGTGAAGAAAATATTGCCGATATGCAGCGATTTGGTGGCAAACTTGCAGAAAAGTTAGCGGAAAATGTCTCGCTCAATCAACCCCTGTTTCAGCATATGGGCGCAGTGCAAATTGATGAGAAACTGATGATGAGTGAAAAAGTCGGACACCGTAGCTTTTATTTATGGGGTAAGCTATTACTTAAGTGCGGTCAAATTTCACCACGTTTGCGCCAAGCTGTGTTATATGTTTATATTGCTTTTTTAGTCTTATTAATTATTACCGTCGTGCCAATTTCCGCTCTCATTAAGCGCTTATTAAAACCATTATTAAAAGAAAAACTTGAGCGCCAAAAACGCTATTTTGCTGCCCCATCTGGAGAATAATGATGTCGCAACTTTCTGAGGTTTATATTAATTCAGTGGCAAGTTTTTTGCCAAATAATCCTGTTACCAATAATCAAATGGAAGCCGTATTGGGAATGGTCGGTGATGTTCCTTCCCGTGTTCGCAATATGATTTTACGCTCAAATGCGATTCGCACGCGTTATTACGCCATTGACCCACAAACACGGCAAGCCACGCACAGCAGCACAGAACTTGCAGTCTGTGCTATTGAAAAATTAGTGGCGCAAGGCGTGGATATAAATCAGCTTGACTGTTTAGCCTGTGGCACCTCTTATCCGGATCAAATTATGCCGGGACAAGGGGTAATGGTTCACGGCTTAATTTCCAATGCGCCAGCTTGCGAAGTGCTAACTACCGCAGGCGTTTGCGTGGCGGGAATGGCAGCGATGAAACACGCCTATAATGGAATTCGCACAAGGGAACATCAAAATGCGATTGCGGTGGCATCTGAAGCCGCCTCAGCAGTAATGCGTAGCGAAAATTTTCGTCCTGAGATTAATCAAAAACAACTTGATAATGCAAAGCCTGAAATTGGCTTTGAAAAAGATTTTTTACGCTGGATGCTTTCAGACGGCGCAGGAGCAGCACAACTAAGCCATCGCCCAAATCCAACAGGCATTAGTTTTAAAATTCATTGGATTGATCTCGTCTCTTACGCCAATGAAATGCCTGTGTGTATGTACGCAGGCGCAGAAATCGACAATGGCAAGTTTGTTAGTTGGAAGACGGTGGATAGCCAATATCGCGACACACATAGCCTAATGGCAATTAAACAAGATGTAAAATTGCTCAACGAAAATATTGTGAAATATACCGTCGAAAAAGCCTTAATTCGCTTAATTGACAAATATCAACTCCGTGCTGAAAATATTGATTATTTCTTACCGCACTATTCTTCGGGCTTTTTTCGTAACAAATTATCGGAAGGTTTACAACGTATTCAGTTTGATATTCCACAAGAAAAATGGTTTACCAACCTTGCCGAAAAAGGAAACACGGGATCGGCGTCTATTTACATTATTTTAGAAGAATTTATGCGCACTTTCCCACTCAAAAATGGTCAGAAAGTGTTATGTTATATCCCCGAGAGCGGTCGTTTTTCCTCTTGTTTTATGTTGCTTGAGGTGGTGAATGGATCTGAATGACATTCCACAAGATGATAGCCGCATTTTCCGTGGACAGAAAAAGATCATCTACGCCACCCAAAATGGGCATTATCAAGCTAGCACAAGCACAGGCTGGCAAACGGAAGAATTTGCTACTCAGCAAGCCGTGGAAGCCCTTAAGCAACAAACAGAACAAGCCTTACAGGCGGTTAAAAACGGGCAAAAATCAGTGTTGTACTATTTAATGTATAAATATCGTTTTGATGAACAATCCCTCGCCCAAGCCACCGGCTTTTGGCAATGGCAAATAAAACGGCATTTTAGGCCTGAGGTTTGGAATAATCTACCAATTAAAAAATTAGCAAAGTATGCAGAAACATTTGGGATTAGCATAAATAACATTTGGGCATTACCAGAGGACATCTGATAACACCCAAATATGATTAATTATTTCTTAGAACGTTTTTTCATCATTTCGTTAAATGCTTCAACAAATTGGTTTACGTTATCTGATGCGGTAACGATACGAGAACGAGTATGACGTTGAGAGCCAGAGAAGAAAAATTTATCACTTTCTCCTTTGTTAAAGATTTTCTTGGTGAAAATTTGGTTAGAATTTTGATCAGTTACAGTATATTCAATTTCCATTGTTCCAGGAAATCTTCTCATACTCCAAGCTGCTTGATTTGCCTGTAATATATGTGCGTGGATTTTATAATAGCCTTTTCCGTTTGGTGTGAAAATATTTGCGTTGTTTAATGCTGTCTTTAGGCTACCATAAACTAGCTTATCAATGCCAACAGCTGTAGCTTGTCGTGCAAGTCGATCATTCATATCAACTTCAACCGTATAATCTTGTTTTACCAACGGTTGAGCATTAGGCTCTGTTTTATTTAATAATGAAGGGTCTGCTTGCAAAGTCATACAACCAGTTAAAATTAATGTTGATAAAAATAATATTCCTGACATAAATAATTTTTTCATAACGAGAAAACTCCTTAAAGATGATGTAATATAAAATAAGAGAAATTATTATACATTTTAAATAGTAAAAAATCCGTGTTATAAATCAATTTTACAAATGAACAATAACTTTTCCCACCAACACACTGCCCATTGCGAAAGTGGCGTGATGTCCACCTTACTCAAATCGCAAGGGGTTAATTTCAATGAAGCGATGGTATTTGGCTTGGCATCGGCATTGACCTTTGTTTATATTCCACTCATCAAAATTAGCGGAATGCCGTTAATTTCTTATCGAATGCCACCGGGGGTAATGCTTAAAAAAGTGTCAAAAGTATTAAAAGGAAAACTTGCGTTAAAACGATTTCGTTCACCACAACAAGGGCAACAAGCCTTGGATAAGGCTTTAGCGCAAGGAAAGCTGGTGGGGTTGCAAACTTCAGTGTTTTGGCTGCCTTATTTTCCGCCCGAAATGCGTTTTCATTTTAATGCACATAATTTGTTAGTTTATGGCAAACAGGAGAATGAATATTTAATTAGCGATCCTGTCTTTGAGCAAGTACAGCGCTGTGCGGCACAAGATTTACAACGCGCCCGTTTCGCAAAAGGCGCATTAGCGGCAAAAGGGTTAATGTATTATTGGAAAACTTCGCCAAATTTGACCGCACTTGATCTACCCGCCATATTGCGAAAAGTGATTCGCAAAAATGCCAAACAAATGCTCGCACCGCTTTGGTTTGTTGGTGTGCGCGGAATGTTTTCTCTTGCAAAACAAATCGAAAAATTTGCTCACAGCAAACAAAGTGAAAAATACAAAAAACTCTTCCTTGGTCACATCGTGCGAATGCAAGAAGAAATTGGCACAGGTGGCGCGGGCTTTCGCTATATTTATGCCTACTTCCTAGAGCAAGCGGCAGAAATCTGCCAAGAGCCAAAATTCAAACAAGCCTCACAACAAATGACAGAAATTGGTGATCAATGGCGACAATTTGCCAGCCTTTGCGTGAAGCAATGCCGGCAGCCAACAGCACAAGGCTATCAAGATTTAGCAGAAAGATTACGTCAGATTGCTCAGCAAGAGCGTCAATTATGGCAACAATTAGCTCAATCCAAAGGATAATTCTATGATGTTGCAAATTGAAAATCTTTATCATCGTTATCCACAAAGCCAAGAATTCGCTTTACAAAACATTCAGTTGGATATTTCTCAAGGACAAGCAATCGGTTTGCTTGGTCCTAACGGCGCTGGGAAGACAACATTGATGTCTTTACTTTGTGGATTGCTGGCGGTGCAGCAAGGACAGATTTATTTTGAGGGTGTACCATTTCACAAATTGAGCAAACAACAGCGTCATCAACTTTCTTTGGTGCCACAGGATTTTGCATTTTATCCTTTATTAACGGTATGGGAAAATTTAAAATTTTTCGCCGCACTTTATCATATCAATGATAAAAACTGGCTCATTGAATTATTAGAAAAAGTCGGGCTAACTTCTTATAAATCTAAATTAGCAAAACATTTATCAGGCGGATTAAAACGCCGCTTAAATTTTGCTATTGGTTTAATTAATCGTCCAAAGGTGATTTTTTTAGATGAAATCACCGTAGGTATTGATCCTCAATCCCGCCAATTTATTTTAAATTCCGTAGCAGAATTAACTCAGCAAGGCATCACGGTAATTTACACGTCGCATTATCTGCAAGAAATTGAACAACTATGCGATCAATTAGTTTTACTCAATGAAGGTAAACTCATTTATCAAGGAGAAATAAAGGGAATGCTTGCTGAAGGGCAAAGTCTTGAGCATTTTTATTTGGATTTTTTACAACAAGCGGGGAACAAATGCTAATTGCTGCAATGTTCAAAGAATTACGCCTATTAAGCCGCGATCTGCACGGTGTGGCAGTGTTATTTATTATGCCGATTTTATTTATGTTGATTATGTCAGCCGCACTCAGCAGTGAAAATGAACTAGGTAATCGTGGCGAAATTTTGCTGCTTGGTACGCCAAATGATCCCCTAAATGACGGATTTTTTACCACACTACAACAAGAGGAATTGCTCGTAAAACAAGGAAATATCGCTCAATTAGAGGTATATCAACAAGATTTACTACAAGAAAAATTTGCGTTGATTGTAGTAAATCCCAATCAAGATAAAAATGCACTAAAAGAAGAACAGCCTTTACAACTTTGGCTTAATCCCAGTGTGGATCGGGCGTGGTTGCTTGGCGTTAAAGGCATCCTGCAAAAGCATTACAGCCAGCAACGACTTGAGCGTTATTCCAAAGATAATCACATTGTATTGAAACACAATCAACGCAATCCAGTAAAACGCATTCAGCAAGAAGTCAATCAAGCATTAGATAAAAAATTCGATGAAATTAATACTTATTTAGCACAAGAGCGCTGGCAAGAAATTTATCTTAATCGCCAAGGGAAAACGGTCAATCAGCCCAATGCTGTGCAGCATAGCGTGCCTGCGTGGTTAATTTTTGGGATGTTTTTTATTATGATCCCCCTTTCCAACGTAATGGCGATGGAGCGACAAACCAACACGCTCACGCGTTTACGTTTAGCAAGAGCCTCAAGTCTGAGGCTGATTTTAGCAAAATTAGTGCCGTATTTTTTGATCAATCAATGCCAATTTATTGGAATGATTGCCTTAGGCTATTGGGTGCTACCAATGCTTGCTATGCCTGCGTTTAGCTTAAATGGTGAATGGTGGTATTATGCGGTGCTGTCGGCTGCGGTAAGCCTTTCTGCGCTAGGCTATGGTTTATTAATTAGTGTGATTGCACGCACAACTGAACAGGCTGTGGTGCTAGGAGGCGGTGGCATTATCATTATGGCTGCCATTGGTGGCATTATGGTGCCAACTTATGTAATGCCTGATATGATGCAAGAAATCGCCCAATTTTCACCAATGGGTTGGGCATTAACAGCATTTCAGCAACTATTATTAAATCAGGCTACGTTAATGCAAATTCAGCCTGAACTTTGGCTTTTAACGGGTTTTGGTGCTGTGATGCTCTTCATCGCCGTGCTGATTTACGCCCATCAACTCAAAACACAAGCGAGATTTTAATGAGCTATATTTTTACTCTCAGCCAACCTGAGCTAGAACAACAACTGAAAAACTTGATCGTGCAAGAAAGCGATAAAATGGACATCGATCCCAGCGCGATCAGCGATGATGAGCCATTATTTGGTGAACAAAGCCGTATCCAGTTAGACTCTCTAGATGCACTACAAATTGCGGTGGCACTACAAGCTCACTTTAAAGTGAGGTTAAATGGCGACCGAATGGTGCGTAAACATATGATGAATATTCGTGATTTAGCCCACTTTATCCGTCACCAACATTCTTAACAATGCCGAAAGTCTATCTCACCGCAGCGAGCCAACAAAATGCACAAACTGCTAAGCTTAATCCTTGGCAGCAATCTTCAATGCTTGGGCAAAGCCAGCATTTGCCTTATTTTCGTGCTTTTGAGCAACCCTTGCTGAATTTCGATCAACTTTGCACTTATTTAGAACAGCATATTGACAAGGTATTAACGCAACGCGGTTGGCAAGCCGATACACTGCAAAATACCCCCATTCTTTTAGGCTCAACGGCGTATTTAATGAGTGATTGCGAATTTCGTTGGCATAATAATCAGCCTTTACCGCAAGAATACAGCCTAGCGCTTATCGCAGAACGTTTAAAAACACGCTATCAAACGCCTGTTTTCAGCGTTGCGACCTCTTGCACTTCCTCTGCACAAGCAATGGGCTATGCTTATCAAATGATTGAGCAAGGGCAATGTCAGCGTGCTTTGGTGGTTGGTTTTGAAATGTTTAACCGCTTAACCTTTGAACATTTCAATGCAATGCACTTATTGGCAGACGATTTGCCCTATCAACCTTTTGAACAGCATAATGGTATTATTTTAGGGGAAGGAATCGCTTGCGTGGCATTGGAAAATCAACCAAATCCAGAGAAAAAGCTAGAAATTTCTGCCATCAGCACGATTACGGATCACCATAATCTAACCAATAGCTCCGCAGAGGTATTGACTCAACTGATTGCAAATTGTTTGCATAAAGCAGGATTACAATCTCATCAACTAGCTGGCATTAAAGTTCACGCAGTGGGCGGAAACAGCGATGAAATGGAAATCGCGTTTTTGCAACAACAGTTTCCGAGCATTCCTTGCTTATTAGCCAAACCGTACCTTGGACATAGTTTAGGTGCAAGTGGTGCAATGGAAACTGCGTGGCTTTGGCAACAATTACAGCAAGATAAAACAAATTACTTAACCATCCCCCCACAAGGGGCAATAGAAAAGCAAACGCAACCGCTTTCTACGGGCTATTATTTGAACTACTTTTTAGGCTTTGGTGGCAGTAATATTGCTTGGATTCTTCACTGGCAAGGAAAAGAGTAAGTAAAATGAAATCAAATCGTTATTTAAAACAACAAAGCCAGTTTATTACACAAGGGCAAAGTGAGGCAGAACTCCGCCAGCAGCTCAAAGCCTTTGGTGTAGATGCACGTCGTTTAAGCAAATTTACCCAACTTTGTTTACTCGGGGCATTACCACTGAAGCCTTATATCACGCCAAATACCGCAATTTATTTGGCTTCGCCTTTTAATTCACCAAGCAAATTTAACAAATTATTCCACCAGCTTATGGAACAAGACTTGCCTAGCCCACTGGATTTTATGGCAAATCTCAATAACGCGACGGTTTTTCAGCTTTCACAACATTTTCAAACAACGGGCAATAGCCTTTTCTTAATTACCTCGCAAGAGGATGTGGATCATCCATTACAGCTTGCGCAATTAGCATTAAGAAGCGATTCCGTCGATCAGGTGTTAGTCGGTTGGGCAATTGAATCACCAACAATGGAATGGGAAGGAAGCTGTTGGTGGTTACTCAGTAATGTCGCAGGGGAAAATGCCTTATCATCAAGTGCGGTGCAAAATTCGCCAAATTTTTCTACTTCACACCATTCTCTACCAGAAAATCATTATTTGCATTTTGCATTGAATGGGCAGAATTTCGATCTAGATACATAAAAGCACAATATCAAAAAGTGCGGTGGAAAATTCACAAAAATCCTACCGCACTTTTATTTTGCTCTCTCAAGTCTCAACATCAGCAAGTGGTGATCTCGTATTAACATTATTTTTTTCTTATCTGCAAATTCTCGCCATCTTGTTTTCTTAAGCCAGAAAGAATGAGTATGAGAATGAAACCAAATAAACTGGACGTTAAGAAAGTGAAGCTAAATGCTTGTTGTAACTGTTCGGCATTTTCACCCAGTACATTGCGATACACATTTAACATCACCGAAGAAACGGCAATGCCAATGCCAATCCCGACTTGCTGAATCACACTAAGCATTGTTGAACCGGCACTGGCATTACTGTCCGATAAGTCGCCGATGGTTAAGGTATTAATCGCAGTAAAACTGACCGACATACATCCGCCGTATGCCAATAAAATCAACACCATTTGCCAAATTGGGGTATGCCGTTGTAATAAGCTCATTGCGGCAATCACCAAAGTCATCACAATGGCGGTGCTGATTAGGGTTTTCTTATAACCAAAACGAGAAAGAATACCGCGAATAAGCGGTTTAAACGCCATTGAGCTAACCGCAATAGGCACCATTAACCAGCCAGCGGCTTCCGCACTATAATGGAATACCACTTGTAGCATAAGAGGTAATAAAAACGGCACGCCCGAACCACAAAGGCGGATAAATAAATTCGCAATAAAACCTAAGCGGAAGGTGCGAATGTGGAATAAGGAAAGCGGCATTAATGGGTTGTGAACTCGTTTGGCATAAAGATAATAACTGGCGAGAAATAATATCCCCACAATCAATACCAAAAAAGCAATCCAAGTTGCGGTGAAATGCTCTGCCACTAAATCTAGCCCTAAGGTCAAGCCTACAAGTCCACCGGCAAACAGCATAAATCCCGCTTTATCTAAACGCCCCACTTGCCCTTTCATATTTGGCATATAACTGCCTGCAAGGAAAATCCCAGCTAGCCCGATAGGAATATTAATTAAGAAAATCCAATGCCACGTCATATAGGTAACGATTAAGCCACCTAACACGGGACCAAGGATTGGTCCAATTAGCCCCGCCATCGCCATAATATTCCACGCATTTAATAGCTGATTTTTCGGTACAGAACGGATGATCGCCAAGCGAGCAACAGGCATCATTAACGCGCCACCCGCCCCTTGCAAAATACGGGCAAAAATCAATTGTGGCAGAGAGTGCGATAAGGCACACACCACCGATCCCAAAACAAAAATACCAATGGCAGAACGAAAAACCTTCCGCGTACCAAATTTATCCGCTGCCCAACCACTTAATAGAATAAACAAGGCAACAGTTAAGGCATAACTAATGATTGCCAACTGCATATTCAGTGGCGATTCATTTAGACTGCGAGAAATCGTCGGTAACGCTGTATTCAAAATCGTCGCATCAAGGGTTTGCATAAAAAAGGCGACAGCGGCAATCCACGCCAAGCCCGTATAATTTTTCGTTTCTGTCATAAAAATTCTGCGATTTTGCACCGCACTTTATTTTATTTGTTGTTGATACCAATGAAAAATAAATGCGGCAATGTGATCAATCTGATTAATATCCAAACGTGGCACAGCACAGCTTAAAGGGTAATCCGTTGCAAGCGCAATGACTTTCTCATCAATCTCTGGCAAGGCTTTCTCCATGGCTTGACGATGCAATAAAATCTTTGCAATCGGTTCGTGCTTAAAGCCTTCCACCAAAATGAGATCCGTCAATTGCGGATCAAATTGCCCTGCCAAATAAGCTAAATTCACTGGCTGTGGTGTTTCTGTCATCAACGCCCACCGCCTATCACAAGCCATTATCACTTGGCTTGCGCCCGCTTCTTTCATTCGCCAGCTATCCTTGCCTTCCTTGTCCACTTGTGCATTATGATGACTGTGCTTAATCACTGCCACGCGCAGCCCAAGATCGGCAAGCTGAGGCAAAAGTTTTTCCAATAAAGTGGTTTTTCCACTACCGCTGTATCCGGTTATGCCAAGCATTGAACGCATTTTGTCCTCTATTTGAGAGTTAATTCAACAATTAAATTTAATAATGAACTTTTTGTGAAGAATATCACAGATTAATTTATTCAAATACTTAATAATACGCTCAATTTCACAAAATTGGAGGATCTTATGCTTGGATTTTTAAAAGCCTCACCCCCTACTACACGTATCACAGATAAAGCTATCATTGATCGGGATTATCGTCGATTACGTTGGCAAGTCTTTTTTGGAGTGTTTATTGGCTATGCTGCCTATTATTTAATTCGCAAGAATTTCTCTCTTGCCATTCCGCATTTAATCGAAGAATATGGCTATACCAAAGCTCAGCTGGGTACAGTTTCTTTTGCACTTGCTGTGGCTTATGGTTTTAGTAAATTTATTATGGGTAATGTCTCAGATCGCAGTAACCCAAAATATTTTATTACTATTGGTTTAGTTGCTTCTGCGATGGTGAGTATGATCTTCGGTTTAGTGCCGGGGGTACTTTCTTCACTTTCTGCGATGATTGTACTTAGTGCTTTAAATGGTTGGTTTCAAGGTATGGGTTATCCACCCGGTGCAAAAACAATGACCAACTGGTTTTCTACCTCAGAGCGCGGAAGTTGGTGGAGTTGGTGGAATGTTTCTCATAATATTGGTGGTGGCTTAATTGGCCCACTGGCGATTTTAGGTTTATACCTTTTTGGTGCGTGGCAAGCGCTCTTTTATCTTCCTGCAACCATCGCGATCTTGCTTAGTGTTGTAATGTTTTTCTTAATGCGTGATACGCCTGAATCACAAGGATTACCACCCATTGAAGAATACAAAGGGGGAAAAGCGCAACAAGTTGAATCAGCCCATACTTTAACTGGTAAGGAAATTTTCTTTAAATATATCATTAATAACAAATTCTTATGGGCAATTACGATTGCTAATGTATTTGTTTATTTTATTCGTTACGGGATTATTGACTGGGCGCCAACGTACTTGAAAGAAGTCAAACACTTCACGTTTGATAAACAAAGCTGGGCATACTTCCTTTATGAATATGCGGGTATTCCTGGAATGTTAGTAAGTGGTTATTTAAGCGATAAAGTCTTTAAAGGACACCGCGCTCCGCCGATGTTAATGTTTTTAGCAGGGGTATTAATTGCGATTTTCGTCTATTGGAAAAATCCAGCAGGCAACCCAATGATAGATAATATCTGTTTAATCGCGATTGGCTTCCTCATTTATGGTCCTGTTATGATGATTGGCTTACAAGCGGCTGATTTAGTTCCTCGTGTGGCAACAGGTACAGCGACAGGGCTTACTGGATTATTTGGTTATCTACTTGGTTCTGCCAGTGCTGGAACAGTATTAGGTGCCGTAGTGGATAACTTTGGCTGGGACGGCGGGTTCTATATACTTATCGCCTCAAGTATTCTTGCCTTTATTTTTATCTCGTTCACTTTATTTAGAAAAGTAGAAAGTTAAACGGTCTTCTGTAAAAACGCCTTATATCGCAAAATATAAGGCGTTTTGTTTGATTTAATTAATAAAGTGAGGTTAAAAATATTGATCTTTTTATCGCATAACGCGGCTTGCTAATTCTATTTCCTTACAAAAATACTACTTAATTACACGCAAAAAGATCGGGCGGTAGCTGGTTTTTTTTTGCCAAGATTTCGACACAAGATGAACAATAATAAAGGCAAGTGCGGTGCAAAATATGATAAAAATGCCTTGTGGCAGTTC
Source organism: Avibacterium sp. 21-595 (assembly GCF_023611905.1). Lineage (NCBI taxonomy): Bacteria > Pseudomonadati > Pseudomonadota > Gammaproteobacteria > Pasteurellales > Pasteurellaceae > Avibacterium > Avibacterium sp. 21-595. Next base: position 366,902 of record NZ_CP091455.1, on the reverse strand, counting down.
GGTTTGCCAAAGGGTGTCTGCAATCAAGGCAGAAAGCACTAAGATGATGAGTGGAAAAAAATAGACAAGCAAGCTTGAGTGTATTAAGGAACGTTCACTTAACCCAATTTCTATAATTTGTCCGATATTGAGGGGGGTGATGGTTTCTACTTCAAAAATATGCGCTGTACCTACGCCATTTAACTCTGCGAGCGCTGCCGAGCCACAGGCTGATTTAGCCGCACAACTTCCACAAGCGCTTTGAGATTGGCATTTCACTTGTGCAATACCTGATTGGTAAGAGATCACCACCGCTCGTTCTGTTAGCATTTATTTCACCTTAATATCTTGTACGATACGTTTTGCGGTAGAAATTGGTAGCTGTCCAACTAAGGTAAATTCGTTATCGCCAAAGGTTTCGCTATAAAACGTTCTTGTGCCATTCCACCAGCCGTTTTTTTCTTCATTTGGCAAAATAGAGGCTGAACGGTAAAGGGTAAAGGAAAACAATCCATCGCTATAAAGCTGTGCTTCAATGCGTTCTTCACCATTCATTTCTACACTGCGATTAATGAGCTTAAACCCATTTGGCAGCCAACTTGGCTGCCAGTTAAATGCGTCGTTGCTTGGTTGGAAAGTGGTTTTGTCATTAAGCAGTGCAGGAAAGCCCATATGATTGATCACATTGAGCAAATCATCAAATTGTTCGCTTTGATACAAATTCACTACGCGGAATTGCTCTAACAGGTTATTTTCTCGATCAAGCACATCACTGCGTAACAACAGATGGCTTTGTTCGTCAATAAACACCACATATTGATAACGAAAATCATCTTTTGGCACGATACGAATCGTTTTTACCACGCGATCTGCCACGCGGTTACGTCCAATATAGATGAAATCATAATGTTGCTTCAACGCATCAAGATTACTCCACAGAATCGCAGGTAAACTGTCCACAATATGATTCGCGTTAATTGAGAACGGCGAATAATTTGGTTGGAAATAGCTCACCACATTATCACGTTGCACAATTTGCTGAGGCATTCCATCTAAGGTCAGTAATTGAGCATAGGTTTTGCCATTATAATGAATATGGCTATAACGCAAGGAGGCCATATTTGGTGTGGTTTGCACAAAGGCCATTTCATAACTCAAGCGACTGCCTGCCTGTTGCATTTCGTCTAACAATTGGCTGGGCTGTACCGTATCGGTTTCAGAAGCTGATACGAGATTTGCAGAAAATAGCACTAAGGAAAGTGCGGTAAGTTTTTTGATCGTTTTTAACATCGTTATTCACACATAGGATACAAACAAATTCACCACCAAAAATGGTGGTGAACAACCTAAACTTGATTCATTATTATTTCTGATTTTGCAAATTTAATCTATCTGCATAAATGCGTTTTTGCAATTCATAACTTTGTAGCATTGAATCAATGCGTTTATTTTTTTGTTCAATTTGTTCTGGTGTAATCACTGATTGGGCTGGGGCATTATAACTCACTTCTTGCACCGAATTATTAAATGGTAAGGTTTGTAACACAGGTGTATCCTGACCTTCTTTCGCATTGTTTGCCATAAAACTCTGCACACCCATTACTGCCACCAAACATACCCCAGCTGCCACGGCGAATTGCGTCATCGGCATAAACCACGCTTTCAGTTTTTGGCTAAATGGAGATTGCTTAATTTCTTCTGGCATTGGTTGTGAAATTTTAGGTTCTGCCACAATCATTTCTTCTTGCTCGATTAATTCGGCCATTTTGTTGGTAAAATCTTGCCCGAGCAATACGTCGCTTTCTTGGCGTATGACGGAACGAATCAGATGAAAGTTGCCCCAAGATTTTTGTAAATCTTGATCTTGACAAAGTGCCTCGGTAAATTCCGCGCTTAATTGTTCTCCGTCAATATAGGCTGAAAGTTGTTCTTTTTGCATCATAAACTCCAAGATTAATCAATTTACTTTAGTTAGTGCTGAAGTAAAGGTTGAATTTTATTTTCGATAATTTCCCTTGCTCGAAAAATTCGTGAGCGTACCGTTCCTACTGGGCAATTCATAATATCGGCAATTTCTTCATAACTTAATCCTTCTAACTCACGCAAGGTGATGGCGGTTTTTAAGTCTTCCTGCATACTATGAATGGTATCAAAAATAATCTTCTTCAATTCACCAGATAACATCTGATTTTCGGGGGTATCTACGTCCCGTAAATTCGTTCCCACATCATAGGATTCTGCTTCATCTGCCAAAATATCTTCATTTGGCGGGCGACGCCCTTGTGCGGTTAAATAATTTTTTGCCGTATTTACGGCGATACGATATAGCCAAGTGTAGAAAGCACTATCACCACGGAATAATTCAATTGAGCGGTATGCTTTAATGAATGATTCTTGTACAACATCAGGAATATCATTCGGCGATACATAACGGGTTAATAACCCTGCTACCTTATTCTGATAACGCGATACCAACAAATTGAATGCTTTCTTATCTCCCTGCTGTACCCTTTCTACCAAAGCCTGATCTGTTAGCTGTTCAGCCATATAACCTCTTATATACCTCTAACAAGCCTTGATATACAAGACAGCAAGCTCGTGTTCTCTTAGAGGCGTAAAAATTGTAAAAGTTCAAAATATTTATAAATTAATGTGATAATTTTTCTTGTATATAGGAAACCATTTGCTGTAATTCAAGATCTGGCGCAGGTTTTCGATTAAAAAACCACGAAAAAAGTTGCAAATCTGTTGCTGAAAGTAAACGAACAAAGGTGGCTTTTTGTTGCTCATCAAGGTCATCAAAATGCTGTTGGAAAAACGGCATTATGACCTTATCTAATTCAAGCATTCCACGCCGACAATCCCATTCAAGGCGAAATTTATTATATTTTTCCATATTTGTTTCCTTCTTGAACCGAATAATGGGGGGGATTATAGCGGAATTTGATTAGCGATGTGGGAATAATTTTGTTTTTTCTTAAGTGTGTTGCTCTGTTTTGCAATAAGCTGACATCGGCTTGATTTGTTGTATTCTTCGTATTCTTGCCTCAAATGACTTTGTTTTATTTAATGCTTAAATAGTGATAAAAAACCCGACATTTATGTCGGGTTTTGGTGATTAACAAAGTGCGGTTATTTTTCCGCAAGTTTTGGTTTAATCACCGAATAGATGACCCCTGTTACAATAGCGCCAATTGCGATAGCAGCAAGATACATTAATGGTTGCGTAACAAATGGGATCACAAATAATCCACCGTGTGGTGCTTGTAAGCCAATGGATAAACCTAAAGACATCGCGCCTGCCACAGCCCCCCCAATAATACTTGATACAATCACACGTACAGGATCGGCGGCAACGAATGGCAATGCCCCTTCAGAGATAAAACAAAGCCCTAACACAAAGGAAGCTTTACCAGCATCACGTTGATTGGCGGTGAATTTTTTGCGTGCGAGTAACGTGGCAATCGCCATTCCAATTGGGGGTACCATACCCGCTGCCATCACTGCTGCCATTGGGGTGTAAACGCCAGAAGCGATTAAACCTGTACCAAAAGTATAAGCCGCTTTGTTCACTGGACCGCCCATATCCACGCACATCATCGCACCAAGTACCGCACCTAAAAGCAACGCATTGCTTTGTCCCATTGTGTTGAGCCATTCTACCAAGGCATCCATTAAGCCTTTAACTGGTGGGTTGATAAGATAAATCATCACTAAGCCCACAATGGCAGAGCCAAGCAATGGTAAAATTAAAATCGGTTTTAATGAACTTAAACTGGCTGGTAATTGAATCGCGGAATTTAAGCCTTTCACCACATAACCTGCGAGCAAGCCAGCAATGATTCCGCCTAAAATCCCTGCGCCTGCTGTGGTGGCGAGCATACCGCCAATTAAGCCGACAGCTAACCCCGGACGATCCGCAATAGAAAACGCCACATAACCAGCAAATACGGCAATCATCAAATGGAATGCAGCGCCACCGCCAATATCCATTAAGGCTTTTGGTAAGCCGCCTGCAATATTTGGATCTTTAAATGCCTCAATCCCAAACATAAAGGAAATGGCGATCAGCAAACCACCTGCCACCACTAATGGCAACATATGGGAAACCCCAGTCATCAAGTGTTTGTACAGCCCTTTACGTTCGCCACGGCTTTCTTCGCTGCTTTGTACTTTCGCTGTACTTGCACCAGTATAAATTTTTGCCTCTTTAAACGCTTTTTCAAATTCTTGTGCGGTTTTCTTTAATGCAAGTCCCGTGGAAGTACGATACATCGGCTTGCCTTCAAATTTGCTTAAATCCACATCAATATCGGCTGCGATAAAAACTAAATCGGCATTTTCCACATCTTCAGGAGAGATAATATTACTTGAACCCACCTGCCCACGGGTTTCTACCTTCACATTCCAGCCTTGCTTTTTAGCATATTCAGCAATCGCTTCCGCAGACATAAAGGTATGCGCCACACCTGTTGGGCAAGCGGTTACCGCCACAATATTTTTGGTTTTATTGGAAAAATCTGGCGAAATTTGCACCGCACTTTGTGTTTCGTGTGGGGTATAGTCTACTGCCTCAGCCATCGCTTGAGTTAAGATGGTTTCAGGGGCATTAAAGGCATTTTCTGCGTCTGCCACAAAAACCTTTTTACCTTGTAAGCGATGGTCATTCGGCATTCCACCTAACGCAATCACTAAATCTGCTTGATTGGCATCTGCCACCACTTCATTGCTTTGTTGTTTTGCTGCTACGGCAAGCACCTGTTTAATCAAAAAGGCTTTGGCATTGCCTAATTGTGTTGAGGTAGTTAAAAATATCTTCATCGTTTTATCCTTTAATCACTGAAATTTGTACTTTCTCTAAGATTGGTGTTAATAATGTAGGATCGCTCACGCCAACATTGCTTTGCGATACTGCAAAAGCTGACACGGCACTAGCAAAGGCAAGGGTGTCTTGCTGTGAAAGGGATTGACTCAAGCCATAAATCAATCCCGCTACCATTGAATCGCCTGCCCCTACGGTGCTAACCACCTGTTCGCATTTCGGTGGTTTCGCTTGGATTACACCTTGTTCACTCAGCCACAGCGCGCCTTCTGCGCCCATTGAAATAATCACATTGGCAATGCCTTGTGCGCGCAATTTTTCTGCTGCACTGATAATTTCTTCAAGATTTGGCAAAGAATGCCCCACCCACGCTTCAAGCTCACGATGATTTGGTTTGACTAGCCAAGGATTGGCAGATAAGCCTGCAGTGAGTGCCGCATTACTGCTGTCTAAGACCACTTTTATGCCCGCTTGTTGTAGCTGTTTGAGCCACTGAGCAAAATCCGTTGGACTGACACCACGCGGCAAACTGCCACACACGGCAACAATGTCAAAATCTTTGCATAACAATAAGGATTGTTGAACGAAATCTTGCCAATCTTGTGGTGAAATTTCATAACCGAGGAAATTCAGATCGGTAACATCGGCTTCGGTTTCGGTGATTTTCACGTTAATACGGGTTTTGCCTGCTACACGCTGAAAGCGATCTTCTAAGCCGAGTTCTGCAAACATTGTGTTGAAATCGCCTTGATTATCACGACCAAGGAAACCACTCACCGCCACGTCAATGCCTAAATCTTTCAGCACTTTGGCGACATTGATACCTTTACCAGCAGGAAATAAGCCTAAGGTTTCCACTGTATTGACTTCGCCAAGCTCAATACGTTTTAACCTTCCCACTAAATCATAAGCGGTATTTAATGTAATTGTTGCCACTTTTGCCATTACGAATACCTCTACTCACCTAAACCCGCTTCAATTGCCGCGCCAATGCCGGCAAGGGCTTGTTGTGCTTCTTCACCCGTTGCCACAAAACGTAAACGATGCCCTTTCACCACGCCAAGTGCCACCACTTTCATTAAGCTTTTGGCACTCACTAATTGGCTATCTCGATCGACATTTTGCACCGCCACCGACGCGTTATATTTTTTCACTTCATTGACTAACACCGCAGCAGGACGTGCGTGCAAACCGTGTTCGTTGCGTACCACAAAAATCGCTTCAACACTTTCACTCGGATCGTGATTTTCAAGTGCGGTGCTTTTTTCTGGCATTTTTTCGTTATTCGTGGTGCTTTCACCTACCACTTCAATCTGATCAGGCTCTTTTGGTGATAAAGAAGACACTTCTTCGCCTAATCCCTCTGCGATCGCTTTTCCAATGGATTCAATGGCGTGTTTAGCATCTTCGCCCACCGCACGGAAACGCAAACGATGCCCAAAGGTTGCGCCCAGTGCAACAATTTTCATCAAACTTTTTGCACTGATTGCCTCACCGCCTCGGGTAAGATTTTCTACTGTAATTTTTGAGGCGAATTTTTTCACTTCATTCACTAATACCGCCGAAGGGCGTGCGTGCAAGCCGTGTTCATTACGCACGGTAAATGTACCAATCACTGTACCCGCATTTTCGCTATTTGTATTGGCTGGGGCTGGGCTTGCAACGCTGACTTCACCGCCATTAAGTGCGGTCAAAATTTGGTTAGCATTTCCATTTAATAGCGTTTGTTGCACGGAATTTTCTAGCAAGCGTGCAAGTAGCTCATCAATTTTTTCATTCACACAAGCCACGGTTAGCACCCCTTTCACCTCTTTATGACTATGCTGAAAGGCTTGCTTTGCACGGCTGAACGTCAGGGCGTTTTTCTCGTTACCTTGCACTGAATCGGTGAGCCATAAACCGCCCCCTAATGGCAATGCAGGGGAAGCAATGACTTCTGCCACAAACTGATTATTCACCGCCCCTTGCTGTTGCAATTTACCTGCGTTCATCGCAATTAAGGTAAGCAAGCTTTCTGTCTCCACCTCAAGGCTGACATCTTCACTTTTCACTTGCAAAGTTTCTTGCCCCATTAAAATGGCACGGAATTTATCCACCTCTTGCAATGTAGCTAATTTTGCCGCTTTTTCTTCATCACCTAACACTTGGGTAAGCTGGCGGAGTAGCGTTAAATGTTCATCGGAACGTGCGGCAATCCCGATCACAACATAAGCCTTGTTGCCTTCTCCCCATTCAATGCCTTGTGGAAATTGGAACACTTGCACGCCTGTTTGTTTCACCATTGGGCGCGTTTCTAGCGTGCCGTGCGGAATGGCAATACCATTGCCCAAAAAAGTGGACGTTTGTGTTTCACGCGCTAGCATTCCCGCTAAATATCCCGCTTCCACATTACCCGCTTGCTCTAGCGCTTGCGCGACTAATTCAATGGCTTGCTGTTTATTTTCGGCTTGTGCCGATAAATGAATATTGTTTTCTGATAAGTTAAGCATTTTCCCTCCAGAATATGAGATTTAAAGACCAAATGGGGGTTGTAATACGGCTGACTTCTTCACACCCCAATTTGGCAATCATTTTTTATTAATAACTTGCTGAACACTTGCTAAATATGTTGCTGAATATTCAGCAAAAACCTTTCAGCTTACATCAAAAAAGAAAAGGTTACTGATGAATTATCAGTAACCTTACAGATTATTTTCCGGTACAAATTTTCAACACTTGATCGCTGCCTTCCGCGATATAGCCTTCATCTAAGGAACGTGTTTGTCCTTTTTGTAAATCTAGCATCGCATCATAAATACCTTGCGTTGCACTTGGTTTATTAATGTGTGCCCAACAGTCTTTACTTAAACGATTAAAATTATTCTGTAATTCAGAGGCAAACACCACGCCGCTATAATAAGCATAAATTTGGCTCTCCACGCCACTGTCTTGATATAATTTTGCTTTAATTTGATCAATAGGCACTAAAATACGGTTTAAATACCAATCGTTCGCACCACTCGCGAAAGAATTCACATCATAATCTTTATTTACGCGCCCTGAATAGGTTTGTACCGTTGCCGCATAAGCCGCCGCATAGGATTTTTGATCGATTTTCTCTTTATCTAAATCAATCACCTTTTTCTCGTTATCCATAAAAGGAACGTAAGAGGTAATTGAAGAACACGCCACTAAAAACGCACTTAACAGTGAAATTGAAATAATTTTGAACATAACTTATCCGTTTTGGTTAATCAGATTTTGCTTATTATACTGATTATAATGTGAATAAAAAGCCAAATTTCGGTGATTTTTTACCGCACTTTGCTTTCTAAATCTGCCAAGGTATTAAAGTTTTGGAATGCCGCTTTTTGTTCACTGAAATCAACAGCAATCGCCCCATTTTGTCGCATAAACTGCAACATTCGTCGTTCACCTTTTTGCAAATAGTCCGCAAGTTTTTCAGCAAGTGTTGTCGAAACCAAGCAAAAGGTAGGGTGTTCTCGTTCACCGTCAGTGGCATAAGTGAGCAAAACGGGGGAATTTTCTCCCGCACTTCGAGAATGGGGTAATGAGCGCAAAATAGGTTGCTGTAATTTTTCTAGTAAATTCAAGGGTAAAAACGGACAATCGCAAGGCACAAACAGCACAAAATCTGAATGGGATAACCTTAAGCTGGTTAAAATACCACTCAAAGGTCCTTGAAAATCTGCCAATTCGTCAGCAAACACGGGCAAACCACTTTGACGATACAGGGCTTGATTGCGGTTTGCGTTAATCGCAATGTCATTCAGTTGGGGCGTTAAACGTTGATAGCAATGCCAAAATAGGGGCTGACCTTGTAGCAACTGCAAGCCTTTATCCGCCCCTCCCATACGCCTCGCCAGCCCACCAGCAAGAATTACTGCACTGATTTTCATTTCCCCTCACTTTTGTTTTCCACCTTATCAAACACCTTCATTCTACTTGATAACCCCGCAAATAAAAAAGTGCGGTGGAAAAAAGTGTGAATTTTTCTACCGCACTTTCAAGATCGGCTTTTTTACGCCAACTTATTCCTTTCTCCCGATAATTACAGTATTATTTAGCCCTTTCTAACTCAAGGTGAGGAACTGTTATGAAATGTCATCGTCTAAATGAAGTATTGGAATTATTGCAACCTTATTGGTCGCAAGATCCTGATTTGAGCTTAACCCAAATTTTGCAAAAAATCGCGGATGAAGCGGGGTTTGATAAACCTGTGGCAGAATTAACGGACGAAGTGATTATCTATCATTTAAAAATGTATGGCACAGATAAACACGAGCCAATCCCGGGGATTAAAAAAGATTACGAAGAAGATTTTAAAACCGCATTATTAAAAGCACGCGGGATAATTAAATAAGGAAAGTTGGAATGAAAAAATTTCTTATTGCGTTAGCATCACTATTTTTTGTGGCAAATGTCCACGCCGTTAATTTAACAGAGGGAAAACAATATATTGCGTTAAATACAGAACGCGCGGTTCAGCCTGAAGTGATTGAATTTTTCTCTTTTTATTGCCCTCATTGTTATGCCTTTGAAATGGATTACCACATTCCTGAAAAAGTCAAAGCTGCACTCCCTGAAGGCACTAAATTTAAACAATATCACGTGAATTTTTTAGGGTTTCAATCAGAAAATCTCACCCGCGCGTGGGCTTTAGCAATGGCACTCGGCGTAGAAGATAAAGTGAAAGCCCCATTATTTGAAGCCGCACAAGCTGCGGTAAAAAGTCGAGATCAAAGCGCGCCAAGTTTAAATGCGATCCGCCAAATTTTTATTAATAATGGCGTAACGGCGGAACAATTTGATGGTGGCATTAACAGCTTTGCCGTCACCGGATTATACAATCAGCAAGTGCAAGCCGCTGAGCGTTTTGATGTACACGGTGTGCCAGATTTTTATGTAAACGGCAAATATCGCGTGAACCCTGAAGGGCTATCGCATAGTCAAGAAGGTTTCATTCAAGACTATGTCGAAACGGTTAAAGCCTTACTACAAAAGTAACAAATCCATTGCAAAAATAACCAAAAATTGGTTTAATGCGTGCCGATTTTGAATTCGCAATATTGAGGATATTATGGCAGAAAGTTTTAGCGTAACGCGTCGTTTTTTTGACGATAAAAACTATCCCCGCGGTTTTGCTCGCCACGGTGATTATACAATCAAAGAATCTCAAGCTTTAGAGCAATATGGTCAAGCCTTTAAAGCCTTAGATACTGGTGAACGTGCGCCAATCACAGAAGAAGAAAAAGCCTTTGTGGCATTTTGTCAAGGTGAGCGTCAAGCAGAAACTTTTTTTGAAAAAACGTGGAATAAATACCGCACATTAACCAGCACCACAAAACGTGTTTATACCTTATCTGGCGTAGTCGCCGATAACTTAGAAGATATGAGCAACGCGGATTAATCTGCCTAGTAAGATCATAAGGCTTGAGCAATCAAGCCTTTTCTTTTTGCTCGCAATAAATAATGAGAAGGATCAATGCAAGTTTTACCTATCGAAAAATATGATGAATTATTGGCAGAAAAACGCCAAAAATTAACCGCACTTTTCGCCCCGTTTAATGCACCAGAATTAGCTGTGTTTGACTCGCCAAAGCAACATTATCGTATGCGAGCCGAATTTCGCCTGTGGCATCAACAGGACGATTTTTATCATATTATGTTCGACAAGCAAACGCGTAAACCTTATCGCATTGACCGCTTTCCAATTGCCAGCCAGCTTATCAATGAAATGATGCAAGCCTTGCAGCCCCTGCTCAAACAGCAAGCTATTCTCACCCATCGTTTATTTCAAATTGATTATCTCAGCACCCTGAGCAATAAGATCATCGTGAGCCTGCTTTATCACAAAGTCTTAGATGAACAATGGCAGCAGGCAGCACTCACATTACGCCAAACCTTGCAACAGCAAGGTTTTGACGTGCAGATCATCGGACGCGCGTCTAAACAAAAAATTTGTTTAGATCAGGATTATGTGGATGAAATTCTGCCCGTAAACGGCAAAGATTATATTTATCGCCAAGTGGAAAACAGTTTCACGCAACCCAATGCGGTGGTAAATAGCAAAATGTTGCAATGGGCAATTGATTGCACCAAAAACAGCCAAGGCGATTTACTTGAACTATATTGTGGAAACGGCAATTTTTCTATCGCACTGGCACAAAATTTCCGTAAGGTTCTCGCCACAGAAATCGCCAAACCCTCTGTGGCAGCGGCACAATTTAACATCGCCGCAAACCGAATTGAGAATGTGCAAATCATCAGAATGTCGGCAGAAGAATTTACCCAAGCGATGAACGGCGTGCGTGCTTTTAACCGCTTGAAAGGCATTGATTTGCAAGCTTATGATTGCAACACAATTTTTGTTGATCCGCCAAGGGCTGGGCTAGATCCTGAGACAGTGAAATTGGTGCAACACTATGATCGCATTCTATATATTTCCTGCAACCCGCACACGCTGTGCGATAACCTGCAAACACTGTGTCAAACGCACCGCATTGAGCGTGCCGCCTTATTTGATCAGTTCCCTTATACTGAACATATGGAATCCGGCGTATGGTTGATCCGAAAATAGCCGTGCAACTCATTTGCGAAACCAAAAATTCGCAAAATTTCACCGCACTTTGTGAACAACAAGGATTAATCCACCACTCCAACAGCTCACTTGCCTTGGTGCAAACTGAACAAAATGGCGTTGCGCGCTTGGAATTACGCAAATTAGACGAACCCAAATTAGGTGCGGTATATGTGGATTTTGTCAGTGGCACAATGGCACATCGCCGCAAATTTGGCGGCGGTCGAGGTGAAGCCATTGCCAAAGCGGTGGGAATTAAAAAAGATTATCTGCCAACCCTCATTGATGCAACAGCAGGCTTGGGAAGAGATGCCTTTGTACTCGCCGCCATTGGTTGCCAAGTGCGTTTAGTCGAACGCCACCCTGTGGTCTATTTATTATTACAAGACGGCTTACAACGTGCTTATCAAGATGCAGAAATCGGCGCAATGATGCAACAAAATATGCAATTATTACCCGTAAAACAGATTGGCGATCTGGCTCAACAAGGCATTCAAGCCGATGTGGTTTATCTCGACCCGATGTATCCCCACAAAACGAAAAGTGCATTGGTGAAAAAAGAAATGCGCGTTTTTCAGCATTTAGTCGGTGCGGATGAAGACGCCGATGCCCTACTCACCCCCGCCTTACAAATTGCACAAAAGCGCGTTGTAGTAAAACGCCCTGACTACGCCGAATTCCTCGCTCAAAAAACACCGCACTTTAGCCGCGAAACCAAAAATCATCGCTTTGATATTTATACGGTGGTTTAGTAAGGCGATTTTAATAAAATCAAAAAAGCCATCATTCACTGATGGCTCTGAGATAAGTGCTTTATTGTGGCGAACGAGCAAGTTTTAACTTTTTGATCGCTGCTTTTGCTTTTTCTTCATCAATTTGTTCAAGGTTTGAACCTCCAACAAAAACGCCCATTTTTATATACTGACGAATAAAATAATTCTTCCCACCTTCCGTCATAATATGTAAGTCATTATTACCAAATTCTGACTCAGTAGAAATCTTATGTTTTCCCGCCGTAACTAATTTATAAAAATAGACTTTAGGTGCTGATTGTCCAATAAATTTATCATCAACATAAAGATTTTTTCTTAATCTTGCTCCAAATGTTGAATCACGATAAATATACAAGCCAGACATTGTGTTATTAGGGGTAACAAATTGTTTCGCTTGCACATCTTCTGCTTCTGAAGCCATAGGCACTTTCGCACAGCCCGTTAAAATTAACGTGCCAACAAGCATTAAAACTGAGAGGATCTTTTTCATCATATTCACCATTTAACCTTAACTAGAATAAATAGCTAATATTTAAACCGATCGTATTGCTTTTAAATTCAATGCTATTTTTCGCTTCTAACGTGACTCTGCTATAATCAAGCCCTGCAACTAAATTATCCGTAATTTTTGTTTTCACACCAAAACCGTAACTAAATCCAAACGCGCCACTATTTTCAAAATCAACATATCTAAACGCTGGATTATCTTCATTCATCGTGAAACTGCCTGCTTCTACGCCGATTTTGACATAAGGCAAGAAACGATCAAGTTGATAGCCTTGCAAATAATGTACGCCTACGCGGAAATTCTCTTTAGCGATTTCATTGCCTAAATCATCTTCTGTTTTATTATTCGGAAGGCTAATTTTTCCCTCAATAATACCAACAAAATTGTTGCCATAATCAAACATATAGCCACCAACAATACCCACGCCAACAGAACGAGAGCTAGACCCCGTATAATTACCATCATCATAGTGATAACCAAGTTCTTGTACTGGCACGGAAAAAGACTGTTTATTCAAATCAAGTGCGCCACCAATATAGAAGCCAGAAAAATTTTCCGCTTGTGCAAATAATGCTGTACTAGAAAGTAGTGTAGCCATCAAATATTTTTTCATAATATTTCTCCTATTTAGATTTATAAGTTAATTTTTTGAAGTTTTCTATGCTGTTCTTTCGGCAATGTATTAATATCAATCACAGTTAATGCGCGCTCTTTGCCATTACTTAAGGTAGCCATTACTTCCTCTGGTAAACGATACATAGCCCCTGTTAAAGGATCAATAACAATCAATCCTAATGGTCCACCTAAAGCAAAATTCCCCCAATACCAACCATCTAATGTTGCTTGAATTTCGATTGTTTCTTTTGTGAAACCTTTTTTGTCAAAAGTAATGAGATATTTTTCAGGTTTGAAGTAGCTAGAACCAGATTTTAATTTAACTACCTGTGGGGTAATTCCTTGGCTGATGATTTTTCCTTTTCTATTTGTAATCGTAAAATTCGCTCCATCAGGGACAGATTGGATAGAAACAGGATAAGTGCTTTTACTAACAATCGTAGCACAACCAGTTAACCCTACAGTTGCGACAAATAACGCAACTTTTAATAAATTTTTCATAGATAAACCTTATTAAAGATGTAAAATGTCTGTTTTTGAAACAGACGAAATTCTATAACACTCCCCTGATAATAAACCATAGATGAGGAAGACAGTTTTCTACTCATTTTGAGCAGGAATTGAACAAATGGAGCAGGTAATGGCGATACACGAAAAAATTCGATTGATACGGGAAATGAATCACTGGTCCCAAGAAGAAATGGCGGAGAAAATGAATTTATCGCCAAGTGGTTATGCAAAAATTGAACGCGGTGAAACACAATTACATTACGAAAAATTAAAGAAAATTGCACAGATTTTTGATATGGATATTTCTGAATTAGTAAGAGATGATCGCCATATTTGCTTTTTAATTAGTGAAAATAGTCAACTTAGCTCGAATTATTATGCAACAAATGAAGCGGTTACCATTGAAAATGAAAAACTCAAATTAGCATTAAGCTATAAAGATCAGTTATTAGCACAAAAAGATAAAGAGATCGCCTCGCTAAAAGAAATTATTGCATTATTGAAAGCACAACAGACTACGCAAAACTAAGTGCGGTGGTTTTTTCACAATTTTTTCTTAAATTTATTCCAGACTTTGTCTTCTTGACCGCGCCATAGGCGTTGGATGTTATCGTGGTGGCGGTAAACGAGCAGGCAGCAGACCAGTGCGACAGGAAAGGTGAATTCAGGTTTGTACCACCATACATAAAAAGGAATGGTGATGGCAGCAATAACCGCGCTTAAGGATGAATATCCCGTGAGTAAAAAGACGGCAAGCCACGTGCCAAGCATCCAAAGATCCACGCCCCAACCGATAGGGGCAATGGCGCCAAATGCGGTGGCGACGCCTTTCCCTCCTTTAAATTTAAAGAATAAGGGGAAGATATGCCCTAAACAGGCAGCCAATGCAACCATACCTAATTGGAATTGGGTTAAACCGAGATAATAACCTGCCCATACAGGAAGCATTCCTTTTAGAATGTCAAAAATAAGTACCGCTAAGGCAGCCCAACGTCCGCCAATGCGTAGCACGTTGGTTGCACCGGGATTGTGTGAGCCTGTGGTGCGAGGATCAGGTAAGCCGGCAAGACGACAAAATAAAATGGCGCTCGAAATTGAACCGAGCAAATACGCACAAAATATATAAAAAAGGGCGAAAAGGCTCATTTTACCTCCCTGAATTGTCAAGTGAAAAATTTGTTCGTCTATTGTACATAAACTTGATAGCATACGCCTAATAGTATTTCAGGAGATTGAAGAATTTTATGATAGATCGCATTTTTATTGAAGAATTGGTTGTTTTCGCTCAAATTGGCGTCTATGACTGGGAACAGCAAATCAAACAAACGTTGATTTTTGATGTGGAAATGGCGTGGGATTGTCGTCAGGCAGCGGAGACCGATGATGTTGCCTATTGCCTAAATTATGCCGAAGTCAGCGAATTTATTATCAATTATGTACAATCTAAACCTTTTTTCTTAATTGAACGCGTCGCTTATGAAGTAGCGCAGCAGCTTGAACAAAAATACAGATTAAGCTGGTTAAAAATTAAATTAAGTAAGCCCAAAGCAGTGGCACAAGCACGCAATGTTGGCATTATAGTGGAACGTGGAACAAGATGAATAAACCGTATTATGGCTATCTTTGCTTAATTTTAGCCACGTTATTTTGGGGCGGAAATTATATCTTCGGCAAAATACTAAGCCGTGACGTTGCTCCCATCGTACTGACTTATCTCCGTTGGTTTCCCGCCGCTGTGCTGTTATTATTGCTGTTTGTTAAACGTGTTATTGCTTTCGTTCCCTCAATTCAAAAAACGTGGAAAATTTTGACCGCACTTTCGTTACTCGGCATTGTGATCTTCCCTTTATTTCTTTATCAAGGCTTACAAACCACCACGGCACTTAACGCGAGTATTTATCTTGCCGTAGTCCCTATTGCTGTGCTATTGATCAATCGCCTTATTTTTGGGGATAGAATTCGGCCTTTAATGCTTGCAGGGGCAATGGTAAGTTTCTTCGGTGTATTCTGTTTATTAAGCCAAGGCGATCCACAAACCTTAGTACAATTCAATGTGAATAAAGGGGATCTATGGGCGATTGGCTCGGCATTGAGCTGGGCTGTTTATTGTTGCATTATCCGCCTACGCCCAGCAGAGTTACCCAACTCGGTGATGCTTACCTTACTTGTTGCCATTGCAATGTTGTGCTTTACCCCTGTATTTTTATGGAAAGCCTTAACTGCCAGCGAACCGATTATCAGCCAAATTTCTCCAAACCATTGGGCAATGATCGGCTATTTAGTTGTCGGCCCTTCTATTTTGTCTTACGCCTTTTGGAACTACGGCATTAATCTCGTCGGAGGCGCGAAAGGCGCAGTGTTTACCAATGTTACCCCTTTATTCGCTGCTCTGCTTGGCATTAGCGTTTTGGGTGAAAAGCTCTATTGGTATCATTTCATCAGTGGGGCATTGATTGTGCTAGGGTTACTGATGTGTAATCGAAAGGGATAAAAACACAAAAACAAAAAGTGCGGTATTTTTTACCGCACTTTTTATTATCGCTCAGAAAGATTAATCAATCGCTGGCACGTAATTACCTGCAACGATGGCCTCTTTGATGTTATCAGCGGTTTCAAGCACCTGACCAAGTAAGGCTTGTACGTTTTCCAAGGTGGCGATGGGACTAAGCGTAGTCATTTTTAAGGCTTGTACACCATTAACTTTGGTTACCCCAATATTGGCTTCGCCACGAGCAAATAATTCGTCGGCAATATTTTGATTGAGATTATCAATAAATTCCGTAGGGTAGTTCGCTGGATTTACGCGGAATAACACCGATGCGAATTGCGGTTCAACTAATAATTCTAGCCCTTTTGTTGCCTTAATGTAGTCCGCCACTTCACGAGTAAGTTCCACGCCGTGGTCAATCATTGAGCCATAAAGTTCTTCCCCTAAGGCTTCTACGGTAAACCATAATTTTAATGCATCAAAACGGCGTGTTGTTTGCAAGGATTTTGCTACCAAGTTAGGGACACCGTGTTCTTCATCGTATTCTGAATTCAGATAGTCTGCTTTGTAATCAATGAAGCGGTAGTTTTGTGGATCTTTAAGTAAGAATGCCCCACAAGAAATACTTTGGAAAAAGTGTTTGTGAAAATCAAGGGTAACGGAATCCGCCAATTCTAAGCCGTTTAGCCAATGACGATAGTCATTAGAAAGCAATAATGCACCGCCCCACGCCGCATCAACGTGTAGCCACGCTCCATACTGATCTGCAAGCTGGCGAATGTCTTGCAATGGGTCAATCGCCCCTGCATCCGTTGTTCCAGCGGTTGCCACGATACAGGCAACTAATTGCCCTTCTACGTTGAGCTTACTGAGGATATTGGCTAATGCCGTTGTATCCATTTGTGCATTTTCATTGCAAGGTACACTGATCACAGATTGAAAGCCCATTCCCATCATTGCCATATTTTTTTGCACAGAGAAGTGGGCATTTTCTGAACATAACACTTTTACACGTTGTAATGCTTCTGCGGGTAAGCCATCTTGCTGTACAGACCATTCCTTCCCTTCAGCATTTTTCCAATGTTTAGCAATACAAGCATCGCGTGCTAATAACACGCCCATTAAATTCGATTGTGTGCCACCAGAAGTGAACACACCGGCATCACCTGAGGCATACCCCACTTTTTCGCGTAACCATTCAATTAATTGCACTTCCATCAATGACCCTGCTGGGCTTTGATCCCAAGAATCCATAGATTGGTTAGTGGCATTAATAAACACTTCAGCGACTTGGCTAGCCACCATCGTCGGGCAATGTAAATGTGCCAAAGAATGCGGATGATGCACTTTCAGGCTTTTGTTTAAGAATAATTCAGTGAGGCGTGCTAAGGATTTTTCTAATCCGAAACCTTGTTGCGACGGCTGAAAAGCAATTTCTTCACGGAGCTGTTTAATACTTCCCCCCGTGTACATTTTATTATTTTTGAGCCAATTTCCTACCGCACTTATTGCCGTTGCCATATTTTTTTCATAATCAGCGATAGATTGTGGATCATTGCAAAGAAGAGATTGTTTGTGTTTTGCGAAATCGACCATTGAGAATTTCCTGAAAGATGGTTGAAATAAAAATAGCTAAATGGGACGTTGTACTATCCCATTTAGCTAGATTAATAATTAGCCACGCACGGCTTTTAAGGCATCTGCTACGGATTGAGCAAAGCGTTTGATTAATTCTTCACTTTCCGCTTGCGTGATGATAAGTGGGCAAAGAATACGCACTACATTACCACCACGACCACCACGCTCTAGCAATAACTTATTGTTAAAGCAGGCTTTTTGGATTGCGGCAGCCAGTTCACCATCTGCTGGATATGCCCCAATGCGATCTTGCGCTTGACGTTCATCAACGATCTCAATCCCGATCATTAAACCACGTCCGCGCACGTTACCGATACAAGGGAATTGCTGTGCTAATTTTTTCAATTCAGTTTGTAAGAAATCACCACGTTCTAAGGCATTTTGCGCTAAGTTTTGCTCACGCATAATTTTTAATGACGCATACCCCGTCGCCATTGCCATTTGGTTACCGCGGAATGTGCCTGTATGTCCTGCTGGTTGCCACGCATCAAATTCTTTACGAATGGCAAGCACTGCCAATGGCAAACTGCCCCCTACGGCTTTTGACATTACCACGATATCAGGTTCAATACCGGCATATTCAAAGGCAAACATTTTTCCTGAACGGCAGAAACCCGCTTGCACTTCATCAAGGATTAACACAATACCGTGTTTTTTCGTTACTTCACGGATTTTTTGTAACCATTTCACAGGCGCCGTTACCACACCGCCTTCCCCTTGAATCGCTTCAAGGATCACTGCCGCAGGTTTTACCACACCGCTTTCTACATCTTCAATAAAGTTTTCAAAATAATAGGTTAGTGCTTCTACACCCGCTTCACCACCTAGACCCAATGGACAACGGTATTCGTGCGGATAAGGCATAAATTGCACGCCAGCCATTAAGTTTTGTACGGCGTTTTTCGCATTTAAGTTCCCTGTCATAGAAAGTGAACCGTGGGTCATTCCGTGGTAACCACCAGAAAATGCGATAACATTACCACGTCCAGTGTAGGTTTTGGCAAGTTTTACTGCCGCCTCTGTGCCATCTGCACCAGAAGGGCCACAGAATTGCAGACGATATTGATCTTTCGGGAAGAAAGAAAGCAGTTCTTCAGTAAAAGCGTCTTTTAATGGCGTGGTTAAATCTAATGTGTGAAGCGGTAAACCGCTACTTAATACATCTTGAATCGCTTGGATCACCGCAGGGTGATTATGCCCAAGCGCTAATGTTCCTGCACCAGCTAAGCAATCAAGATATTCATTACCTTCAACATCCGTTACCCAACAACCTTGTGCTTTGGCAATGGCTAATGGCAATTTGCGTGGATAGCTACGCACATTCGATTCCATTGCATTTTGGCGGTTGAGATAATATTCATTGGTTGCGTTGTTGATTGGATTTACAGGCGTGTTTGTCATGCTAATCTATACCTTCAATAAGAGGTTAAAAAAATAAGTCGGGTGCCTTGCGGGATAACGCGATTTCTGTTGTCCTCATTCTGCGTTATTTCGCCTTGCCTGAGAACAAAATAAATACGCGTTATAAGCCTAAGCTTTCTTATTCTTAAAAATAAGATGCCATGGGGCATTTTGACTCGCTACTTATTAAAAAAAGCGTTTCAGCTTTTTTATTTTTCCTAATTGGAAAGTTGGAAGTTTGTAAAGCGGAAGCCTTACAAAAGACGGCATATAGTACCCTTTTTTGCTAGAAAGAAAAGTGATTTTTATTGATTTAGGCAAAATAATCAAAAATTACACCGCACTTGTTCTTTTCCAGTAAGTTTTCTGAGCAAAAACACATTTATTCGAGGTGTGTTTGATTTCATCAAGTTCAATTTTCCATAAGTCAGTATTCATCAAACGGGCAAAGGGATAACGCGCGTAAT
This sequence comes from Avibacterium sp. 21-595, assembly GCF_023611905.1. Taxonomy (NCBI): domain Bacteria; kingdom Pseudomonadati; phylum Pseudomonadota; class Gammaproteobacteria; order Pasteurellales; family Pasteurellaceae; genus Avibacterium; species Avibacterium sp. 21-595. The sequence continues at coordinate 347,121 of NZ_CP091455.1, read as the reverse complement.
AGCGCTTAAGAGCAGACTGGCGGGCATTTCCATCAAGCAATATGGCACGACCTTTAAACTGCACGCCTTCAATCTCGCTTACTTGATCGGTTTGTGTAGCAATCGTACCAACGACCTGCTCACTTTGTTGCATTATTTGTGCGTGCTGCGTATTAAGAGAAGAAAAGAAAATCAGGCTGACATTCTCATTATCAAGCACATAAAAGCAGTTTGCTGCCCAAAAATCCTGTGTGTTATGAACAGCAAGGCTCATCACCGTTTGCTGTTGTAAAAATTGTGCAATCTTATGAGGAAGGGTTATCATCATATAAAAGAATGCCCTGAAAACAGGGCATTCTGCTTAGCTTAAAGGTTTTTTGTTTCTGCCGTTTCAACAAGTGCGGTAGGATTTTCTGGCGTTTTTTCATTTTCTTCAGAGGCTAAGTTTTGCACCGACATTGCGGATTTCAAACTTTCTTGCTGAAGTTGTTTAGCCAGTTCATTTTCACCGTTTTGCTCAAAGGCATAGGTTGCCATTGTAATATCATTCGGCTGAAGCTGGGTTTTATCTGCGATCACTTTCTTAAATGCTTCGCTTGCCTTAGCAAAATCGCCATTACGCACATATAAGTAACCTAAGGCACGGTTTGTGCAACAACAAGATTGCTCCTTACTTTGTTTTGCCCGTTTTTCCATAATTTTCAGCAATTTGCTGTTATCTACGGGTTGAACACGGGTAATTTGCGAGCAAAGTTGTTGTGCCAGTGGGTTGTTGTCATCCACTTTTTTCAAGGCTTCTAAGATCAATTTATAGGCAGTTTCGTGATCATCACTATCAATCAGGCGACGAATAAGCCCAATTTTGACATACAGATCATTTTGTCGTTTACGTGGTTGATCGTCCCACCATTTAAGCAAGCCATCGACGCCTTCTTCATTCATTTTTTCGTCAAGTAAGCCATCTTCTACGCGATGTTGCAAGCTCGTAAATTCTTTATCTGAATAGATCCCTGAATTTTCCACTTGATCCAAAATTTTATCCAACGCTTCAAAGGCGTGCGATTTTAAGTAGATCTCAACTGCCAGTTTTAACACTTCTTTATTGCGGTGGGTCATTACTAACAAGCTATCAATGGCACTGCGTGCGGCAGGCAATTTATTTTGCTGTAACAAAATTCGCGTACGCGCAATCTCAACAAGTAGGTTATCTGTGCCAGCCAATTCAGTGGCTTTAATTAAGTAACGATTGGCGCTAAATTCATCGCCACGCTGTTGTGCTGCTTCTGCTGCTTTAATAAAGTTTAGGATTGGCTCATCAGAATGTTTGGCATTTTTACCAATTAATTTTTCAGCTTTAGAATATTGCCCTTCGTCCATTAACATTAACCCTTCAAGCGTTTGTTTTTGTGCTTTAAGGCGTTTACGACGAGAGAACCAGCCATAAGTGCTGTTACTTAAACGACAGAATTTTGTGATGATCCACTCAATACCATATACCACCGCCATTGCAATCACGAAGAAAATCACAAGGGTGGTGATTGACATTTCAATGCTGTATGTGCTGGTTTCAATTAACACATAGCCTTGTTTGCCCGATAGATAAGGGCCTGCGATTAAGCCGGCAAGTAACACCAGCATTAAAAATAGGGTTCTAAACATTGCTATTTCCTCTACTGTTGTTGTGCTTGGTTTTGCTCAGATTTGTCTGCATTTTCCACCGCACTTTGGTTTTCCACGGCAGTTTGGTTTTCACTCGGCTTTTCACTTTGATTTTCATCGCTTTGCGTCGCATTGCTTTCTGCATTCACCGCTGAAACCTGTTGTGCTGGCGCGGCATTTTCTGTTGTGTTGCTACCTTGCGCGCTTTCCCCTTTGGCATCCTGCGCATTTTCTTTCGCCACCTCTTTATCTACGGAAAGCTCAATTTTTTGCACCTCTTGCGAAGGCTTATTAAGCAATTTATCTAATAAATTTAAACTAGTTAACTGCGTTGGCACATCAACATAAATAGACTGTTCCGCCAACTCATCCACTTCTTTAAGAAAATTTTGTACCACTTCAGTATTGGTATCAAAATAACTTCTTACCCAAGAGGCCACGGTTTCTAGAGATTGTTTATATAAATCATTTTGCTGACGTGGTACTGCCATAATCGCTAACTGTAAACGCAAACGGATATTTTCACGCAGGTAAATATCTTGATTAGGTGCTAACAATGCTTTGTTATCCGCATTTTTTGGCGTAATACGAATAAAATGATTTAAAAAAGAAGTGGCACTTTTTTCTGCATTTTCTTTCCAATCGTCCCAAGAGCCACTCAATTTATCATTATTTTCATTGGGTTCATCGAAATTCACATTGAGTACGCTCAGTTCATCAACATTATTCGCAAGCTGAGACAGGTGCTGCATAATGGCATTTTGATCAATGTTATTGACTGAAAGCAACTGTTTTAAATCGCTATTAATTGCGCTACGAACATTGATCACGCGTGGGTCAGAGACTTTACTTAAGGTTTCATCCGCTACTTTTAATAAAGAAATTGCGGTATCCACATCATTATCTAATACCAATTTGCGTAATGCGTTGTTTAATAAGAAATCAGCTTCGGACAGCAACCAATCATTTGGCTGCGCCGCTTTTTGCGCATTACTTAATGTATTTACTTGATTTTGTAAGGCGGAGATTTGCTGTTCCTTAATTTCTACCATTTTTTCTAATGCGATTAATTTTTCATTGGTAGATTGGCTTGTTTGTGCAAGCTGAGCGATTTTGCTTTGATCTTGTTTTAATGCACTTAAGTCAGCGTCAGTGAAAGTTTGGCTATGGGTTGAGAGTGGTTTTTGTGCTTCCAACGCCGTTAATCTTGCTTGTACACTGGTTAGATGTTGCTCTGCAAAATAATAACCCGCACCTCCTAAACCCAATGCAACTAATAACGCTAAAATCGCCACACCTGTACCGCCTTTTTTAACAATCACGGTTTCTGGTTTAGCTGGTTCATTGTCCGTTGTAACTTTTTCTGGTGATGGTTGCATAGGTTCTTCCTTTGTCGGTTCAGGGGGGGCTTGCTCGTTTTTCACCACTTCATTTTCTTGTTCAGAATTTTCAATTTGAAGGGAATTTTCCACAGGTTCGACAGATTGTGCTGTGCTTTCCACAGCAGGGGTTTTATCTGTTTTTTTTGCGTGATGTTTAGCCATAATTTATTCCTTATGATTATTAAAACTCGTTAAATTGCAATAAAGTATCGCACAAGGTTGCATTATCTGCTCGTGGTGAAAGACTCACCTTTTCCCAGCCCATTTCAAAGGCAACGCGTTGAATTCGTTCACTTACCGTTATTAAGTGGCAAGACTTTAGCCAATTATGTTCATTTTTGGGGACAAAATCTAGCAATAAACGCAAAATTTCTTTGCTGGTCGCAATGATTGTTGTAATGCCAGCTCGCTTAAACATACTGATTTGTTCTAAAGGGTCATAAACTAAGGGCTGTCGCTGATAACATTCCAGAGTTTTAATTTTAGCCCCTCGCACGCTGGCTTGCTCTGCAAAAAAAGCTCGCCCACCATTACCCCGTAAAATCAAAATGGTTTTATCTTGCACGTTTTTCATTGCTGATAAAGAAAGCAGACCTTCACTTGTTTCTTGCTGAAAAGGATAATGAATACACTGTTCTGTTTGACTACAAAATGCCTGTGCGGTTCGCTGTCCAACGGTAAAATACTGTAAATCTGCCCGCCATTGAAAGCCAGCTTGTTTAAGGCTTTCAGCGCTATAAGTTACCGCATTTTGCGATACCACGAAAACATAATCCCCCGCATTGAGTTGATTGAGCTGAGAGGGCAAATCATTAAGCTCACGTCCGGCTTGAATAGAAAAGAGCGGAAAATGAATGGCTGCGATGCCTGCCTTTGCCAACATTTCCACCAGTTGTTTGCCCTTTTCATCAGGGCGCGTAACCAACACTGCCATTGGGTTTTCCTTATCGTTGTAAAGGTGAATAATTACACACCAAGGGCTTGTAAAATGTTATCTGCCCCTTGTTTTAATAAGCTTTCTGCGACTTGAATACCTAATTCTTGCGCATTTTCCACCGCACTTTTACCTTCTGCACGGATAATTTCACTCCCATCTGTTTTCCCCACTAACGCTTTAAGATAAAGCTGATTATCAGAAATCACCGCATACCCCCCGATTGGCACTTGACAACCACCTTGTAGGTGATTATTCATCGCTCGCTCAGCTAACACACAGGCAGTAGTTTCTGGATCGGCAAGTGGTGCTAACAGGGTTTGCACTTCTACATCATCAACACGGCATTCAATGCCAACTGCCCCTTGCCCTGCTGCGGGTAAGGAAATTTCCGTATCAATGAAAGAGGCAATACGCTCTGCCATTCCTAAACGAATTAATCCCGCTGAAGCAAGAATAATCGCATCATAATCACCATTGTCTAATTTACTTAACCGTGTCCCCACATTTCCTCGTAAAGATTGAATGGTCAAATCAGGCCGTAACGCATTAAGCTGACATTGACGGCGTAAACTTGATGTCCCCACCACAGCACCCGCAGGTAATTCCTCTAAAGTGCGGTAAGAATTTGACACAAAGGCATCACGGGGATCTTCACGTTGGCAAATAACACTTAACCCTAAGCCTTGTGGGAATTGCATTGGCACATCTTTCATTGAATGCACGGCAATATCGGCTTCGCCCTTTAATAGGGCATTTTCTAATTCTTTGACAAATAAGCCTTTTCCGCCAATTTTCGCCAGTGGCGTATCTAAAATTACATCGCCTTTGGTTACCATTGGCACAAGCTCAACACAAAGTGCGGGATATAATTGCGTTAAACGATCTTTAATATAATTCGCTTGCCATAATGCTAAAGGACTACGGCGGGTTGCGATTTTGATTAGTTTTTTTGTCATCATTATGCAAAAAATAAGCGTAGAAACATTAGGGCTTATCCTATCATTGTTGCCTCAAAATGTCAGTTTTCATTTAATTTTTTTGCTTTCCGATAAGGCAAATGATAGAGTAATACTTCAATTTCTTTGTATGAAATTCGAGGAAATTGTTCATTTATCACTCCCTCTTTCCTAGGATATAAATTGAATTACGATATTAATAGTGCGAAACAACAAGTGGAATATCTCGACAAATTACGTTTTGAACGCGCAATTTCAGGCAGTTCAGCTCAATTTAGTCAAGTTTTTCAAACGATTACCTTGTTATTGCACCTCAATCATCACACGCTGCCGGGCTATATCAAAAATGCCCCAGCAGGGATTGTTGATTTTGTTTTATCGGATTATCAACAAGCCTATCTTTCCGCGCATTTTGAGTTAAGTGAGCAAGAAATCGAAAATTCGCCATTTTCTCACCGCACTTTCTTTCCCGTGCTTGGCGTGTATGTAATGGGCAGCATCGCTTCAATTAGCCAAACATCAGCTTCAGACTTGGATATTTGGGTTTGTCACCACCCACAAATTAGCCCAGAAGATCGCCATTTATTAAGCCAAAAAATGGACGCCTTACAGCAATGGGCATTAACCTTAGGGGTGGAAATTAACTTATATTTAATGGATCAAAACCGCTTCCGCTGTTTTCGTTACGCGGATCCGTTAACGGCAGAAAATTGTGGTTCGGCACAATATATGCTATTGCTAGATGAATTTTACCGCTCCGCCATTCGCCTTGCCGGGAAACCCTTATTATGGCTACATCTGCCCGTAGAAAATGAAAAAGACTATGAACAAGAAGTGGCACGTTTAATCAAAGAAAAACGTATCGATCCTAATGATTGGGTGGATTTTGGTGGCTTAGGGGCATTTTCTGCCAATGAATATTTTGGTGCGAGTTTGTGGCAACTCTACAAAGGGATTGATTCACCTTACAAATCTGTGTTAAAAATTTTGCTGCTAGAAACCTATTCCGCGGATTACCCAGGCACTTACCTGATCGCCCAAGAATTTAAAGCGCGCTTACTGAATGGCGATAAAAAACATCACTTTGATCCTTATCTTACAATGCTTGAGCGAGTAACCAATTATTTAATCGGACTCAACGATTTACGTCGCTTAGAATTTGTTCGCCGTTGCTTTTATATTAAAGCCAATGAATACAGCCATAATGTTCCCAAACACAGTTGGCGTTTAGCCCAATTACAGAACCTAGCCAAAACGTGGGGCTGGTCAAAAGAATTGGTACAAGAGCTAAATCAGCGCGCCTGTTGGAAAATAAAACGCGTAAAAGAAAGCCATAATAACTTAATTAAATTCTTAATGTTTAGTTATCGGCATTTAGTACAATTTGCCCGCAAATATAAGGTAAATTCCAGCATAATGCCGCAAGATATTAGCATTTTAACTCGTAAACTTTATACGGCATTTGAAGAATTGCCGGGTAAAATCACCTTACTCAATGCAATGATTTCTTCTGATTTATCGGAAAAAAACATTACCTTTATTGAAGTCAAAAACAACCGTCATTTCAAAGCAGGTTGGTACTTAGTAAACCAAACGCCTGATGTCCAAGGATTTGAACAGCCACGCTACATAGAATATAGCGAAAATCTCAATAAATTGGTTTCTTGGGCATATTTCAACCGTTTACTGACCCCAAAAACAGAATTACACATCTTTAGCCCAAATGTAACGCTTGCAAAATTAAGGCAATTCGTTACCGATTTACGTTTATCTCTGCCCACAGTGGTGGCCGCGGCAAGTAATGAGGAATTAAATCATAACTGCGAAATAAAAAGCTTAGTCGTTTCCATTAATCTCACCAAAGACCCAACGGCACATTTATCTGAGGCAAAAACCACCATCGTCGCCAATGATTTATTTAGTTTTGGACCTGATGAAGAAAGCCTAGTAGGAAGTATTGATTTAACTTATCGCAATTTATGGAATGAAATTCGTACCCTGCATTTTGAAGGGCCAAATGCCATTTTATTGGCATTAAAAGTGCTTTCTAACAAAATTTATCGTGGTTCCACCTCGCCACAAAGCGTAAATGTATTCTGTTATAGCAAATATTATCAAAAAACCTTACGAAATATTGTTACCGCATTAATCAACAAATGTATCAATATCCAAGTCGGTGTCAGTGATGTGCCACAAAATAATTTATTGCGTGTTGCAGGAAAAAACTGGCAATTTTTCTTTGAAGAACGCGGCATTAGCTTGCAAGAAATCCACACCCCACCTTTGATTAGTAACGAGGATTTCAATGTAGAGGTACAAGAAGTCATCGACAATAAAGAGGAAAACCACAAGCACAAAACATACCCCTATGAAATTGACGCCTTTGCCAGCGAAGGTTTTTTACAATTTTTCTTTGAAAATAACTTGGATAAGACATTTAATGTCTATATTTTAGACGAAGCTAACCGAATTGAGATTTATCGTAACTGTGAAGGCGAAAAAGAACAGAAAATTCATGAGATAAATCATATTTATCAATCAGCAGGCTTGGAGGGAAATAATAATCCGTATAAAATTGTGCAACGAAATTTTAACTATCCACAATTTTATCAATTATTACCAAGCGAAAGTGGCGTCAAAATTGTCCCATTTTATAGTCGTTTGGTGTCATCATAACTAGGGGAAACTTATGTTGGATACAATGAAAGTGTTGCTGATTGACGATCACCCACTGATGCGTCGTGGCATAAAACAATTATTGGAATTAGATGAAACATTTGAAATCGTTGGGGATGCCGGCAGTGGTGCAGAAGGAATTAACCTTGCCTTACAAACCTCACCAGATTTAATTGTGCTTGATTTGAATATGAAAGGGCTATCAGGGTTAGACACGCTCAAGGCATTACGTGAAGAAAATGTCGATGCTCGCATTGTTATTCTTACCGTTTCCGATGCCAAAAATGATGTTTTCACGCTGATTGATGCGGGTGCAGACGGCTATTTATTAAAAGATACCGAACCCGATCTGTTACTTGGGCAAATTAAACGTATTGCTCAAGGAGAAGTGATTTTAAGCGATTCAATTAAAGATTTACTACTAGAACAACGCCCCGAACAAGATCCGATTTACACCCTTACGGACCGAGAAATGGATGTGCTACGCCTGATTGCAACGGGCTTATCCAATAAACAGATTGCCGCACAACTCTTTATTTCAGAAGAAACCGTAAAAGTGCATATCCGTAACTTATTACGCAAACTCAATGTTCACTCTCGTGTGGCCGCCACCGTGCTGTATTTTCAGCATAAAGGGGCATAAAATCACGCAACAAAGAGCGGTAAAAGATCCGCTCTCTTTCTTCAATACTTTACAAAAAAGCACCGCACTTATTTTTCTTACGATAAATCAAATTATGCAAACTAATTAGTGCGGTTGAAAATTTTAGAATTTTTATTTCTGAAATTTATGGCATACAAAAGTGCTAAAGAACATTTATTGAGAAATCCATAACGGCAGTTTGATCACAACACGCAAGCCACCAAGGTGGCTTGGTTCCGCCCATACTTTTCCTTGATGTTCACGGATAACATTAGCGACAATCGCAAGCCCCAGCCCTGTTCCCCCGGTTTCGCGGGTTCTGGCTTCATCAATGCGATAAAATGGCTTGAAAATATTTTCATATTCATTGGCTGGAATACCCGCGCCGTTATCATCAATGGCAATCACCATTGCATTCTCTTCAATAAAGATTGTTGCTTCAATTTTAGCGTGCGTATATTTCAACGCATTGCGTAAGATATTTTCAATGGCACTGCAAATTAACCCTTTATTTCCATTGAGGTAATATTGGCTCGGCTTATGAATCAGTTGTTTGACTTTGAAGGATAATTTTTTCTGTTCCGCTTCAAAACGGCTATCTTTAATAATATCGTGCCAAATTTCAGTGATGGGGAAAATTTCTCGTAGAATATGGCTATTTAGCTGCTGACGTGAAAGTAACAGCAGATCATTAATCATTTCATCAAGACGTACCGCTTCTTTTTCGATGCGGGCAATTTCTGCGCTGCTATTGATTCGGCGACGTAATAAGGCTAGCGCCAGTTGCAAGCGGGTAAGCGGTGTTCTTAGTTCGTGTGAAATAGAGGAAAGTAGGGTTTGTTGATTAGAAAGTTGATCGTCTAAGGCAATCGTCATTCGATTGAAACTTTGCCCCACTTGACGTAACTCAATAGTGCCTTGCGTTTCAAGGGATTTATCCACTTTAAAATTGCCTAAAGCAACGGCATTTGCCGCTTGCTGTAAATGTCTCAACGGTCGCCCAATACTTCGTGAAAGCCACCAAAGTAACGGGGTGGAAATTAACATAATAAATAAAATGAGAATATAAGGGCGGTCAAAAATATAAGACAGAACTTCTTTTTGCGGATTAACACGGCTGACAAAATAGAGGGTATAAGGCACATCATTGTCTAAATTGAGGTGTACGGTAAAAGGCCCGGCAATCTGAATATCATAAAAGTTTTTTTTCAGCGGTTTTAATGTGCTTACGGTGTGGTACATAAATTGCTGAATAGAGGCAATTTCTTCCTTTCTTGCGCCAAGAATATTGCCATTTTTATCTGCCAAAACAGGGTGAATGTCGTCAAATTTGTCCATAGGGATAACTGGCACGCCAGAAATAATATGCGCCAGTTGTTTATTCCGAATGGCGGTGGCGATTTCACCGTAATAACCCGAAACTTCTTCATTGCCAAGTTCCGTGTAAATACGCGCATCAAAATAAGGCAGTAAAAAAATCAATGCGAGGAGAAGCGCAAAGGCAAGCCAGAATAAGGCAAAAATTCGCATTGATAAGGTATTAAGAAACGTTAATTTCATTTTGCTTGAAGTTATTTCGAGGCAACAAGAAGATAGCCTTTGCCTCGCAAGGTTTTGAACCAAGGCGAATCGTCATTTCGTGGTGGGAGTTTTTTCCTTAGATTTGACATATGCATATCAATAGCACGATCAAACGGTGTCAGCGGTTTACCTAGGATTTCCATACTCAAATGCTCACGAGAAAGAATTTGCCCCGGATTTGCGATAAGGGTTTGTAATAAAGCAAATTCTGTGCCGGTAAGTTCGAGATTTTTATCCTCATAAAGCACTTGCTGACGTCCGGGATAAAGCGTGAGACCACAAAATTCAATTTGTTGATTTTCTTCTGGTTTGCTTTCATTCACGAAATTTACCAGTTCAGTACGGCGTAAAATGGCCTTAATTCTTGCCACTAATTCACGATCATTGAACGGCTTTGGTAAATAATCATCTGCACCTAACTCTAAGCCGATAACGCGATCAATTTCATCGCCTCGTGCTGTGAGCATCATTACGGGGGTAGTGAAATGCTGCCTAATTTGTTTTAGGGTTTCAATGCCGTTTAACACGGGCATCATTATATCCAATAAAACAAGGTGATAGCTGTTATCCAATTTGTCTAAGGCTTTTTTACCATTGTTTGCGGTATCTACTTCAAAGCCTTCTAGCTGAAGTAATTCCGCCAGAAGTTCCACAAGTTCAATATCATCGTCCACTAATAATAATTTAGCCATTGCGTTTGGTCCTTATAATGAAGTGCGGTGTTATTTTGCCGAGTTTTTATTTCCAGAACTGCCACCAGTGTTTGTGTTGGCTTTCTGGCGCGTCAATCACCACATTATTGATTTCTTTTTCTCCCGCTGTTGGCAACGGTTTATCTAAATCAAGGTGAGTGACCACACCTTGTTTATCAAAGTTTACGATAAAGGTATGTTGTTCCGGTGCTTGGTAAGCCTTTTGGATAATGAAAACATAATACCAAGTATTATTGCTAAATGGATCGATTAACACCGGCGTCCCTAATAAGTATTGTACTTGTTGCTTATTCATTCCCACTTTGACTTGATCTACCGTGGCAGCCTCAAGGTAATTTCCTTGTGGCACATCAATACGATAGACCACTTTGCTTACGGTGGAACAGGCCGTTACGCTGAATGCTAACATTGCCGCGGTAATAAGAGTTTTTAACTGCATATTGGTTACCTTTTATTCTTTAATAATTGGGGGATAATACCTAAACTTCGTCCTATTGCCAAATTAATTCGCGCCTTTTAGCCAACGTTGTAGTTGATCACGCAAATTCGGTGGCAGCCCTTTAATGGTGAGCGTATCACCCATTTCATCCCAGATGACACGTTGGTTAATCAGCTCTGCGTCAAAGCTAATGGTTACCCCTTTGCCTGAGCCAGAAAACTTGGTTAAGCCTTTCAAAGCAGAACGGACTGGGGGAATATGTTCCTCCAAGCCATAATCTTGCGTTTGCGTAAAATCCACAAAAGACTGTTCATTTAGAGTAGGCAGACTGTCGGAAAGTTCCCGCAATTCAATTTCTTCGCCTGCACTCATTTGCCCTTTGCAATACTCAAACACTTGCTTTTTCACCGCTTGGGATTGCTCATTATTTAACTCACCTTGCTCGCAATAATCGTTCACTGCTTGCAATAAACATTGATTTTGCAGTTGTGGATTTAGCCCTTCTTCTGCCTGTAAGAAATCCATAAAAAAGTCGGCAATTTTCCGCCCGACTTTGCCTTTAATAAAGGTGAGATAGCGGTTAGAACTGGCATCAATATGCAAATCCGTCAGGTTAATGCGTGCGGCAATATCAAATTGAGTAAGATCCAAATATTGCGTACGATGAATTTCTAGGTTTTCATCCACCAACATACTGGCGCGGCTGTCTAGCAAGGCGATAAACAAATAATCCGTCGCTAAAAAATTGTATTGACACAACACGAATGTACCACTATCTGCAAAGTTATATTTCCCTAATTCCTGTGCAAGCTTTTGTGCAGATTGGTGACTAAAAGGCAGAAAATCTAAGTCATTTTCAAGAAAACGATTAAGATTTTGGGCAAATTCTGAGGCTTCTTCAAATACACCATAGGCTTTTGCTTTATTTTGATAACCTTGATGTAAATGCAGCATCATTTGTTCTACTTCAGGGCTAATTGGCAACCGTTCATTACGCAGTTGCACATCAAGTTGAATGGCGTCTTCTTGTTGGTGTTTTACCAATTGGTGCAACACAATTTGCTTAACCGTAATACTCATTTTTTAATCCATATTTATAAAAATAAATTTGTACGATATTATAACCGCACTTTCGGCGAAAATATGCTAGCATACGCAAAATTATTCTCAGCCTTCAAATTTAACAACAATATTCATTATGGCGAAACAATCAAAATTCCAAGATAAACACGTTGATACCTTATTAAATGAACTGATTGCCGTGTTTGAAAAACATCAAACGCCGGTAGATTTATCCTTGGTTGTACTGGGTAATATGGTGACCAATGTACTTACCCATAATATGGGGCAACAGCGACGTATCGCGCTAGCGCAGGCCTTTTCTGATGCGTTAATGAGTTCTATCAAAGAGCAAAAATAATACGATGTTTGGCATTAAAACAAGCAAACAATATCGTGAAAACACCTCGCGAAAAATCGCTTGGGGGCATTGGTTTGCTTTTTTTAATATCCTTTGGGCAATTGTGATTGGCGCACGTTATGCCTTTTTGATCGATTGGCCAGACACGCTTTTTGGCAAACTGTATTTTTTCATCAGTTTATTAGGGCATTTTAGTTTTATTGTGTTTGCCTTGTATTTGCTGATTATTTTTCCGCTCAGTTTTATTGTAAAAAACAACCGCACTTTCCGTGGGCTAAGTGTGATTCTCACCACCATTGGGGCAACCCTATTATTAGTGGATACAGAAGTTTTTGCGCGCTTTAATTTTCACCTTTCTTCACTCGTGTGGAATTTATTGGTAAATCCAGACAATGGTGAGCTTTCCCGCAACTGGCAACTGTTCTTCGTGCCGATGCCGATTATCTTATTGATTCAAATGCTGTTTTCTCGCTGGTCTTGGGAAAAATTGCGTAGCCTTGAACGGCAAAAATGGCTTAAAGGCGTGGGGGTATTCTTTGTTTGTACCTTTATTGCCACCCACTTAATTTATGCTTGGGCAGATGCATTTATCTATCGTCCGATCACGATGCAAAAATCTAATTTTCCGCTTTCTTACCCGATGACTGCGCGCTCTTTCTTAGAAAAGCACGGTTTCTTAGATAAAAATCAATATAGTCAAACCTTAGAACAAGAGGGACGACCTGAAGCCTTAAAGATCGATTATCCTAAATCGCCATTGCGCTTTGCCCCAGTTAATCCAAGCAATATTCTGATCATTACCGTATCTGGACTACGTTATGATGCAATTAGTGCTGAAAAAATGCCACAGCTGAGCGCCTTTGCTGAGCAAGCAACGCAATATCTCAATCATTACAGCACGGGCAATAACAATAACACCGCCTTAACGGGCTTGTTCTACGGATTGACGGCGAATTATACCGATAGCTTATTAAGCAACAAAACGCCATCCGTGCTAATTAGCACGCTCAAGCAAGAAAAATTTGCTTATCAACTGGGATTATTTTCCAGCGATGGCTTTCACGCCAGTTTGTTAAGCCAGAATTTGTTTAATCAACAAAAATTAGATCACAATGTCCATAGCAACCGAACAAGCGTGCAACAATGGCATAATTGGTATGCAAAACACAATACAGAAAAACCTTATTTCAGCTATTTGAGCCTGACCATTCCGCAAGGGTTAAATGAGACAGCCTATGCGCTTCAACTGAATGAATTAGATGGCTTGCTAGATGGCGTATTACGCGAAGTCAATCGCCACGACACCCTTATTTTAATTACCGCTGAAGAAGGCTATCATTTCACCTCATTAAGTGAAAAACAGCAAAGTAATTATTTCGCACCAGAAGAAATTCACGTCCCGCTGATTATTGCGTGGCAAGGGTTAGAACAAGGGCAGGTAAAAAAACTCACTAGCCACACAGATATTTTGCCTACATTAATGACACATTTATTTGGCGTGCAAAATCCTGCCTCTGATTATGCGCAGGGAATGGATTTGTTTAACCCCGCATTACGCCGCAGTTGGGTACAGGCAGGAAATTATCGTTGGAATGTGATTGTTACCGCTGATGGCACACAATATCATCTTGATCGCCGTGGAAACTACCAAGAATACGACCGCACTTACCAAAAAACCACCTCACGCACGCCACCGCTTGGTTTGTTCTTAGAGGTATTTAATCAAGATAATGCTTTTTTTGAAAAATAAAAGGAAGACAAATTAAGCAACCAATAGTTAAAACCAATTATATTTTTACTATTGAAGCGCTTATACTATCGCCCCAGTAAAGGCATTTCGCCTTTTTTATTATTCAAATTCATCTGGACAAAATAGAATGTTATTAAGTAAAAATCTGCGAATTTTTCATAACATTACACCACACACCACAAATCAAGAGGCTCATCACTTGAGCGCAAAGCAATTTTCTCTTAATAACACGATCCCACTGTATTGGGATTTTTTCATCTCTAGCCTATTGTCCGCCTCGCTTTCATTATTACGGAGAAAATTATGCGTAATCACGTTCGTAGCTTTAAAACCTATATTCGAGACGAAATTATCAAAAAAGGCGGCTGGGTCAATTCACACGCTCACGCTGACCGTGCGTTCACAATGACGCCAGAAAAAATCGGTATTTACCACAGCAGTAATTTGCAACAAAAATGGGATTTAGTGGACGAAGTAAAACGCACCTCCACCGTAGATGATTACTACGCCCGCTTTTGCCAAGCCATTGAATTAATGATCTCGCAAGGGGTAACCGCGTTTGGTACTTTTGTGGATATCGATCCCATTTGTGAAGATCGTGCCATCATCGCCGCGCATAAAGCGCGTGATGTGTATAAACACGACATCACTTTAAAATTCGCTAATCAAACCCTAAAAGGCGTGATCGAACCCACCGCTAAAAAATGGTTTGATATTGGTGCAGAAATGGTCGATATGATTGGTGGCTTGCCTTATCGCGATGAACTAGATTACGGACGCGGTCTTGAGGCGATGGATATTTTGCTTGATAAAGCCAAATCGCTCGGCATTATGTGCCACGTCCACGTTGATCAATTTAACACCCCGAAAGAAAAAGAAACAGAGCAACTCTGTGATAAAACCATTGAACACGGTATGGAAGGGCGCGTGGTTGCCATTCACGGTATTTCCATTGGCGCACATTCACGCGAATATCGCTACAAACTTTACGAGAAAATGCGCCAAGCCCAAATGATGATGATCGCCTGCCCAATGGCGTGGATTGACAGTAATCGTAAAGAAGATTTAATGCCCTTCCACAATGCCCTCACCCCCGTTGATGAGATGATCCCAGAAAACATCACCGTTGCCATTGGTACAGATAACATTTGCGATTATATGGTGCCACTATGTGAGGGCGATATGTGGCAGGAACTTAGCCTACTTGCCGCAGGTTGCCGTTTCCCTGATTTAGAGGCGATGGTAAACATTGCCAGTATCAATGGACGAAAAGTGTTGGGCTTAGATGCGGCTTAGACGTGACTTAGGCGTTTAACCTTCACGGATAAAAATCCTCCTTGCCTAGGAGGATTTTTGCTTTATTAGCCTTGCCTATTTTTAATAGTGCGGTGGGACTTTCAAGCATTTTTACCCCGCAACGTAAATTTTTCTAGGGTGTATCCCAGAATAATGGGGTTAAAATAGACAAAATTGCCTACAATATAAGGAAAATTACTTGACAATAAGTAAAATATTCCTAAACCATTTAACCAAGTTTTGCCAGATTTTAGGATTGTTAGACTATGAAGTCGTTAGCGTACCAAATAGTGATATCCCCAAATATCGTAAGTGATTGACACAATAAAAACCTTATTCAATGACAAAGACACCGCGCCAATTTTAGAATGCACTTCTAATGATATGATCGTTTAAAATGAAAATAAGACAATACGACAACAACCGTGGTGTACAGGTAGCACATAAGAGAGCGGGTAACGCCGTATTATTTTTTATTTGAAATGACGATAAATGGGATGATGTTGGTGATGTAACGCAAAGTACAAACGACTTACTTTATTTGATCTAACCTTTCGCGTAATGCTTCTGCCGTTTGACAGGTTTTAATATACTCAAACAGCACACTGGCTTGCGGGTAAGATTTTTTCAGATATTGTAACCATTGCTTGGTGCGGGCAATATGATAAAAGCCGGTATCTTGTAGGTTTTCAATATGAGCATAATGGTGTAGCAAAGGCATAACACCTGTTTCCCAATCTAATTTAGCGTGATTAAACTTCACCACTCGGCTTAAATTTGGAATGGTTAATGCGCCACGTCCTATCATCACATCTTGGCAACCTGTTATAGCAAGGCAATCTTGTGCATCTTGCCAGTCCCAAATTTCACCATTTGCGATCACTGGAATGGTTAAACGCTGGCGAATTTCAGCAATTTTCTGCCAGTTGATTTTTTCTGCACGGTAACCATCGGTTTTGGTGCGTCCGTGAATGGTGATTTCTGTGCCACCGCCTTGTTGTACCGCATCAGCAATGTCAAAGGCGTGCGCATCGCTATCCCACCCCAAGCGTACTTTAACGCTCACCACTTGTTCTTTCGGTAATGCTTCGCGTAAGGCTTTAGTGGCTTGGTAAATCAATTCAGGTTGTTTCAGCAATGCTGCTCCGCCGTGGCTACCATTAACGGTTTTAGAAGGGCAACCACAGTTAAAATCAATGCCGTGCGATCCTAATTCTGTTGCCAATATGGCATTTTCTGCGAGCCATTGAGGATGTTGTCCGAGTAATTGCACTCGGACAGGTGTCCCCGCTGAGGTGCGCCCACCTTGCTTTAATTCTGGGCAGAGGCGATAGAATGTTTTTTCAGGTAAACGTTGATCCACCACACGCACAAATTCTGATACGCAGAGATCATAGTCATTAATTTCAGTCAGAAGTTGCCGCACAAGCGGATCAAGCACGCCCTGCATTGGTGCTAAAAAAACTCGCATTTTTACTCGTTATTAGGCTATTAGTTTGATGAAAAATAAAAAAATGCTGAATTTTTCACCGCACTTTGTTTCTTCAGCACAATAGTAAAAAATTCAGCAATTAAGAAAGGCTTATTTCCAGCCCTTCGCCTTACAAATCAGATCATAAGCGGCTTGAATTTGTTGGGTTTTCTCTTTCGCCATTTCAAGCATTTCTTCTGGTAACCCTTTGGCGACTAATTTATCGGGATGATTTTCATTCATTAAACGGCGGTAAGCACGTTTGACTGTGGAACGATCATCACTTTCACTTACGCCAAGCACATTATAAGCATCTTGCAAGGTTGGGCCAGAGCGTTGTCCTTGATAGCCATAACTGCCCTGTTGATACCCCTCTTGCTGAGAGTCTCCCTGTTGTGAGCCGTTATATTCATAATAAAATCCACCACGGCTAAATTGGCGCGCGGCAATTTCTGCCATTAAAATTTGTTGGAATTGGAAACTGGATAAGCCCAATTCTTCTGCCACCACTTGGAGAACGTCTTTTTCATTTTCGTGTAAGTGATCATCGGCAAATGCGGCTTGTAATTGAATGCGTAAAAACATTCTTAATAAATCATTACGCTGTCCACAAGCGGTGCAAAATTCACGAATGACTTGGCGTAATGGGAAATTAGGATCTTTACCCCGATTAAAGGCGTCTTGCGCTAACTTACGCCCTTTATCATCTAAATTCATTTGATTCATTAGATTGTTCGCAAGGGCGATATCATCTTGCGTAACCCGTCCTTTGGATTTAGATAAATGCCCAAGCACGGCAAATGTGGTCTGCATAAACAAGGATTGGCGGGTTTCTTTGCGTTTAAAAAAACTCGAATTGACACTACCCAGTTCGTATAATTTTTTATCGGCTAAATGTCCTAAATAAGCACCACAAAGCCCACCAAAAAAGCCGCCAAAACGGTAGCCAATAAAAAAACCTAATAACTTTCCAATAAAACTCATTCTGTTCTCCAATTTGAATAATAAAGTGCGGTGCTTTTTTAGCGAGATTTACACACCATATTGTTCACGATACGCACGCATTGCGGGCAAATATTGTTGATAATCTGCCTCTTGCTCAATAAATTGCATTAAATCGTCAAAATCAATAATCGACAGCACGTTGCATTGATAATCTCGTTCCACTTCCTGAATCGCAGAAAGTTCGCCTTTACCACGTTCTTTACGGTTTAAGGCAATCACCACCGCACTTAATTTTGCTTGATTTTGTCTAATGAGATCCATCGCCTCACGAATTGCTGTGCCAGCGGTGATGACATCGTCCACTAATAGCACATTACCGCGCAATGGGCTACCAATTAAATTGCCCCCTTCGCCGTGATCTTTCGCTTCTTTACGATTAAAACACACGGGCTTATCAATGCCATATTGCTTAAACAATGCCACAGACAGGGTTGTGCCAATTGGAATGCCTTTGTAAGCGGGGCCAAAAATCACATCATAGGCTAAGCCACTGGCTTCAATCGCAGCGGCATAAAACTCCCCTAACCGTGCTAAATCTGCCCCTGTATGAAATAACCCTGCATTGAAGAAATAAGGGCTAATACGCCCAGATTTCAAGGTAAACTCGCCAAATTTTAGCACATTACGACTTAGCGCGAATTTGATAAAGTCAATTTTATAGCCTTGCATTTGCACTCCCTTATGATTAAGGCGATGAATTAAGAATGTTGTAATGCCTCGCGTTGGGCGTTGAAAATCACTTCACAGCCTTGTTTAGCAAGATCTAATAGGGTTAATAATTCTTGGTGAGAAAAGGGTTCTCCCTCTGCGGTGCCTTGCACTTCGATCATTCTCCCATCGTCAGTCATCACCACATTCATATCGGTTTCTGCGTTACTGTCTTCCACATATTCCAAATCGCACACTGCTTCACCTTCCACAATCCCAACCGAGATAGCGGCGACAAGGCCTTTAATCGGGTTGGTTTTCAATACGCCTTTTTCCAGTAAACCATTGATGGCATCAATTAAAGCAACGCAAGCCCCTGTAATCGACGCCGTACGCGTACCGCCATCAGCTTGAATCACATCACAATCAAGTGTGATTGAACGCTCACCAAGCGCATTGAGATCCACCATTGCACGCAAAGAACGGGCAATTAAACGCTGAATTTCCATCGTGCGTCCGCCTTGTTTGCCTTTTGCTGCCTCACGTTGCATACGACTATGCGTGGAGCGCGGCAACATACCATATTCTGCGGTAACCCAACCTTGATTCTGCCCTTTTAAAAAACGAGGAACAGAATCTTCCACAGTTGCGGTGCAAAGCACTTTGGTTTCCCCAAATTCTACCAGCACAGAACCTTCAGCATATTTCGTGAAATGACGGGTGATTTTAATTGGACGTGGTTGATTTAATGGGCGATCATTCGGACGCATTGGAAATTCCTTACTCATTCATAAAATGGCGCTCATTCTAACACGCAAACTGACAGATGAGAAATTTAACGGTAGAATAGACGGCAATTTTTAGCGCACATTAAGGATTTATTATGATTTATAGTATGACGGCTTTCGCCCGTTATGAGATCAAGCAAGATTGGGGCAGTGCAGTTTGGGAAATTCGTTCCGTTAATCAGCGTTATTTGGAAACCTTCTTCCGCTTACCAGAACCATTTCGTGGCTTAGAAAACACCTTGCGAGAAAAATTACGCCAGCGTTTAACCCGCGGTAAGGTGGAGTGTAGCCTGCGTTTTGAAAGCACGCCACAAGCCAATGCTAGCCTTAATTTAAACCAACCATTCGCATTGCAAGTGATTGAATCGTTACAATGGATTAAGCAACAAGCCGGTGAGGGGGAAATCAATCTCACCGATGTTTTACGCTATCCCGGTGTCGTGGAAACCCCAGAGCAAGATTTGGATCGCATTGGCCAAGCGTTGCTCGCAGGGTTTGATCTCGCCTTAGAAGAATTTATTGCGATGCGAGGACGTGAAGGGGCGAAATTAAATGAATTAATTCAACAACGTTTAACCGCAATCGCGAGTGAAAGCGATAAAGTGCGGTCAAAAATGCCGGCGATTTTACAATGGCAACGTGAGCGTCTGCAGCAGCGTTTTGAGGAATTACAATTACAAGCCGATCCGCAACGCCTAGAACAAGAAATGGTGTTGTTAGCACAACGTATTGATGTGGCAGAAGAGTTAGATCGTTTACAGCTACACGTGAAAGAAACGCAGCGTATTTTACAAAAAGGCGGGGCGGTAGGACGTAAGCTCGATTTTATGATGCAAGAACTCAATCGTGAAAGTAACACGCTCGCTTCAAAATCCATCAACGCCGAAATCACCAATTCAGCGGTGGAATTAAAAGTGCTTATTGAGCAAATGCGTGAACAAATTCAGAATTTGGAATAATTATGGCAATCATCAATCTTTTACAATATCGTGTTATTTCCGTACAAGGCTTGGAAGCAGAAAAATTTCTGCAAGGTCAGCTCACTTGCGATGTAAACGGACTGGCTAATGGACAATCCACGCTGACTGCGCATTGTGATCCTAAAGGCAAAATGAGCAGTATTTTTCGTCTGTTGCGCGAAAATGCCGAACAGTTTTACCTGATTGTTCGCCACAGCTTATTACCTTCCGCATTGGATAATCTGAAAAAATATGCGGTCTTTTCCAAAGTGGTATTTAGTGAACAAGATTGGCAAATTATTGGTGTGCTGGATAAAGCAAAGTGCGGTGCAATTTCTGCGGATTTTTGCGTGGAAATAGGGCAATCTGAACGAGCCATATTATTAAATAAGCACGTACAACAGATTGATTTTACTGGTTCAATAGCCCAATGGGAGCTGGCTGAAATGCAAGCAGGCTACCCTATTTTATCGCCTGAAAGCCAAAATGAATTTATTCCACAAGCGTTAAATTTACAATGTATTGAGCAGGCGATTTCGTTCCAAAAAGGTTGTTATATCGGGCAAGAAACCGTGGCACGAGCGAAATATCGTGGCATTAACAAACGTGCAATGTTCCTACTGAACACACAAACTGATGCTCCCGTTCAGCTTGGTTCAGAAATTGAAATGGAATTGGAAAATGGCTGGCGTAAAACGGGCGTTATTCTCAGCGCAGTGCATTTTGAGGGCATTTTATGGTTGCAGGTGGTAATGAATAATCAGTTTGAAGCAAGCACGAAATTTCGCCTTTCAGGTTCAGAAACCCGATTAAATCTCGTTGAATTACCTTATCGTCTATCATAAAAAATTGGGCATTACGCCCAATTTATCTATTCAAACCAAATTAATGAGGCCATTCGCCCCGTTTGTTGATCTCGGCGGTAAGAGAAAAAGTTGTCTTTTTCAAGATAAGTGCAATATTCGCCCCCACTAATCTGCGAAATGCCTAGTTTGTTAAGGCGTAAGCGCGCGATCTGATAAAGATCGGCAAGGTATTTACCTTGCTCGTTGGGATCTGGCACAAAGGCTTGTGCGGCATTGGGATCTTGCGCGATAAATTGTTGGCGAACATCTTCCCCCACTTGGAATGATTTTGGCCCGATAGCCGGCCCAAGCCACGCGATAATCTCTTGTGGTTCAGCTTGGAATTGTTGCACCGTTTGTTCTAACACGCCATCACATAAGCCACGCCAGCCAGCGTGTGCGGCGGCGACTTCCGTGCCTTGTTGATTGGTAAACAAGACAGGCAGGCAATCTGCAGTCATTACAAGGCAAACTTGGTTCGGTTGGTTGGTGTAAACCGCATCGGCATCTAAATTGTTGCCCTCATAAGGCAAGCGGATCACCCTTGTGCTGTGAGTTTGATTTAGGAAAAGCGGAAACTGCGGTAAATGAAAACGTTCCACCAATAAAGTGCGGTTATTTTTTACCGCACTTTTATCATCACCAACGTGATCGCCGAGATTAAAACTATCATAAGGCGCTTGGCTAACACCACCTTGACGTAAGGTGGTGTTAGCGTGGATATTGGCTGGGGCTGCCCAGTTTGGTTTGAGTGCGTCCATTTTAGTAATCCAATTCATCTTTATGAGCAAGGTAATCCGCTTTTAAGGCATTCACTAAGCCAACAAAATCCTCTGGTAATGGGGCGTACCATTCCATTAATTTCCCTGTGATTGGGTGTTCTAAGCGTAACATTATGGCGTGCAAGGCTTGGCGTTTGAAATCACGCAAGGTGGTGAGTAATTCCTCGCTGGCATTTTTCGGTGGGCGTGGGCGTCCGCCGTAAGTTTGATCGCCTAATAATGGGTGGGCGATATGCGCCATATGCACGCGAATTTGGTGAGTTCGCCCAGTTTCAAGGCGTAGGCGCAGACGCGTGTAATTACGGAAACGTTCCATAATGCGATAATGCGTTACCGCGGGCTTACCCATTGGGTGAACCGCCATATGAGTACGTTTGGTTGGGTGGCGCGCCATTGGTTCGTCCACGGTGCCGCCTTGGGTCATAATGCCGTAAGCAATGGCTTCATATTCACGGGTGATTTTGCGTTTTTGCAGATCTCGCACCAATTTAGTTTGCGCTGGTATGGTTTTTGCCACCACCATTAAGCCGGTGGTGTCTTTGTCTAAACGGTGAACAATGCCCGCTCTTGGCACTTCTGCAATGGCAGGATAATGATAAAGTAACGCATTTAAAACCGTTCCGTTAGAATTGCCCGCGCCGGGGTGTACAACCAAATCTTTCGGTTTATTAATGACCAAAATATCATCATCTTCATACACTATATTTAACGGAATAGCTTCTGGCTCAAAGCGAGTTTCATCTTCGACTTCTACGGTAATAGAAATGTGTTCGCCACCATACACTTTACTGCGTGGCACATTGACCACTTCGTCATTTACTTTCACCAGATCGCTTTCGATCCAAGTTTTTAACCGTGAACGAGAATAGTCAGGGAACATTTCCGCTAAACTTTGGTCTAAACGTTGTCCCATTTGATTTGGCTGAACGTCTGCTTCTAAAGTAATGTGTGCCATAAATAAAAATCCGTGAATAATTTGCTTATTTAGCAAGGTGCTATAAAATACGGATTATTGTAACTTATTTATTATTGCTCGTAAAAAAAGGATTCATCAATGCGTAAATTAACGTCTTTTACATTCGTTGCATTAACGGCACTTGCCGTAAGTGCTTGTTCTAATTCATCAAAAGAAATAGAGCAAGGCACTGAACAAGAACTTTATGCGAAAGGGCAAACCTATTTGCAAGACGGGGACTATTCCCAAGCGGTACGCTATTTAGAAGCAGTCAAAAACCGTTTCCCTGCGGCAAATTACAGTGAGCAAACACAGTTAGATTTAATTTATGCTTATTATAAATCGCAAGATTACACCAAAACCTTGGTCGCAGCAGAACGTTTTTTACAGCAATATCCAAATAGCCCAAATGTAGATTATGTGATCTATATGGCAGGGCTAACCAATTTTGCTTCAGGCGAAAACTTCTTCCAAGATTTCTTTGGGGTTGATCGTGCTACCCGTGAAAATACCGCAATGAAAGCGGCATTTGCAAACTTCCAAACCCTTGTGGATCATTTCCCGAATAGCACTTATGCACAAGATGCCTTAGCAAGAATGGCTTATATTAAAGCTGCCTTAGCTCGCCACGAACTTGCCATTGCTAAATTCTATATGAAACGCAATGCCTATGTTGCCGTTGCTAACCGCGTAGTCGGAATGTTACAACAATACCCTGACACCCAAGCCACCCTTGAGGCATTGCCATTAATGAAGGAAGCCTATGAAAAAATGAACCTTCCTGATTTGGCAAAACAAACGGAAACCTTGATTCAAGCAAATAAAGATAAAAAATTCAGTGATGTCGAAAAACCAAAAGACGTTGAATTAAATAAGCCAAAAGCTTAACCAATGCGCAAGAGAAAATGATGAGAAAACCTCTATATTGAAGATAGAGGTTTTTTATTACTTAATTTTTAAGTGCGGTAAGTTATTAGAAAATTTCCAAAAATTTGACCGCACTTAGATTTTTTCGTCTGAGTGTAAAGTGTATGATAAATAATTTATTGGCAAATCTGAGAAATCAATATAAAGAATTATGAAGTAATTTGAAGCAGAGTGAACGATGCTGAATGATTGAAGTGGTGCCCCCAACAGGACTTGAACCTGTGACCAATCGATTATGAGTCGACTGCTCTAACCGACTGAGCTATGGGGGCGGTGAGAGTTTGCTGATTATAATGAAATCTCCTAGTAAAGTCTATCATTCACCAATTATGCGGTTTAAATTTGAACAAAAAAGCCTGATAATACATCAGGCTTTACTAAAGATAAATTCTCCTTACTCATCCAAGAAACTACGCAAAGTTTCTGAACGGCTTGGATGACGTAGTTTGCGTAACGCTTTCGCCTCAATTTGACGGATACGTTCACGGGTTACATCAAATTGTTTTCCCACTTCCTCTAAGGTGTGATCCGTGTTCATATCAATACCAAAACGCATTCTTAGCACTTTCGCTTCTCTCGGTGTTAAACCTTCTAACACTTCGTGCGTAGCGGCTTTAAGGCTTTGTGCCGTTGCGGAATCAAGTGGCAATTCTAAGGTGCTGTCTTCAATAAAATCACCTAAGTGTGAATCATCGTCATCACCAATTGGGGTTTCCATTGAGATCGGTTCTTTGGCGATTTTTAGCACTTTGCGAATTTTATCTTCTGGCATTCCCATTCTTTCTGCCAATTCTTCTGGTGAAGCCTCACGCCCCATTTCTTGCAACATTTGACGCGAAATACGGTTCAATTTATTGATTGTTTCGATCATATGAACTGGGATACGAATGGTTCTTGCTTGATCTGCGATTGAACGTGTAATTGCCTGACGAATCCACCAAGTTGCATAAGTTGAGAATTTATAGCCACGGCGATACTCAAATTTATCCACCGCTTTCATCAAACCTATATTTCCCTCTTGAATCAGATCCAAGAATTGTAAACCACGGTTGGTGTATTTTTTCGCAATAGAAATGACCAAACGTAAGTTGGCCTCAACCATTTCTTTTTTCGCTCGGCGTGCTTTTAATTCACCTTGAGAAACCGCATCGCAAATATCACGAATTTGGCTGATCGTTAAGCCTGTATCTTGTTCAATCTGTCCTAACTGGGCAATTGCCTGACGGATAGGTTCTTCATACTGCGCTAATTTTTCAGACCAATTTTTCCCAGCGTTAAGGGCTTTTTCTAGCCACGCATCTTGGGTTTCGTGTCCAATAAATTCTTTTTGAAATGTGCCTTTTGGCATTTTCGCGTTATCCACCGCCATTTTTTGAATATGACGTTCCTGCTGACGCACGCGTTTCATCATATTACGCATAGATAACACTAACGTATCAAATTGTTTTGGCACTAAACGGAATTGCGTAAAGATCTCTGCCAAAATTTGAATTTGATCTCTTGCTTGTTTTTTATGGCGACCGTGTTTTGCAATCGTTTCTAAGGTTTTTTTGTGCTGAGCCTGTAATTCTGCAAATTTTTCACGCGCCACTTCTGGGTCAATACTGTTATCAGAATCACTGTCATCGGAAGAATTACTTTCATCACTTTCTTCCTCTTCGTTTTCATCATCTTCAATTGATTCTGTTGAAACGCTTTCCTCATCTTCTTCGTCAGAAAGCATTTCGTGTTCATCTGATACAGCTTCTTCCACGACGGCATTTGGATCAACAAAACCTGTGATGAGATCAGCTAAACGCATTCCCCCCTCTTCCACCAAAGCGTATTGATGTAAAAGATCGCTCAAGGCTTCGGGATAAGCAGCTACGGCAGTTTGTACTTCATTGATCCCTTCTTCAATACGTTTCGCGATGTCAATTTCGCCTTCGCGGGTTAAAAGCTCCACGCTCCCCATTTCGCGCATATACATACGTACGGGATCAGTGGTTCGCCCTAATTCCGCTTCCACGCTAGATAATACTTGGGTGGCTTCTTCTACCGCATCTTCATCAGTGATATTTTCATTTAACATCAAATCATCGGCATCTGGTGCAGTTTCTAGCACTTGAATACCCATATCGTTAATCATTTGAATGATGTCTTCAATTTGATCTGCATCTACAAGCTCTTCTGGCAAATGGTCGTTTACTTCAGCATAAGTAAGATAACCCTGCTCTTTCCCTTGTGCGATTAACAGTTTCAATTGAGATTGTGGATTTTGTTCCATATCCATATTATATATCCGCCTCGATGTGTAATTATGGGAGATAAAATGCTTTTGATTTTATCACCGTTATGTTGGATTAACTATTTATTTTGCTGTTTTTTCAATAATAATTGTGCAAGTGTGTGCCGTTCTTGTTCATTTAAGCCTTCTGTGCGTGCTTTCGCGATAAGCATTTCGATATTTTTCTCCATTAGTTGCAAATAAAAAGAACGCAAGGTTTCACGAAATGTGTCTTCGATTTTATCCTCATCGACTAAATGATCCCACACAGCCAGAATTTCAAGGGGGCGAAAATGCTCAGTATCACGGTAATGTTCTAAAATTTGTGCTGTCGTCATCCCCACCCGTTCACGACAAAGTGCGGTGATTTTTTCAAACAAATCTAGCCCTGCCTCATTGAGTACCGACAAGGCACTTAAATTCTCTGGCACAATGTGGATCAACTCTGGATTTTGTAATAGCAAAGCAATCAGCACACGCATTGGTGTGCGTTTTACCACATTTTGCTTCGGCGTTGATGAGGTATTTTCTTTTTGTGCGGGGATTAAATGCTCAATCTGCGTTTCATTAAAGATCCCCAATTTTTGCGCCAAAAGCTGACGCAGAGATAAACGTAGCAATTCCCCGGGAATTCGGTTAATCAATGGTACCGCAAGCGCAGCCAGTTTTCCCTTGCCTTCTTTACTTGAAAAATCCACCTGTGAACTCAGTGTGGCAAATAGAAAATCACTCAGAGGCTGTGCTTGACGAATATAATCCTCAAACCCTTCTTTACCATATTGACGAATGAAGGTATCAGGATCTTCGCCATCGGGTAAGAAAATAAACTTAATTTGCCGTCCATCTTCTAAAAAAGGCAACGCATTTTCTAACGCTCGCCACGCTGCATCACGCCCGGCACGGTCAGCATCGTAACAACAAATAATCTGTTCGCTAGAACGAAATGCGAGCTGAATTTGCTCAGGCGTTGTCGCTGTGCCTAAAGACGCAACGGCATAATCTACTCCAAATTGAGCAAGCGCCACCACATCCATATAACCTTCTACCACCAGCAACATTTCAGGGCTATCATTAACTTGCAATGCTTCAAACAAGCCATAAAGCTCGTTGCCTTTGTGGTAAGTCATACTTTCTGGGGAGTTCAAATATTTTGGTTTTTCATCCCCTAACACGCGTCCACCAAACGCGATGGTTCGCCCGCGACGATCACGGATAGGAAACATAATGCGATTACGAAAACGATCATAAACATCTTGCTTTTCGTTGCGCGATAACATTCCCACATCAAACAATTTTTGGCGAGCATCTTGATTGCCCCCAAACTGTTTAAGCACCGCATTAAACTGATTCGGTGAAAAACCGATTTGAAAACGTTCAATCACCTCAGCAGATAAACCACGTTTTTGCACATAAGATTGCGCGGGAATATGATGCGCAAGTTGCTGATGATAAAATACTGCAATTTCTTGCATTAGCTGGTAAAGATCTTTCTTAGTGCGATAACTCGCTTGGGGTTTGCCTTTGTTATCCAAGTGCGGTGAGTTTTCATAAGGAATTTCCAGCCCTAAATGATTGGCAAGCTCTTCTACTGCCTCAATGAATTCGAGCTTATCATATTCCATTAAAAAATTAATCGCATTACCGTGTGCGTGGCAGCCAAAACAATGGTAAAACTGCTTTTTAGGGCTTACGGTAAAGGAAGGCGTTTTCTCGTGATGAAAAGGACAACAAGCCTGAAATTCACGCCCTGCTTTTTTCAGCTTAACCCGTGAATTAATTAATTCGACAATATCTGTTCTGGCAAGAAGATCATCAATAAATGAACGTGGAATATGGCCTGCCACAATAATTTCCTCTCATTTCAATCAATGTAGATTTAGAAAGACATACCTAAGATAATAAGAAATGACAGAGCTAAAAACAACAAAACCGTGATTCCAAAAGGTTTCACGGCCTGCTTAACTCGAGTTTAATTAAAAAATTTTTAATTAGTATAAACGTACATTACGTGCATTCTCACGAGCAACGCGTTTTGCGTGGCGTTTAGCACGAGTTGCGTTTTCACGTTTACGAATTGTTGTTGGTTTTTCGTAAAATTCACGGCTACGAACTTCCGCTAAGATTCCTGCCTTTTCGCAAGAGCGTTTGAAACGACGTAATGCTACGTCAAATGATTCATTTTCACGAACTTTAATTACAGGCATAAGCCATCACCTCAATATGGATTAAAATATTTTGCAAAATGTATTACCGTTTCGATCAAACGGCTTATTTAAATTAATAAGGGTCGCAATTTTAATCTAAAAAAAATGCAAAAGCAAAGAAAAGATCCAACTTTATTGAAATTAAGCCATTCAACAAGGCTGAATATGATGCTTAGCTGGTGAAAAAATCATAAACAGGGTAGAATTAGGCAAATTTTTTTAGCTAGTAAAAGAGAGAAAAAATGCGAATTTTAGGCATTGAAACATCTTGTGATGAAACAGGTGTGGCGATTTATGATGAAAATAATGGGCTTATCGCCAACCAACTTTACACCCAAATTGCATTGCACGCCGATTATGGTGGAGTTGTACCTGAATTAGCATCACGCGACCATATCCGTAAAACCGCTCCGTTAATTCAAGCGGCATTAGCACAAGCAAATCTAACCGCCAGTGATATTGATGGTATTGCTTATACTTGCGGGCCCGGACTGGTGGGTGCATTATTGGTTGGCTCAACCATTGCGCGTGCTTTGGCTTATGCGTGGAATGTGCCAGCCATTGGGATTCATCATATGGAAGGGCATTTACTCGCCCCAATGTTAGAAGAAAATGCACCGCACTTTCCTTTTGTTGCCTTGTTGGTATCAGGCGGTCATACTCAGCTTGTACGGGTTGATCGCGTAGGACAATATGAAGTGCTTGGCGAAAGTATTGATGATGCTGCAGGCGAAGCCTTTGATAAAACAGCGAAATTACTTGGTTTGGATTATCCTGGGGGGGCGGCATTGGCACGCTTAGCGGAAAAAGGCACGCCTAATCGCTTTACTTTTCCACGCCCAATGACAGATCGCCCCGGCCTTGATTTTAGTTTTTCTGGCTTAAAAACCTTTGCGGCAAATACCATCAATCAAACCATTAAAGAAGAAGGAACACTCACCGAGCAAAGCAAAGCAGATATTGCTTATGCGTTCCAACAAGCGGTGGTAGAAACCTTAGTGATTAAATGCCGCAGAGCCTTGAAAGAAACGGGCTTTAAACGCTTGGTTATTGCAGGTGGGGTGAGTGCTAATCAACAATTACGCCAAGCCTTGACCGAATTAATGGCACAGTTGGGGGGGGAAGTTTTTTACCCACAACCGCAATTTTGTACGGATAACGGGGCAATGATTGCCTATACAGGATTTTTACGCCTGAAACACGGTGAGCATTCACCATTAGAAATTGAAGTGAAACCACGTTGGGCGATGACCGAACTGAACGAAATTAAATAAGGATAATTTATGCAATCTCACCAATCTAACGCAATGCGTGCCGCTGGCATCGGTTGCGTGCTTATGCTTCTTGCTATCGCTGTTGTCTTGATCAAATTACCGACTGCACAGGTAATGGATCTACTTACCCTTGCAGGACAATGGGTAGGACAAGGCACTACTGTTGGAATTTTTATGCTTGCCACGCTTCCACCATTGACGGGGCTGGTATTTTACTTTATTTGGAAATGGCTAACAAAATAACCGCACTTTATTATGGCTAAACTTTATTTTTATTATTCTACGATGAATGCGGGCAAATCCACGACCCTGCTACAATCAGATTACAACTACCGTGAACGGCAAATGAATACGCTGGTTTACACCGCCGCCATTGATGATCGCTTTGGGGTGGGCAAGGTAACCTCTCGCATTGGGATTAGCCAGCAAGCGAAATTGTTTCATAAAGAAACGGATCTTTTTGCCGACATCGCCCTGCACCTTGAACAAGAAAGTCTGCATTGTATTTTGGTGGACGAAGCACAATTCCTCACCAAAGCGCAGGTTTATCAACTAAGCGATGTGGTAGATAAATTACATATACCCGTTTTATGTTATGGATTACGCACCGACTTTCAAGCGGAACTCTTTGAGGGTAGTAAATATTTACTTGCTTGGGCTGATCAGCTAGAAGAATTAAAAACCATCTGCCATTGTGGACGCAAAGCCAATTTCGTATTGCGTTTGAATGATCAGGGGGAAGTGGTTAAAGATGGCGCACAAATTCAAATCGGTGGCAATAATCATTATGTTTCCGTATGCCGTCGTCATTACAAAGAAAAAATTGAACAGGCATAAAACAGACCATTTTTTCACCGCACTTTATTTGTAAACAAGAATTGATCGCATTTAACTAGGAAGGACACAGGAAAGCTGATATAGTTGAATGATGATTAATCCTAAGGGAGGTAATATGAAAAAAGAAGAAATGGGACATAATTTTCTTGCCCGATTAGGCAAAACACGTTTACGCCCGGGCGGTCGCAAAGCCACAGAATGGTTGATTGCTAACGGCGATTTCAACGCGCATAAAAAAGTCTTAGAAGTGGCGTGCAATATGGGAACAACGGCCATTGAGTTAGCCAGTAAATTTGGCTGCCATATTGAAGGTGTGGATCTTGATGAAAACGCATTAGAGAAAGCAAGAAAAAATATCGCTGAAAAAGGGCTACAAGATAAAATTCAGGTTCAACGTGCCAACGCAATGAAATTGCCCTTTGCCGATAACAGTTTTGACATCGTTATCAATGAAGCAATGCTCACAATGCTACCAGTGGAAGCCAAAATTAAAGCGGTACGCGAATATTATCGCGTTCTCAAGCCCAACGGCTTTTTGCTCACTCACGATGTCCTTCTTACCACGGACGATGCAGACAAGGTGATCCAACAGTTACGCGAAGCCATTAACGTTACCGTAACCCCATTGACAAAACAGAACTGGAAATCACTCTTTTTAGATGCAGGATTTCGCAACGTGGAAACCTATTCGGGCAAGATGAGCTTACTTTCTCCAACAGGAATGATTTATGACGAAGGGGTATTCGGCACAGCCAAAATTATCCGCAATGCCTTAAAGCCAGAAAATCGCCCGACATTTACAAAAATGTTTAAGGTTTTCAATGATCCTGAGAAAAAATTAGGCTTTATCGCCCTATGTAGTCAAAAATAATTTAAGCGAAAATCCTCCGCCCTTATCACACTAAAGTGCGGGGATTTTTTAGTGAATTTTAGTTTTTATACAAAAAATTTATGTGCAAGTTCCCGCTTTACGGAAAATGTACCGCCTTATATTTTACGATAAAAATAAAAAATAGCCCCAAGGGGCTATTTTCAACAACTAAAATTATCTTTTTCTTGAACGAGATTTAAAACCACCTTCATCAAAAGTGCGGTGATTTTTTTCTTTAAATTTGCGTTCACCTTTGCCGCGGGCAAAACGCTCATCAGCGCGACTTTTGCCTTTTCCAGAAAAGCCTTTTCCTTTCCCCTCGCCCCCTTTCACTTCACCAAGGAAAGACATTTGCATTGCTTTGTTCATTACACGAGTTTTCGCGAAATGATTGAGCAATTCTTTCGGCATTCCTTGTGGTAATTCAATGGTGGAATGACTATCGTAAAGTTTGATATGCCCAATATAACGGCTGTTAATATCCCCTTCATTGGCAATGGCACCAACAATATGACGCACTTCAACACCATCTAAACGTCCGACTTCAATGCGGTATAAATCCATCGGCTGCGGATTACCATAGCCACGGCGTTCAGCTGAACGTGGATTCTCACGGCGGCTACGCTCCCTTGGGGTATGTTTATCAAATACAGGATCTGGTGGGAGAATTAATTTTTGTTTACCTTGTAATAGCATTAGCATTGCAGCAGCAATGTCTTCCTGATCTTGATCAGCGGTGAATAGATCTTCTAATAAGCTACGATATTGTTCTAGATCGTGATGCTCTAGCTGTTTGGTAATTTGTGCCACGAATTTTTTACGGCGGCAAGCCTGTAATGCTTCGTGGTTTGGAATTTCCACTTCTTCAATTGGCTTTTTGGTTAAGCGTTCAATATTTTTTAACAAGCGGTTTTCTCTTGGTTCAACAAAAAGTAAAGCTCGCCCTGCGCGTCCTGCACGACCGGTTCGCCCAATACGGTGAACATAACTTTCTGCATCAAGAGGAATATCATAATTTACCACTAAACTAATACGCTCAACATCCAAACCACGCGCAGCAACATCAGTGGCGACGAGTATATCTAAACTGCCGTTACGCAGACGGTCTAGAGTTTGCTCACGCAATTGTTGCGTCATATCCCCATTTAGTGCTGCTGCACGGAAGCCGTGTTTTTCCAGTAACTCAGTAATATCAAGGGTGGCAGTTTTGGTACGTGCAAAGATAATCGCCGCATCAAATTCTTCCACTTCAAGAAAACGCAATAATGCCTCGTTTTTACGAAATCCACGAACATACCAACAGCTCTGTGTAATATCCGGTGCGGTGCGTTGTGTAGATTGAATTTTCACCTCTTTTGGCTCGTGCATAAAGCGTTTCGTAATACGGCGAATAGGTTCGGGCATTGTTGCCGAAAATAAGGCTGTTTGATGCTTCTCTGGCAGTGCTGCCATTACTGTTTCCACATCGTCAATAAAGCCCATACGTAACATTTCATCTGCTTCATCTAAAACAATGGCTTTTAATTCAGAAAGATCAAGAGTGTTACGTCTAAGGTGATCTAAAATACGCCCCGGTGTCCCCACCACCACTTGCGCCCCTTGTTTTAAAGCACGCAATTGAATGTCATAACGTTGTCCACCGTAAAGGGTAACAATATTGATGCCTTTGGCATATTTCATAAATTGCTCACAAGCATCTGCCACTTGAATGGCAAGCTCGCGGGTTGGTGCCATCACTAACATTTGTGGCATTTTTTTATTTGGCTCAATTTGAGCTAAGAGTGGGAGAGAAAAAGCAGCGGTTTTTCCACTCCCTGTTTGTGCCATTCCAAGCACATCATCACCCGCTAAAAGGTGAGGGATACAAGCCTGTTGGATTGGTGAAGGGGATTCAAATCCCATATCTGTTACAGCATTAAGGATAAATTCAGGAAGTCCTAAATCATTAAAAGTGATGTTTGTTTCAGTCATTAAAATACTCGAATATAAAAGGAAAGCTCAATTACTTTCAGTTTGGCAAAGCCGAGGTGTTACTAATAGATAGCAGCTTTGCGGATAACATTGTTGAAAATTTTTACGTTTTACAACACCAAATCTAGGTAAATACCTAGCTTATTTTGCTTGCTGACGTTTTAATTTCGCCAATTCAAGCACTGCAAAACGATACTCAACAAAGTTATACACCTGATTCGCTATGGTCAGTTTAAACAGATTTTCTGCTTTTTCTTTTTGACCCAAATTGAGTTGTTGTTTTGCTAGATAAAAATAGGTTTCGGTCAATACTTCAGCATAAGGGATTTTTTGCGTTTCAGCAAATTCTCTCCCTTGCTGTTGTAGCTCTGCAAGCGATAACTGACCTAAATAATATTGCACAATATAACTGCCCCACTGCTTTTGCGAGAGTGCAGGGGCTTGTTGTGCTAACTGCTGTTTAGCCTTTTTAGGATTGATTTCTAGTTCATTGAGGTATAACCATAATGCACGGTAAGCATCGCTTTGATCTTGTTGATAAAACTGCAAAAAGTCCTGCTGTGCAAGTGGATAACGCGCTATATAATAAAAACCTAAACCTCGATTGAATAGGCTATATTCATCTTTTGGATTAAATTCCAATGCCACATTAAACGCTTCTAAAGCCTCATCATAATTTTCATTAATAAGCTGATAGACGCCTAAATAATTATAAAGTGCGGCATTTTTTGGCTGAAAAATTAAAGACTGCAAAAAGTCATAACGTGCTAATCCCCAAAGACCAAGAGCGTCATACAGCACGCCTCGCTCAAAATGTAAGGAAGCACGATCTTTTTTATCCATTCCGCCAATTTGTAATACTTGGCTAATCCGAGCAATCATAATTTCTTGCTCAAGATGGCTATTTGGTGTCTGTGTCGCAATGAGCAATTTATTTTTTGCCATAAATGGTTGCGAATCTACACAGCCGACAAGTAACAACGCAAAACACCAGATTGAAAACAATCTGAGAGATTTTATACGCCAATTACATTGCATCATTGTTTAGCCTTAGCTTTTTAGCTTAAGTATACCTGACTGACAATGTCAGCCAGTTTTCCATTAAGGAAAATAGCTCCCTAACAAGTAGGGAGCAGAGTTTGTTATTCTTGCTCGCTAACGTCAAGCACAATCTCTTCTGGTTGGCTTGTTTCTTGTTTTGGAGCAATATCTTTCATCGTTAAACGGATACGACCTTGACGATCAATCTCAACCACTTTCACGCTCACTTCCTGACCAACAGTCAAGTAATCACTTACTTTCTCTACACGTTCATCAGCAATTTGTGAAATGTGAACTAAGCCTTCTTTATTGCCTACTAATGAAACAAATGCACCGAAATCAGCAAGGCGAGTTACTTTACCTTGATAGATTGCACCCGCTTCCACTTCTGCAGTGATATCTTGAATGCGAGCCATTACTTCTTTCACCGCATTATTATCCACGGCTGCGATTTTCACTGTACCGTCATCATCAATATCAATCGAGGTACCCGTTTCTTCCGTTAATGAGCGGATCACAGCACCACCTTTACCGATCACATCTTTAATTTTCTTCGGATCGATTTTCATCGTGTGAATACGCGGTGCAAAATCTGAAATATCTTCACGCGGTGCAGGAATGGCTTGTTCCATTACACCAAGAATGTGCATTCTTGCCCCTTTCGCTTGATTAAGCGCAATTTGCATAATTTCAGGCGTAATTCCTTCAATTTTGATATCCATTTGCAGTGCAGTTACCCCTTCGCGTGTCCCTGCAACTTTAAAGTCCATATCACCTAAGTGATCTTCATCACCTAAAATATCAGAAAGCACGACAAATTTTTCGTCTTCTTTCACTAAGCCCATTGCAATACCCGCAACCGCCGCTTTAATTGGTACACCCGCATCCATTAAAGCTAATGATGCGCCACATACTGAAGCCATTGATGAAGAACCATTTGATTCGGTAATTTCAGAAACAACACGAACAACATAAGGGAATTCGCTCAAACTAGGCATTACCGCAGCCACGCCACGTTTTGCCAAGCGACCGTGACCAATCTCACGGCGTTTTGGTGAGCCGATCATACCCGTTTCACCCACAGAATATGGCGGGAAGTTGTAGTGGAATAAGAAATGATCGGTTTTTTCACCAGTTAATTCATCAATAATTTGTGCATCACGCTCTGTACCTAAGGTTGCCACTGCCAACGCTTGAGTTTCACCACGAGTGAAAATCGCTGAACCATGTGTACGTGGTAATACACCGGTACAAATATCCAACGCACGCACCGTATCCACGGTACGACCGTCAATACGAGGCTCACCATTTAAAATGCGTGAACGAACGATTTGACTTTCAAGTGCGGTAATAATATCAACAATTTTTCCTTCACTGATGGTTTCATCTTCCGCTGTGAGTTGGCTCACAACGTCTGCTTTAATCGCATCAATTTGCTCATAACGTGATTGTTTTTCGGTAATACGATAAGCATCGCCTAAACGGCTTTCGGCTAATGCTTTCACTTTATCAATCAACGCAGTATCTGGTGCTGGAGGCTGCCAATCCCAACGAGGTTTACCTGCTTCTTGAGCAAATTCTTTAATCGCTTCAATCACCACTTGTTGCTGTTGATGACCGAACACCACTGCGGCTAACATTTGTTCTTCGGTTAAAATATCCGCTTCCGATTCCACCATTAATACGGCTTTATCGGTGCCTGCTACCACTAAGTCTAAACGGCTTTGTTTTTGTTCGCTCGTGGTTGGGTTTAAAACAAATTGACCATCAATAAAACCAACGCGCGCCGCACCAATTGGTCCGTTAAATGGCACGCCTGAAAGAGTAAGTGCCGCAGAAGCCCCAATCATTGCGACTAAATCAGGGCTAATTTGTGGATTTACCGAAACCACGGTTGCCACGATTTGAATTTCGTTGAAAAAGCCTTCAGGGAATAATGGACGAATTGGACGATCGATTAAACGTGCAATTAAGGTTTCACCTTCTGATGGACGGCCTTCACGTTTGAAAAATCCTCCCGGAATACGTCCCGCTGCATAAGTACGCTCTTGATAATTTACCGTTAATGGGAAGAAATCTTGTCCTTCTTTAACCTCTTTTTTCGCTACCACAGTAACGAAAACGCTGGTATCGTCCATACTCGCCATCACTGCTGCCGTGGCTTGACGGGCAATTGCACCGGTTTCTAAGGTTACCGTGTGCTGACCATATTTAAATTGTTTAACAATTGGATTCACAATATTTTCCTTTCAATTAAATGAAATAAGTGCGGAATATTCCGCGTGAAATGCTTTTCGTAAATCAACCTTTTATCTAACCAGTTGATTTCACTACTTTTCCCAATTGCGACTAGCAAAAATCATCTCAAAAAAAGACCGCACTTAATCTCTTACCAAAGATCATTTTTGATAGCCGCACGCCAACGGGAAAATAAAAAGCCCTGCTATTATACAGGGCTTTTTCGTTTATTGATACCAATTCAACCAAATATCTTTTTCGCTGAGGAAAAATTAGTGTTCTTTGCTACCTTCAGCTTTCTCTGGAAGGAAACCTGATCTCACGTCTTTCATATTCGGTAAGTGGTGAGCAATCCCTTTATGGCAATCAATACAGGTTTTCCCTTCTTTAATCGCCATCGCGTGCATTTTCTCTGCCACTGTTTTTTGTTGCGTGAAATCCATTGCCTCAAAATTATGACAGTTGCGACATTCTTGTGAGTTATTGGCTTTCATTCTTGCCCATTCACGTTCTGCCATTTCTAGGCGAGCAGCTTCAAATTTTTCTTTGGTGTCCACTTTACCTGTAAGGTGTGCATAAACTTCTGTTGCTGCTTTGATTTTTCTTGCCCATTTAGGAATAAATTCGTGCGGTAAATGGCAGTTCGCACAAGTGGCTTTCACGCCTGTGCGGTTCATATAATGCACAGATTGGCGATATTCTGGCACAACATCATTCATATGACAGCTTGAACAGAATTCTTCCGTATTGGTATGTTCAAGAGCGGTGTTAAATCCTCCCCAAAAGAGAATAC
This sequence comes from Avibacterium sp. 21-595, assembly GCF_023611905.1. NCBI lineage: Bacteria > Pseudomonadati > Pseudomonadota > Gammaproteobacteria > Pasteurellales > Pasteurellaceae > Avibacterium > Avibacterium sp. 21-595. The sequence goes on along the minus strand of NZ_CP091455.1, from coordinate 309,815 downwards.
CAGCAATAAACGATAACGTGATTAAAACACCGACTGCCATACGACTCGGTGAGCGAAACCAATGCCAAAACTTTTTGATCAATTTCAACATTTTTATTCTCCGTAACCTTTCATAGGTTTAAATTCATTTGGCACGATTGGCTCGACATCAGACTGTGAAACGTGGCATTGTAAGCAGAAATAACGTCTTGGTGAGGTTTCACCGCCCACAATGTTGCCTTGGCGATCCATAAAGTGCGTTGGGCTAATGCGTGTTGCCCCTGTAATGCGTGATGCTTCAACACTGTGGCAGTTTAAGCACTGATTGACATTTTTCGTCACTTGATAATTTTTCACACTATGTGGAATTGTTGGTGGCTGATTTACATAGTTAAGTGCTGGCAGCTCACTTTGTTTTGGTACATTGTGGAAAGCTGGCTTCACATCTTCTGCCGCCCCTTGTAAATAGTTGTCAATGTTATCTTCCGCTGCCATTACGCTGGTGGCGAAAAGTGCGGTTAAAATTACTAAGGTTTTTTTAATCATTTTATTCCCCCGAATGATTAAATCTAGTGGTAAAAGTAAATACGTTTTCAGCACAAACATCAATGCAACGTCCGCAACTGATACAATCTTTAGAAAGCACGAGCAGGCTTTCGTCTTTTTTGCCGTGCAATGGGCTACGTAACACTTGTGGCTCAGGGCAAACATTGTAGCAATCCATACAATTATCACAGCGTGTGCGATCAATGACTTTAATACGTGCAATGCTTTTCGCACCAATTAAGCCATAAGTTGCCCCGATAGGGCATAAATGCCCACACCAGCCATGCTCTGCAATCAATAAATCAAATAAAAATATCGCTAAAATTAACCAAGTCGTTGCACCAAAGCCATAAATTAACGCACGTCCAAATGCACTCACCGGGTTGATCCATTCCCACAACATAATGCCACTCATTGCACTGCCGATAAGAATCATCAATAAAATACCGTAGCGTAATCCACGTGGGATTTTGGCATTTTGCCGAATGCCTAATTTACGTCTTAACCAAGCTGCACTGTCGGTAACAAGGTTTAACGGACAAACCCAGCCACAAAATATTTTGCTTCCTAACAAAGCATAAAGGGCGATCACAATACTCGCACCAAGTAGCGTTGTGAAGTTTGGTAAATGACCTGTTGCAAGGCTTTCTGCGGTAATGAGGGGATCACTCATTGGGATTAAATCTAAAAATAGACTCCCACTATAATTGCCACGCAAAATCCACACGCCAAGCCAAGGGCCACTTAGAAACATTGCGAGAATGCTTAACTGGGTTAAACGACGCCAAAACAAAAAGCGATTAGCACGCCATAAACCAAGCTTTTCTCTTGCTTCTCTTCCTGCATATTTCGGTGAATTTGCCATTAACGCCCCTCCGGTTTGCGTACAGGTAGAGAAATCATATCCTCAGGGGCAAGAGAATGCCCTGCCTTTTCTTTTTCTTGCCAACCTAAGCGATAATGTTTACCCAACATTCCTTTTGCTAAAGAGAGAGGTAACACTTTAATTGCCGCCTCGTCCAGTACGCAGGCCTCTTCACATTTTCCGCAACCTGTGCAAGCCTCAGAATGCACAGTTGGGATAAATAATGCGTGTTTACCCGTGCGATCATTACGTTGCATTTCTAACGTGATCGCTTTGTCAATAAGCGGACAAACGCGATAACACACATCACAGCGTAAGCCTTGCCAATTTAAGCAAGTTTCGTGATCTAGCAACACCGATAAGCCCATTCGAGCGTCGTTAATATTATTCTGTGTAGAATCTAACGCCCCACTTGGACAGGCTTTTGCACAAGGAATATCTTCACACATTTCGCAAGGTTTCTCCCGTGCGATAAAGTAAGGTGTGCCAGCTTCCATAGGTGAAAGCAAGGAAGCAAGATGTAACATTTCATAAGGACAGGCTTGCACACATTGTCCGCAGCGAATACAGGCAGCGGCGAATTTTTTCTCATCTTCAAGGGCAAACGGTGGACGTAATGCCACGCCTTGACGTGCAAGGCTTTGCTCTTGTTGAAGTCCGAGTAAAATGCCAAGACCTGCTAATCCGCCCGCAGTACGAGCAGCGTCTTTAAAAAATTTACGGCGTTCCGGTGTTTGGGTTAATTTTTTCATCGTTTTTTCACCGCACTTTAGCTATATCAAAGTGCGGTTATTTTTTTAAGCTTTTTCCACTTTAACGGCACATTTTTTGAAGTCCGTTTCTTTAGAAATAGGATCGGTTGCATCTAACGTAAGTTTATTAGCAAGCTGACCTGCATCAAAGAAAGTGGTAAAGACTAAGCCTTCAGGACATTTATTACGTCCACGGGTATCCACATAAGAAATAATTTCACCACGACGTGAAGACACTTTGATCTTATCACCATGACGTAATCCCCGTTTTTTCGCATCATTTGGGTGCATCCAAACGACGTTATTCGGGAATGAACGGTGTAATTCAGGAACACGGCGAGTCATTGTGCCAGTATGCCAATGTTCTAATACACGCCCCGTAGATAACCATAAATCATATTCTTCATCAGGCACTTCCGCTGGTGGCTCATAAGGAACCGCTAAGATCACGGCACGTTTATCAGGCTGACCATAGAATGCCACGCCTTCACCAGCTTTGACATAAGGATCATAGCCTTCACGATAACGCCACAATGTCTCTTTGCCATCAACCACAGGCCAACGTAAACCACGTGCTTTATGATAGAGATCATAATCTGCTAAATCATGTCCATGTCCACGACCGAAAGAGGCATATTCTTCAAATAATCCTTTTTGAATGTAGAAACCAAAATCATAAGCTTCATCATTTAGGCGATCATTTAGCTCTGCATTAGAATATTTATCTACATTACCGTTGCGGTATAACACCTCATATAATGTTTTGCCTTTAAATTCTGGATTTGCATCTAAAATGTCAGCGGGCCAGACTTCATCCGTTGTGAAGTATTTTGAAAATTCTACTAATTGCCATAAGTCAGATTTTGCTTCACCCGGTGCTTTCACTTGCTGACGCCATACTTGTGTGCGGCGTTCGGCATTACCGTAAGCCCCTTCTTTTTCTACCCACATTGCGGTTGGTAACATTAAATCTGCGGCTAATGCGGAGACTGTTGGATAGGGATCGGAAACCACGATAAAGTTTTCAGGATTACGCCAACCCGGGAAAGTTTCTTGATTGATATTTGGGCCACCTTGCATATTGTTAGTACACATTTGCCATAACACACGCATTTTGCCATCTTTTAATGCACGGCTTTGTGCCACAGCGTGATAGCCTAGTTTATCGGTGATCACACCTGCTGGAATTTTCCACGTTTTCTCTGCTTTAGCACGATGTTCAGGTTTTGTTACCACCATATCAGCCGGTAAGCGGTGGATAAAGGTACCCACTTCACGCGCGGTACCACAAGCAGATGGCTGACCGGTTAATGAGAATGGTCCACAGCCCGGAATGGAGATTTTCCCAGTTAATAAGTGAATGTTATAAATCAAGTGGTTTGCCCACACACCACGCGTATGTTGGTTAAAGCCCATTGTCCAGAACGAAACAATTTTTCGTTTTGGATCGGCATAAAGCTGCGCCAAACTTTCAAGTTGCTCTTTTGGTACGCCTGACATTTCGTGTGCTTTATCAAGGGTATATTCAGACACAAGGGCTTTGAGTTCTTCAAAGTTACTGTCATACATTTTACCGCTATTAGCATTTTTTGCTGCTTTTTGGCGCGGATCGCTATCACGCAAGCCATAACCAATATCGGTTTCACCACGTTTAAATTTAGTATGTTTATTAACGAAATCCCAATTAATCGCGTCATTTTGAATTAAATAATTAATGATGTAGTTCAAGATCACTAAATCTGATTGTGGTGTGAAAACCATTCCATTATCGGCAAGTTCAAAACTGCGATGCTCAAAGGTAGAAAGCACGGCCACTTTAACATCAGGATTAGATAAACGGCGATCAGAAATACGCGACCATAAAATTGGGTGCATTTCTGCCATATTTGAACCCCACAACACGAAAGCTTCTGCTTCTTCAATATCGTTATAGCAACCCATCGGCTCATCAATACCAAAGGTACGCAAAAATGCAACCGCCGCGGAAGCCATACAATGACGCGCATTTGGATCAATATTATTAGAACGGAAACCAGCTTTCCAAAGTTTGGCTTTCGCGTAACCTTCAAAAATGGTGCTTTGCCCAGAGGTGAACATTCCCACTCCATTCGGACCACGTTCTTTCATTGCCGCCAAGAATTTTTCTTTCATCGTTTTGAAAGCGGTATCCCAAGTTACTGGCGTGAAATCACCATTTTTATCATATTTACCGTCTTTCATACGTAACATTGGCTGAGTTAGACGGTCTTTTCCATACATAATTTTTGGTAAGAAGTAACCTTTAATACAGTTTAATCCACGGTTTACTTCCGCATCAGGATCCCCTTGTGATGCCACAACACGTCCATTTTGCGTACCAATTAATACTCCACAGCCTGTACCACAGAAACGGCAAACACCCTTGTCCCATTTGATACTGTTATCCTGTGTGGCTTCCACATTTTTTACTGGAATGGTTAATCCAGCAACCGCTGCAGCGGCAACGGCTGCATTGGTTTTCATAAAGTCTCGGCGACTTAAATTCATCTCATTTCCCCCACGAGTATGATTAATTATTCATCATTGCCTTCATCTTGTTGATGATAGACTAAAGATACGGTAATCACGCCATCAATATTGCGTGCTTGCTCCATTTGCTCGAGCAAAAGATGTTGATCGTGCGATTGCATCACCACCACCAACTTGCCTTTTTCAACATCTTCGGCAGGCACTTCGGTATAAGGTACCGCTAAAAGTGCGGTCTTAATTTTTTCAATTTTTTGCGGATTACATTGAACAATCACGCCACAAACGTTCCAATCTTCCGCTTTATCCATTGGGATAGTCGAGTGTTTATTTAACATTTTTATTCCTGTGGATATATCATATATTGAGCGCTAGTAGGTTCACTCAATTTTATTTAAATGGTGATATTGACCACGACTCAAATAACTTTTACTAGGCTTACTATTCTCTTGAGGGATTGGTCTATTTTTAATAACCTAAATTAAGTATTTATCCGATTAAAAACTCATTTATTGTTTTAGATCAAAATTATTCCAGTGTCAGATAAGGCGATAAATTACTTCCTTTAACTCATTGACTAACATTTCTATGAAAAAAGAATTTTTTTGTTAAAATGCTGAAAGATTAGAATTATATTTGATACTAAAAATTCGTGAAAATAAGAAAACACTCTGTTGCCACCAAAATTGCTAATTACTTGCTACTTATTATTATTTTTGCAACGGTGATTAGTGTATTAAGTTTAATTATTATGCTAAGTAATAAATCTGATGCCGAATTAATCAATATATCCGGTTCATTACGAATGCAAAGTTATCGTATTTTATACGAAATGGAACATGCACCTGAGTTAGTGTCAAAAAATTTACTTCAATACCGTTCCACCTTACATTCCTCTACCTTAACGGATATTAACCATCAGTTTTTTATGCCCAATGATATTAAGCAGGCTTATCAACATCTGATTGTACGTTGGAAGGAAATGGAGAATTATGCCAAACAAATGAATTATCCTTCCTATCAAAAAGAAGTAGCAAACTACGTTGCTGAAGTGAACCAATTTGTTGAAGATTTACAACATTTTGCTGAGAAAAAACTTTATCTTGCAGTATATTGCATTCTTTTTGCAATGCTTTCTATTGTCGCAATGGTGTCTTATGTGGTGTGGTTTACCAAAAAACAAATGGTAAAACCGTTGGAAAAATTAGCCTTAGCAAGTACCCAAGTGCAAATTGGGCAATTCAACCACATTCCACTAGATAGTAATAATAATGATGAAATCGGACGACTTGCGTTAGTTTTTACCCAAATGGCGAGTGATTTGAAAAAGCTGTATGCAGGGCTGGAAGAAAAGGTCAATGAGAAAACACAAAAATTGAGCCAAGCTAACCGCTCTCTTTCAATGCTTTACCAATGTTCTCAATTAGTTACCACGAATAATATCGATCCTACGTTACTCAAGCAAGTCTTAAAACAAATAAAAGTCAATGAACATTTACGCTATATTGAATTACTGGTATATGGCGCAGAACATTGGAATATCCAGCTCGGTGAGAAAGAAGCCCCACTCTCAACACAACAAATGGAACTTTGTGTTGAAGGGGATAAACTTGGGCGACTGTCTTGGCAAGCGGGGCTGCCTTGCCCTGATTTGCGCACAATGCAAAATGTCTCACAAATGTTGAGCCGTTCACTGTATTTCCACCATACGCAACGTCAGCAACAACAGCTTTTATTAATGGAAGAGCGGTCAATTATTGCACGAGAATTACACGATTCATTGGCACAAGTGCTGGCGTATTTACAAATTCAACTCACCTTGCTAAAGCACAATCTGAACAAGGATGGCGAGCAAAATAAAGAAAAAAGCCTGACAATTATTCGTGATTTTGAACAAGCCTTAAATGATGGTTATGTTCAACTGCGCGAATTGCTTGCCACCTTCCGTTTAACGGTGCAAGAAGCAAATTTACAGCTTGCACTTGAACAAGTGATTGACTCTTTACGCAATCAAACAACAATGAAAATGCGGGTGGAATGTAGTTTACCGTCTCACACTTTCAATGCGCAACAGCTCGTACACGCCTTGCAAATTGTCCGCGAGGCAGCATTAAATGCGATTAAACATTCTCAAGGTACAGAAATTGAAGTGGTTGCTCACACCAATGAAGACGGAGAATATGAGCTGTTGGTGCGAGATAATGGCGTGGGCATTCCTAGCCTCGATGAACCAGCTGGGCATTACGGTTTAAATATAATGAATGAACGCAGCGCCCAACTCAATGCTATACTAAGCATCAATAATCGCCCTGAAGGCGGTACAGAAGTGAAAATGACACTGCCAAATAAATTATAGACGTTAAGGAATAAAATGGAAAATCTTCAACCATTTCATACATTTGGAATAAATGCGCAAGCAAAAATTGTAAAAAAAATCACCGCACTTGAACAAATCCTCCCTCTTTGGCAAGAAGCTCAACAGCAACAGCTTCCCGTGCTTTTTCTTGGGCAAGGTAGCAATGTGTTATTTGTGGAAGATTTTAACGGAATCGTACTGATAAATGCGTTAAAAGGCATTGAACATCACCAAGATGAGCACTTTCATTATCTTCACGTCCAAGGGGGCGAAAATTGGCACGAGCTGGTTCACTGGAGCTTGGAACAAGGTATTTATGGTTTGGAAAATTTGGCATTAATCCCCGGCTGTGTCGGCTCCGCCCCAATCCAGAATATCGGTGCTTACGGGGTAGAATTTAAAGATCTGTGCGATTATGTAGAGGTACTTAACCTTAATACAGGCGAAATCTTCCGTTTAAACAAGGCTGAATGTCAATTTGGCTACCGTGAAAGCCTCTTCAAACATCAATATAAAGAGGGGTATATGATTGTTGCAGTCGGATTAAAATTAGCTAAAGATTGGCAGCCTGTATTAAGTTATGGCACCCTTTCGCGTTTTGATCCTGCGACGGTAAAAGCCGAAGACATTTTCACTGAAGTCTGTACGGTACGCCGTGCGAAGTTGCCTAATCCACAAGAATTGGGCAACGCAGGAAGTTTTTTCAAAAATCCCGTTATTTCCAGCGCACTTTTTGCACAATTAAAACACCAATACCCCGAGATACCGAACTATCCGCAGCCAGATGGCACGGTGAAGTTAGCCGCCGGTTGGCTCATTGATCAATGTGGCTTAAAAGGCTATCAACTTGGTGGTGCGGCAGTACATCAAAATCAAGCGTTGGTACTGATTAATAAGGCACAAGCAAGTGGTAAAGATGTGGCGAACCTTGCCCATCATATTCGTCAAACTGTGGCAGAAAAATTTGCGGTGTATTTACAACCTGAAGTTCGTTTTGTCGGTGCGAAAGGCGAAATTGACAGCGAACAATTTATTTCATCGCAACATTAATCATTATTATCATTTAACTAAAAAGGAAACAAAATGGATTTCAAAACAATTTTAGAAACCTTACCTACTATCGATCACCTTTCGGGCTTAAGCGTATTTGACGGTGAAACACCACTTCATCACATTCCTGCCATTGCTGGCAAACTTGGCTCATTGCGCGTGTATAATGCCCTTGCGCAAGAATTTAACGGAAAATTAGACCGCACTTGTGCAGAGAAAGGTTTGCAACTTTTCGCTGAACATACAGCGGATGCGAAACAATTCCCCGGTAAACACCCCAATATTGATTTATTGTTTGCTGTGATAACAGAAGGAAAAGAATACCGCCTTGTACCTGCAATAGCAGAGGGAAAATAATGTCGCAAGCCAAGCCTTTTCCTATTGGGGTAAACTATTTCAGTATTGTATTGGGCATTTCTGCACTCGGTTTAGCGTGGCGTTATAGTGCTAATGTGTTGGCTGTGCCAACGCTTATCGCAGAAACCTTGATCGGCTTTGCAGCCTTGCTTTGGGGGATACTATTTTCGATTTATGTGTATAAATGGATACGCTATCCCATCCAAGCTAAAGCAGAATTGCATCACCCAATTTTAGGCTGTTTCGTCAGCCTGATCCCAATTACACTTTTATTAATCGCGATGGGATTATCACCTTATAGTAAAGGATTGGCACAATATTTAGTTGGGCTTGGCATTGTGGCACAACTTGCATTTTCTACCTACCGTTACGGTGGATTATGGCGTGGTATTCATCCACAAGATGCCACGACCCCTGTGCTATATTTGCCAACCGTCGCAGCAAATTTCGTCAGTGCAACGGCATTAGGCTTATTAGGTTATTCAGAATTAGGAATGTTATTTTTCGGTGCAGGAGTGATTGCGTGGATTATTCTTGAACCCGCCGTGCAACAACGTTTACGCAATTTAACTGAATTGCCAACAGCAATTCGCCCAACGATTGGTATCCAACTTGCGCCTGCTTTTGTTTGCTGTTCAGCCTATCTTGCCTTAAATGGCGGTCATATTGATTGGATAGTGAAAAGTTTGATCGGATACGGCTTGCTACAATTATTATTTTTAATTCGCCTACTACCTTGGATCGGCAAACAATTCCGTCTCACTTATTGGGCATTTTCATTTGGCTTAGCCTCAATGGCTGGAGTAGGCATTCGTCTTTACGGCAAAGGAGAGAACCTCAGCCTTGCCCTACAACATTTAGGTTTAACGATGTTCATCGTTGCCAGCTTGTGCATCGGATTTCTCATTGTGGCAACACTTAGATTAGTCATAACAAAGCAAATTCCCTAGCTTTGCAATTGACTAAATTAGATTTATTTTATTGCGTAAAAATTTAATCAAAAGAAATGAACTTTCTGATCTCACAATAGTCTAAATTTACAAGAAAAGGATAAATTAATCGTTATAATCGATTGACCTTATAATAAATTATGTTATAAATAAACCCAAATTGGGCATAAAATAAGAAGGAATATGATGAACAAAGATACACAAGCTCTAATGTTAGTTCCTCAAGGCAGCTTAGAAGGCTATATCCGTGCTGCAAACGAATATCCTATGCTAACTGCAGAGGAAGAAAAGGAATTAGCGGAACGTTTGTATTATAAAGAGGATCTTGAGGCAGCCAAAAAATTGATTTTGTCTCATCTTCGCTTTGTGATCCACGTTGCGCGTGGTTATTCTGGTTATGGATTGCCACAAGCTGATTTAATTCAAGAAGGTAACATTGGCTTAATGAAAGCGGTAAAACGCTTTAACCCTGAAGTGGGCGTTCGCCTTGTTTCCTTTGCTGTACATTGGATTAAAGCAGAAATTCACGAATATGTACTACGTAACTGGCGTATCGTCAAAGTGGCAACGACGAAAGCACAACGTAAATTATTCTTTAACCTACGCAAAACTAAACAACGCTTAGGTTGGTTCAATGATAATGAAGTGGATATGGTGGCCGAGGAACTAGGCGTATCAAAACAAGATGTCATTGAAATGGAAAGCCGTATGACAGGAGCAGACGTTGGCTTTGATCTTTCTAATGATGACGATGATGAAAGTTATGCTCCAGCGCTTTATCTTGAGGACAGAAACTCAAATTTTGCCGCAGAATTAGAAAATGAAAATTACGAAACTCAAGCTGCAGATCAGGTTGCCGCAGCGCTTGAAGGTTTAGATGAACGTAGCCAAGATATTATCAAAGCACGTTGGTTAGATGAAAATAAAGCAACGCTACAAGATTTAGCTGCGAAATATAATATTTCCGCTGAACGTGTTCGCCAGCTTGAAACCAATGCACTGAAAAAACTTAAAAGTGCGGTAGCGTTCTAAAGCCAAACAACATAAAAAGCACTGGATTACACCAGTGCTTTTTCATTTATTTTCTTTACATTTTCCCATTACCCATCCTAAATACAAAAAAAAATCAATGACGACTGCTATTGCTCCTTAAAAACAAATCTTGACAGTTTCTATGTAACTCTCACATTCTTAGGAACTTAAATTCCGTTACCCACCATTTTAGGTTTGAGTAATAAACCATTTACTAACACTTCTCAAGAACCTAAAACCATTAGCTTATAACATCTAAACAACCTATTCCAAAATATAAAATAGGGATATTCCGCGTTAAATAACAGATTATTTGAACTGCTAAGTTTTATTACGTAATACAAAAAGTCTGCACCTTAATAAATTGCTTGTTGATTCCAACTTTTAAGATGCAGCTAAAACAATCTATTTTTTACTTTCTTATGATTACTTTAATATAAGCTAAATGATTGAATATAAGGTAATTTTCCTGCTTTTAGCATTTTTTCAATGCCGCTACGGTGATCGGTGGTGCCTAAGCCACGTAACTCAAAATTTACCCCAAAACTATGATCGTAAAGCACTTCGTTTGACGTTTGTCCTTCTTTGCTTGTTACATAACGGCGCGCCCCTACTCCCACCGACCAACAGCAGGTGTTGTATTTTACCCCGAGATATTGCTCAACAGGCTTTTTCAAGGCTAGATCTTGGTAATAATGCCCAACCACTGCCCATTTGTCCGCAATTTCCCACGCGGCCACTAAACCAAGCTGTTTAATGTCTTGATTATACGCATTTGCACCAGTGAGATTTTGGTCAATATATTGCTGGCTGGCATAGCGATAACTTAATTGAACGAGGTTATTACCACTTGGATTAAATTCTAATACGGTATTTGCCAAAGAAGTTTGATGTAAGCTCGTATCATATTGATAACTTGCACGCCAGTTCCATTGTTTATTAATTCGCCAATTGGTTTCTAATGACCAAGAGGAAGTGGAACGATCACTACTATTGTTTGGGTTATTATCAATCCTTGAATCACTGAGGTAATAAATTTGCCCTAAAGAGAGATTAAAACGCTCATTCCCTTCTTTATCATAAAAACGCGTTGTTCCCCCGAGGGTAAACTGATTCGCTGAGGCAATGCGATCTAATCCACTATAACGGCGATCACGGAACAAGGAAAAATAATCTTGTTGCAATAATGCGGAATCATAACCAAAACCAAGATATTGGCTATTTAATTTTGAACCGATATTGCTTTGGTCCTTATAAGGGCGATAAAGATATTGAATATGTGGTTCAATCGTTTGTGTATAGCCATCAAACAAGGTTTCTTTGCTTGCAAATAAGGTTTGAAAATCAACCTTCACTTGTGGCAAGACACGGGTTACCGAGCGTTCAATCTCTTCCGCATTTTGCCCTTTTCCTTTTGTTTGATTATAGTGAGTAGCGTAAAGTTTTGTTTCAATATTCACACTGCCGTAACGGTTTGTAAGCGGAATATTAAGGCTTGGTTCAAGATGATAACGCCAAGCTTTCGGCATTAAGGCACTGTCATTCTCAAAACGCGAAATTTGTGAGAATACGCGGAAATCCATTAAGCCGTTAGCAAGCCCATCGCGATAATAATTAAAATCTAATTGTGGAAAAACACGATAAGGTCCGATATCCACATCGTCAAACACTTGGAACTGTTTCGCCGATAAAGCGAAATTGTAGTTCGGCTGATAGTAAGCAATACGGAAATTTTGATCGGCATAACCATCTGTACTGCGCCCATAAGCAGAATCAAAATCAGAGAAATAACGTTTATCGCTTACCCTTGTGTAATCCACATTTAAACGCCAATTTTCTAAGAAACTGGAACTATGTCGCCAGTGGAATAAATGACGAGAGCGGTTGTCGCCTTGGTAATCATCATAGCGATCACGTGCTAAATATTCTCCTGCAATTAGTCCCTCACCAATTTGCGTGAGATAACGTGTTTCACCGTTAAATTGCCAGCCTCGTTTTGACATATATTTTGGTGTTACGGTCATATCAAAATTGGGGGCAATGTTCCAATAAATTGGCTGTGCATACGAATAACCATCACGGCTAGACATTCCCACATTTGGAATTAACAAACCAGAACGACGGCGATCGCCGATAGGGAGTTGCAAATAAGGGGTATAGAAAATCGGCACGCCATGTACTTTAAAGCGTGCGTGCCACATTTCGGCGTATTCTTCTTGGATATGCTGACGCATTTCACTTGCTTCAATCGACCAACTATTATCATCAGGCAAACAAGACGTAAAAGTCGCATTTTTAAGTAAGCGATAATCATTACGTAGCTCAACGTGTTGTGCATTACCTCGCCCTTGACGCCCAACAAATTGGTAATCTGCGCTCTCTACATCCGCATCTTTATTATTCAAGTTTATCTTGGCAGAATGCCCTGACAAATTGATAAGATTATCTTTATAATCAAACCCCTTCTTAGCATAAGCAAAACGCTGTACATTAGCCCCTTCGCCACGTTGAACAATTTCTGCAATTTGGGTAGTTAAATGGCGATTACCCTGTTTAATCTCAACATCACCCTCATAACGCGCACTAACAGGCTGATTTAATTCTGCGCGATCTGCCTCGATATAAACAGGCAATTGGTTTGGATCGCCCTGCACCACCTCACCTTGAAACTGTGGTACGCCAGCTAAGCATTGCTGCTGTAAACTTGCCCAACTTGGTACACCATAAAGTGCGGTCAAAATTGAGAAAGAAAGCATCGTGTAGTAATTTTTTTTCATTAATAACCCATTTTTTAAGGTGTGAAATTAAGCCGATTATAAAGAAAAATGATGAAAAAAGCATTTTATTTATACTTACAAAAACAGCTATTCAGATGATCATTTACTAGCCCCATAGATTGCATAAAAGCATAACAAGTGGTTTCTCCAACAAAGACAAAACCACGTTTTTTTAAAGCCTTTGAAAGCTGTTTTGAAACCGCTGTCTTCGCTGGCACTGCGGATAAATCAGGGACATCATTTATTTGTGGCTGGTGATTAACAAAGGCCCAAATAAAATCGCTAAAATTTTCACCGCACTTTTGCATGGCTAAATAGGCTTTTGCATTCTTTACAATTGCCTCTAATTTCGCACGATGACGAATAAGCCCGGCATTTTGCATTCTCTCATCAATATCTTGTGCCGTCATTTGCGCAATCTTTTCAGGATTAAAGTGAAAAAATGCCTGACGATACGGCTCTCGTTTTTTCAAAACGGTAATCCATGAAAGCCCTGCTTGCTGTCCTTCTAAACAAATTTTCTCAAATAATTTCAGACTATCATATTCTGGCTTGCCCCATTCATTATCGTGATAATCTTGATAAATAAACGAGCCTTCGGCCCAACTGCAACGTGTTTTCATCATTCATTCCTTATATTGTGATCAGGATCACAGATTTTCTTTTCCTCATTCATTGAATTTAATTTAGAATCTACCTATTAATACTAGAGCTAAAATAGCTATATGCTCATCAATAAGATGTGATATTGTATTCCAACTTAACCAACAATCAAATTAGAGGTAAATATGACAACACAATTAGACGCATTACGCGAAATGACCGTAGTTGTGGCAGATACAGGAGATATCGAAGCCATTAAAACCTACCAACCACAAGATGCCACCACGAACCCATCACTCATTTTAAGTGCCTCCGCATTGCCTCAATATGCGCCATTAATTGACGAAGCCATAGCCTATGGCAAAAGCAAAAGTGCTGACAAAGCACAGCAACTTATTGATGCAGAAGATAAATTAGCGGTAAATATCGGTTTAGAAATTCTTAAAATCGTACCCGGACGCATTTCTACCGAAGTGGATGCACGTCTTTCTTACAATACCCAAGCCACTGTTGAAAAAGCACGTAAATTAATCGCACTTTATAATGAAGCTGGGGTTTCCAATGATCGTATTTTAATTAAAATTGCCTCCACTTGGCAGGGTATCCGTGCAGCAGAAATTCTTGAAAAAGAAGGCATTAACTGTAACTTAACCCTCTTATTCTCAGAAGCCCAAGCTCGTGCTTGTGCTGAAGCGGGGGTATACTTAATTTCACCATTCGTCGGTCGTATTCTTGACTGGTACAAAGCCAACAGCGATAAAAAAGAATATGCACCAGCAGAAGATCCCGGTGTGATTTCAGTAACTAAAATTTACAACTATTACAAACAACACGGCTACCAGACCGTAGTAATGGGTGCAAGTTTCCGTAACGTAGGCGAAATTACTGAACTTGCCGGTTGCGATCGCTTAACCATTGCTCCTGCTTTATTAAAAGAATTGCAAGAAAATAACACCGCACTTGCTCGCAAACTAGAATATAAAGGTGAAGTGAAAGCTAAGCCACAACCACTTACAGAAAGCGAGTTCTACTGGCAACATAACAGCGATCCAATGGCCGTCGAAAAACTGGCTGAAGGTATCCGTAAATTTGCCATTGACCAAGAAAAATTAGAAGCGATGTTATTGGCGAAGTTCTAATCTCCTCTCAATAAGACAAAGCCCCAACTCACTGGGGCTTTTGCTATATATGAAAATTCTACCAAAAATCTCACCGCACTTTTAATGCTTGTAATGGGACAAACGCAAAACATTCCACCGCTTTTAGCGGTTTCTTACAATGCGTCTCACCACAATAAAGTGCGGTGCAAATGTTAAACTTTTTTCTTTATCCTTCCATATAGCTTTTTAGTGCCTCGCCTTGTAATCCTGCATTCAGCGCGATGAGTAATTTTAAGCGAGCTTTCGGAGCATTCAGTTCTTTCACAAACATTACGCCCTGTTCCTGCAAACTTGCCCCACCGCCATCATAACCATAAACCGACTCAGCAATACCGTTAAAACAACGAGAAACTAACGCAACAGGAATATTATGTGCTAGCAATCGCTGTAATCCTTTCGCAGCTTGCGGTGGAATATTTCCTGCCCCTAATGCTTCAATCACTAAGCCGTCCAATTGTTGCAAATCTAATTGCTCAAACAGCCAGCTATCCATTCCCGCATAAGTTTTGATGACTTGCACATTTCCACTCACTGTTTCTAAATCAAAACGCACGCGAGGCTCGGCGGTTTTGAAAAAGAGAATATCTTTTTTCATAATCACCCCCAAAGGACCGTGAGTGGGTGTTTGAAAGGTGGAAACATTAG
The DNA here is from genome assembly GCF_023611905.1 of Avibacterium sp. 21-595. NCBI lineage: Bacteria > Pseudomonadati > Pseudomonadota > Gammaproteobacteria > Pasteurellales > Pasteurellaceae > Avibacterium > Avibacterium sp. 21-595. The sequence continues at coordinate 294,238 of NZ_CP091455.1, read as the reverse complement.
TGGTGTGGGTTTTGGTTACATATTTCGCCGCGTGAATTTCATCATTCATAACAACTAACACGCCTTTATCTGCGCTTTTCTCAAAAACTGCCACGCGCAATGCAGAAAGGTAATTATAAATGCCATCACTGCCTAACTCGTTATTTGAACGCATTGCCCCCGTAATGACGATAGGTATTTTAGGAAGTTGCATTGTATCAAGAAAATAAGCCGTTTCTTCCAGTGTATCCGTCCCGTGTGTAATCACCACACCATCATAATTTCGTGCCTCTTGCTTAATTTTCTGGCTTAGTGCAAGCATATGTTCAAGGCGAATATGTGGGCTGGGTAAGTTAAGAAAATCCACCGATTCCAATTCAATATTATGTAAATCCAAACCGACTTTGGTCATAGGATTACGGCTATTTGGTGTCACTTTTCCACTGCTATCCGCGTGCATTGAAATTGTGCCTCCTGTGTGGAGGACGAGGAGTTTTTTCATAAAATTAATACATCGTCTGAAATAAAAAATAAACTACGCTTAATGGGCGTCTTTCTCTAAAGCCGTGATCAGTTTCTCAAGGGCTACAATTTGCGTTTTTAGCCCCTCAATTTCACGCTCTCGGCTGGCTAAAATTTCATTTTTCATTTCAATAATATGATTTAAATGAGTAATCTCATTTTGTAGAGCGGGCTCACCCAGTGCAAGATTAAAATGGCTAGAATTGGTAGAATTATCATGAGAATGGTTAAAAATAATCGGTCCGTCACCAAACGGAATTAAATCGACCATTTCTACCCCTAGAATTTGAGCGATATTCGCCAGCCTATCAATCTTAAGATCAGTTTCTCCTCTTTCTATTTTAGCATAACCACCTTCTGACATATGCAATAACTCAGCCATTGTCGCTTGGGTAATTTTTTTATCTTCTCGTATATCACGAATTTTCTGTCTAACTATATCTTTTGCTTTCATATTGCCTCTTTTCGGTAGGTAACTGATGATTTTGGGTAGCTAAGTCTAACTTTTCGTCGCTGGTTAAGTATAACCCATAAAATTAGACTATAAATACTTTTTAACCAACTATAAGGAAATTTATTATGGCATATCGTTACGATCCCGATTTAGAGTTTCTCAGTGATTGTTCATCTGAAGAATTAGATCAACTTGTTTATCTTTTAACTCATGATAAAGACGGAAAAAAGCGCTTTACAGAGGAACTTACTCATAATAATGATTATAAACGTTATTATCCACAACACTCAAAATATTGGGAAGACATCGCCGCAGAAATTCAGCGATTTGGAGGAAATACCTTTATAAATCTATTCCGTGGCAGTCGAGGTGTGCCTTATAAAGAATTACTTTGCGATGTGTGCGATAAAATGAAAGTCAACTACAACAAATATTCTTCCGTACAACAAATTGAAGAAAATCTATTAATGAAAGTATTAACTGATGCCTTTGAGGAAATGTCATTGGAAGAACGCCAGAAACTACTTAAAGAATTGGGCATTTCAGAGAATAAACCAACAACTCAAATTCTTACCACAACATTCATTGCAATGTTTAGAGCTGGCGGTTTCAAGTCTTATAAATTAACCTTAATCATCGTAAATGCGGTGTTAAAAGCATTAATTGGTCGAGGATTATCCTTAGGTGGAAATGCCTTATTAGTACGAACAGCCTCAATTCTAACTGGGCCAATTGGCTGGACAATCACTGCATTATGGACTGCAGCTGACATTGCTGGCCCAGCTTACCGAGTTACTATACCTGCTGTTTTTGAGATAGCCTATTTAAGAAAACTAAATCAAAACAGAGAGCTTATCGCAAAAGCAGAGCAAGAAAATGAGGTATAATTACTAATCTAGCCACTTGCTAGATTTTTGAATTCTCCCTGACCAAAGAGCGGTCAAAATTTTTATTATTTTTATCAACAAAAAAGCCAATGGTATTTACCATTGGCTATTATTTTATTTAAAGCGATAACTAATAAATTAGATTACTGCTTTTTCAACAACGCGAACCAAAGTATGTGATTTAGTTTTTGAAAGAGGACGACATTCCTTAATTTCAACAACATCACCTAATTTTGCTTCGTTATTTTCATCGTGCACATGTAATTTAGTTGTACGACGGATAAATTTACCATAAAGAGGGTGTTTCACTTTGCGTTCAATTGCAACTGTGAATGATTTATCCATTTTGTCGCTAATTACACGACCTTGCACAGTACGAATTTTATCAGTCATTACTCACCCGCCTTCTCGGTTAATACAGTTTTCACTTGTGCAATACTGCGACGCACTTGTTTTAACTGATGGGTTTGTTGAAGCTGACCGGTGGCTGCTTGCATACGCAATTTGAATTGCTCACCTAACAAGTTAACCAATTCAGCATTCAGCTCTTCAACAGTTTTTGTACGTAGTTCTTGAGCTTTCATTACATCACCGTTTTAGTTACGAATGTGGTCTTAATTGGCAATTTAGCCGCTGCAAGTGCAAATGCATTTCTTGCTAGCTCTTCAGACACACCATCCATTTCATAAAGTACTTTACCCGGCTGGATTAAAGCTACCCAGTATTCAACGTTACCTTTACCTTTACCCATACGGACTTCTAATGGTTTTTCAGTAATTGGTTTATCTGGAAAAACACGGATCCAGATTTTACCTTGACGTTTAATCGCACGAGTCATCGCACGACGTGCTGCCTCAATTTGGCGAGCTGTTAAACGACCACGGCCAACTGCTTTCAAACCGAAGGTACCGAAGCTAACTTCTGTACCACCTGCAATTCCACGGTTACGACCTTTTTGGACTTTACGGAATTTTGTACGTTTTGGTTGCAACATTTAGCAATTCTCCTTACTTACGACCTTTACCACGTGGCTTTTTAGGCGTGGTAGGTTGTTGTTCTGGTTGTTGTGCAATTGCAGCCATTCCACCAAGAATTTCACCTTTGAAGATCCACACTTTAACGCCGATTACGCCGTATGTAGTGTGTGCTTCAGCAGTGTTATAATCGATGTCCGCACGTAGTGTATGTAATGGCACACGACCTTCACGATACCACTCTGAACGAGCAATCTCTGCACCACCTAAACGACCGCTAACTTCAACTTTGATACCTTTGGCACCTAAACGCATTGCATTTTGTACCGCACGTTTCATTGCACGACGGAACATTACTCGACGTTCAAGTTGAGAAGCGATGCTATCTGCAACTAATTTCGCATCTAATTCAGGTTTTTTCACTTCAGCGATGTTGATTTGAGCTGGAACACCTGCGATAGCTGCAACAGCGTTACGTAATTTTTCAACATCTTCGCCTTTTTTACCAATTACGATACCTGGGCGAGCTGTGTGAATTGTTACACGAATACTTTTCGCTGGACGCTCAATAGTGATGCGTGAAACGGAAGCATTCGCTAATTCTTTATTTAAGAATTGACGCACTTTGAAATCGCCGTCTAAGTTAGACGCGAAGTCTTGTGTATTCGCAAACCAAGTAGAGCTCCAAGGCTTAACAATACCTAGGCGAATACCATTTGGATGGACTTTTTGACCCATTGCTATTCCTCTACTAAATTAACGATCTGACACAACCACAGTAATGTGGCTTGTACGTTTTAAAATACGATCTGCACGACCTTTAGCACGTGGCATAACACGTTTCATACTAGGACCTTCGTCTACGAAAATCTTAGTCACTTTTAGATCATCGATATCTGCACCGTCATTATGCTCTGCATTAGCAATTGCAGACTCAAGCACTTTCTTAACAAGCGATGCTGCTTTTTTGTTAGTGAAAGTTAAAATTTCTAATGCTTGACCTACTTTTTTACCACGGATTAAATCCGCAACTAAACGAGCTTTTTGCGCTGAAGTGCGAGCGTAACGATGTTTTGCGATAGTTTCCATCTTTTACCCCTTACTTCTTAGCTTTCTTATCCGCAGCGTGTCCGCGGTAAGTACGAGTCGGTGCAAATTCACCGAGTTTATGACCAATCATTTCGTCCGATACATAAACTGGAACGTGCTGACGACCATTATGGACTGCGATGGTCAATCCGATCATTGATGGAATGATCATTGAACGACGGGACCAAGTTTTAATTGGCTTTTTATCCCCGCTTTCCACCGCCTTCTCTACCTTCTTCAACAAGTGTAGGTCAAGGAAAGGACCCTTCTTGAGAGAACGTGGCATGGCTAATCCTCTTATTTAATTAATATTATTTACCACGACGACGTACGATATATTTATCAGTACGTTTGTTATGGCGAGTTTTCTTACCTTTGGTTTGAACGCCCCAAGGAGTAACTGGGTGTTTACCGAAGTTACGACCTTCACCACCACCGTGTGGGTGATCAACAGGGTTCATTGCTGTACCACGAACTGTTGGGCGAACGCCTCTCCAGCGGTTAGCACCAGCTTTACCAAGAACGCGAAGCATATGCTCTGAATTACCCACTTCACCAATGGTTGCAGAACATTCAGCTAATACTTTACGCATTTCACCTGAGCGAAGACGTAAAGTAACATAGTTACCTTCACGCGCAATAATTTGTACATAAGCACCAGCAGAACGTGCAAGTTGTCCGCCTTTACCTGGTTTTAATTCAACGTTATGTACAGTTGAACCAACAGGGATATTACGCATTGGTAATGAGTTACCAACTTTAATTGGAGCGTTTACACCTGCTTGGATTTGATCGCCTGCGCTTAAACCTTTAGGTGCTAAGATATAACGGCGTTCACCATCTTTATAAAGCACTAAAGCGATATTTGCGCTGCGATTTGGATCATATTCAAGACGCTCAACAACCGCTGGGATATCTAACTTGTTACGTTTGAAATCGATTAAACGGTAATGTTGTTTATGACCACCACCGATATGGCGAGTAGTAATACGTCCTAAATTATTACGCCCACCTGTTTTAGATTTGCTATCTAATAATGGTGCGTAAGGTTTCCCTTTATGTAATTCAGGGTTTACGATTTTAACAACGTGACGACGACCAGCGGAGGTCGGCTTACATTTTACGATAGCCATTTATTTCTTTCTCCTCCGTAATTACTCTGCACCTTCAACGAAGTCAAGTGATTGACCTTCTTGAAGAGTTACATAAGCTTTTTTCCAGTCACTGCGATGTCCCATCTTAGTACCACGACGTTTAGTTTTACCTTTAACGACAACAGTACGAACAGAATCTACTTTCACTTCAAATAATTCAGCAACAGCTTTTGCAATTTCTGCTTTGTTGGCATCTAAAGCGACTTTGAAAACGATGGTGTTTGACTTCTCAGCGTTATTTGTTGCTTTCTCAGAGACGTGAGGTGCTTTTAACACTTTTAGCAAACGTTCTTGTTGAATCATGCTAACATCTCCTCAATTTGTTTCACTGCATCAACAGTTACAACCACTTTATCAAAAGCGATTAAACTGACTGGATCAATACCTTGCACATCACGTACATCAACTTTATATAAGTTACGTGCAGCTAAGAATAAATTCTCATCTAAACTTGCAGTGATGATAAGCGCGTCAGTTAACGCCATATCTTTTAATTTTTGAACTAAGGCTTTTGTTTTTGGCGCATCAATTTCGAATTTTTCAACTACAACTAAACGATCTTGACGAACAAGCTCAGATAGAATGCTTTTGATTGCACCACGGTACATTTTTTTGTTCACTTTTTGGCTGTGATCTTGTGGTTTCGCTGCAAAAGTTACACCACCAGAACGCCAAATTGGCGATTTAATATCACCAGCACGAGCGCGACCAGTACCTTTTTGACGCCAAGGTTTTTTACCTGAACCAGACACTTCAGCACGAGTTTTTTGCGCACGTGAACCTTGACGAGCACCTGCTGCATAAGCAACAACTACTTGGTGGATCAATGCTTCATTAAACTCACGTCCGAAGGTAGTTTCAGAAACAGTTAGTGCGTTTGCACCTACAACTTGTAATTCCATCTCTATCTCCTAGACTTATGCTTTAACTGCTGGTTTTACGATAACATCACTATTAGTTGCACCAGGTACAGAACCTTTAACTAATAATAAATTACGCTCAGCATCAACACGAACAACTTCAAGTGATTGAACGGTTACACGCTCAGCACCTAAGTGTCCAGCCATTTTTTTGCCTTTAAACACACGACCTGGAGTTTGGTTTTGACCAATAGAACCAAGCACACGATGTGATAAAGAGTTACCATGGCTCGCATCTTGAGTACGGAAATTCCAACGTTTAACACCACCTTGGAAACCTTTACCTTTAGATGTACCAGTAACATCAACTTTCTTAACATCTGCGAAGATGTCAACATTAATTTCTTGACCTAAAGTGAATTCTTCACCTTCAGTTGTACGAAATTCCCATAAACCGCGACCAGCTTCAACACCTGCTTTCACGAAATGGCCTGCTTCAGGCTTAGTTACACGGCTCGCTTTTTTAGAACCAGTAGTAACTTGAATTGCAGTATAGCCATCGTTTTCAAGAGTTTTAACTTGAGTTACACGGTTTGCTTGGATTTCGATAACAGTAACAGGTACAGAAACGCCATCTTCATTGAAGATACGAGTCATACCAACTTTACGACCGACTAAACCAATCATTGTCATAACCTCTTAATTAACCTAGGCTGATCTGCACGTCAACGCCGGCAGCCAAATCTAAACGCATTAATGCATCAACAGTTTTTTCTGTTGGTTCTACGATATCTACTAAACGTTTGTGAGTACGAATTTCGTATTGGTCACGTGCGTCTTTATTAACGTGTGGAGAAATCAACACGGTAAAACGTTCTTTACGCGTTGGTAAAGGAATTGGACCACGAACTTGTGCGCCAGTACGTTTAGCTGTTTCTACGATCTCCGCTGTAGATTGATCAATTAAACGATGATCAAATGCTTTTAAGCGGATACGGATTCTTTGGTTCTGCATTAGACCAGAGCTCCAATAATTTTTAGCTAAAATAAAACTGACACCGTCACCTTTCATAAACTTCATTGAAAGGGAAGTGCAGTAACCTAATATTATAGTCCCCCAATCGGGGACATTTTATGTATTACAAAATCTGTAACACGCCTTTAATAAATGATTACATCAAAGGGCTTTCTAAGAAAGCGTGTGGATTATACTTAGCTCAAATAGGAATTGCAACCTATTTCTCAGTAAAATCTGAAATTTAGTATTCCCATTCTTCAGGCTTCAAGCCTAACTCACGCATCATTTTTTTCGCCTGCTCAGGTATCTCATCGTGGCGCTCTTTTAACAAATCGTCATCGGTTGGTAACGGCTGCCCTGTAAATGCGTGCAAAAATGCCTCACATAACAATTCACTATTTGTCGCGTGACGTAAATTTTTCAGCTGACGTCTTGTCCGCTCATTAGTCAAAATTTCCAACACTTTAATTGGAATAGACACCGTAATCTTCTTTACCTGTTCACTTTTTTTGCCGTGTTCTGCATAAGGACTAATATATTTACCATCCCAATTCACCATAATGACACCTTAAATCTCCACAAAAATTGTGTTTATTCTAATGAAAAATTGCTGAGATCACAATCTAGACATTAAGACTGCTAGATAGCTAGATGAATGATTAAAAATCCACAAAAAAACACCGCACTTTGATTTTTCTCCAAAATCATCAGTGCGGTGTAAATTTTAGCAAATTTTTGTTATGTAATTAGGCTTTTGGCCCTGCTGCGATCAATGCTTTCCCTTCTTCGTTTGTTGCATATTTTTCAAAGTTTTTCACAAAACGGTTTGCTAAATCTTCGGCTTTTGCTTGCCATTGTGCTTTATCTGCATAAGTATCACGCGGATCTAAAATGGCCGGATCGACACCCGGTAATGCGTTTGGAATGGCTAAGTTAAAGATTGGTAATTCAGACATTTCCGCATTATCAATAGCACCATCTAAAATCGCATCAATAATGCCACGAGTATCTTTAATAGAGATACGTTTACCTGTGCCATTCCAGCCTGTGTTTACAAGATATGCTTCCGCCCCCGCAGCTTCCATACGTTTTACTAACACTTCTGCATATTGTGTTGGGTGAAGTGATAAGAATGCCGCCCCAAAACACGCAGAGAACGTTGGAGTTGGTTCGGTAATACCACGTTCTGTCCCCGCTAATTTCGCTGTAAAACCAGATAAGAAGTAGTATTTGGTTTGCTCTGGTGTCAATTTTGCTACTGGTGGTAACACCCCGAAAGCATCAGCGGTTAAGAAAATCACTTTTTTCGCATGACCCGCTTTAGAAACGGGTTTTACAATGTTCTCAATGTGATAGATTGGGTAAGAAACACGGGTGTTTTCTGTTTTTGATCCGTCATCATAATCCACGGAGCCATCTGCTCTCACCACCACATTTTCTAACAAAGCATCACGCTTAATTGCACGATAAATATCTGGCTCACTTTCTTCCGATAATTTGATGGTTTTAGCATAGCAACCACCTTCATAGTTAAATACGCCATCATCGTCCCAACCGTGTTCATCATCACCGATCAATTGGCGTTTTGGATCGGTTGAAAGCGTGGTTTTCCCTGTACCAGATAAACCGAAGAAAATTGCCACATCACCTTCTTTGCCGACGTTGGCAGAACAGTGCATTGAAGCGATACCTTTAAGCGGAAGGAAATAATTCATCATTGAGAACATTCCTTTTTTCATTTCACCGCCGTACCAAGTTCCACCAATTAGTTGAATGCCTTCTGTAATATTAAACGCCACAAAGTTTTCAGAATTTAAGCCTTGTTCTTTCCAATTTGGATTAGTCACTTTAGACCCATTCATTACCACAAAATCTGGTTTAAAGTTCGCTAATTCAGCAGCAGATGGGCGAATAAACATATTCGTTACAAAGTGGGCTTGCCACGCAACTTCAGTAATAATACGCACCGCTAAACGGGTATCTGGATTTGCCCCACAGAACGCATCCACGACAAACAGACGTTTGCTAGAAAGTTGTTTTGTGACTAATTCTTTTAAACTTTGCCAAGTGGCTTGATTCATTGGTTTGTTATCGTTTTTCGCTGCATCACTTGTCCACCATACTGTATCTTTGGTTTTTTCATCTAAAACAATATATTTATCTTTTGGCGAACGTCCAGTAAAAATCCCCGTATCTACAGCGACAGCCCCTGATTTTGTTACCGTACCTTTTTCAAATCCCTCTAGGCCTTCTTTGGTTTCTTCCTTGAATAATTGTTCATAGCTTGGGTTATAAACGACTTCTTTTACATCATAAATGCCTAACTCACCAAGTTCTTCAACTAATTTAGTTACATCTGTCATAATACACCTCAATTAAAAGTTAATATTTAAAATTAAAAGGAAAGTGTGGGCTATTTTATGCAAAGAAGATGAAAAAAAATGTTAGGTAGATCGCAAAATCAGAAAAAAACAGCTTACTCACTCAAAATAGTTAATTTTTATGACCTTAATCAAAAAAATAAATTGAAAAATATGAGAAATAAAAAAGCACGAACCCAGTCCGTGCTTTCTTTGTTATTGTTTATGAGGGTTACTCTCGCAATTTCTCAATCGCTTCTTTATTAAAGAAATAATGCGTGCCGCAACATTCACATTGCATATCAATGCTACCATTATGCTCTGCAAGAATTTCATCAATTTCATTTTCTGGTAGTAAAAGCAATGCACTTCCTGAACGCTCTTGGGTGCAGCCACAGAAAAATTCCACATTTTGTGCGGGATAAATTTCTACGGTTTCTTCGTGATATAAACGGTAAAGTAGCTCTTCGGCACTTAATCCAAAGATTTCCTCATCTTTTACTGTCGCAGTCAGCGTAGCAAGATGCTCAAAATCCCCTTCTTCGCCCACGCCGTCAGGCATTACTTGCAACAACATTCCTGCTGCCACGGGGTCGCCATTCAATTCGCCCGTACGAATAATTAACTGCGTTTGTAACTGTTCAGAACGTACAAAATAATCTTCTAAACATTCCGTAATCGTCGGTTTATCTAAGCTAATCACACCTTGATAACGTTCCCCTTCAGTAGGCGTAATAGTGATGACTAACACCCCTTTACCAATCATTTCACTTAGTGTCATCTCATCACGTACTTCACCTTGTAAACGGGCTAATGCACGGATTTTTTGATCATCCGAACCATTTACTAAGGCTAAAGAAAGTGGTCCATCACCTTGAATTTGTACGGTAATACTGCCATTAAATTTTAATGTGGCGGTGAGTAAACTGGTTGCCACCATCATTTCACCCAGTAAGTTTTGCACCACTTTTGGATAATGGTGGGTATTTAAGGTCTCTTTAAAACTTTGATTTAACCGCACCCATTCACCACGTACCGCTCGATGTTTAAATAAATAACGATAAAGTTTGTCGTTGTCAGCTTGATATGTCATATTGTCCTCAATAATACTTAAATAACGCCAAGTACAGATTAGATCAATGAGTTCATTAACTTGGCAATTTGCCTTTATATTGGGATCATTCTACAAATAACAAGGCTACTCTTGATATTTAAACTTAAGTAAATCTCGTCGCTCTTTTTTATTTGGTCGGCGTTCAGGGTTTGGCATAGAAAGGGCATTATTTTTGCGTGCAATGGCCCATTTTTCCCGTTTTTCAACACTCTGTGCGGTTTCTTGATATAACAATTGTGCTTCTGGCGCACCACGTCGCTGGGTGGAAAGGGCTAACACTTGCACTTCTTTTTCTTCATTGCCTTGACGTAATTTGATCAATGCGCCCACTTCGACGGTTTTATTCGGTTTAGTACGCTGATTATTGTAATGGACTTTACCGCCATCGATCATTTCTTTGGCGATGGTACGCGTCTTATAAAATCGAGCTGCCCAAAGCCATTTATCTAGACGAACCTCATCATTTTTATCCACATTACGCACGTTTTGTTTTGCCATCTATTTCTCCTAATCAAGTGCGGTCATTTTTTATTGTATTTTATGCCATAACGGAAGATGAAAACAAAAAATTGATCTTATTAGATAAAATTGATATAGAATGAGATGTTTTTATTACAAAAATTGGGGAGAAATATGCAAACTTCGTATCACTCAGCGCCAAGTTTAAAAGAACTTACCTTCCGAGGAATGTTCTTAGGTGCGTTAATTACGGTGATTTTCACCGCATCAAATGTCTATTTAGGCTTAAAGGTGGGGCTAACTTTTGCTTCATCCATTCCTGCCGCTGTAATCTCTATGGCAGTATTAAAAATGTTTTCTGGGTCAACTATTCTAGAAAATAATATGGTGCAAACCCAAGCCTCTGCCGCAGGTACACTCTCTTCGGTGATTTTCGTTATTCCAGGCTTATTAATGATGGGATATTGGCAAGATTTTCCATTCTGGCAAACCCTTTTAATTTGTGCATCAGGGGGAATTTTAGGGGTGATTTTCACTGTCCCGTTGCGTCAAGTGATGGTGGCTAAAAGTGATTTACCTTATCCTGAAGGGGTTGCTGCGGCTGAAATTCTTAAAGCAGGAAATCACCAAGAAGGAGAAAATGATACAGGTATCAAAGAAATTGCGACTGGAGGCATCATTGCTGCAATAGTCAGTTTTGCAACAAATGGCTTGCGCATTATTGCTGATGGGGCAAGTTTATGGTTTAAAGGTGGTAATGCGGTTTTCCAAGTACCGATGGGGTTTTCTTTCGCTTTATTAGGCGCAGGTTATTTAGTCGGTATTGTCGGTGGTATTGCAATTTTAATCGGTATTTTTCTCACTTGGGGAATTGCTGTTCCCTATTTCACTAGCGCATCATCAATGCCTGTTGATGGCGAGATGATTAGCTATGCAATGGGTATTTGGAAAAGTAAAGTGCGTTTTATTGGTGTAGGTACCATTGGTATTGCGGCGATTTGGACCTTACTTGTCTTAATGAAGCCTATGATCCAAGGAATGGCACAATCTTTCCGAGCATTAAAAGATCCATCAGCGCAAAGTAGTGAACGTACTCAGTTAGATTTATCACCTAAATCAATGATCTATATCACAATTACATCTGTTGCATTAATTATGGTTGCATTACACCATTTTATCGCAGAAGCGCCGATTGCGACTGAGTATGCCTTCTTATTTGTTATTGTATGTACGCTATTAGCAGTATTTATTGGTTTCTTCGTTGCCGCAGCCTGTGGATATATGGCTGGTCTTGTCGGATCATCATCTAGCCCAATTTCAGGAATTGGAATCATTTCTGTGGTACTTATTTCCTTAACCTTACTCGCATTAGGTAAATTCACAGGGCTTATTGAAAGCGCAGAAGGAATGAAATTTTTAACTGCACTGACTATTTTTTCTGGTTCTATTGTGGTTACCACAGCGGCAATCTCAAATGACAACTTACAAGATTTAAAAACAGGGCTATTAGTTGAAGCCACACCTTGGCGTCAGCAAGTCGCACTGATTATCGGTTGTGTTGTTGGTGCATTAGTTATTGCCCCAGTATTAGAAATTCTTTATCACGCTTATGGCTTTACGGGAGCATTACCACGCGCTGATATGGATCCTTCTCAAGCACTTTCAGCGCCACAAGCAACCTTAATGACTACCATTGCAACAGGTATTTTTTCTAGCAATTTAGAATGGTCTTATATCTTTATGGGGATTGGATTAGGTTTAGTCCTCATTATGCTTGATCTTCTATTGAAAAAAGCAAGCCATAATCGTTTTGCGTTACCTGCACTTGCCGTGGGAATGGGGATTTATTTACCACCTGTTGTAAATATGCCAATTGTCATTGGTGCGGTACTAGCTTGGTTTATTAATCGCCATTTAACCGCTTATGCCCATCGTAATGGTAAAAATGTGGAAGAAGTGAAGAAAAAAGCCGATCGCTACGGTACGCTATTTGCCGCAGGCTTAATCGTTGGGGAAAGTTTAATTGGCGTTATCCTTGCCTTCATTATTGCTGCCTCCGTGACTTCTGGTGGCTCAGATGCACCATTAGCACTTTCGCTGGAAAACTGGGATAGCACAGCAGAATGGCTTGGTTTCGCGGTCTTTATCGCGGGTATCGTGATTTATGCATTACGTGTACTTCGGGCGAAAAAAGGATAAGCGATAATCTGTTTCAATTTATCTCTATTTGTTAATTAAGGGCAAGATAATACTTGCCCTTTTTTCTTTTTATCCCCTTTGCTATACTCATTTCATTATCTGGATCTGGTTCATCTTTTGGGAGGCGGTTTTGTTATTTGATTCTTCTTTATTACAATCGGTACTAATGATCGCAGAACAAGCGGGCCATCACCTCAATCGGTTTTACAACAAAAATCTTACTTCATACATAAAAGCGGATAATACCCCAGTTACAGAAGCAGATCTTTTTGTCAGTCAATTTTTAATGGAAAAGCTTCGCGCCCTTACCCCTGCTTATCCCGTCTTATCAGAAGAATATTGTAAAATCCCTTTTCACGAAAGACAGCAATGGCAAACCTATTGGCTTGTTGATCCCTTAGATGGCACGCAACAATTTATCAATCGCACAGGGCATTTTTCAGTATTAATTGCCTTGGTACATCATCATCGCCCTGTGCTAGGTGTGATTCATTGCCCGCAAACCAAACAAACCTATTACGCCGCACAGGGCTTAGGCGCCTATAAAAAAACAACTCAAAAAACCACCGCACTTAACAGACAACCGGTTAATTTATCACAGCCCATTCGTATTGTTGTGGGATCGCATTCTGCGAAAAAGAAAGTGCGGTCAATTTTGCAACCAAATTTTAATTACCATTTTGAGATTATTGGCTCAAGTGGCATAAAAAGCGTAAAAGTTGCAGAAGGGGCGGCAGATTGTTATATTCGATTAGGCGAAACAGGGGAATGGGATACCGCAGCAGCTGAAATTATTTTAGCTGAAATGGGCGGTAAAATTTTTGATCGCCATTTCCAGCCACTCACTTACAATCAGCGTGAAAGCTTAGTAAACCCTGATTTTGTTATGGTGGCAGACGCACAATTAAACTGGCACAACATCTTTCAATTTAATTAATGAGAACTATTGGTAATTTGCCGAGTTTGCGCATATTATTACCACTCTTTTAAAAATGGATAGCAATCATATGACAAACCACAACGCAGAAAAAAACTGTATCGTGATTTTTGGGGCATCAGGTGATTTAACGCACCGTAAATTAATCCCTGCACTTTACAACTTATACAAACTCGGGCGTTTAGCGGAAGATTTCTCCGTGCTAGGCGTAGCAAGAACAGAAATGACGGATGAGCAATTCCGCACAAAAATGCGTCAAGCCTTAATCAAGACAGAAAAAGCGGAAGGCGAAATACTTGAGCAATTTTGCAGCCATCTGTATTACCAAACAATCAATACCTCTGATGCCAAAGATTACGCCAAACTCGTGCCTCGCTTAACCGAATTGCACGAAAAATATCACACTGAAGGCAACACACTTTATTATATGTCCACACCACCAAGCCTGTACGGCGTGATTCCTGAATGTCTTGCGGCACACGGGTTAAATACCGAAGACTATGGCTGGAAGCGTTTAATTGTGGAAAAACCCTTTGGCTATGATATTAAAACTGCCAAAACACTTGATATTCAAATTCATCGCTTTTTTGAAGAACATCAAATCTATCGTATCGACCATTATCTTGGCAAAGAAACCGTTCAAAACTTATTAGTATTACGTTTTTCTAATGGTCTATTTGAGCCGTTATGGAACCGTAATTTCATTGATTATATTGAAATTACTGGGGCTGAACAGCTTGGTGTAGAAGAACGTGGAGGATATTACGATGGCTCTGGCGCAATGCGTGATATGTTCCAAAATCACCTATTACAAGTGCTTGCGATGGTTGCAATGGAACCGCCCGCCATTATTAACGCGGATTCAATGCGTGATGAAGTGGCAAAAGTATTGCATTGCCTACACCCATTAAGTGAAGAAGATGTGAAAAATAATCTCGTGCTAGGGCAATATACTCGTGGCGTTATTGACGGTAAAGAGGTTAAGGGCTACCTTGAAGAAAAAGGCGTACCACCGGATTCTAATACTGAAACTTATATGGCATTACGTTGTGAAATTGATAACTGGCGTTGGGCTGGCGTGCCGTTTTATATCCGTACAGGAAAACGCTTACCAACCCGCGTAACTGAAGTGGTTATTCATTTTAAAACGACGCCACACCCAGTATTTAGCCAAAATGCCCCTGAAAATAAACTGATTATTCGTATTCAGCCTGATGAAGGTATTTCAATGCGTTTTGGTTTGAAAAAGCCGGGCGCAGGTTTTGAAGCAAAAGAAGTCTCAATGGATTTCCGCTATGCGGATCTTGCTCAACCAAGCTTATTAAGTGCTTATGATCGTTTATTACTGGACGCAATGAAAGGCGATGCCACCTTGTTTGCGCGTACTGATGCCGTACACGCCTGTTGGAAATTTGTGCAACCTATTTTAGATTACAAAGCCGCTCGTGGACGTATTTATGACTATGAAGCCGGCACTTGGGGGCCAAAGGAAGCCGATAAACTGATTGCACGCACAGGACGAGTTTGGCGTAAACCAAGTGGGCTGATGAAGAAAAAAGTATAATATCTTTCCCTCAATGATTGAGAGGAAATGGGAGAACACAATGAACACCGTTATTTTTGATAATGCGCAATGTGCGGTAGAAAAAATTGCTGAAGAATTAAAGCAATATAGTCTTGCAGGACGCCCTGTGCATATTTCTCTTTCAGGTGGCAGCACGCCAAAACTTTTGTTCAAAACCTTGGCAACAGCACCGTATAACCAAGCTATCCAATGGCAAAACTTGCATTTTTGGTGGGGCGATGATCGTATGGTTGCGCCTTCTGATCCTGAAAGCAATTATGGCGAAGTGCAAAAATTATTGTTCGATCATATTGCGATTCCAGCAGAAAATATTCACCGCATTCGTGGTGAAGCCCCTGTGGAGCAGGAACTCTCACGCTTCCAAAATGAACTTGCAGAAGTCGTGCCAAACGGCGAGTTTGATTGGATTATTTTGGGTATGGGGGCAGACGGGCATACCGCTTCATTATTCCCACATCAAACCAATTTTGATGACGAGAGTTTAGCAGTGATTGCCAAACATCCAGAAACAGGGCAAGTGCGAATTTCCAAAACCGCCAAATTGCTTGAGCAAGCCAAACGCATTACCTATTTGGTAACAGGGGGAGCTAAAGCGGAAATTTTAAAAGAAATTCAAAGCACGCCAGCCGAAAATCTGCCTTACCCCGCCGCGAAAATCAAGGCGAAAAATGGCGTAACGGAGTGGTATTTGGATAAAGAGGCAGCAAAGTTGTTGTAATAAAATAAAAGTGCGGTGATTTTTTAGCAAATTTTTATTGGGAAAATAAATGGAGCAACTGGATCTCTCAGCCTTAGAAAAGGCGTTTAATTCACTTGAAATGACCTTAGCCAAATTGGCGGATAAGCAATGGTTTACAGCACAAGAAAATATTGTGCAAGATACCCTTATCGCTGGTTGCATTCAAAAATTTGAATTCGTTTATGAGTTAAGCATCAAAATGATGAAACGCCAATTAAAACTGATTGCAGAAGCCCCCGATGAAATTGACAGTGCAGATTTCCGTGATATTTTGCGTTTGAGTGCAAAAGCAGGCTTAATTGAGCAAGTGGAAGATTGGTTGCTCTATCGCAAAATGCGCAACATCACCTCGCATACTTACGATCAAAATAAGGCGCAACAAGTTTATGAACAAATGATCGGTTTTTTAGCTTCCGCCAAGAACTTGCTCAACCAATTACAGCAGCGTAATAATGATGATTGATATTCAACCCCAACATCTTGAAATTGTAGAAAAAATACTCCGCACTTACTTGAGCGAGTATGAAGTGCGTGCCTTTGGCTCAAGGGTAAAAGGCACAGCACATCCCTTTTCAGATCTCGATTTAGTGGTAATGACAACACAGCCCCTTTCCTTAAGAACGCTGTGTAAAGTAGAAAACGCTTTTTCAGAAAGCGATTTACCTTGGCAAGTGGATCTTGTGGATTGGGCAGCAACATCATCAGAATTTCAGCAGATTATTTTGCAGAAATCTGTGGTTATTCAACAACAGATTTCATCAACCTAGCCTTTCATAAAGGCAGCAACTGATTATAACGAAACAGGAGAAAGTTATGAGTCAAAAAGGCGATATCGGCGTTATCGGTTTAGCGGTAATGGGACAAAACTTAATTTTAAATATGAATGACCACGGCTTTAAAGTGGTGGCGTATAACCGTACTACCTCAAAAGTGGACGAATTTTTAGAAGGCGCGGCAAAAGGCACAAATATTATTGGCGCTTACTCGCTAGAAGATTTGGCGAGCAAATTAGAAAAACCGCGCAAAGTGATGTTAATGGTACGTGCAGGTGAAGTGGTTGATCAATTTATCAATGCCTTACTACCTCACTTAGAAGAAGGCGACATCATTATTGACGGGGGAAACTCAAACTACCCAGACACTAACCGCCGCGTGAAAGAATTAGCAGAAAAAGGCATTCGTTTTGTCGGTGCTGGTGTCTCTGGCGGTGAAGAAGGTGCGCGCCACGGGCCATCTATTATGCCCGGTGGTAATGCTGAAGCTTGGCCTTATGTAAAACCTATTTTGCAAGCGATTTCCGCCAAAACAGATAAAGGCGAACCTTGCTGTGATTGGGTTGGGCAAGAAGGCGCTGGACATTTCGTCAAAATGGTACATAACGGCATTGAATACGGTGATATGCAATTAATTTGTGAAGCTTACCAATTCTTAAAAGATGGCTTAGGCTTAAGCTATGAAGAAATGCAACAGATTTTTGCTGAATGGAAAAAAACAGAACTAGATAGCTACCTGATCGACATCACCACCGATATTCTTGGCTATAAAGATAGTGATGGTGAGCCATTAGTTGAAAAAATTCTGGATACCGCGGGACAAAAAGGAACGGGTAAATGGACAGGAATTAACGCTCTTGATTTCGGTATTCCACTCACCTTGATTACAGAATCTGTGTTTGCACGCTGCGTTTCTTCCTTTAAAGATCAACGTATTGCCGCTTCCAAATTGTTTAACAAAACCATTCAGCCTGTGGAAGGAGATAAACAGATTTGGATTGAAGCGGTGCGTAAAGCGTTACTTGCCTCAAAAATTATCTCTTATGCACAAGGCTTTATGTTAATCCGCGAAGCCTCTGAAAACTTCGGCTGGAATATTAACTATGGTGCAACCGCATTATTATGGCGTGAAGGCTGTATCATTCGTAGCCGTTTCTTAGGAAATATCCGTGATGCTTATGAAGCAAACCCAGATTTAATTTTCTTAGGATCAGATCCATACTTTAAAAACATCCTAGAAAATGCCTTAAGTGATTGGCGTAAAGTGGTGGCAAAATCCATTGAGGTGGGTATTCCAATGCCGTGTATGGCAAGTGCGATCACCTTCTTAGATGGCTACACTTCAGCAAATTTACCAGCCAACCTACTTCAAGCACAACGTGATTACTTCGGCGCACATACTTATGAACGTAAAGATAAAGCACGTGGTGAATTTTTCCATACTAACTGGACAGGACGTGGTGGTAATACCGCATCAACCACTTATGATGTGTAAATGATTAAAGAGCGATGAGATAACTCATCGCTTTTTTGCATAAAAATAAAGTGCGGTATAAAATTTCAATATTTTTAAACCGCATTTATCATATAAAAATTAAAAATAGGAGTCATAAAATGAAAAAAGAGAATCCCGTAGAATGCGTTGGCTGTAATACCTTTGATGTCGGAACAATTATTGATAACAGTAATTGCACTAGCCATCTTGAACGTGTTTATGCCAGCAAAGAAGAAGCCGAACAGGCTTTAACCGAATTCACAGCCAAAGCGCGAAGTGCAGAAACTGAGCCTTGCCAAATTAAGGCAGAAATTACCCAAGTTAAAAATGGCTTTTTACTCAGCGCAGATTTTACCTTTAGCTGCCAAGCTGAATCCCTTATTTTTGAATTGGGGTTACGTTAATCAAACAAATCACAATGTAAAACAAGGTAGTGTTGATAACCATAATAAACGATATTGCGTATAGTCATATCGCTGAGTTGTTAAATGTTTTGGAATACACATACATCTTGTTTACCCATAAAAAATGAGAGCTGTTTGGCTCTCATTTGTTTTCAATCCTTTTAAGCAATGTCACTCAACTTAACAGGTCGCCCTTCATCTAAAGATTTTTTTGCTGCAAGGGCAATAAGTACGGGTTGCAAACCATCGTTACCATTGACTAATGTGGGTTTATCATTCACCACTGAATCCACAAAACATACCATTTCATCGGCAAAAGATTGCATATAGCGCTCTAAAAAAAAGTATTTTGGTTTTTCTGAGATAATGCCTGTTTCGCAAGAATATACTGCAGTAGAATCTGTATCATTACGCGTTTGTACTGCACCTTTTGACCCAAATACTTCCGCACGTTGATCATAACCATAAACGGCTTTACGACTATTATCAATTATGCCAATTGCGCCGTTAGCTAATTTCAAGGTGATCACAGCAGTATCAATATCACCAGCCTCACCAATAGCTGGATCAACAAGTACACTACCTGTCGCATAAACTTCTATGACTTCACTGCCAGATAAATAGCGGATCATATCAAAATCGTGAATTGTCATATCAAAGAACATTCCTCCCGATACTTTAACATATTCTATCGGCGGTGCAGCTGGATCCCTTGAGGTAATACGAATTAAATGAGGCTCACCAATATCACCTGCAATTACACGTTGTTTTATTGCTTTGAAGTTATGATCAAAACGACGGTTAAATCCCACTTGGAATTTCACCCCAGCTTTTTCCACTTCGTTAAGCACTTCTTGAATGCGCTCCACATTCGCATCAATTGGTTTTTCACAAAAAATATGCTTACCAGCCCGCGCTGCTTCGATAGAAATTGGGGCGTGGGTGTTGGTTGAAGAACAAACTAGCACAGCATCAATTTCAGGATCTTGCAGAATCTTTTGGTAATCATCATAAACATTTGGAATACTTATTTCTTTCGCCCATTGCTGAAGTTCATCTGTGACACGAATATCTGAAATCGCTTTAATTTCTGCCCCTTTAACATATTTACTAATGCTTTCAGAATGCACGCGGCCAATACGGCCAGCACCAATAATACCTACTTTAATCATATTAAACTCCTGCTACCTCTTTAATATATTTACGACCTTTCACCGCATATTCAAATGGATTAGCAACAGCAGGATCTTGTTCTGCTTCTACCACCATCCAGCCTTTGTAATTATGTCTATCTAAGATTTCAAAGATAGGTTTAAAATCAATCACGCCATCACCTGGTACGGTAAATGTTCCTTTTTTCACGCCTTCTAAAAAACTAAGATTTTTCAACCGCACTTCATTAACCACTTCATCACGAACATCTTTCAAATGAACGTGAATAATGCGATCGATATATTTCTCTAGGACATCAAGCATCGCGTGTTGAGAACCTTCAGAGTAGTACAAATGACCAGAATCAAATAAAAGATAGACATCATCATTTACTACGGACATATAACGATCAATTTCTTCTGGCGTTTGGATCCCTGTTCCCATATGGTGATGTAAACACACTCGCATTCCTTTTTCTGCAGCTAATTTAGCTAATTCATTGTACCCCTCAGCTAATAACTGCCATTCTGCATCCGTAAAAACCGTTTTCTCATTAAAAATTGATTTCGGTAAGCCTTGAATGCTGCGACTTTGTTCGGAACAGCCAATTACTTTCGCTCCCATTGCGTGTAAAAAATCACGATGTTTAATAAAATCTTGTAGAGTCTGCTCTTTTTTTCCATCCACAAAGAAAGTACTAAACCACGCGTTACAAATTTGTATGCCACGAACACTGAGCTTATGCTTCAATACGTCCACATCGCGCGGGTATTTATTTCCTACTTCACACCCTGTATAACCAGCCAACGCCATTTCACTCACACATTGCTCAAAAGTATTCTCTGCGCCTAATTCAGGTAAGTCATCGTTTGTCCAACCAATAGGTGCAATCCCCAATCTTACATTTTCAGCTTTCATAATTTTTCCTTCTTAAACAATGAAATAATTAATAACGTCTTGCTTCATTTATGCGTTTTACTGCATTTTCATAAGCCTGTTGAATTCGTTCTTTTTCGGAAACTTCTGCGACGCCAACGTGCCACCAACTGCCGTACGAATGCAACATTGTTTTCGGTAGTACTTTCACATCAATTAAGGTAGAGACAGATTGTTTTTGTGCATCATACAAGGCTTCGATCAGTTCTTCTTCTGTCGTTACACGGTAGGTTTTACAACCATAAGAAGCCGCATTCATAGCAAAATCAACGGGAACAAAACCGCCATTGAGCTTATTTGTTTCCGCATTTCTAAAACGAAATTCTGTCGCAAAGCTATCCATACCGTGTCCAATTTGAAGATTGTTAATACAGCCATTGGTCATATTATCAAACAAGACTACATTAACTTTCTTGCCTTCTTGAATAGAAGTCACCAATTCAGAATGAAGCATCATATAAGAACCATCACCTAACAACGCATAAACTTCTCGTTGTGGCTGTGCTAATTTCACCCCAAGAGCAGCATTTACCTCATAGCCCATACAAGAATAACCATATTCCAAATGATAAGTATTAACACCTTTAGATTGCCATACTCGTTGTAAATCACCAGGTAAACTACCTGCCGCTCCAACAATCACATCATTATCCCCTAATGTTTCATTCAAAATACCCAGTACACGGCTTTGGGTTAAATGAGAATCAGTAAGCCTAATAAATTCTTCAAATACTTCTGTACGATTTAAATTATCATCTACTTCTGGGATAAAATTATTTTCGTTATAAGATAGGTGGTAAAGACGCTCCAATTCTTGTTCAAACTGTTGCTTAGCTTGAGAAATTGCTTCCCCCCACGCACTTTGATAGCCTGTTGATGCGAGAAGTGCGGTCAATTTTTCTAACGTTTCTTTTGCATCCGCGGTGATTTGTACACCATCTAATTTATAAGCATCAAAACGAGCAATATTGATGTTAAGGTATTTCACTTCAGGGTGTTGGAAAATCCATTTTGAAGAAGTGGTAAAATCTGTATATCTTGTCCCAATACCAATAATTAGATCCGCTTCTTTGGCAAGTAAATTAGCAGATAAACACCCCGTTTCCCCCACCCCGCCAACATTCAAATAATGGGAAGAAATCACCGCACTTTTTCCTGCTTGCGTCTCGGCAAAGGGGATATTATAAATTTCAGCAAAGGCTTTTAATTGTTCTGCTGCCTCTGAATAACGTACTCCACCACCACAAATAATAAGTGGTTTTTTCTTTGATTGAATTAATGCCAATGCATCTTGTAACATTGGTTCTGTTGGTAATGTACGCTCAATACGATGAATACGTTTTGTTAGGAATGCCTCTGGAAAATCATAAGCCTCCCCCTGTACATCTTGTGGCAAAGCAATCGTTACTGCCCCCGTTTCCGCTGGATCTGTCAGTACGCGCATTGCATTAATACAGGCTGTCATTAGTTGCTCTGGACGATTTACACGATCCCAATATTTACTCACCGCTCGAAAAGCATCATTCGTGCTAATACTTAAATCATAAGGTTGCTCAATTTGTTGCAACACTGGATCTGGCTGACGTGTCGCAAATACATCGCCCGGTAATAAAAGTAAAGGGATACGGTTGGCTGTTGCAGTTGCAGCAGCAGTAATCATATTCGCAGCACCTGGCCCAACTGAAGATGTACACGCATAGATTTGTTTACGTAATTTCTGTTTAGCAAAACCGATAGCAACGTGTGCCATTCCTTGTTCATTACGTCCTTGTCTAACGATTAAATCGCCTGAATTTTGCTCAAGCGCTTGTCCTAATCCCAGCACATTTCCGTGTCCAAAGATCCCAAAGATACCCTCAATAAACTTCGTCACTTTGCCATCAAATTCAACATACTGATTATCTAAGAATTTTATTAAGGCTTGCGCAACTGTCAGTCTAACTGTTTTCATCTTTCTCTCCTCGTTACCCTAAGACTTATTCAGGCACTATATAATCACACTTTCATTTCAAATAAAATAAAAATGAAAAATAAATTTCATTTTTGTGGCAGGGATCAAATTTTGAGAGAAAAGATTTGAAAAATATAACAAGAACTCAGGATAATTCAGAGACTTTATACACAAACAAAAAAACCTTGAGCCGAAACTCAAGGTTTTTACCAAAATAACAGTGCGGTCAAAAATTATAGAATTTCTTTCGCTTTTGCGATGACATTTTCTACGGTGAAGCCAAACAGTTTGAATAATTCACCCGCTGGTGCTGATTCGCCAAAGGTGTTCATTCCCACGATTCGTCCACCAAAACCAACGTATTTATACCAAAATTCGCTAATGCCTGCTTCAATCGCAACACGTTTGGTCACGTTACTTGGCAACACGCTTTCACGGTATGCGTCATCTTGTTTGTCAAACACGTTGGTTGAAGGCATTGAAACCACACGCACGTTTTTACCTTCTTGACGAAGTTGCTCTGCAGCTTTTACGGCTAATTCAACTTCTGAACCAGTTGCAATGAAGATTAAATCTGGCGTACCTTCGCTATCTGTTAAAATATAACCACCACGTGCGACATTGGCTAATTGTGCTGGGGTTCTGTCCATTTGAGTTAAATTTTGACGGCTGAAAATCATCGCGCTCGGGCCATCTTTACGCTCAATGGCGGATTTCCACGCGACTGCTGATTCCACTTGGTCGCACGGACGCCACGTTTCTAAATTTGGGATTAAACGTAATGTCGCGGTTTGTTCTACTGGCTGGTGAGTTGGGCCATCTTCACCTAAACCAATGGAGTCGTGAGTATAAACAAATAACGCACGTTGTTTCATTAATGCTGCCATTCTTACGGCATTATGCGCATATTCCATAAACATTAAGAACGTTGCACCATAAGGAATGAAGCCACCGTGTAAGGCAATTCCATTCATAATGGCAGACATACCGAACTCACGCACACCGTAGTTGAGGTAATTACCATCTTGGTTTGCTGTTGCACGAATTGGGCGTGAACCTGACCATAAGGTTAAGTTAGACCCGGCTAAATCCGCTGAACCGCCTAACAATTCTGGCAATAATGGCGCATAAGCTTCAATGGCGTTCTGTGAAGCTTTACGGCTCGCAATGCTGGCAGGATTTGCTTGTAATTTTTCAATGAATGCTTGGCTTTCGGTTGCCCAATTCGCCGGTAATTCCCCGCTTAAGCGACGTTCAAGCTCAGCACTTAATTCAGGATAAGCTTGGCGATATGCTGTCCATTTTTCATTCCACGCCTGTTCTGCTTGCTGACCTTTTTCTTTTGCATCCCATTGGGCATAAATTTCTGCGGGAATGTCAAACGGTGCGTAGTTCCATCCTAAATTTTTACGGGTTAAGGCGATTTCTTCCTCACCTAATGGCGCACCGTGACTGTCGTGTGAACCGGCTTTGTTTGGTGAGCCATAACCAATGGTTGTTTTACAGATAATCAAGGTTGGGCGATGTTTCTCTGCTTGTGCTTGTTTAATTGCTTCAGCAATGGCTTCGGGATTATGCCCGTCAATTTGACCAATGACTTGCCAATTATAGGCTTCAAAACGTTGTTTTGTGTTATCGGTGAACCAACCGTCTACTTCGCCATCAATGGAAATATTGTTGTCATCATAGAAAGCGATTAGTTTGCCTAGGCCTAAGGTTCCCGCTAATGAACACGCCTCGTGTGAAATCCCTTCCATTAAACAGCCATCACCCAAAAAGGCGTAGGTGTAGTGGTTGATAATTTCGTGGTCTGGACGGTTAAATTGGGCAGCAAGGGTTTTCTCTGCAATCGCCATACCTACCGCATTAGTAATACCCTGACCTAATGGCCCGGTGGTGGTCTCTACGCCCGGTGCATAGCCATATTCAGGGTGGCCCGGAGTTTTGGAATGTAATTGACGGAATTGTTGAAGGTCGGAAATAGATAAATCATAGCCAGTAAGGTGTAATAAGCTATAAATAAGCATCGAGCCGTGACCATTTGATAACACAAATCTATCGCGGTTTAACCATTTAGGATTGGTTGGGTTATGTACTAAAAAATCACGCCATAATACTTCTGCAATATCCGCCATTCCCATTGGCGCCCCCGGATGCCCTGATTTGGCTTTTTGTACGGCATCCATACTTAAAAAACGAATGGCATTGGCTAATTCTTTTCGATTCGACATTTTTGTTCTCCTAGTTATCAAATGTAAAAACTGAATGCTGGCTATTCTACCCGATTTATTGTGAAAAAATAGCAATTAATTTGATTAGTATTTATAAGCGTTATGCCTAATGAATAAAAGATACCAAACATCATCGTTTGGTATCTGATAAGGGGCTGAAAGAACGCATTACGACCAGTAACGATCTATTTCAGTTAATATTGCGCTCGCCGTTGCCTGTCCGCTATCCCCAACCAACGCTCTGCCCGCAATAAAGGCTTTCACGTTTTTAATCTCTTTAAATAAATGAATATCTTGTGGAACAATGCCTCCCGTAATAGAAAGCGAAAAACCAAGTTCAGAAAGTTGTTTCATCAAGTGAAGATCCGTCTCTGTCCACCCTTTCCCTGCTAATTCAGCATCTCTAGAACGGTGATAAATCGCCTGCGTTACACCGAGATCTAACCATTGTTTTGCATCATCAAGTGTCCAGTTACCATACAATTCAATTTGGATTTCTTTTTTTACTTTCAGATCGGGGTGGGCTTTATTAAAGGCGTCTGCAACTTGCTGACAACTTGCTTTGGTTGCTGGATGCGCTGCCGCCGAAACCGTCAGCCAATCAGCGCCGGCATCAAAGGCCATTTGCGCGAGAATTGCGCCACCATCGGTTGTTTTTAGATCACAGACAATAATATGTTCAGGATAAAGTGCGGTCAAAATTTTGACTGATTTCATTCCTTCTGCACAAGCTAAAATCGTCCCAACTTCAATCACATCAACAAAAGGGGCAGCCTGTTTGGCATCCACTAATCCTTTTTCAAGAGTTAGTGAATCTAATGCAATTTGTAATAACGGTTTTGCCATTATTGCCTCCTTTTACTGCCCATAATACGCATTTTTGCCGTGTTTACGCAAATAATGTTTATCCAATAACACGGGTTGCATTGAGGTTAAATTTGCATTTAACTGATGGCTGAATAAATTCATATAGCCAATTTCTTCTAACACAACTGCGTTATGCACCGCATTTTCTGCATCGCTTCCCCACGCAAAAGGCCCGTGTGAATGCACTAATACGGCAGGCACGTCTTTTGCATTAATCTTGCGTTGGCGGAAGGTTTCTACAATCACATTACCGGTTTCAAGCTCGTAATTCCCGTTAATTTCTTCGTCAGTCATTTTTCGCGTACAAGGAATGCTGCCATAAAAATAATCCGCGTGGGTTGTGCCGGCGGCAATTAAATCTAACCCAGCTTGCGCCCAAATGGTGGCGTGCCGTGAATGGGTATGTACAATCCCGCCAATATCAGGAAATTGACGATACAGGGCAAGATGAGTTGGGGTATCTGAAGAGGGTTTTTTATTTCCCCACACGCGTTCGCCTGTATGCACATCGACAATCACAATATCCTCTGCCGTCATCTTGTCATAGTCCACCCCTGATGGCTTAATGGCGACCAGCCCTGAAGTGCGGTCTATTTCGCTGACATTTCCCCAGGTGAAGGTCACCAAATGATGTTTTGGTAGGGCAAGATTGGCGTGTAACACTTTTTCGCGTAATTCGGCTAGCATTGGAATCCTCCTTGTTGCATTTGTTGTTCAATAAAACGGCGTGCGTTGATGATTTCTTCAATCGGTTCATCGGCTTTTTCCGTCCACATTTCAATGAGAAACGCCCCGCGATAATTTAGCTCGGCAAGGGTTTTAAAGCAGGTAACAAAATCTACGCAGCCTTTGCCAAAGGGGACATCGCGGAACTGTCCTTTGCAGGTTTCGGTAACTTTATAGGTGTCTTTCAAATGAATCGCGGAAATTTTGTCGATGCCTAATTGTAATTCTTCGACCACATTATCATTCCACGCAGAAAGATTGCCGAGGTCAGGATAGACAGTAAACCAAGGGGAGCGAATGAGGTTATCCCATTTTTTCCAGCGGGTAATAGAACTCATAAAGGGGGTATCCATAATTTCCATTGCAAGTGTGACTTGATTGCTTGCCGCTAACTCAACCGCCCATTCCATTCCTTGTTGAAAGCGTGCTAACGTGCTTTCATCTTGTTCTTCGTAATACACATCATAACCCGCTAATTGAATGGTGCGGATACCCACATCTACCGCCAACTGAATGGCTTTTTCCATAATCTCATAGGCTTTTTGGCGAAGCGTTTCGTCGTGACTGCCAAAAGGAAAGCGGCGATGGGCTGAAAGGCACATTGAGGGAATGGTGACGCCCGTATTGATAATGGCTTGCACCAGTTCAAGGCGTTGCGCCTTGCTCCAATCTAATCGGCTCAATCGTTCATCTGTTTCATCAATGGAGATTTCGACAAAATCAAAGCCACAGGCTTTGGCGATGGAAAGTCTATCTTGCCAGCTGATGTTTTTGGGTAGGGCTTTTTCATAGATGCCGAGTTTGTGTTTTCTCATTGTTTCGTCCTAATAAAAAGTCATAAAATTTCAACCGCACTTTTGTTTACAGCAAGGCTTGTAATGCGGAAACAAACTGTTGATAACGCTGATATTTTTTCTGATAAATTGCAAAGTTTTGCGAATTAGGTATAAAGCATTGTTGTTTGGCCGTCATTGACATTGTATGCCCTCGCGTGCCTTCCATTGCCATCATTGCCGCGCCAAGACAGCCTGTTTCTTCAATCTCAGGGACTTCAATTTTCATTCCCGTGAGATCAGCGAGCATTTGCATCCATACTTGGGATTTTGCAGGACCACCTGTAATACGCAACACTTGTGGATGAGGGAATCGTTGCAACATACGATCAAGGTGATATTTCATACTAAATAGCACACCTTCATAAATCGCTTGGAATAAATGCATTTTGTTGTGATGAGCTTGAATACCATAAAACCCTGATTTCATACCAAGCCCTGCATTTGAACCATATAAAAATGGCACAAAAAGCACCGCACTTTCACTGACGGGTAATGCGGCAACGCCATCATTGATGGTTTGATAACTCAGATTGCCCCATTCTTTTACAAACCATTCAAGATTGCCCGCTGAAGTGGGGCTAGCTTCGTGAATAATAAATTTGCCTTTTTGTGCATAACGTCCATACACGAAGGGAATGTGTTGAGTATCATCAATATGATCTGTCACGCCACTCACAACAGACCAAGTCCCTAACACGATATTTAATTTTGTTTCATCATCTAATCCCGCACAAAGTGCCGTAGAAACCACATCAAACAATCCCCCTACAACGGGCGTGCCTTGGGCTAAGCCAGTGAGTTTGGCAGCTTCGGCATTGACGTAGCCAGCAATTTGATTGGCTTTAACAATTGGGGGCAGTTTTTCGGTGATATGATCTAATCCAAGCATTTCCGCTAACTGAGGATCATAGTGTTGCGTCTGCATATTGTATAAATTGGATTCTGAAATATTGGTTTCTTCACAAGCCAATTCCCCCGTTAAACAAAAACGCAGGTAATCGTGCGACATCAAGATTGCCCCGATATTGTGATAACGCTCAGGTTCATAATCTTTAAGCCAGCGTAAGATCGAAACAGGGTGTCCGGTCCATAATGTCTGCCGTGTGTGAGGATATAATTTTTCAGGAATCCCTGCTTGTTGCCATTGCCGTACAATTTCTAATGCTCGTTGATCTGAGGAAAGAATGGCTCGTCCAAGCGGGGCATTTTGTTGATCAAGTAAAAAAACACCTTTACCTTGAGCAGAAATGCCAACCCCTTTAATATGTGTCGAGCAGATCTCACTTTGCGTAATGGTCTTTTTGATGACGTTAGCAC
This sequence comes from Avibacterium sp. 21-595, assembly GCF_023611905.1. Taxonomy (NCBI): domain Bacteria; kingdom Pseudomonadati; phylum Pseudomonadota; class Gammaproteobacteria; order Pasteurellales; family Pasteurellaceae; genus Avibacterium; species Avibacterium sp. 21-595. Next base: position 265,220 of record NZ_CP091455.1, on the reverse strand, counting down.
AAACTTGCCATAAATGCGTCATATCACGCTCCGCATAGCCGGCTTGCTCACTAATGACTGGCACATTTTCGCGTATGCAGGCAAACATTTTGCCCTTTGCATCAAATAATGCGGCTTTGATAAAGGTACCACCGCAATCAATGCCTAAATAGTAATCCATTCTTTCTACTCCAAACTGCAATTCATCAGGCAACCTCTTTTATTCTTCAATCAAAAAGTGGCGGTGTTCTATACAAAATGCGTAAAAATCACACCGCACTTTCTCTAATGATTGACCGATGAATTATTGTGCTAACGCATCAATTTCTTTTACTAAGGTATCGCCGTGTTTATTAATAAATGATTTGCGTACGTCCGCTTCAATCACCGCTTTAAATGGGGTGGTATCGACTTTTTCAATCACTTCTACCCCTGCTTTACGTAAATTCGCGATAATCTCTTGTTCATTTTTTACATTCAGATCACGCTGATATTGCCCCGCTTCTTTTGCCGCAGAAACAATTGCTTGTTGTAATGCTGGGCTAAGCCCATCAAATTTGGCTTTGTTCATCACAACAATTAATGGCGTATAACCGTGATTGGTTTGGCTTAAATATTTTTGTACTTCATACAATTTTGCTGACCAGAAAATGCCAATGGGATGTTCTTGTGCATCCACCGCACGGGTTTCAAGCGCGGTATAAAGCTCTGAAAGCGGCATTGGAACGGGGTTTGCACCTAATAGGCTAAAGGCTTGAATGTACATTGGATTTTGGTTTGTACGCACTTTCAATCCTTTAATGTCTTCAGGTTTAGTTACGGGGTGTTTAGAATTAGAAAAGGCACGGAATCCGACGTCCCAAAATGCTAAGCCTTTTAATCCTTGCGCTTCAAGATCTTTCAATAACCCTTGCCCAATCTCACCGTCTAGCACTTTATACACGTGTTCACGATCTTTAAAAATAAACGGAATATCAATCACATTTAATTTCGGTTCTAACCCAGTAAAATTCGGTGAACCAGACATTTCAATATCAATAGTGCCGCCGCGTACTGCACTAATCATCGTTTGTGCATTACCTAAGGTGCTATCTGGAAATAAGCTGAGCTTTAATTCTCCTTTGGTTTTTTCTTTTAACAATTCATTAAATTTTTTCGCGGCAATGTGTTGTGTATCACTACGAGGAGCTTCATAACCAAAACGTAATGTGGTTGCCGCATTAGCGGTTGAAGCTAGCATAAACGCACTAGTTACTAAGGTTGCTAAGGTTTTTAGATTGAATAGTTTCATAGTTCTCTCCTTGGGTTTAAGGTTGCATCCACGAAAGTGGCGTTAAAATTAATGAAGGGACAAAGATGAAAGCAAAGAGCAAAATAATCATCATTAACATATAAGGTAAAATGCCTTTTGCGGCTTCATCAAATGGCAGTTTTGACACGCCCGTAATCACATTTAATACATTACCGACAGGTGGGGTAATTAACCCAATCGACGTATTTAAAATAAATAGCACGCCGAAATACACAGGATCAATGCCCGCCTCTTCAACTAGTGGCATTAACACAGGGGTTAAAATCAACACGGTTGGGGTTAAATCCATTACCATACCCACAATAAATACCACCAGCATAATGACAATCAGCAATAAAGTTGGTGAGTTAATCAAAGGTTCTAATAACTCTGTAATCATTTGAGGCAACTCTGCAACGGTAATTAGCCACCCCGTTACATTCGCGGCTGCCACTAAAAACATTACCACGCCGGTTGTTTTTGCTGCGGAAAATAACACTTTATATAACGCGCTGATCTTTAGTTCGCGATAGATAAATACTGCTACAAACAGGGCATAGAACGTCGCAACTGCCCCGGCTTCTGTTGGGGTGAAGATGCCTAAACGGAATCCGCCAATAATAATGACAGGTAATAACAACGCCCATACACTGTTTTTAAAGGAAATACATAGTTCTTGTTTTGTTGCTTTAGAAAATGTCATTAAATTAAGCCGTTTTGCTTGCCACCACCACAGTGCGGCTAGGCAACAGCCCATTAATACGCCGGGGAAGATACCCGCTAAGAAGAGTTTTGTAATAGATACCCCGCTCGCCACGCCAAACACAATAAACGGAATTGAAGGGGGAATGATCGGGGCAATAATACCCGCCGTACCAATCAATCCCGCAGAACGCCCTAAAGGGTAGCCTGTGGTTTTCATCATTGGTAATAACATTGCTGCCACTGCCGCGGTATCCGCCACCGCCGAGCCGGATAAACTTGCCATAATCATTGCAGCTAAAATAGCAACAAATCCTAGCCCACCACGCTTATGTCCGACTAATTTCATTGGCAAATCAATAATGCGTTTGGACAACCCGCCCTCATTCATAATTTCGCCGGCAAGAATAAAAAAGGGAATAGCCATTAATGAAAAGCTATCTGCACCGCTCACAATTTGTTGTGCCAAAATTTGAGCATCAAATAAATCCAAATGGATCATCAAGGCAATCCCACAAATTAATAGTGAGAAAGCAACGGGAATACCTAGAATAATCGCACCGAGTAAAACAGAAAGGAAAATAATAACGGTCATTGAATGCCCCCTTTCAATAATAAACGAAGGTTTGCAACTAAACGTATGCTTAGCAGTAAGCCAATAAAGACACCAGCAACAACGCTTGCTAAGTAGGTGATCCCCTGTGGTAATCCAGAAATGGGTGCATAATTGGTTAAATTAAGCTCAAATTGTGTCCAGCCACCGCGAATAATCAAATAGCAACAGAACAACATAAGTCCGTCAGTCAATAGACTGAGAAGATGACGCTGATAAGCAGAAAGCTTATGGGTTAAAATCGTTACGTGAACGTGTTGATCATCATTAAAGGCTAAAATTGCACCAAGGAAAGTCAGCCACACAAATAAATAGCGAGAGACTTCCTCGGTGATGTTAATGCTACTGTTGAAGCCATAACGTAACACCACATTGAGAAAAACTAAGCACGACATCGTAGCAAGAATGCTCACCACGGTAATGCTGAGTGTTTTTTGAATAAAATTGACAAGAGATTTCATTTTTCACCTCAAATCTCACTGATTGCAATTTTGACGACAACCTTACGAATATTGCTAGATTGCAGATCAATACACGCAGGGCGATGAATGTCTTCAGGAAAGAAAATCGCAAAATTCCCTTTTCGCATAATCAATTCACTTTCATTTTCTGCATCTTGGTAAAACAGGATGTCTCTTTCCGCATTGTACGCTTGTGCAATCTGGTTATTGCCAAGATCTGGTGCAATACCGATACGTTCTTGCCCTGAATGTAGGTATTGCACATCAAGGTAACGACGATGAACTTCGGGCAAAATCTCAGATTTAGGCTTTGTTTCGAGATCTAAAACTTGGGCAAAAATCAACCGCTCTTTAATTTCATAACAACCCGCAGGCAGGGTGTCAAAATCGGTATTTTTTAGATAAGCCAAGGCAATGTTAATCGCCTCGGGAAACCCATTATTATTTACATTAGAAATATGTCCAAAGTACATCCTGTCACTCCTTCTATTTCAGCTTATAAGGCTTTGAGTTTTGCCCATACCGTATCATCAACGGGAATGCCATTTGCTTTATTCTCCGCTAAAATCGTGGTAAATTCGTGTCCCGGCAGACGTATCGCCACCTCAGGATCAGCACGTTCCGCAGTACGGACATAATCCATAATACGTGTGAGTTTCTCTTCTTTGGTTTTTCCATCAATAAGACGATCTACTTCGATAGCAATAAACACTTGTGAAACACAGTATTCATCATCTTTATCTTCTGTCACGGCAGCGGTGGATAGCCCATTAGAAAGCAAGGTGGCGATCATATCTAGTACGATAGATAATCCCGACCCTTTCCAAAATCCCATTGGTAATAAACGACGATTATTTTCTACTGTGGCAGGATCGCGCGTTAAGTTGCCTTCATCATCAAATCCGGCATCAACAAATGTTTGTCGTCCAGCTAAACGGTGAACTTCTAACATTCCGTAGGAATACATCGAACAAGACATATCTACCATTGTAATTGGCGTAGTTGGGACAGCAACAATCAAAGGATTTGTGCCAATTCGACATTCTTTTGCTCCCCAAGGCGGCATTACTGCCAGTGCATTGGTCCAGCAAATGCCGATATAACCTTTCTCTGCAGCTTGCCAGCCGTAACTTCCTCCGCGCATCCAGTGGTTTGCGTTACGCAATGCCACCACGCCGATACCATATTGATCGGCAATTTCCATTGCACGATCCATCATTTTTTTAGCGGTTAAATTCCCCATTGCCTGATGGGCATCCCACTGTTCAACCGCCCCTAAAGAAAGCACTTTGGTCGGCACGGCTTCTGGCACAATGTCGCCATTTTCTAGTTGTTGAATAAAACGCGGAAAACGATTCACGCCGTGAGAATAAGCCCCCGCCTGCGTGGTATCTGCAAAGGCCGTTGCGCATTCTTCGGCAATCTCTTCACGGACATTACGTGCAAGCAACACGCGTTTAAATTCAGCTTTTAACTCATTATAAGAAACTAACATACCCACCTCTTATTTCATATTGTGAAATTATGTTTCATAAGTTACATTATGGCTATGTAGAAAGTCAATCTTAAAGAGAAAATAAAACCCATTAAAAATCAATATGTTAAAAACATTTTTCTAGAATTGTGATCTATATCTCAATTAATCGAAATAATATTTCACAATGTGAAATAGAAAAGGAAGTAAAAATTCATTATACTTCTGGCTAACAGAAAAGAGAGGAGCAACCTTATGTCAGACGATAAATCCAATGGAAATCAGAGCTTAAGTCGTGGTTTAAGATTACTTGAAATTTTGAGCAATTACCCGAATGGCTGCCCATTAGCAAAATTATCAGAGATTGCGCAGCTCAATAAAAGTACCGTACATAGATTATTACAAGGCTTACAAAGTGAAGGTTATGTACAGCCTACGGCAACCGCTGGCAATTATCGTTTAACTACAAAATGCTTGAGTATTGGGCAAAAAATCTTAATGTCGTTAAATATTATTAATATTGCCGCTCCTTATTTAGAAGCGCTGAATTTAACCTTAGGCGAAACTGTGAATTTTTCTAAACGGGAAAACGACTATGCCATTATGATCTATAAATTAGAACCGACAACAGGAATGCTGAGAACACAGGCCTATATTGGGCAACGTTTACCCCTTTATTGTTCCGCGATGGGTAAACTTTATCTCGCCTATGAAAAAAATAAAGATTATCTGCCACATTATTGGCAAAGCCAAGCCGAGAATATCAAACCACTCACGGCAAATACCGTAACCCATCTTCCTTTAATGGAAAAAGAACTGAATGATATTCGACAAGAGCAATTTGCAATGGATCGTGAAGAAAATGAAATTGGCGTTGTTTGCGTTGCCTGCCCGATTTTTAATTATCAAGGAAATGTGGATTATGCCGTTTCGGTGTCAATGTCGTCTTATAAATTAAAACAATTAGGCATTCCCTATCTGTTGAATGAAATTCAAAAAACAGCGCTACTTATTTCACAAGAATTGGGGTATAAGCCAGATCACGCTCTGCCACAGCCGAAAAAACAATAGAAAAAAGCACCGCACTTTGATTTGTCCATAAAAGTGAAACCATATCTCAATGGATTAAGGGCTGATAGGGGTGTTTCTGTTAGCTGTATCCCTTGCTAATATTAAGCGTGAATACACGGAAAAGGAAATAAATTATCTCCCAAGTCAGAAAGAAGAATTTCAACGTTCAACGCATAAAAAAATCAGGAGCTACGCTCCTGATAAGCCCCTGATTATTCCAAACGTTCACCGTGAGAAATCAGATCTAAACCTTGGCGTTCTTCATCTAAGGTGACACGAAGATCCATACATTTATTCATTATCCATAATAGAAGCAGTGAGATAATACTGCTATACACTAAAGTAATAATAACACTTTCAATTTGTAACCAAAGGCTTGCGTTATTATTTCCAGTCACTTCACTCGAAACAAAAATCCCCGTTAAGATTGCCCCAGCAATGCCGCCCATTCCGTGGATACCAAAGGCATCAAGAGAATCATCATAACCTAATTTGTATTTCAGTTTGGTAACAGTAAAGAAACAAATCAGACTAGTGAGCGCACCAATCCATACCGCGCTTTGTGGTAGTACAAAGCCGGCAGCAGGGGTTATCCCCACTAATCCTGCTATTGCCCCAGAGGCAAGACCTAATGCAGAGGGCTTATATTTACTGACAACTTCACAAAGTACCCAAGTTAATGCCCCTACGGCAGCAGAAATTTGTGTGGTTGCAAGCGCCATTCCCGCACGACTATCGGCGGCTAAGGCAGATCCCGCATTAAAACCAAACCAGCCAACCCATAACATCGCACAACCAATGAGGGTTAAGGTGAGGTTATGCGGCGCCATAACTTCTTTTCCATAGCCATAACGCTTTCCAATGAAAACTGCCGCACATAATCCGGCTACGCCCGCATTGATATGAATGACTGTTCCACCGGCATAATCTAATACCCCATCTTCGGCCAACCAACCGCCAATCCCCCATACCCAGTGCGCCGTTGGAACATAAACCAGCAATGTCCATAAACCGACAAAAATTAGCACCGCACTAAATTTCATTCGCTCGGCAAATGCCCCTGTCATAATGGCGCCGGCAATGATGGCAAAGGCCATCTGAAATAGCATAAAAACAGACTCTGGAATTGTGCTTGCTCCGGGATAGACAGTGAGTTTTTCTTCTGAGGTAAGTACATTTAACCCTTGCAAAAAGAGACGATCAAATCCACCAATAAAGGCGTTATTTGGGGTGAAGGCTAGGCTATAACCACATACAAACCAAATTACCGCAATCAAACTACAGGCAGCAAAACTTTGCACCATAACGGATAAAATATTCTTTTTTCTTACCATTCCAGCATAAAATAATGCCAAGCCCGGGATCGTCATAAATAACACTAAAATCGTCGATAGCATCATCCAAGCGGTATCGCCAGTATTGATGACCGAAAAAGGTTGTAGCCAATCAACGGCTTTTGCTGTCAGGGGAAAGCATAAAAGCATTAATAACCCACTATATTTTTTCATTTTAATATCCTCTCATTGCGTTAAATTGCCGTTTTATTGCTTGCTTTTGGAGGGATAAGTTTTTATCACCCTTTCCACAAATGCCATTACCAAACAGGTAAATCACAAATAACAAAATAATGAAAAATAAAGATTTCGTCAAATAAAAAAGAAAAAAGAATGAAAATAAATTAAAAATAGAATGATGTTTTAATATGAAATCCAATTTTATTTATTTTGTATTCATCTCGTAGATAAAAATTTACTGATGCCATAAAACAGAGGCTTAATTTTATAAGCCGTTTCATTGCAAACTAAGATAAGACTTTCTTAATCCCTATCCTTCACCTTACCCAGATCCCACTGGCTCGTTGTACCGTTTTCTCTTATTGCCTTAAAGCATAATAATAGGCACTTTGATTAAAGTGCCTTATTTTTGAATTTAAACGACCAGTAAATGATTTACTGTCTTTTTAGCTTAGTTTGTAAGGATTGTAAGGAATACACCTCGTAATTTTGCAAATTGCCGATACTTTGCACTAAGGCTTCTGCCGCGGCCAAGGTGGTTTGAATAAAGACTTTTTGTTGCAACGCACTACGACGGATAGAATGGCTATCTTCAATGCTTTCAGGCAAACTACCTACCGTATTAATGATCATCGCAATCTCGCCATTTTTTATTGCATCAACAATATGTGGACGCCCTTCGCGAACTTTATTTACCGTTTGGGCAAAAATACCGTTTTCACGCAAGAAATTGGCTGTCCCAAGGGTTGCACATAAGCCATATCCCTGTTCTTGTAATCCTTTCGCAATCGGCAATAAGCGTGGCTTATCCTTGTCATCAACAGAAATAAATACTTTTCCTGTTTTAGCGATTTGTTCGCCTGCGCCAAGCTGAGCTTTAATGAACGCTTCTGCGAATGTTTCGCCCACGCCCATCACTTCTCCTGTTGAACGCATTTCAGGGCCTAAAATAGTATCTACCCCCGGGAATTTTATAAACGGGAACACCGCTTCTTTCACTGAATAAAAGTGCGGTTGAATTTCACCTTGAATTTGTTGAGCTTGCAAACTGATGCCAGCCATTACACGCGCCGCGATTTTGGCTAATGGACGTCCTGTGGCTTTGCTCACAAATGGCACAGTACGACTTGCCCGAGGGTTTACTTCTAAGACATAGATCACGCCCTCTTGCACGGCAAATTGAACATTCATTAATCCCACCACATTTAATGCTTTTGCCATCGCTGCAGTTTGCCGGCGGATTTCATCTTGAATCTCTGCACTTAAGGAATAAGGTGGCAGAGAACACGCACTATCCCCACTATGAATCCCCGCTTGTTCAATATGTTGCATAATCCCGCCGATGACCACCTGTTCGCCATCACAAATGCAATCCACATCCACTTCAATAGCATTATTTAAGAAATGATCAAGCAGAATTGGGCTATCTTCGGAAACTTGCACCGCTTCACGCATATATTTGTTGAGTTCCTCCACATTATACACGATTTGCATTGCACGCCCGCCTAGCACATAAGAAGGACGAACCACGAGTGGATAGCCCACTTCATCAGCCAATTTGACTGCTTCTATGGCATTTCTTGCGGTACGGTTATTCGGTTGTTTTAAGCCGAGTTGTTGTAGGATTTGTTGGAAGCGTTCACGATCTTCTGCGGCATCAATACTGTCCGCTGATGTACCAATAATGTTCACGCCATTTTCGGCAAGGGCGTTCGCGAGTTTTAGCGGTGTTTGACCACCATAATGCACAATGACGCCATCAGGCTGTTCAAGGTGAATGATTTCTAACACATCTTCAAGGGTAAGCGGTTCAAAATAAAGGCGATCTGAGGTATCGAAATCGGTAGAAACCGTTTCAGGGTTACAGTTCACCATAATGGTTTCAAAACCGCTTTCACGCAAGGCAAGTGCGGCGTGGACACAACAATAGTCAAATTCAATGCCTTGCCCAATTCGGTTTGGTCCACCACCTAAAATCATAATTTTCTTACGATCAGAGGGTTTCGCCTCGCATTCTTCTTCATAAGTAGAATAAAGATAAGCCGTATCCGATTTAAATTCCCCAGCACAGGTATCAACTCGTTTATAGACAGGGTGCAGATTGAATGATTTACGCAAATTTCGCACCGCACTTTCATTACTTTTCACTAATTGGGCAATACGTTTATCTGAAAAACCTTTACGTTTTAAACGGCGAAGCTCTGCATAGTCTAATTGTTCAAGTGTTTTTTGCTCTAAGGCTAATTCTTCTTTCACTAAATCTTGGATCTGTACTAAAAACCAAGGATCAATTTTCGAGTAATGATGTACTTCTTCTAAGCTAAACCCTGCGCCAAAAGCATCGGCAACATAAAGAATGCGGTTAGGCCCGGGGTTACCAAGTTCAGTGCGTATTTTTTCAGGCGCTTCAGACAGCAAATTGAAACCACAAATACCCGTTTCTAATCCTCGTAACGCTTTTTGTAAGCTTTCTTGGAACGTACGCCCCATTGCCATTACTTCGCCCACGGATTTCATCTGCGTGGTTAAACGATCGTCCGCTTGAGGAAATTTCTCAAAGGCAAAACGTGGCACTTTAGTCACCACATAGTCAATAGACGGTTCAAAAGATGCTGGGATAAGTCCACCAGTGATGTCGTTACGCAATTCATTGAGCGTATAACCCACCGCCAATTTGGCGGCCACTTTCGCAATAGGGAAACCTGTCGCTTTAGACGCCAGCGCAGAAGAACGGCTCACGCGTGGGTTCATTTCAATCACAATCATTTCGCCATTGACTGGATTAATGGCAAATTGCACGTTTGAACCGCCTGTATCCACCCCAATTTCACGCAACACAGCAAGGCTGGCATTACGCATAATTTGATATTCTTTATCAGTGAGAGTTTGCGCGGGTGCAACGGTGATAGAATCGCCCGTATGTACGCCCATTGGATCAAAATTTTCAATGGAGCAGATGATAATACAGTTATCGGCTTTATCACGAACCACTTCCATTTCGTATTCTTTCCAGCCTAATACCGATTGTTCGATGAGTAACTCGTGGGTGGGTGAGGCATCAAATCCCCGTTCACAAATGGCGATAAACTCATCTCGGTTATAGGCTATGCCGCCCCCTGAACCGCCCATAGTGAAAGACGGACGGATTAACGTTGGAAAACCAACTTCGGCCTGAGCTGCCCAAGCTTCCTCAAAAGTATGGCAAACAAAAGATTTTGGCGTATTTAAGCCAATTTTTTCCATTGCTTCTTTAAAGCGACCACGATCTTCTGCTTTATCAATAGCATCTTCCGTTGCCCCAATCAGTTCGACAGCGTATTTTTTCAACACGCCATTTTTAGAAAGATCTAAGGCACAATTCAAGGCAGTTTGCCCGCCCATTGTGGGTAAAATCGCATCGGGACGCTCTTTTTCAATAATCTTTTCGACCGTTTGCCAAGTAATTGGCTCAATGTAGGTCACATCTGCCATATCAGGATCAGTCATAATGGTGGCGGGGTTAGAATTGACTAACACCACTTTATAACCCTCTTCACGCAACGCCTTACACGCCTGCGCCCCTGAATAGTCAAATTCACACGCCTGTCCAATCACAATTGGGCCTGCACCGATAATTAATATAGTGTTTATGTCTGTACGTTTTGGCATTTTGGTTTCTCTTATAATCTTTTTTAACGTTGTTTATGGAGTGTTGGTGTAACTTTAGTTACTATGAGGTTATTTCTATTTACTTTGTTCCAATGCAGCCACAAACTTATCAAACAAATACGCCACATCATTTGGACCGGGGCTAGCTTCAGGGTGGCCTTGGAAAGAAAATGCCACTTGGTCCGTTAGCTCAATGCCTTGCACCGAATTATCAAATAAAGAGCGGTGGGTAATTTTCACATTTTTTGGCAAGCTGTGTTCGTCCACTTCAAAGCCGTGATTTTGGCTAGTAATAAAAACTTTTTGTGTCGCTAAATCTTGCACAGGGTGGTTTGCACCGTGATGACCGAATGGCATTTTTTTGGTTTTACCCCCTACGGCAAGCCCTAATAATTGATGTCCTAAGCAAATTCCAAAAATCGGCTTTTTGCTTGCCAATAAGGTTTGAATATTTTGAATCGCATAATCGCAAGGTTCAGGATCGCCCGGGCCGTTGGATAAGAAAATGCCATCAGGCTGATAAGCTAACACTTGTTCTGCGGTTGTGTGAGCGGGTACAACGGTAATTTTACAGCCGCGTTCAGCAAGCATTCGTAAAATATTGTGCTTCACGCCAAAATCATAAGCAACAATATGATATTCCTGTTCAGGCTGTGAATGATAACCTTTACCTAACGCCCACTCTCCCTGTGTCCATTCATAAGGCGCTTGGCAAGTTACCTGTTGAGCAAGATCTTTGCCAGCCATAGAACCGAAACCTTGTGCAAGCGCGAGGGCGTTTTGTTCATCGATCTCCCCTGCCATAATACAGCCAGCCATCGCCCCTTTATCTCGTAAAAGACGGGTAAGACGACGCGTGTCAATATCGGCAATGGCGACCACATTATTTGCTTTTAGGTAATCGGTAAGGCTTTGATTGGCACGGAAATTACTGTGTAACAAAGGCAAATCACGAATGATTAATCCACTAGCATAGACTTTATTGCTTTCTTGATCTTCATTATTGGTGCCAGTATTGCCAATATGGGGATAGGTAAGGGTAACCATTTGTTGAAAATAGGAAGGATCGGTGAGAATTTCTTGATAACCCGTGATAGCGGTATTAAAAACCACTTCTCCCGTTGTTGAGCCAGACACCCCAATAGATGTGCCGTGGAAAACGCTGCCGTCAGCCAATACTAAAATTGCTGGACTAGACATAAAAAACTCCTTAATTGTAGGTGAACACTTGCAAATGCTCATTAACCGAAATTTAGCGAAAAAACACCGCACTTTTATTTTGCAGTTGCACTAAATTGCATTGGTGGTTAGCTCACAGGCTAAACGGGCTAATTCTAAAAGACAATAGCACGATATTCAAGCAAATTCGCAAGGAATAAGAAATATATTTATTCATTAATATTGCATAAATAATCATTGTAATGCAAGCAATTTATTTTTCTCTGATTTATTTTGTAGATTTTCACCAAGTTGTTTACAATGTATCTTATTTTTTAGTCACAGGGCATATTATGAAAAAATCCGTTTTCGTCGTCTCACTCGTACTTGGTTCAGCTTTACTCACAGGCTGTGCCACAATCGATCCACAAACGGGAGAACGTAAAGATCCATTGGAAGGATTTAACCGAGCAATGTGGGATTTCAACTATAAGGTTGCCGATCCCTATGTGCTGAAACCAGTTGCCAAAGGTTGGAAAAATTACGTGCCACAGCCTATTAAAACAGGAATTATCAATGTTGCGAATAACCTTGATGAACCAGCCAGTTTTGTAAACCGCTTATTGCAAGGTGAATTTAAAAAAGCAATGGTGCATTTCAATCGCTTCTGGATCAACAGTATTTTCGGTCTAGGCGGTTTAATTGACTGGGCAAGTGCCAGCCCGCCATTACGCGTAGAAGAAAAACGCCGTTTTGGTGATACCTTAGGGGCTTATGGTGTCGAAACAGGTACTTATGTAATGTTGCCGATGTACGGACCGGCAACTCCTCGTCAAGATCTAGGTAATTTAGTGGATACCACTTACCCAATGCTGTCTTTACTAGGTCCTTGGGGATTATTAAAATGGGGTATTCAAGGTATTGATAGTCGCGCAAAAATGCTTGATAAAGACGCATTATTAGAGCAATCGCAAGATCCTTATGTTACTTTCCGCGAAGCCTATTTTCAAAACTTAGAATATCACGTTAAAGACGGCAATGTGGAAACCAAAGGCAATACCCTTTCACAAGATGAACTTAAAGAAATTGATTAATGATAGGAATAAATACTATGGAAATGACCTCAACTCAGCGCTTAATTTTAGCTAATCAATATAAATTAATGGGCTTATTAGATCCAAATAACGCCGCGAAATATGCCCGTTTAGAAACGATTGTAAAAGGGGGATTTGGACTAGAATTGAAAGAATTAGATAAAGAATTTTCTAATCTTTCAGAACAAGAATGCCAAACTGTTCGAGATACGCTTGAAATGTATCACGCTTTACACGTTTCTTATAACAACTTAGGCGACACAACCACCGTAACCCCACACCGCTTACAATTTGCGGGTTATTGTGCTGTGCGTGAGAAAAAATATCTTCACTACTTACGTTTTATCACCACCACAGAAGGGAAATACGCAGAATTTATGCAATGCGAACACGGCTGTGATTCACAAACGCCAATGTGGGACAAATACATTAAAATGCTTGAAGTTTGGCGTAGCTGCCCACACGAATATCATTTAAGTATGGCGGAAATTCAGAAAATTTTGAATGCTTAATTGCCAAAAACCACCGTATAATTAAGTGCGGTGGTTTTTTATAAAGTGTTTGACCTAGCTAAAATAATATACTTAAGCAAAAATTGTATTTTTCACGCACTGATTGCCCAAAATAGCCTAAAACCTATGGTATAAGATAATACTTTTTACTAATACGTTGGTCATTACGCCACTATATTCATTACTATACCCAGATGTATTCAAGTAAAATTAAAAGGACTTGGTACAGCACAGACCCAAGTCCTTAGATTTAATACCCCTAAGTTTTTAACGACAATTTAAAAAACCTAGATGTTTTCTTCACTTGTAACCTATTAAAGAATATTTTTAAATTCTTCCATTACTGATTTTGGCCACACGCTAGATTGCACTTCACCAATGTGTTTTTTATGTAGCAACAACATTGCTAGGCGAGATTGCCCAATTCCGCCACCAATTGAAAGAGGTAATTTGCCATTAACAAGATCTTGATGCCAATCAAATTTTAAGCGATCTTCATCACCTGTAATGGCAAGTTGTTTGCGTAAAGCCGTTTCATCTACGCGGATTCCCATTGATGACACCTCAAATGCGCGCTCTAGTGTTGGATTCCATACTAAAATATCACCATTTAAGCCTTTGTATTCACCTTCAGAAATCGTTGTCCAGTCATCATAGTCTGGGGCGCGTTTGTCGTGTGGTTTGCCGTCGGATAATTCACCGCCAATTCCAATTAAGAACACAGCGCCGTATTCTTTACAAATAGCATTTTCACGCTCTTTATCATTCATTCCCGGATAGCGTTGAACTAAATCTTCACTATGAATAAAGGTAATGTCCTGTGGTAAAAAACGGGTTAAACCAAATTTTTCACTCACTGCGGCTTCTGTTTCTAATATCGCTTGATAAATAGAACGCACGGTTTCTTTTAAATAAGCAAGGTTGCGACGACCTGCGGGGATCACTTTTTCCCAATCCCATTGATCCACATAGACAGAGTGAGTTTGATCGAGGCTATCTTCATCTGGACGTAATGCTTTCATATGTACAAATAACCCTTCACCTTCGGCAAAACCGAAACGCGCAAGGGTATGGCGTTTCCATTTGGCTAAAGAATGAACGACTTCAAAGGTGGCATCTGTGATCTGCTTCACATTTACTTGAACTGCTTTTTCTGTACCTGAAAGATTATCTTGAATACCATTGCCAACTTGGCTTAGGATAGGACCTTGAACTTCTACAAGCCCTAAATGTTCCAAAAGTTTTTGGGTAAAGGTGTTTTTAGCAAAGCTAATTTCTTGTTGTTGTAAAATAAATGATTTTTCCATTGTATGAACCTTATTTATTATTGGTTTTGATTTTCGTTGCATATTATTTAATGATACGGGATCAAAATTCAATACCTATAAACAAAAATAAGATTGAAAATGGTTTTTCCATAAAAAAATAGCTATAATTTTAAATTAAATTTAATTTTGGGAAAAGAAAATGCACAATATTGATAACTTAGATAAACAAATCCTCCGTGTGTTAATCAAAGATGCGCGTACGCCGTATGCAGAAATGGCAAAAAATTTTGGGGTAAGCCCCGGAACAATTCACGTTCGTGTCGAAAAAATGCGTCAGGCGGGCATTATTCAAGGGACGAAAATCCGTATTGATCAACGTAAATTAGGCTATGATGTATGCTGCTTCATTGGCATTATTCTTAAAAGTGCGAAAGATTACGATAAAGTCATTGAGAAATTAGAAAAATTTGAAGAAGTGGTGGAGGCTTATTACACCACGGGGAATTATTCTATTTTTATTAAGGTGATGACCCACACCATTGCGGAGCTTCATTCCGTGCTAGCAACCAAAATTCAGTTGATTGATGAAATTCAATCTACCGAAACCTTAATTTCAATGCAAAACCCGATTTTGCGTGATATTACTCCATAACTTATTCATTTATAACAAAAATAGGAGTCATTATGTCTGATGTTTTTCACTTAGGTTTAACCAAAACAATGCTAGATGGGGCGAAACTTGCCATTGTTCCGGGCGCGCCAGAACGCGTTGAGCGGATTGCTCGTTTATTGGAAAATCCAAAATTTTTAGCGGCAACAAGGGAGTTTACTTCGTGGCTTGGCTATCTTAATGGTAAAGCGGTGGTAGTGTGTTCCACAGGAATTGGCGGCCCTTCTGTTTCCATTGCTGTGGAAGAGTTAGCGCAATTAGGCGTGCGTACTTTCTTACGCATTGGCACAACAGGGGCGATCCAACCGCATATTAATGTAGGTGATATTTTGATCACCACCGGCGCGGTGCGCTTAGATGGTGCAAGCCGTCATTTTGCTCCATTGGAATATCCTGCCGTAGCCGACTTTACTTGCACCTCAATGCTTCACAAAGCTGCATTAGAAAATCAGAACGCCAAAGTGCATATCGGTATCACCGCGTCATCCGATACGTTCTACCCGGGGCAAGAACGCTACGACACTTACACGGGCAAAATTTACCGCCACTATCAAGGTTCGTTAAAACAATGGCAAGAACTCAATGTGATGAACTATGAAATGGAAAGTGCAACCTTATTTACAATGTGTTCAGCCTTAGGGTTGCGTGCGGGAATGGTGGCAGGCGCTATTGTAAACCGTACCCAGCAAGAAATTCCAAACGAGGAAACCATTCACCAAACGGAACAAAACGCCATTGATATTGTGGTGAAAGCCGCCGCATTATTAGTTTAATTAAAAAATAAAGTGCGGTGAATTTTTACCCATTTTTTACCGCACTTTCTTAAATGACGTATCATAATTATGATGAATTTCAGGCTTTCTTATCTGGTTCTTGTCCCTCCGTACTCAATAAAAGATTGCAATTTCAGCCATAGATCGTAAAATCCCTTTGTTCGTTGAACAGCTATATCGCAAGTATTGTGTATAGGAAATGATCAAACTGTTTTCAATTCTGGTTTTCATCGTTATACCATTCTTGCCGTTTTCAATTTCTCTTAAGGATTTAAGGAAGGTTAGAAATTTGGCAATTCTTTAACGCAATGCGTTTCCTCTCGCCTAATTCCTATAAGGTAGCCCATTTTTAATCGCGAATGGCATAACCTTGCAATCCCTTTTGTAAACAGGAGTTTTTTATGAAAAAAACGATTTTTACTACCGCACTTTTCGCGGCGGCTACGTTGGCAAATGCCACAACGATGCCAACCCCCAATACCACTACGCATACTTATGAGTTCACCCAAACCTATGCGTTGCAAGTTCCCAAAGGCTCATCAGGCACCACCAATTTATGGGTGCCACTGCCTTTTAGCAACGATTATCAAAAAGTAAAATCCATTACATTTGACGGCAATTATCAACAAGCGTACATCACCGAAAATAATCAATATAGTGCAAGTACCTTATTCGCCAGTTGGGCGCCAGATGCCCAAAAACGTGATTTAACAATTACCTTGGTGGTGGAAACGCA
Source organism: Avibacterium sp. 21-595 (assembly GCF_023611905.1). NCBI lineage: Bacteria > Pseudomonadati > Pseudomonadota > Gammaproteobacteria > Pasteurellales > Pasteurellaceae > Avibacterium > Avibacterium sp. 21-595. Next base: position 248,256 of record NZ_CP091455.1, on the reverse strand, counting down.
AGATCGTGAACCAAAGAAACAAGGGTTACTGAAAGACTATCAAGCCCCACAAAACATAGAATATGGCGTTGATGTGCAACCTTATTTACAGCCAACAAAACATATTAAAATTGACGGAATCGTAAAAGAATATGCCGATAAAATTGTAGGCAATGAAACCAATCCGCTCAAAAAAGCAGAACGCATTCATCAGTGGATCGTGGCGAATATGGAGCGAGATAATTCGGTGTTAGGCTGCGGTGACGGCGATGTAGAAAAAATCTTAACCACTGGTGTATTAAAAGGAAAATGCACAGATATTAATTCTGTATTTGTTGCCTTAGCCCGTGCTTCTGGCATTCCTGCTCGTGAAGTGTTTGGTATCCGTTTAGGTGAAGCCGTGAAAATGGGGAAATATTCTCAGTCTGCGTTTGGCAGTGCCAAAAATAACATTGCCAATGAAAACGGTGGGCAACATTGCCGTGCAGAATTTTACCTTGCCGGCTTTGGTTGGGTGCCTGTTGATTCAGCCGACGTAGCAAAATATCGCCTAACAGAGAAAAAAGACGTGGCGGATACAAATACCCAAGCCGTTTCAGATTATTTATTTGGAAATTGGGAGGGGAATTGGATGGGCTTTAATCACGCACGGGATTTCACTCTTTACCCAACGCCAGAACTCGCACCAATCAACAATTTTGGCTATCCTTATGCCGAAGTGGGTGGCGATCCATTAAATTCATTTGATGCAAAAGAATTTGGTTATGAATTTATCTCACAACAACGTTAATCCGAAAAACGCTAATACCAAATTTTGGGCGATATGTACCACCGCAGTGAGTGCTGCGGTGGCATCAACACTATGCTGCATTGCTCCGTTATTTTATTTATTCTTCGGCATTTCCAGTACTTGGTTGGTGAGCTTAAATCAGCTTGCCTTTTTACAAATTCCAATGCTTGTGATTTCTCTCTTTGCCTTTGGTTATGGCTTTTGGCTATTGAATTTCTCAGGGAAAATCATTTGTAGCAAATATTTATCACGCCGTATGTTACAAATTTTATATTGGTTAATGGCGCTGATTATTCTCTTTTTCTTAACCTATCCTTATGTTTTACCTTATTTTTTGGATTATTTAGAATGAAAAAAATATTACTTTTTTTAACCGCACTTAGTTTTTCACTATCAAGTCTTGGCGCAGAACGAAAGGTGACATTGCATATTGAAGAAATGAATTGCCAGCTTTGTGTCTATTTAGTCAATAAAGTATTACGTAATATTGATGGCGTACAATCCACCAAAGCGAATTTTAACTCACGCTCAGTGAATGTGGTTGCAGAGGAGAACGTCAGTGATGAAATGCTGATTCAAGCCATTGATAGCTTGCATTATCACGCAGTGGTACAAAAATAAATCCCCTGTTACCATCAACTAAAATAGAAAAATGCAATAAAAAAGGCTTAAAACCTTATCATTGGTTTTAAGCCTTTCGCTATGCAATTTAAAATATTATTTCTTTAACGCGCCTAAAATCCCGCGCATAATTTGCTTGGTGATTTGGTTACGAATGTTGCGTCCTACGGATTTAGCCACGCCACTAACCACTTGTTCCGTCACGCTCAGTTGCTCGCCACGTTTTTTCTTACCAAACAACATTCTGCTTAAGCTGCCCATAAAGCCATTTTCTTCTTCCTCTTGCGCTTGTTCTGCTTGTTTTTGTGCAACAGCGGCAAGATCAGCTTGCTCTTGCAACATTTCAAAAGCCGAAATATTATCCACATAATTATGGTAATAAGGATAAAGATCATCGTCTTTCACCCATTGGCTACGCTGTTCAAGAGAAATCGGTTTAAGCTGGCTTTTCGGTGGATAAATATACGCCACTTCCACGGGGGTTGGCATTCCTTTCTCATCAAGGAAAGACACTAATGCTTGCCCAACACCGAGGGTAGAAATCGTTTCTACCACATTCACATTTGGATTTGTGCGGAAGGTTTCAGCCGCAGATTTAACGGCTTTTTGATCGCGAGGCGTAAAGGCGCGCAAGGCGTGTTGTACACGGTTCCCTAACTGTCCTAGCACGGTATCGGGTAAATCTAATGGATTTTGTGTAACAAAATAAATCCCTACCCCTTTAGAACGAATGAGACGCACCACTTGCTCCACTTTATCCACCAATACGGCTGGCGCGCCATCAAATAATAAATGGGCTTCATCAAAGAACATTACAAATTTCGGTTTCTCTGGATCGCCCACTTCAGGCAATTGCTCAAATAATTCTGCCATCAGCCAAAGTAAAAAGGCGCTGTACATACGAGGGGAGTTAATTAATTTTTCTGAATTCAATACATTAATCACACCACGCCCATCACGGGTTTGTAGCCAATCATCAAGATTTAATGCGGGTTCACCAAAAAGGTTAGTTGCCCCTTCATTCTCTAATGTGAGTAAGGCACGCTGAATTGCCCCTACGCTAGCGGCTGAAACATTGCCATATTCCACTTGGAAGGTTTTTGCATTTTCTGCCACATATTTGAGCATTGCGCGTAAATCTTTTAGATCAATAAGTAACAACCCTTTATCATCTGCCACACGGAATACCAAATTGAGTAAGCCTTCTTGCGTGGCGTTAAGATTGAGTAAACGAGAAAGTAACAATGGTCCCATTTCTGAAATGGTAGTACGCAATGGAATACCTGTTTCACCAAATACGTCCCAGAAAGAAACGGGATAGCCTTGCAAATAGCTTTCCCCACCTAAATGGAATTGCGCAATTCGTTCTGCCACTTTGCCCTGAAATTCCCCCGCTTTAACTAAGCCCGATAAATCGCCTTTGACATCCACCAAAAACACTGGCACACCGTCATCGCTGAATGCTTCTGCCATTTTACGCAAGGTAACCGTTTTTCCCGTTCCAGTTGCGCCCGCGATTAAACCGTGGCGGTTTGCCATTTTAGCGGTTAAACCTAAAACCTCGCCTTGTTCTGTTTGTGCTAATGAATATTGCATATAAGCCTCTAAAATCGATCAAAATGTGGGGGCATAATAAAAAAAAAATAAAGTGCGGTCAAAAATTATCACCAATTTTCTGGATCTGTCGTTTTTATTTTTGGCAAATGAAATCATTAAATTGATGTGGTATGCTTAGGCTAATTTGCTAAATTTTTGAAGAATTATTGTTGAAAAATGAACGAAAAAAGCACCGCACTTTGTCCTTGCCAATCGGGTAACACATATCAAGATTGTTGCCAACCATTACATCAACAGCGCAAAATGGCACAAAATGCCGAGCAACTAATGCGTTCACGTTATGCCGCTTTTGTTCTGCAACAGATTGATTATATTGTGGAAACCACCGTACCAAGCCAGCAAACACTGTTAGATTATGATGCCTTAAAACAATGGGCGGCGCAAACCCAGTGGCTGGGCTTAGAGGTGCTAAAACACGATGCTAAATTAGATAAAACCCATAGTGCGGTGGAATTTAAGGCGAAATTTTTAAGCGCTGAGGGCGAGCAAATTCATCACGAAAAATCTTTATTTGTAAACGTGGGGGAACGCTGGTATTTTGCCGATCCTACTGTTACCCTGCCTGCCATGAAGCAGCCTTGTATTTGCGGTTCAGGGAAGAAGTTTAAACATTGTTGTGGAGTCATGCTATGTCAGTTTTATGGCGAAAACTAAGCCTTTTTCTCAACGTATTTTGGTTGCGTTTCAATCAAAATAAACTCACCCAAGCGGCGGGCTATCTCACTTACAGCACAATGCTGGCACTTGTTCCGCTGATTATGGTGATTTTTTCCATTTTCTCAGCTTTCCCTGTGTTTAATGAAGTAACAGGCGAGCTGAAAGAATTTATTTTTACCAATTTTGCCCCCTCCGCCAGCGATACCGTGGGCGAATATATTGATCAATTTGTCGCTAATTCAAAACAAATGAGCGCCGTGGGGATCATCAGTTTAATCGTGGTCGCGCTGTTGCTAATCAACTCAATTGACCGCACCCTAAACAGCATTTGGCACGATGGCAGTGTGCGTCCAACGGTGTTTTCTTTTGCCATTTACTGGCTAATTTTAACCCTTGGACCGATTATTATCGCCACCAGCATTGGGGTTAGCACCTATGTTACTAGCCTTGCCGGTGATTTTTTGCAGTCGGATCTGAGCTTGCCTTTCGGCTTAAAATTACTCAGCTTTATCCCCTTTATGCTCACTTGGTTTATTTTCACTTTAATTTATAAAATTGTGCCGAATAAATCTGTTAGCATTAAACATTCTGCCGCTGGAGCGTTAGTCGCAGCGGTTTTCTTCACCTTAGGCAAACAGGCCTTTGCGTGGTACATCGCCAATTTCCCCTCTTATCAGCTGATTTATGGCGCAATGGCAACCCTGCCAATTATGTTACTGTGGATTCAGCTCAGCTGGATTGCCATTTTGCTCGGCGCACAACTGGCTGCTGTGCTAGACGATATGCGTTTATTAAAAAATGGTGAGATTGAATTACAACAAATTGAGGAACAATAATGATCGCATTAATTCAACGAGTTGCCCAAGCTAAAGTAGAAGTCAATGGCAACATCACAGGGCAAATTCAGCAAGGTTTGTTAGTGTTGCTTGGCGTGCAAAAAGAAGATGATGAAAGCAAAGCGGATCGTTTATTGGAAAAAGTCCTGAACTACCGCGTTTTCAGCGATGAACAAGGCAAAATGAATTTAAACGTCCAACAAGTAAACGGCGAACTGCTCGTGGTTTCCCAATTCACCCTCGCCGCAGACACTCAAAAAGGCCTACGCCCTAGCTTTTCCAACGGTGCAGCACCACAAAAAGCCGAACAGCTTTACGATTACTTCATACAAAAAAGCCAACAACGTATTGCCACCGCCACCGGCAAATTCGCCGCTGATATGCAAGTGAGTTTAACTAATGATGGACCGGTTACGTTTTGGTTGGAGGTGTAAGGATTACAAACAGAAAATAGATAAAACTAAAGTGCGGTGCTTTTTCGCTAAGTTTTTATTATCTGTTTAATGTATTTTGTGTATCTAACCCAATTCTCTTTATTGAAACACTAAACCAATAGAAGGTAATTCATTGTCAAATTAAAATAGATTTGACGTGAGAGAATAAAATATAGAAAAGAAAAAATCCCTAAAATTTATACCGCACTTTATTTATTCTTTTATAACAAAAGTGCGGGCATTTTTTCCAGATTTTTCATCGCAAAATCCAAGCAAAACAAAAGGGCATCTTTCGATGCCCTCTCTTAACTTTTAGCTTTTCTAGTGTTACCTAGCAATCATCATTATTTGATGATTTTCGCTACAACACCCGCACCTACTGTACGTCCACCTTCACGAATCGCAAAGCGTAAACCTTGGTCCATCGCGATTGGGTGAATTAAGCTTACTGTCATTTTGATGTTATCGCCTGGCATTACCATTTCCACACCTTCCGGTAACTCGATTGTCCCTGTTACGTCAGTTGTACGGAAATAGAATTGTGGACGGTAACCTTTGAAGAATGGAGTGTGACGACCACCTTCTTCTTTTGATAATACGTAAACTTCTGATTCGAAGTCTGTGTGTGGTGTGATTGAACCTGGTTTCGCTAATACTTGACCACGTTCGATTTCTTCACGTTTTGTACCACGTAATAATGCACCGATGTTTTCCCCTGCACGACCTTCGTCAAGTAATTTACGGAACATTTCTACACCAGTTACGGTTGTTTTTGCAGTTTCTTTGATACCAACGATTTCTACTTCATCACCTGTACGGATGATACCACGTTCTACACGACCTGTTACTACGGTACCACGACCTGAGATTGAGAATACATCTTCGATTGGTAATAAGAACGGTTGGTCAATCGCACGCTCTGGCTCTGGGATGTAAGTATCTAAGTGGTTTGCTAACTCAAGGATTTTTTCTTCCCATTGTGCATCACCTTCTAACGCTTTTAACGCTGAACCACGTACGATTGGGGTATCATCACCCGGGAAGTCATATTGAGAAAGAAGTTCACGCACTTCCATTTCAACTAATTCTAATAATTCTTCATCATCTACCATATCGCATTTATTTAAGAATACGATGATGTATGGTACACCTACTTGGCGACCTAATAAGATGTGTTCACGAGTTTGTGGCATTGGACCATCTGTTGCTGCTACTACTAAGATTGCTCCGTCCATTTGCGCTGCACCTGTAATCATATTTTTTACATAGTCCGCGTGTCCCGGGCAGTCAACGTGTGCGTAGTGACGAGTTGGGGTATCGTATTCAACGTGTGAGGTGTTGATGGTGATACCACGCGCTTTTTCTTCTGGCGCGTTATCAATTTGGTCAAATGCGCGTGCCGCACCACCGTAGTGTTTTGCTAATACGGTTGTGATCGCTGCTGTTAAAGTTGTTTTACCATGGTCAACGTGGCCGATTGTACCCACGTTTACGTGCGGTTTTGTACGTTCAAATTTTTCTTTAGACATTAAGAGTCCCTCTAGATAAACACGGTTATCGATGGTTCAAAATACCACATTAACCAATTGAATAAGTCTAAGCTATTAATAAGAGAAAGGTGAAATTAAGGCTGGTGCTGATAGGCGGATTTGAACCGCCGACCTCACCCTTACCAAGGGTGCGCTCTACCAACTGAGCTATATCAGCGCTTTGGAGCGGGCAGCGGGAATCGAACCCGCATCATCAGCTTGGAAGGCTGAGGTAATAGCCATTATACGATGCCCGCAGTCCTAAATTCATCTGTCCCATCAGAATTCATCTAAAAAATGGTGGAGGGAGAAGGATTCGAACCTTCGAAGGCTGAGCCGGCAGATTTACAGTCTGCTCCCTTTGGCCGCTCGGGAATCCCTCCGCACTAAATGAATGAACTTGGCTACGCTTGGTTATGGTGCCGACTACCGGAATCGAACTGGTGACCTACTGATTACAAGTCAGTTGCTCTACCTACTGAGCTAAGTCGGCGTCGTAAGCAAGTGAGGCGTATTATAGGGAAATTTTTATTGCTGACAAGCGTTTTTTTGAAAAAAAATTAATTTTTTTTATTGTTCGGCTATTTCTCACTCAAAATGCACAAAATTTATAAAAAAAGTGCCAATTTATTCTAAATTTTACTAATCAGAAGCCAATTTATAGGGTATATTTCTATTCATCATTCTATAAATTATGAAGACAACATTGTGGCCTTTTCTGATTCAACGTTATTAAATGAGCAATTAACGCCTTTTCTTTCTTTTGATCGCCAGCAATGGGCAGAATTACGCAAATCCGTTCCATTAAAACTGACCGAGCAAGATCTCAAGCCTTTGTTAGGTTTCAATGAGGATCTTTCATTAAATGAAGTAAGTACCATTTATCTGCCTTTGGCACGTTTAATTAATTACTATATTGAAGAAAATTTACGCCGCCAAACCGTATTAAAACGATTTTTAGCTGGGGATACCCCGAAAGTACCTTATATTATTAGCATTGCAGGCAGTGTCGCGGTGGGGAAAAGCACTTCAGCACGCATTTTGCAATCGCTCCTATCAAACTGGCCGCAAGTGCGTAATGTGGATCTTATCACCACCGACGGCTTTCTTTATCCCTTAGAAAAACTTAAAAAAGACAATCTGTTACAAAAGAAAGGCTTTCCTGTTTCTTATGACACCCAACGCCTAATCCATTTTTTGGCAGAAATAAAATCAGGTAAACGCAATGTGAGCGCACCGATTTATTCTCACTTAACTTACGACATTGTACCTGACCAATTTGATTATGTGGATCAACCTGACATTCTTATTTTGGAAGGATTAAATGTGCTACAACGTGGCAATAGCAATACAAATCAAGTTTTTGTTTCTGATTTTGTGGATTTTTCTATTTTTGTTGATGCCGAAGAACACTTATTAAAAGAATGGTACATTCGCCGTTTTCTCAAATTCCGCCAAAGTGCATTTAATAATCCTCATTCTTACTTTAAGCACTATGCCAGCCTTTCCGAACAAGAAGCCATTGCCACCGCGAGTAAAATTTGGGAGGAAATCAACGGCAAAAACCTCCGAGAGAATATTTTACCGACCCGAGAACGGGCTAATTTAATTTTGACCAAAGGCGCCAATCACGCGGTGGAAAAGATTAAATTGAAAAGATAGATATGAAAAATCGTTGTTAAGTTTGATTAACAACGATTTTTTATTATATCAATCGGCTCCTGTTTAATGGAATATCGCGACCACTTCCACAAAAAGCTTCAGTAAACTCGCATTAAGAATATCAATAAAAAATGCCCCCACCATTGGCACAATCAAAAAAGCTTTGTGAGAAGGCCCATAGTGAGACGTTACCGCCTGCATATTCGCAACAGCAGTTGGCGTTGCCCCTAAACCAAAGCCACAATGCCCCGCACTCAGTACCACAGCATCATAATCTTTCCCCATCACTCGGAAAGTAACAAGAATAGCATATAACGCCATTACTGCCACTTGAATAAGCAAGATCACTAAAATTGGCAATGCTAAGCCAACTAATTCCCACAATTTGAGCGACATCAATGCAATGGCTAAAAAAATCGAAAGTCCGACACTTCCCAAAATATCAATGGCCTCTTCCGCCACTTTAAATTTAAACAGATGAGATAAAGAATTACGCACAATCACTCCAGTAAACAAACACCATACAAAAGTTGGAAGTTGAAATGCGGTGCCTTTCGCCAATAAATCTAATTGTTGTCCAATAAACAAACAAATCGATAACATCGTAATTGTTTCAATAATTGAACGCGTATTGACTTTACGGCGATACACGGGTTTTTCAAACGCCTCTTCCACATCATCTAAATTTTCATCTTCAGGAATTTCTTTGCGGTGTAAACGCTTAAGTAAAAAGCTCGCCACCGGCCCGCCGATAACCCCACCAAAAATTAAACCGAAAGTTGCACAAGCCATTGCTAATTCTGTCGCACTTTGAATACCAAAACGTGCTGCCAACGCATCAGCCCAAGCCGCCCCCGTACCGTGTCCTCCGGTTAAGGTCACAGAACTGGCTAACAAGCCATAAGCGGGATCTAAGCCTAATACCATTGCACTGAAAATGCCTACCGTGTTTTGTAATGCAATTAATCCCGCTGCAACAAAAAGGAACATTACTAACGGCATTCCGCCTTTGATTAAGCGAGAAAAATTCGCACTCAAACCGATAGAAGTAAAGAAAGTCAGCATCATTGTACGTTGTAAATCCGTATCAAAACTGAAACTTAATCCCCAGAATTGATGAACGCCTGTTAAAACGATTGCAACTACAAAACCGCCTACAACCGGCTCAGGAATATTATAATGATTCAATAAACGAACACGTTTAACTAAAAAATACCCCAATAGTAAAACTAAACAGGCTAACGCCAATGTTTCATAAGTATCAAAAACCATATCCTTCTCTTTTTATTTCTTTGTCTTCTACTCCTTTAGGAGTAAAGGCATACCCTATGGAAAATCAAAGTGGGTTAATATAGCAAAAAAACCTTTATTAATGTAGGCTCACTGCGTTATTTGCCTGTTTTTCTCATTTCATATTTTTGCCGCAAATTGAATTTTACTCCCTGTGATCGTTCTCACAAATTTTCTTTTTCACCCGCACTTTTCGCAAAAATTCGCGTATATTTTGTACATTGATAACAACCTTCTTAAAGTGGATGTTGAGGATTATCCCAATGATTATCAATGGCAACGGGTACAGCGTTTAGGCAGCAGTCAAAATGCCATTTGATTTGCTTTAGAAAGGTTAGGGATAACACGTAAAAAAAGACGTTAACCCATCCTCAAGCAAGTGCTGAGAAACGTGCCTCTTTTGTTAATAAATTTGAATTATTTGAAAAAATGGAAGAAAGATCATTCAGTTAGATCAAAGTGGTTTCAAAATGCAGGACAATAGACCATATGGCTACACTTAAAGAGTGTCAGCCTTGACTGAGTCACGAAAACTAACAACGTAAACATCAGAGTAATGCCATTGAAGCAGTGCTCAATCAACAGCTTTTTGCTGTAGGCTTTATGATTGTGGTATCAATAATGATGTTTTTCATCACTGGTCAAACAGCGATTGCTTCCGCAACTTCGCGGTACTAAAGTCATTGCGATGGATAACGGGATTTGCGACCAGTCAGGCACGCCTGGGATTTTCTAAGCCATCTATGCGATGGATAACGGATAACGGGCGTGGTGTAGATGGTGGACGTGTTTCTAAGCCATCTATGCGATGGATAACAAAAACCTCTTTTTTATATTTATTTTGATATTTTTCTAAGCCATCTATGCGATGGATAACGTGCGGCAATGCTTGCAAGTCGTAATCAATAATTTCTAAGCCATCTACGCGATGGATAACTCTTCCGCCTCTAACAGCACTTTGTGCATATATTTCTAAGCCATCTACGCGATGGATAACGCTGAAGGTAAGCACAAAGACATTCGCATTCTTTTCTAAGCCATCTACGCGATGGATAACTCGATATTGACTTCTGGGTTTTCAAATACCATTTTCTAAGCCATCTACGCGATGGATAACGCGAATGACTTCAATCAATTTAACAACCCAGCTTTCTAAGCCATCTACGCGATGGATAACTAGAAACCAAAGAACACGTTATCGTGTATCCATTTCTAAGCCATCTACGCGATGGATAACATGATACAAGCAAAAATCACTCGAATTTGTAATTTTCTAAGCCATCTACGCGATGGATAACTAGTGAAGTTACGTGAGGCAGGGGTAAAACGATTTCTAAGCCATCTACGCGATGGATAACGCTCGGTATCTCTTAAAAATCACACCCACAACTTTCTAAGCCATCTACGCGATGGATAACGGGTTTTCTCCACCACTAAGGATAATCGATTATTTCTAAGCCATCTACGCGATGGATAACTACCAAGATTTCGCGCCGCTATCAGAGCCTGTTTTCTAAGCCATCTACGCGATGGATAACAATCTCCCTCGATTGATTGAAGAACGATTAGCTTTCTAAGCCATCTACGCGATGGATAACATGGACGTAAGTGGGAGAAATTCAGTACTTTACTTTCTAAGCCATCTACGCGATGGATAACAATCTACCTCGATTAATCGAAGAACGATTAGCTTTCTAAGCCATCTACGCGATGGATAACAATGGTTTGCAATGCAACCACAAGGCACTGCATTTCTAAGCCATCTACGCGATGGATAACTGGACGGGTACAACCTCGGTCATGGTTCTATGTTTCTAAGCCATCTACGCGATGGATAACGCTTATCAATTATCTGATATCCATCGTGAGGTTTTCTAAGCCATCTACGCGATGGATAACATCTTCTTCAAAACTACGGTCGAAATCATTCGTTTCTAAGCCATCTACGCGATGGATAACCAACGACATTAAAAACCTCATTAAATACAATCTTTCTAAGCCATCTACGCGATGGATAACCTTAATTTTATCTAGAAAATTTAGCTATAACAATGTGTTATAGTAAATTTTGTAATTTACCCCATCGTTTGTTTATTATTTATAACCTATTGTTTTTAATAAAATTATTAAAACGCCTTTAAAAAAGGGTATTTTAATTTTTAAGATCTCACCAAGAGGGTACCGTGCTGCTTTTATGGCTTAATCCATAGGTACTATCCCCCCCTTTACGGGATTATCTGCTCGTGTTTGTAGAATCACAAGCGGATAAGATTGTGCATTGCTCTCGCTTTTCATTCTGATAAAAGGCGGGTGAAGCTCTGCTCTGCGGTAAGTCTTGCAATGCGTCAGTGCCTCTTCATAGCTGATGTGGTGGCGCTTTGCGTGGGCTTTGGCTTGCTGTTCAATTGGGCGGAAGCGGTAACGTTTAACCGTAACTGGCACCGCATAGGCCGGCAGCTGGCTTTTTGATGTGGATATAGTCCGTCAATCTTGCCAGCCATTTTTCTAAATTCAGGGTTGCAAGAGTGGCTTCATCTGGAGCAATGAGACGGATTTTGCTGCCAAGAGTCGCAAAGTATTTATTATTTCTCTGCTCGTATTGATAATGAGGAAAACTTACACCAATAGGATTAGTCTTATGCTGATTATAAAGGTCAGCAAAAGCAATATGCAACTGCTGATACAGTTTTTCCCAAAGAATTCTAATACTGTAATCTTCATTATCTATTAAGGTAATCTCTTGATAAAACTTGGTCATCTTATCTCCTTTAAATAAATCGTATCGCTGACACATATGCCAAGCCTTTTTTTCCTAACGGAAAAGGACTAACACCTGCATTCTCTATCATACTTTTAAGTTCTTGAGCTTTATCTATATCAATATCAAGTTTGATGCTAAGTTGCCCGCTTGCTTTGGTCAGGGAGTATTTAACCTCCCCTTCACCCTTCTTAAATTCACTTCTTATATAGGGATTACCGTAAATAATTTTTTTATTTCCCGTTGTGTATTTCTCCATAAAATCTTTGGTCGTATGACCATTTTTAGAGATACCGCTAATACCGCCCCTTGCTGATTTAGCCGTTGCCATATCATATTTTTTTTCCAGCCGTTCAAGCTGTAAATATAAAGCTGAGCAATATAAAGGAAGAATGAGCAATTTACCTGCAGTATTGACTGACTTATACTCTTCTAGAAATTTCTTTTTTAATATTTCTGCTGCTTGCTGGGGTTTTCCTTCAAAAGGTATTGGCTTTTCTTTCTTAAGTAAATCAAGCCTTCCGATGATATGCACAGGATTAAGCGGTATTTCTGCTTTAACCTGAGTATCATTTAAAATAAATTCACACAACTCTTCTACAGAAAGTGCAAGCACACCCCAAAATGCTTGAGAATAATCCGATTGAAAGATGGGATCATTTGATTTAATCATACCAGTAAAGGCATTTTGATCAGTACTACCCTTGATGTTTCGGATATAGACAACTTCTTGGTTGACTGTTTGTATGTTGTCTTCAAAGCTGATTTTATCTTCAAGACTACGAAAATAATAGCAGCCACTTTGCTTTGCCTGATAAAGTTTTCTTTGATCGCCAATCAGGCGGCATAGCACACCCAAAACGGTATTTTGGGTGATTTCTCGCTGATGATAATTCTCCGCTTTCTTTAACTCAGTCATTGAAGCGATAAAATCTCTGCCTTTTTTCGGTAAAGACTCATCGTTACTGCCATTAAGGAAAGAATTTCGCCAACTGGCTTCATAGTCAATCATAATTTCTAACATAGCAATACTCTTATTTGGTCTCTTTCGCTTCAAAATAAATAGCGTATGCTGATGTAGGCTGTGGATTGATTTCTTCAGGACTGCGCTTGATACGCATCATTTTATTGCTATCGTTGTAATCCACTTCAATTTCATCTACATACATATAGCCCTTAGCTTGGCGGATAGAGAGTTCACGAATCATTTCCAGTATCGTCTCGACTAAGATTGCAATTGCATCTTGATTTAACAGAATACCAACTTCTCCCTCTTGATAAATGGTACCTTGACGGACGTAGTTAGGGTGGAATATGGCTTGAGGGTTGCGATGAGAGTCAGCATTTAGCGTCTTGATAAAATTGGTAATGGCTTGGGCGACTTTCTCTCCCTCAGTTTCTTTAATGACCATGGCACAACGGTCAAATTTTTTATCTAAAGAAATAAATTCCAATTGTTCGATGCTAAGCGATCCATAAGCAATATATTGGGTATCGCCAAAAGTGGTTTTGGAAAAAAACGAAGAACTATCGCGCTCCCCTGCTTGGGCAAATTGCTCAAAATTGCCATTACCCAGCTGATCAATAAAATCTTCAATCAATAGCGGACTGGTACGCTTACATTGGCTTGCGGGTACAACATAACCACGAATTAAGCCTGTAAGAGAAGCCAATAGGGGGAGCAAATCTTTCTCTTTTTCAGAGGCAAAATGTAAGTCATAAGCTTGTTCACGAAAAAGATGGTGGCGGATACAATTCTGGCTGATATAAAGCGGTGTTTCTTTAAAATCGATATCAATCGCTTCTTTTTTGTATTTATATCCCGTTTCATCTTTTATTCTTCCCGTTAGGTTGCTGTAACCGCGCAGTTTAGGTAAGGTATGATTATCTACAGAACACCCTTCGTTGCTCAATGTTGTAGGTCCGTTCCAATTGACAACACCATGCCCATAAGCAGTAATTTTAAAATCAACAGATTTAATGCCTTCAATTTTTTTCATTATCTATCTCCTTATTAATAAATGATATTTTATTTTTCATATGCCGACTTTATATTGTCAATATTCATGATGCCAACAGGCTGCTTCGTGGTTTTGACGTAATAAATTGCTAAACTATGAGGGTCTCCCCCAATAGCCCTTAAATCATCAGGGGTATAACTTAAATAGATAGGGGACTCTGGTGAACGTGCTTGATTGAGTAAGATAAAGTCTTTATAAATTTTTTTACCGCCTTTAATATTGTGATGTTTTTGCTGCATAAAAGCCAATAAGTTCTTACCGCTATCACCATATCCTTCAATACGCTCTCTGCTTTCAGTCAACGACGCGTCAATTGCTGCTTCTACGTTATCTTCTTCATAAGCGTATTCATTGCAAATATGCGGGTTAAGCTGTTCATCAACAAAACACTCTGCCATTTGTACAAAGCGATTATCACCACGCAGTGAATTTTTTGCGATTTTCGGTGCGGTTGGCTGCTTACGTTTTGGTGCAATGCTAATGGGATCTAAAACCTTTTGATTAATAAGCGACACGCTATGTTTTAATAATTTTTCTATATCTTGTTCAATTTCTGATTGTATCTTTTCATTTTGGTAGAAAGAAGCATACAGTGCATAAAGCTCGTTGAGTGAATAGTCTTTTCCCTCATCTAAATTGTTTTTGAGGTAGTTTAGCCAGCAGTAGGCACTACGCCAACTATGTAATTGGTTTAAGAATTTAGCTGTTTGACTGGTTTGTTTACCGTTCTCACTGCTTTTAGGTATCACAGTGATATAGGGATTGGGGGTGTTATTTTTTCCAAAACGATCTAACCGACCAAGGCGTTGCAGCCAATTTTCTGCCGTTGTTATTTCAGTCAGCATTTTATTACAGCTGATATTCAGTGAGGCTTGTACAATAGGACCGCTTCTTAAAGTTTGATATTTTTTAGAACCATTTTCTTTAAAATTTTTAAAGGTCTCATCAAACCAATAAGCTTTATCAGTTTTGCTATATTTTGAATGTAAAAGGATATTATTTTCATCACATTGATGATGAAGAAAGCCGTATTGTGCATCTTTAGCAGTATTGGTAATAACAAAGGTTTCTGTTTCATCCTGTTTTCTACTAATAAGCGGATTTGCTTCATTGGCATCATCATAGCTTTCAAAAAGAATTTGATAACGTGATGGATTAAAACTTGGTATAGATACCATTTTATGCTCAGGAATACCAAGAAATTCTTTGATAAAAAAATAATTTGGAGTCGCAGAAATAAGCAGAGTATCACTGTTTGTTCCAGTCGCTTTTTTGGCTTCTATGAGCTCGGCAAATAGAAGATTAAATGCGGGCAGTGTCATTATTTCATGAAATTCATCAAAAATAATGTGCTGCTTCATAAAGTTAAAGATGGAAGTAATTTTATTATGAGAAATAATATTATTAACAATTTGATCAATGGTTGTAATAACAATATCACCACTAAAGTAACTGTCTTCTGGGGTATCTGGACTGTCGATAATATTGCCGTTACCTGTCAGAATCTTTTTGTACTCGCCAGTAAAGAGCTCAATTTGGGCATTAGGAAGATAATCAGCTTGGGTTAGATCATGGACCAAGCC
This sequence comes from Avibacterium sp. 21-595, assembly GCF_023611905.1. Taxonomy (NCBI): domain Bacteria; kingdom Pseudomonadati; phylum Pseudomonadota; class Gammaproteobacteria; order Pasteurellales; family Pasteurellaceae; genus Avibacterium; species Avibacterium sp. 21-595. The sequence continues at coordinate 232,479 of NZ_CP091455.1, read as the reverse complement.
AAGGCATACTTGTACACGTGGACAAATCCAAATAATTTGTTTTGCATCCGTTTTCAATGCCCACTCCAAGGCAATTTTGGTTTTGCCACAGCCAGCTGGACCTTGTAGCACAGCGATGTTATCTTCTTCGTTAAATAGTGCACGCTTTTTAATTTCTATTAGTTTATTAACAGCTTCACTTTGAGAGAGATTGCGTTGGCTATTTGGAAAACGGCGTTCAAATTGAGTCAAACAACTATGGATATGGTCTTTTAATGTGGTCTCACTTTCGATATCAATTAAAGTGTCTAAGCTATTTTCAGCAATGCATTCGGCAAGTTCTTCTGCGCTTTGTGCTGAAATAATCCGATCTGCACTAATGACCGCAGTTCGGATTAAATTATTATGTGCGTTTATCTTAATATCTTGGCGATATTCTTCTAGCTTATCAGCCAAATCATCATAGCTTTTATAAGGCGGTAAGGATATTTGCTGTAAATCGTAGTTTTTCTGCCAATGGATGGGAAAGTATTGACCGCCAATTGCCTCAATGTCTTTTAATAATTGTAGTGTCTGCTGATAAAGTGCATTGATACCATCTGGCAGATTTTTATTCAGTATTTTTTCAATGCCTCTTGGCTGTTCAAATAATTTTCCTTCTTTGCGAAATGGCCGTGTGTGATGCCAGTAAACGGTATGCATAATTTGATTTTTTTGGCTGTCATTCAATGTTAATGCGTCAGTATTTAAAAGACTTTGGGTTAAAAGCCAAGATATTTCATTATGCCGTGGGTGTTTTTCAAAACTAAATGCACTAAATCCTTTATGACTGGCATCAATATGCTCACCATCTTCAGAAATAATAAACTCATCTCGGCTATCTTCATCTAAAGATTTAATCTTTTCCGTTATCCATCTCTGAAATTTTTGGTCAAGTTTGCCAATATCATGTAACAATCCCGCATAAAAGGCAGCCTCAATCAATTTAGGCTTTTTTAACCCCATCATTTCCACTAGCTTAGCAGCGAGATAGCCTACAGCATAAAGATGGTGGCTGAGTAATTGTCCTTTGGTGTTAGCGTAAGCTTGATTAGCAGACATAGTTATTTTCTCCATAATAACGGGTTGATTGGTGTAATTAACAGGAACAATGCCTAATTCATTAAATTTACGTCTGTTGCCAATAATAAAAAGCAGTTCTGTGGTATGGCTGGTGCGGTTGCGGTGGCAGCCAGCTGATTTCCGTGCCAGCAAAAAGCGGCGTTCCGCCACCGCTGCAAAAGCCGACCAAAACACCAGCCTGAGCCAACACACGCATAGCGGCTTGTGTGATAGAAGTGCCTGTCCCCAGTAAGATAACGGTTGTATTGGCAATGGGAATATTGTAATAGAGATTGGCACGTTCATCTTCAGTGAGATAAAGAACGCGGCCGTCTTTTTGCATCACACGGCAATATTCCAAGTAATACATATTGGCGCGCTTGCTATGCAGAATGGTTTTGAGATCGGAAGCATTGAATCCAGATGCCTGATAGGGGCTTAGTGTATGAGACATAAAGGCTCCTTTTTAATTTTTGACAACCCTATTTTCTGTTAATACTTATTCTTTATACAACATATTTTGCCGTAACTCACGGAGCTGGCGAAGAATACCGACTAAAACCTTTTGATGTCACTTTAGTCTATCAAAGTGCTATTTCCCCCAAAAAACAGATTAAGACTTTCGCCATTCCATATTTAGCATAATTATTTTATGATGTACTGCTTTAACGCTCAAATCATTCTCATCTCCCCCCCGCCGCTACGCTCTCGGGCTTAGGCGGTGTTTCTTTCTAAAATGCTGGCGAAAGGCGGTGGCAGAGTGAAAGCCGATTTTGCTCACAATGTGTTCAATGCCCAAATCCGTGCTTTCTAACAGCTGCCGTCCACGCTGAAGACGCTGGGCAATCAGCCACTCAGTCAAAGACACACCTGTGGCTTGGCGAAAATGGCGGGTAAAGGTGCTTCGGCTCATATTCAGACGCTTTGCCAGTGCGTCAATATAATCATTTCCATAGATGCGTCTGTCTGTTAAATATGGTTGCTTTTACAACGGCTCACCTCCGCTTATTACGAAAGAATAATAATTATGATTTCTAAGCTATCTATGCGATGGATAACAAGTGCGGTGAGATTTAGCCACGTTTTAAACTTTTCTAAGCCATCTATGCGATGGATAACGGTAAACTAAATAAGGTAATCCTCCGCACTTTTTCTAAGCCGCCTGTGCAGCGGATAACGGCGGACGTATTGGTTTTCTGCACCCAGTCACTTTCTAAGCCGCCTATGCGGCGGATAACATTCTGATTTTGCTTGTCAAACCAAAACATACTTTCTAAGCCGCCTATGCGGCGGATAACAGAAGGCATGTTATCGGTCTTCATGAATAAACTTTCTAAGCCGCCTATGCGGCGGATAACATCGTAAAATAAAAAGAATGAATGAGCATAAATTTCTAAGCCGCCTATGCGGCGGATAACGAGCCGATGCTTTTTGTGAGGGATGGGTAATGTTTCTAAGCCGCCTATGCGGCGGATAACGATTCTGCTTGCGGAATACCATTATGCTCAACTTTCTAAGCCGCCTATGCGGCGGATAACTGCTCTTTATCCACCTGAAAAACAAGATTATTGTTTCTAAGCCGCCTATGCGGCGGATAACAAATGGCTTGGCTCTGGTTTGCTTTTAAACGTTTTCTAAGCCGCCTATGCGGCGGATAACCTACACTTCTACGTGAGTTTATATCATTATTATTTCTAAGCCGCCTATGCGGCGGATAACGGGAAAGGCTGAAATGCGATACCATTCTAAAATTTCTAAGCCGCCTGTACGGCGGATAACTTACATTTGTAAAGTTCACGATATGCCACCGTTTTCTAAGCCGCCTGTGCGGCGGATAACTGGATCACCTAGTTGATATGCAAGTGGAAAATTTTCTAAGCCGCCTGTGCGGCGGATAACCGGTTGGTAGTTGCGCCATGTGAATTGTTGGATTTCTAAGCCGCCTGTGCGGCGGATAACCTTTTGATGTGCCGCCGTCAATTTCGGTGTAATTTCTAAGCCGCCTGTGCGGCGGATAACCGTACCGGCGTGGGACCAAATCCCGTACGAGTTTTCTAAGCCGCCTGTGCGGCGGATAACGAAAACGCTTATATGCACAAAATCTTACTTGATTTCTAAGCCGCCTGTGCGGCGGATAACAGCCAAAATTTTGTGATACAAAACCAAATTAATTTCTAAGCCGCCTGTGCGGCGGATAACAAATTAGAAAACTGCTTGCATTAAGTCAATCATTTCTAAGCCGCCTGTGCGGCGGATAACAGGGCTTAGCATATAAGGCTTATCTAACACTTTTTCTAAGCCGCCTGTGCGGCGGATAACTACGCACCATTAATTCCGCACGGCGAATGGCGTTTCTAAGCCGCCTGTGCGGCGGATAACACCTAATTCGGTTTTGGTGATTTTGCCGTGTATTTCTAAGCCGCCTGTGCGGCGGATAACTGCAATTTTTGCCGTGCAAATGCCCTAGCTGCAAAGGTTTGCACCGATTTTATTGTGTTTACCCCATATTTTTCTCCTTATTTTTAACTCATTGTTTTTGTTTGATTTGTTAAATTGCTCGCAAAAAAGGGTCTGCTACCTGAAATGTTCACCAATGCGGTACGGTGCTGCCTTGATGGCTAAGCCCATAGCTGTTGTAGCTGCCATGAACGGCGGCATCAGCTGTTTTTTGCAGAATCACAAGCGGATAAGATTGTGCATTGCTCTCGCTTTTCATTCTGATAAAGGGCGGGTGAAGCTCTGCTCTGCGGTGGGTTTTGCAATGCGTCAGTGCCTCTTCATAGCTGATTTGGTGCCGTTTTGCGTGGGCTTTGGCCTGCTGGTCAATGGGGCGGAAGCGGTAGCGTTTAACTGTAACTGGCACTGCGTGGTTAGGCACGACAGCTGGCTTTTTGATGTGGATATAGTCCGTCAATCTTGCCAGCCATTTTTCTAAATTCAGCGTTGCAAGGGTCGCCTCATCTGGAGCGATGAGGCGGATTTGATTGCCGAGGCTATGCTGCCCCAGTTCATAGCGGGGAAAACTCACCCCGATGCGGTTCACGCTTTCACGGTTCTGCACATCAGCCAAACCAATGTGCAGTTGTTTGTAGAGGGCTTCCCAAAGGGCGTGCAGCGGTATTTCTGCTGAGGGAAGCAGGGTAAGCTCTTGGTAAATCATGGTTACTCCTTACCGCTTTCACCAAAGACGCCGCCACGGATAAGAATCGCGATAACGTAGTGTTGCTCATCTTTTTTGGGGGCTTTGCCTTCTTTTATCCAAGGGTCAAACAGGCTGTAAAAATCTTGTTTGTCTTTTGGCTGGCGGTAGGCGGTTCCCAGTGTGGTAACCGCACCATAGGGTTCGGCGGCAATGGGGAATGCTGCGTTGGGATACCAGTTATCTATGGTGCGGATGGCATTGCCAATTTTTTGCGAATGGATACCTGCTTGGTTTTGTTCACGTCCGACTGTGTAGAGGATTTTGCTTTTGTTTTTGCCCGTGTCTAGCACCAGTTCTTGGCTTGGGAAGACTTCTTGTCCGTTGCCGATGTTGGCTTGGGCTTCAACCTGCAAGAGGGTAAAGGCTTTGCCATTAAATCCTGCTTCTATCCAAGCGGCAAGCTTTGTCAAATCTGGGCTTTCAAAGTCAAAATCATTGAGCGAAATATCACGGGCTTGGTTAAAGGTTAAGGTGTCCTCACCGTTTTTGATGGTTACGGTGATGCTTTCGGCACCGATACGGTTACGCCACAGCCAACGGGCGTTAATCAGGTTGATGGCATAGCGTTTGGCAAGTTCGGCAAAACCTTGTTCTTGTTTGTACTGGGCAACGGTTTCTTCTAATGCTGCCTGAAAGTCTTGGTTGTTGCAGACACTGGGTTTGCCCGTAAAGGGTAAGATTTTGCAGGTAAAGCTGGCAATGAGGGTATCGCAGTCTTCATTTAAGAAGGCGGCATCTACACGCTGCAGGTTGGCTTTTTCAATTTCTGCATCAAGTTTCGCAGGGTTGCTGGCAATCGCATTTTTTAAGCGGTTGCTGATAGTGCCGCGTACGGATTTTTCTCGCACGATAACGGGTTCTTTGAGTGCGTTTTCTTTTTGGCTGTTCGTTTGCCAGAGATAGGCGTCAGAAATATCAATTTTGCGTTCAAAGGCGAGTACGGTAACTTTGCTGTTAATTTTTGCCATGATGTTTTCCTCTTAAGGCTGTTGGACAAGATAAAGATGGTGTTCGGCATCATAGGTTTGATACCAAAAGGCGTGTTGTAAGTCGGCAATACGGTTCGGGAAGACCCATTTGCCAAGACTGTAAATGGTTTCAACGTATTGTGCTGGGTATTCGGGGTTGCGGCTGTTGTTGAGTTTGCCTGCTGCTATCACAGGGCTGATGCCTTGATAGCCAACGGGAATCGGCACAAGCCAGCCACGTCCTGTTTTAATGCTTTCACTGTGCCATGTACCGTCATCATCTGGAATTTGGTGGATAACAGCGGTTTCAATCAGCGCATCAAGGGGCGAGAGCTGTTTTTCTTCGCAAATGGCGGTCAGTTCTTCGTGGGCATTCATCAAAATGAAAGCAGGCAGAAAATCTTTTTTGCATTCATTGATGGTTGGGCTGTAGCTAACAGGGGCTTTGGCATCAATGCCAACCACGCTGCCGCCAGCTATCCGCTGCTGCTGAATTTTTTCAGCGATAAAACGCTTTAAGCCGTCCATCTGCTGCTGTTCAAGGCTGCCGTAAATGCCAATGGCAAGGCTGACGGTAAGATGGCAGCGTCCTGATTCAATAATGGCGGCACTGCTGCCGTCTTTTAAAATCGGATTGCGTGTTTGGTTAAAACTGTAGTTGCTGTAACGGCTTTTTCGGTAACGCTGGATATGGATATCACGGCAGGCAATCAGCGTGCCATCTAACCGCAGATGGGAAAAATCTTGGCTTTGGGCAAGGGTGCGGCTTAAGGCATGTACGGCACCGACAAAGCCGCTGATGGCAGGGAATCCATAGGTGAGCGGACTTGACAAGGTGTTGGCATTCTCAATACGCAAATTTTTAATAATCAGGTAGCCTGCCTGCGGATAATTGGGGTAAATGTGGCTCATTGAAATACTCCTTCACCAAGACGCTGTGAGGCTTTGATGGCATCTTCAATCGCAGTTTTCCAATACAGATATTCTGGTGTACCAAAATCACTGCTTTGGATTTGGCTGTCTTTTTTAAAGATTTCTTTCAGGCTGCTTTGCAGCCAATCGGCAAATTGTTCAGCAACAGCATTTTGCCAGTCCTCTTCTTCACGGTCTTGCTGGTGGTCTTCATCGGGATTGTTTGGGTCAAGCCAGAGGCTTTGCTCGAAATTAAGTTTGCTATCTTCGCTCCAGCCTGCAGGCTGCTGCTGTATGGTGGCTGCGATGGCAAAGGTTTCCATCAGGATTTCGGCAAGCAAATCATCACGCTGTTCACGCAAAGAAACATTGTTGCGTCTGTCTTTGATAATTTCAGCCAGGCTTTTGATTTTATAACGCATTTTATGGCGGTAAGCACGGCTTTTAAATAAGCTGCTGTCGTACTTGGTAAGCTGCACCGTTCCAAATGCCCGTTTTTGAAAAATAGGCGGAATAGACGGCAGAAGATATTGGCGGCCGCCCTGACGGCTGTTAAGCAGGCTGATGTTTTGTGGCTTGGTGCCGCCAAGCTGGGTTGCGGCAAGATCCAGCAGTTCTTGATAAGGTACTTGCGGTTTGTCTGGGTGTTTGTAGCGGTTTTCGCGTGCGGTTTTTTGCTCATCGCTATAACGGCGGTGATTAATGTTGAGATAGACCTCATGGGTTAATTTGGAAGGGTGCAGCGGTACCAGTGTGCAATATTCGTTTTCATCGGGGTTGATTGCCCAGAGTATTTGCTTGTTGCGTTCGTGGGTACTTGGCGCATCGGGCTGGGCGGTTAAGTAGTAGTAAAATACTTGCTGATAGTGTTCAGAACGTGCGGAATCTGTACCAAAACAGCCGTGAAGTGCAGGCAGTTGGGCAAGAATCACATCACGCATCAGGTATGACCCGCTGACAGGCTGCTCAAAAAACGCAGCTAACGGCAGTGCGGCGGCATTACCGCTGGCATCAAGCTGTGTACTGTCTATGCTGTGCGTGCCGATATAGCCGTGTGCTGGGCTGCTGCTAAAGATAATGTTGTCGCCTTTGGCATCGCTGTGAATGCCTTTAGAGGTGTGGGTGCCAAAATTTAACTGCCCCGCCATTTTTTCAGCTGCCTGAAACCAATGGTCAGCTTGGTATTTTTCTTGAATCGGACGCAGGGCTTCACGGGCTTCGGCAATGGCGATGGGATCATTTTCTTGCTCGGCTTTGACAAGCTGTTTTTGTTCTTTTTCGCTTTTCTTGTGGTATTGGGCAGTTAAAAAGGTGTTGATTGCCTCTTTAATCTGCTCGGCGGTAATGGTGTTCATAGAGGACCTCGTTTTTAATCTGCTTGATGGTGTGCATCCTAACCCAAAGAAATTTTCTTTTTAATCCATTGTTTTTTTATTTTTTAAATACTTTTATGTTATAATAGAAACCCATTGTATAGATGGCTTAGTAAATTGTATTTTTGTTTTTCATTTAGCCACCGCATAGGTGGTTTTTTTCATAAGTTGCTTAAGTCTAGAGTTTGATCAATAGCTTAAGCACCGCTTTTGTTCTTATAGATTGGTTCAAATAACCTTTTTAAACCATTGTATTTCGCTATCTGGCTTTTTGAACAAAGCACGGCAAAGCAGTTTTTTAGCTGTTCTTTTGATGGCTTATTGAGTATCCATTTCCTTTTTACTCATTTTCCCAGCAGCCAAAGTATTCATGAAAATACCAAGCATGTTGTCTCTCTGGCAGGGTGATGCCGGCAAAGCGGATAACGGCGGTATTGGCAGAGATGCCCAGTTTGTCGCTTAATTGGCTGATTTGTGTTTTGAGTGAGGCGGTGAGCCATGGGGTGATGTTTTCATTTTTGTTTTCAAAAGGATAGGGTTTAATCACATCTTGGGCTGTTTTAGCACCCGAAAAACCATGGGCTTCAATTTGTTCTAGGTGATATGGCACATTGCCGCTGTCTTCGGGGCGGATAAGGTAGTCAGCTTCTTTTTCGCCTTGTCGGAATGGGCTTAGGCGAATCAGGTGGCAGTGCTGGCGGTTTAGGGTTTTAGGCTGCCAGTAGGCATTGACGATATTGATTTTGTCATTTTGCATCAGCTCAGCAAGCACTTGATGTTCTAGGTCGGATAGGCGGTTTTTGGGGTCGGGTTCGGCTGGCTTGATGATGCGGGGCTGGGCATCAATACGCTTGAGCTGTTCGGCAGGTATGAGGGTTTCACAATTGTGGCTGTTTAGGCGGTACTCGGCACTTTCATAGCCTGGGTGGATAAAGGCACAGTTTTCTTGTTTGATGCCACGGATATTGTGCTGCCAGATGCCAAGGTTGGGCATTTTGGGCTGCCTGTCAGGGCGGTGGCGGTTGATGCGTCCTGCCAGCTGAATGAGCGATCGCATGGAGCTGGGTTCGGCAATTGCCCAGTCGTAGTCGTGGTCGCGTCCGACTTCACAGACTGGGCTTGCCAGTACGATAAAGAGGTGATGCTTGGCGTTGGGATAAGCGGTAATCGCGGTTTTGATGGCTGGGTGGTTGGCAGGGTTGTTGCCGTTTTTGCGGTTTAAGATGGCATCAAGCTGTTGTTCCAGTTGGTTACGCAGTATGAGGGCTTGCCTGCTGTGATAGACGGCAAGGTGGATATGGGTGTCTTTGGCAAGACTGTCTTGTGCATACAGGGCAAGTGCGGTCTGCATGAGGGGGGTGATGTTCGCCATACGGATTAGCCCAATGCTGATGGTTTTTCCGTTTTCGTCAAAGTGGTGGCGATGATGGTAATCTGTTGCGTATTCAAGCAGTTGTTTGGCAATTGCAGGATAGAAGCGTTTGGGGTTTTTGCTTACTTTGGCGACCATCGGCAGGATTTCGCCTATCCGCTGTATGGGCTGCTGTTTCAGGCAGCGTTGGCGTTTTTCCAAAAAGCTTTGGTGGGATTGGCTGTGCTGGCGGGTGTCGGTGCAGGTGCTGATGCTGCTGTGGTTTTCATCACTCCATAGGCAGGGAATGGACGGTGCTGGCAGGTTAAAATATTGGTTGTAAATTTTGCGTCCTTCTAGGTAAGCGGTAAATAAGCCATACACTTGGTCGGGCTGTAAGGTGGCTGATGAGAGTATGATGCGGCTGCCGTATAGCCCTGCCAGATGCACAAGCCGTGTGAGAGCGGGCAGGTCGCTTTCGGAAAAGTCGTCTGGTTCATCAAGGATAAGGTCGCTTGAGAGCAATCGCAGGGTGGGAATGATGTAGTGTCCGCCACGAAGCTGTTCGCTGGCTTGCATGAGGTGGTCAATGGTGCAGCTGACAATAGGGCTGTAGAGCAGCTGCTGGGCTTTTTCTTGCTGGGTGAGTACGCCAAGCCCAAGTACGTCAAAATCTGATGGCTCAAAGCGGCTGTCCACATAGCTGTCAATTAGTGATTCGGCAGAGAGGCTGCCGTTTTCTTCGCTGTCTTCTTCGGTTTTTTGATTAAGTTCAAAAAGCTGTTTGTTGGCTCGTCCGCCCACCAAGACGGCGAGTTCTTTTTCGCTTAAGCCAAGGTCTTGTCGCAGGCTGGCACCTGTCTGCAAGGTGAGTGTCCGCAGTCCTAGGGCAATGGTAAAGCGTGCCCCTTGATGTGTATCGGCCAGTGCATAGGCAATGCGGGCGTTGGCGATGGTTTTGCCGCAGCCAGTAGACGCCATATTAATGGCAAAAAAGCCATGGGTTTGGCTTTGTCCGCGGACTTCTCTTGCCCGTTTGAAGGCTTGGTTTTGCCATTGAAATCTTGCATTTGCGGTGTTTTTAGCAAGGCTGTCGCGGTCTTTGAGTTTGGGTAAGGCTGCCTGAATAATGGGCAAGGCTTTGGCGACACGTCCGCAATAGTCCGCTACGCCAAGCAGATGTTCGTCAAGGGCTTGTTTGGTTTCTTTGGTTTTGCGGTCGGTGTTGGCGATAAGTTTATCCTGCCAATCGGTATCGCCTGACACGCGTTGTTTGCTGTCTTTGGGTAGTGAAGAGTAGTTGTGGTCGCCCGTCATCAGGATTAAGCGGGAAAGATTCAGCAGTAAGGGATTGTTGATGGGGCTTTTTTGCTGGCTTAATGCGGTCAATTTGGAGTCGTTTTTGGCTTTTTGGGCAAAGCGTTTAAGCTGCTTCTGCAAGGTTTTGTTATGCAGAACAAGGTGTTCAAATTGCCAGTTTTGCTTTAAGTTTGCAGTTATTTGGGGGTTATGCACCCAATGATTGATGGCACGCAAGCTTTTATAAAAATCTTGAGCAGAGACGTTGTAGTATGAATGACCTGCCTGCCGCATTTCCTTGATGGCGTTGGTGGTGTAGCCATCACCGCTGGCATCTGTGTCTTGCAGCCGTGGCAGGGGCGGCAGACGGTGATGGGTAACAATCAGCCAGCCAATCCATTGGGCAAGCGGCGGCAGATTCTGTATATTGGCGTAGCCATAATCGCTTGTTTCAAATGCAGGCTTATGGTTAGCAAGATAATGGTCTAAATGGATTAAGCGGTCAAATACGGCTTCATCGGTTTGACAGTCAGCAACGAGCCATAGAAAGAGTTTTAACGATACCCATTCATGGCGGTAGGGTTCGCCTTTTGTGGCGGTTTGCCCTTTGAGTTTCTGCTGGAAACCTAAATTGGATTTGCCAATATCATGCAGTAGGGCGGCAAGGGTTGTAATGATTTGTATGGCGGTGAGATATTGCCAATCGTTTTCCCATTCTTGATGCATGATATTTCTCTTGGTGTAATTAACAGGAACAATGCCTAATTCATTAAATTTACGTCTGTTGCCAATAATAAAAAGCAGTTCTGTGGTATGGCTGGTGCGGTTGCGATGGCAGCTGACGGCGGTGGATTTGGTGGCACTTTGACGCAGCAGAGCGGCAACGGTATTAAGCCCTTCTTGGGTGATGGCTGTCTGCCAAACGTTATCGCCAATGCGGTTGGCAAAGCTATCGAGTATGCGGCGGGTGCGTTTTAATGCTTTCTTTTCGCATTGGCTGACAAAGGTAACAATCATGCTGCCTCCCAATCGGTTTTTAAAGCCAGTGCTTTTATCAGGTCAAATTGGGTATCTAAGGCATTATGTTTGATGAATTGATTTAAGCATTCTTGGCGAAATTGCTGTTCGCTTAGGTTGTCGGCAGCAGCAATAAAGGCAAGCGGTAAGACTAGTGCGTCTTTGATGATGTCGGCAATATCAAAAACGAGCGCACCGCGTCTTGTTTTTCCGTGCATCACGGCAAAACCGTGCGGAATGCCCAGCACCCATGCGGTTGTTGCGCCCAGCCCGTAGGCAAGATAATTGCCGTGATTTAAAAAGCGGTTGGCTTTGTCGATGCCGTCATGTTCGCGGCTAAAGCCTTCTTGTTTGGTACAGCTTGCGGCGGCTTTATAAAGGGCTTTGGTCAGATGCGCTTCATGTTGGAACAGATGCGTTACGCTGCTTTGTTGGGCAATGGTGTTTCGGGCAGTTTCAATGGTGTGCAAAATCGCAGAAGCATTAAATCCACGGGCAATGAGTTCACGGTCTTTTTGCCAAATGGTTAATAGATAATCCATGCGTGCAGTTTGCAGTATTTTTGCTGCCTGAAGCCGTTTATTATCGTCCCACCACCATGAAAGCCAGCCTTGTACATATTCCGTTGGGCGGTATTCACTTTGCGGTGTGAACCAGCTGATTTCCGTGCCAGCAAAAAGTGGCGTTCCGCCACCGCCGCAAAAGCCGACCAACACACCAGCCTGAGCCAACACACGCATTGCTGCTTGCGTGATAGAAGTGCCTGTCCCCAGTAAGATAACGGTTGTATTGGCAATGGGAATATTGTAATAGAGATTGGCACGTTCATCTTCGGTGAGATAAAGAACACGGCCGTCTTTTTGCATCACGCGGCAATATTCCAAGTAATACATATTGGCGCGCTTGCTATGTAGAATGGTTTTGAGATCGGAAGCATTGAATCCAGATGCCTGATAGGGGCTTAGTGTATGAGGCATAAAGGCTCCTTTTTAATTTTTGACAACCCTATTTTCTGTTAATACTTGTTCTTTATACAACATATTTTGCCGTAACTCACGGAGCTGGCGAAGAATACCGACTAAAACCTTTTGATGTCACTTTAGTCTATCAAAGTGCTAATTTCCCCAAAAAATAGATTAAGACTTTCGCCATTCCATATTTAGCATAGTTATTTTATGATGTACTGCTTTAACGCTCAAATCATTCTCATCTCACCCCAACCCCCTCCGCCACGCTCTCGGGCTTACGCGGTGCTTTTTTCTAAAATGCTGGCGAAAGGCGGTGGCAGAGTGAAAGCCGATTTCGCTTGCAATGTGTTCAATGCCCAAATCCGTACTTTCTAACAGCTCCCGTCCACGCTGAAGACGCTGGGCAATCAGCCACTCGGTCAAAGACACACCTGTGGCTTGGCGAAAATGGCGGGTAAAGGTGCTTCGGCTCATATTCAGACGCCTTGCCAGTGCGTCAATACGGTAATCCTGCTTAAGGTTTTGCTGCATTTGTGCCAGCAGTTCGCTCATGTTTTCGCTTGGGCTTAGGCGGGCGATGGGCTGCTCGATAAATTGTGCCTGTCCGCCTTCACGGTGCGGTGAAACCACCAGTATGCGGGCGATTTGGTTGGCGATTTTCACCCCGTACGTTCTGCGAATGATGGCAAGACAGCAGTCAAGGGCGGCCGCCGTGCCAGCAGAGGTCATCAGGCTACCTTGCTCAATGTAGATGGCTTCAATACTCAGTTTAACGGCAGGAAAACGCTTGGCAAAATCCGCTTCACCCAGCCAATGAGTGGTCGCCTCTTTGCCGTTTAGCAGTCCGCTGTACGCCAACAAATAAGCACCGTAACAAAGCCCTGCAACCAAAGCCCCACGTTGATTGGCTCGGATAAGTGCCTGTTTTAAGGCATCGCTGGGCATTTTTTCAGGCTGCCAGCCAAAGGCAATCACCATATCGGCCTGCTCAAGCAGGCGTAAATCGCCGTCAGCAGGCACATAAATGTCGTTTTCTCCATAACAGCAGTCGGGATTTTCTGCAACAATTTTCAGATGAAACAGTGGCTTATCATCAACATTGAGCGAAAAAACACGGTGCGGTATGGCAAATTGAAAGGGGTTAAAATCAGGATACAGCAGCAGGGCAACAATCGGTGCGGTCATTTTTTTCTCACTTTTTGAGCCAATTCTTTCGGTTTTTGAAAGATTGGTCAATATTTTTGTTTTTCAAGAAGATGGATAATGCTCGTTCTTGAAAAAGATGGCATTTCACCCGCCATTTTGATGATTTTTCACCGCCCGATGCTTCATTTTTAGCATGGGCAATCGATTTAAGGAATCACGATGCGTACCAAAACTTTACTTGCCACTGCCCTTTTGGGGGCGTTATTGAGCGTTCAGGCTTACGCCAGCGACAGCTATCAGCATATCCGCAACGCCACCGCAAAAGTCAGCTATGCAGGACAGACGTTTTTGATTGACCCGATGCTTGCCAAAAAAGGGGCGTATGAAGGCTTTGCCAACACGCTAAACAGTCAGCTGCGTAACCCTTTGACCGAACTGCCGATGCCGATGAATGAGGCTTGGCAAGGGGTAACGGCGGTTGTGGTTACCCATACCCATCTTGACCACTGGGACGAGGCAGCACAAAAATATCTGCCTAAAGATTTGCCAATTATCGTGCAAAATCAAGATGATGCGAAACTGATTCGTGAACAGGGATTTAATGATGTGCGGGTGTTAAACGAGACCTTGAAAATTGGCGATGTCAGCCTGCACAAAACAGGCGGTGCTCATGGCACCAAAGAGATGTATGCGGTCGCACCGCTTGGGCAATTGCTGGGCGATGCGATGGGCGTGGTGCTGCGTGCCAAAGACCGTAAGACGCTTTATATCATGGGCGATACGCTCTGGACGGCTGATGTCAATAAGGCACTCATCAAATATAAGCCCGATGTTTTGGTGATGAATACGGGGGCGGCAAGGGTCAATGGCTTTAATGAAGGCATTATCATGGGTAAAGAAGACGTCGCCCACGCCCATCAGTCCATGCCCAAGGCAAAAATCATTGCCGTGCATATGGACGCGGTCAATCACGGTGCGGTGAGCCGTCAAGCAATGCGTGCTTTTGTGCAAAAATCTGGGCTGAAAGATTGGGTTACCGTGCCAGAAGATGGGGAAAGTGTGAAGTTTTAAAATAGGGGCGTTTAAGGGTGAAATAAGGCAAGACGGTTTGACGCAGCAAGTTGAGCCAATACTGCCGTATTTCAAAAGCAAGAACTTCTAATTTTGTACTGATATACTTTGATTTTTTCAAACGAAGGCTATCTGAATATATTTTGATGTTGAGATAGCCTTTTATTATAGATAGATTTTGTGTTGATCATCAAAGGTAAATTTTAATGAATGGGGTAGAAGAAAGAGATCGATAATTTTTGTTTAAAATATCTCGTGATATTTGAAGTAAAACTGATTACTATGCTAAACCTATATTTCTATTTGATTAGGTAAATAAGACCCTTATGACATCACTATTAACTTCCGCTTTTATCTATCTTTTTGCTGCCGTAGTTGCGGTACCCATTTCTAAACGTTTAGGGCTTGGCTCTGTATTGGGATACCTTCTAGCAGGCGTGGCAATTGGCCCTATTCTGGGACTAGTTGGACAAGAAACGGAAAGTATTCAACACGTTGCGGAGTTTGGGGTAGTGATGATGCTCTTTCTAATCGGGTTAGAGCTAGATCCGAAATTGTTATGGAAATTACGCAATAAATTATTCGGATTAGGAAGTTTACAAGTCATTCTGACTGTGGGGGCAATAGCAGGTATTGCACATTTATGTGGATTAAGTTGGTCTATGAGCCTTGCAATGGGTTGTGTACTGGCTGTTTCGTCAACCGCAATTGTATTACAGACCTTAGGAGAGAAACGCTTATTAAATAGTCCCGGTGGACAAAGTAGTTTTTCAGTTTTGCTCTTCCAAGATATTGCGATCATTCCTATTTTAGCATTGCTACCTATTCTGGCTTCCCCTGAATTATTAACGAGTTTACAAAGTGCAGAGCAACATAGCGGAAATTTATTAGAAGGTGTAAATAATTATGTTAAAACCTTAATAACCCTAAGTGTGATTAGCTCTATCGTCTTTGGTGGTTATTTTCTCGCACGGCCTATTTTTCGCTATATTGCTGCCTCAAGAATGCGAGAAATTTTCACTGCATTTGCTCTAGCTTTAGTCATTGGGATTGCCGCAATGATGTCAGCTATTGGGCTTTCTCCTGCTTTAGGCACATTTTTAGCTGGGGTTGTTTTAGCAAACAGTGAATACCGGCACGAATTAGAGAGTAATCTTGAGCCTTTTAAAGGATTGTTATTAGGGCTATTTTTTATTACTGTTGGGGCGGATATTAACTTTCGTCTATTTTTTGATGATTTTGCTGTTATTTTGGCTATTACTTTAAGCTTTATTTTAGTGAAAGCGATCGTACTATGGGGGTTAGGTTTTATTTTTCGGCTTGATCGCCTAAACCGTTATTTATTTGCTTTAAGCCTTGCACCCGCTGGAGAATTTGGCTTTGTCCTACTGTCTTTTAGCCAGCAAAATGGGATCTTACCTCAAGAGCTTACCGATAAACTCTTACTTGCTGTCGCCATTTCAATGTTACTGACCCCTTTCTTATTTATTGCTTATGATAAGTTGATTGTCGCAAGGGCAAGCCATCAACAAAGAGAAAATGATGCCATTGAAGATCAAAATGATGTGATTATCATCGGACATGGTCGTTACGGGCAAATTATTAGTGGAATGTTGATAAGTTGTGGTTATAAGCCAACGGTTATTGATTATGATGCAACCTTAGTAGAAGGGCTTTCACGTTTCGGCTTAAAAACCTATTTTGGAGATGGAGCTCGCTCTGATTTGCTCGAAACAGCAGGTATTGATAAAGCCAGCCTTTTGGTTATCGCCTTAGATGATAAAGAACAAGCAATAAAAATTGCACACTTTGCACATCATTTTTATCCTCATTTACCTATTATTACTCGCGCCTATGATCGTTTGCATGTTTATGATCTATACCGTGCAGGCGCGCGAAATATTGTGCGTGAAACATTTGATTCTGCCATTCGTAGCGGACGCCTTGCACTTGAGGAACTGGGAATGGATAAAGATAAAGCCAAGCAAGTTGCCGAATTTTATTATCATCGAGATCGCCATAGTCTCGCTGAAATGGCGAGTCTTTATGATCCCGAAATGTCGGTTTTTAGCAATGAACGTATGATTGCTCGTGCGAAAGAATTAGAACTCGAAACAAAAGAAATGATGCAAACGCTTCTTCAAGGCGGTGAAGTTGATTGGCAACCCGGAGAGGAAAATCGTGCTGGTGAGTAAAGTAAAAGTGCGGTCGTTTTTTCAGCAATTTTTATATGAGGATAAAAATGTGTTTTACTATTGAGCCAATGAAACCAGAGCATTATATTCAAGTTTATCAATTATGGAAAAGTATTGATGGGATAGACATCAATCCTCTTGATGATAGCTTTGAATCAATTA
Source organism: Avibacterium sp. 21-595 (assembly GCF_023611905.1). Lineage (NCBI taxonomy): Bacteria > Pseudomonadati > Pseudomonadota > Gammaproteobacteria > Pasteurellales > Pasteurellaceae > Avibacterium > Avibacterium sp. 21-595. The sequence continues at coordinate 215,735 of NZ_CP091455.1, read as the reverse complement.
AGGATTTTCTACGCTTTAACCCCGATTTAAATTATATTGCAAGAGAGAATAGCCAAGTTATTGGTGTCATTATGTGTGGTTTTGATGGACGAAGAGCGACAATTTATCATATGGCGGTAGATAAAAACCAACAAGGTAAGGGAATAGGGAAAGCACTATTGACCCATTTAGAACAGAAGCTTAAACACAAAAATATTACAAAAGGGCGTTTGTTAGCATTTAGTCATAATATACAAGGGAGTAAATTTTGGCAGCAGCAAGGTTGGATAAAACAAACGCACTTAGATTATTTTTCTAAAAATTTACTTTGATTGAGCGATTACATTCACCTTTACCACTTCCCCATCATCAAAATACAAGGTAAGCGGGAAGGGGCTACCTTGTTTGATTGGGGTGAGTAAATCAAATACCATAATATGTAAGCCACCACGTTTCAAGCTAATGGTTTGTTTAGCGGGGATTTCTATCCCATCAAGATCGATCATCTTACCATTTTGCATACCGTGTAAGGCTAGTCGAGAAGGTTGCTCACTTTCAAGTAAGGCAAGATGTACTGCCTCATCGCCTGTATTTTGTAATTGCATAAAAATAGCACTAGGCTCACCAGCTTTTTCTGTTGCAAACATTGTTGCCTGAGAAACAAGCATATCCGCTTGACTGATGAGAGGGAAAAGTGCGGTGCAAATTAACAAGGATTTTTTTATCCACTGCATTTTTTTCTCCGTTGAAAGGAATAAAGGCTATCGCGCTAGTATAGCAAGAATTTGTTTTACTGGGGGAATTTTGCTGCTTAGCTTTCAATAACCTATGAAAAATGCTATATTGCCCACACTTTTTAATATTTCTTTCCACATAATGGTTTTTATCTCCTTATGGCTGATTATTACCCCATCACGCTTGCCTTAGCGGGTGTGTGCCAAGCGGCAAAATTAGTTCAACAATTTGCGCATAATGGTCGTGCAGATTCAGATGCATTCAAGGCGAGTTTAGATTCTTTGTTACAAACTTCACCAGAAAATACCTTAGCCGTTTATGGGGGAAATGAAGCCCATCTTAAACTTGGGTTACAAATATTAATGGAGCAGTTGAATGGCAGAGATGCGGAGCTGACACGTTATTGGGTGAGCTTATTGGCGTTAGAAGGGAAGTTAAATAAATCCGCGCAGGCAAAACAACAACTTGCTCAACGTATTGCGTATTTGCCGTCACAACTTAATTTCTATCATCTGCTTGATGAACAGATGATCAGTAATCTAGCAAGTATTTATGTCGATGTAATAAGCCCTCTGGGTAATCGTATTCAAGTATTAGGCTCACCAGATTATTTACAGCAACAAGGCATACAGCACCGCATTCGGGCGTGTTTATTAGCTGGAATTCGTTCGGCAGTACTTTGGCGACAAGTGGGCGGTAAAAAATATCAGCTTCTTTTTTCCCGTAGCAAAATCGCTACAACAGCACAACAAATTTATTCAACCTTTTAGGAGTTTTTTATTATGCAATTAAATGCGCTTACTGCAATATCTCCCCTTGATGGTCGTTATCAGGATAAAACAACGGCATTACGTCATATTTTTAGTGAGTTTGGTTTACTCAAGTTTCGGGTGGAGGTTGAAGTTCGTTGGTTGCAAAAATTAGCGGCAACGACACAAATTCAAGAAGTTCCTTCTTTATCAAAAAAAGCAAACGATTACTTAAATCAAATTGTTGCAAATTTCAGTTTAGCAGATGCCGAGCGCATTAAAGAAATTGAACGAACCACAAATCACGATGTGAAAGCGGTAGAGTATTTTTTGAAAGAAAAAACAACCGCACTTGATGAATTAGCCGCAGTAAGTGAATTTATCCATTTTGCTTGTACCTCCGAGGATATCAACAATCTTTCTCACGCATTAATGTTAAAAACCGCGCGTGAAGAAGTGATTTTACCCGAATGGCAAAAATTGATTGATGAAATTAGTCGATTAGCCCACGAATATAAGGCGATTCCGTTACTTTCTCGTACACACGGACAGCCAGCCTCCCCTTCTACCGTTGGAAAGGAAATGGCGAATGTGGTATATCGCCTAAAACGTCAATTTGAACAGCTACAACGTATTGATATTCTAGGTAAAATCAATGGTGCTGTGGGGAACTATAATGCGCATTTATCGGCTTATCCTGAGCTGGACTGGCACAAGTTTAGCGAAGAATTTGTTACCTCTTTAGGGATTAAATGGAATCCTTACACCACGCAAATTGAACCACACGATTACATTGCAGAATTATTTGATAACATCGCACGTTTTAATACCATTATTATTGATTTTGATCGTGATTTATGGGGCTATATCGCATTAAACCATTTCAAACAACGAACAATTGCGGGAGAAATTGGCTCATCAACAATGCCACATAAAGTAAACCCGATTGATTTTGAGAATTCTGAAGGAAATTTAGGACTGGCAAATGCAGTAATGGCGCATTTGGGGGCAAAATTACCGATTTCTCGCTGGCAGCGTGATCTAACTGATTCGACGGTGTTACGTAACCTCGGGGTAGGCTTAGGCTATTGTTTAATTGCGTATACGGCAACCAGAAAAGGGATCAGTAAATTAGAGGTCAATGAACAACACTTACGTGATGAACTTGATCAAAATTGGGAAGTGCTTGCAGAACCAATTCAAACAGTAATGCGCCGTTATGGCATTGAAAAACCTTATGAAAAACTGAAAGAATTGACGCGTGGTAAGCGAGTTGATGAGCAAGCTATGCGTGAGTTTATTGAAAAATTAGACATTCCAGTAGCAGAAAAACAACGCTTACAACAACTTACCCCAGCCACCTATATTGGGGCAGCCGTGGCGTTAGTGGAGAAACTTTAATTGCTCAATCATTCATAACCTAAGTGCGGTGGAAAATTAAGAAATTTTCACCGCACTTTTGTTTTAGGCAAATTTTTCTTCTATGGCATTTCCTTCGCAATTCTTTTGCAAGATAAATTTTGCCTATGATACACTTCGTTTTTTCATTCTTTTATCTATTATATTTATGCTATTAGCTCAATCTTCCACCACGTCTCCTTTTGCAAAATCTGTACTTACTTGGTATGAGCAATTTGGACGTAAGCATTTGCCTTGGCAGAAAAATAAAACCCTTTATGGTGTATGGCTGTCAGAGGTGATGTTGCAACAAACCCAAGTTGCCACTGTGATTCCCTATTTTGAACGTTTTATGCAAACTTTTCCCACGATTACTGCGCTGGCGAATGCGCCTCTTGATGAAGTATTACATTTGTGGACAGGTTTAGGTTATTACGCAAGAGCAAGAAATTTGCACCAATCCGCACAATATATTCGAGATCATTATCAAGGTAATTTTCCCACTGAATTTGAGCAAGTGCAGGCATTAAAAGGGATTGGGCGTAGTACTGCGGGGGCGATTTTATCTTCTTGTTTAAATGCCCCTTACCCAATTTTAGATGGTAACGTGAAACGGGTATTATCACGTTATTTTACCGTGCAAGGTTGGGCTGGAGAGAAGAAAGTAGAAAATCAGCTTTGGCAGTTAAGTGCAGAAGTTACACCAAAACAGCGTGTGGCGGATTTTAATCAAGCGATGATGGATATTGGCGCAATGGTTTGTACACGCACAAAACCCAAATGCGAACTTTGTCCTTTAGCTACAAAGTGCGGTGCAAATTTACAACAAAATTGGCAAGCTTATCCAGCTAAAAAGCCGAAAAAAACCTTACCTGGGCGACAAAGTTATTTTTTGATTTGGCAAGAACAGGGAAAAGTTGTCTTAGAACAGCGTGAAAAATCAGGATTATGGGGCGGTTTGTATTGTTTTCCGCAATTTGATAGTAAGCAGGATTTACTGGCGTATTTAGCCCGTCAAAATGTGGCTTTTTACCAAGAATGGCCGGCTTTTCGTCATACGTTTAGCCACTTTCATTTAATGATTCATCCTATTTATGTGAAACAGGAATATCGGGGTGAGGATAGCAATCGCTCTGATTGGAAAAAGGTGGGTGAAAATCACGGGAAGTATGAATCTTCTATACAAAGTGCGGTCAAATATTGGTATGATCCGCAAAATCCAGATCAAATTGGGCTGGCAACACCAGTTAAAAATCTTTTATTACAGTTAGCAAAAGGAAAAGAATAATGGCAAGAACGGTATTTTGTGCCTATTTAAAACAAGAGGCAGATGGCTTAGATTTTCAACTCTATCCGGGGGAGTTAGGTAAACGTATTTTTGATCATATCAGTAAACAAGCGTGGGGCGAGTGGATGAAAAAGCAAACTATGCTCGTTAATGAGAAGAAATTAAATATGATGAATGCCGAACATCGTCAATTATTAGAACAAGAAATGGTGAACTTTTTGTTTGAAGGCAAAGAGGTTCACATTGAAGGTTATGTTCCACCAGCAGAAAAAACACTATGAAAAAATATGTTGTTGCGTTGATTATTCCTTTTTTATTTGCTTGTAGTGGCTCAAGCCATAAAAGGATTGATTATGATGAAGCCTTTGCAAAAGATACACAAGGGCTAGATATTTTAACTGGACAATTTTCCCATAATATTGATCAAATTTGGGGCGTTAATGAGTTATTGGTTGCTAGCCGTAAAGATTATGTGAAATATACGGATAGTTATTATACGCGTAGCCACGTGAGTTTTGATGAAGGGAGTATTACGGTTGAAACATTAAGTGATGTAAATCGCTTACATAATGCCATTGTACATACATTATTAATGGGATCTGATGCTAAAGGCATTGATCTATTTGCTTCTGGTGATGTACCGATTAGCTCACGCCCGTTCCTCTTAGGGCAGGTTGTGGATAATTTGGGTGGACAAATTGCGAATGTAACGACAGCAAGTAATTTTGCCAATTATTTATTGCAAAATAAATTACAGACGCGTCGTTTGAGTAATGGCAAAGTGGTGCAATTTGTGGTGATTCCAATGATTGCGAATCACGTTGCAGTGCGCGCGCAAAAATATTTACCTATGGTACGTCGTGCCGCAAGACGTTATAACCTTGATGAAAGTTTAATCCTCGGCATTATGCAGACAGAATCAAGTTTTAACCCTTATGCGATTAGCTATGCCAATGCCGTGGGATTAATGCAAGTTGTGCCACATACGGCAGGACGTGATGTATTCCAAATGAAAGGGCGTAGTGGGCAACCATCAAAAAGTTATTTATTTGATCCTGAAAAGAATATTGATACAGGTGCGTCTTATTTATGGTTATTACAAAATAAATATTTAGATGGTATTACCAATCCGACATCTAAACGTTTTGCAATGATCTCAGCTTATAACAGTGGTGCTGGCGCAGTATTACGTGTGTTTCACGAAGATAAAGAGATGGCAATTGAACAGATTAATCGCTTGTATCCTGAGCAAGTGTACCGTATTTTAACGACGGCACATCCTTCTTCACAGGCAAGAAATTATCTCATTAAGGTGGATAAAGCACAAAAAAGTTATCGTGTTAGACGATAAGTATTAAAAGTGGTTTCGTTTTTTTACACAATTTTTGCTGTATTTCTATGCGTTTCGTCTGTTAAATATTCAAACGAATAAAAAAATGTAAAAAAGTTAAAATTAATGATTGACTTACCGCGGTAAAAATCGTTTAATACGCACCACTGATGCGTTGCCTCGATAGCTCAGTCGGTAGAGCAGGGGATTGAAAATCCCCGTGTCGGTGGTTCGATTCCGCCTCGAGGCACCACTATTCCTCCTTAGTTCAGTCGGTAGAACGGTGGACTGTTAATCCATATGTCGCTGGTTCAAGTCCAGCAGGAGGAGCCAAATTCTTAACAGCCGCTAATGAAAATTAGCGGCTTTTTCATATCTAATTATCCTCTCTTTTCTGATTAAAAATTAACAAAATTAACACCGCACTTTATTTCTCAGTATTTGCTTTTCATCATCACCTATTTATGCGAAACTGAATCGCCAAAGAACGTGTAGCTTAGCAGGATAGAGCAGTCCCCTCCTAAGGGACAGGTCGGCGGTTCGACTCCGCCCACGTTCGCCATTTTAGGTAATAAAAAACCTTGCGTTAGTTTGCAAGGTTTTCTTTTATTGCGGCTTCACTTTGCAATAAGTGAAAACCAGCTAGACTGTGTTATTTCAAAATAAAGCAAGATAGCCATCACATTAATTGGAATAGCGATTAATCGCATTAGCGATGTCTTGATCTTGATAAATACTTTTCACGGTTTCTTGCAAGGCTTGGGTTAGCACCTTCTGGATATTTTCATTACTGGCTTTGAACGCCCCTTCTTGGGTTCTTGATGAACCAATATTTTTATTAAATTGCCCTTTTGCACCCTGTACTTGAACGCTAAGTTGTACATTTGCTGTGATTTTGTAACGCAAATTGCCCTGATCAATATCGGCATAGAATTTATTGATATTCACAATGACGTTGGTGTTGGATTGAGCCGGTGTTGCCGCAATGCGGAAACCTTTGGCATTTAAATCTTGTTTGATGACTTGATCGAAAAGCTCGGTTGGCGTTGGTTTAGCAAAGAGTTTAAATATTTTTTCATTATAAACATAGCTCGATACTTCAGGTTGTTGGCGCACATCGCGGGTTAAAATGTTTAGCACCGCCTGTTGATTTGCGGTATTGAATTGTACACTTGGGCTAGGTGGGGTAAAAGTGAGCGTGTTACTGGGCTGAGATTGGCAAGCAGATAATAGCACGGCACTTGAAAATAAGCTGATGAGAGAGAGTTTGGTAAAACGCATAGTCATTTCCTCGCTAACAAAAAAGAAAGGGTTATTCTTGCAAACTTCATTATGAATGTATAGTCTTTGCGCTGGCAAATTTATTCATAACATTTAAGCACAAATAAAACGACCTTACTTTAATGTGCGATTGATCATCAAAAGGAAACGAGAATGAATACTCAACAAATTTTAACACAAAAAATTCAGCAAAAATTTGCACCGCACTTTTTACATATCGAAAATGAAAGCCATATGCACAGTTCGGGGCGTGGTGCAGATTCGCATTTTAAAGTGGTGTTAGTGAGCGATGAATTTAATGGGGTGAGAAAGGTCGCGCGCCATCAAATGTTGTATCAGTTATTAGCAGAAGAATTGAAACAGGGTATCCACGCATTAGCCTTACATACTTATACATTAGATGAATGGCAAGCGTTGGAACAGCAGTTCCCAAAATCACCAAATTGTTTAGGTGTCGGGCAATAAACAAGCTACCTCATACGAGGTAAGATTAGCTAACAGGTTTTTGCAAAATTTGATTTTCCACAAGAACAGAGCGGTTTTTTTGCGAAAAAGCAGGAAAAACTGTTTGTCAAAGTGGAATGAAAGTTATTATTTAGTTAAAATGAACTGCTAATTTTTATCAAAATTTTAACGTATATTGCGCGTTTAGTTTTATGCGCGGTATAAAATCTAAACAGAATTTGAGTTTTAAATTTATGTGGTTGGAGTGGATATTATGACGATGTTTTTTGCATTCATCGTTGATAATTAAGCAAAAATCATTACTCAAGACGAGGTTATCGCATTGCGTTTTATCTTGCGATAGCTATATTTTTAATCTAACGAAAAGTAGTGCATACAATATGATTACGATTAAAAAAGGCTTGGATCTTCCTATTGCTGGGAAGCCAGAACAAGTAATCCATAGCGGCAATGCCGTTACTGAAGTTGCCTTGCTTGGCGAAGAGTATGTGGGAATGCGTCCTTCAATGAAGGTGCGTGAAGGTGATGTAGTGAAAAAAGGTCAGGTACTTTTTGAAGATAAAAAGAACCCCGGCGTATTATTTACTGCCCCTGCCAGCGGTACTGTAACTGCGATTAATCGCGGTGCTAAGCGTGTGTTGCAATCAGTAGTGATTCAAATCGAAGGTGATGATCAGGTTACCTTTAATAAATATTCTGCCGATGAGCTAAAAAGTTTAACTTCGGAGCAAGTTCGTCAAAACTTACAAGCCTCAGGGCTTTGGACAGCATTGCGTACCCGTCCATTTAGTAAAGTGCCAGCTATTGATGCGGTACCTTCTTCTATTTTTGTCAATGCAATGGATACAAATCCATTAGCGGCAAATCCAGAAGTGATTATTGCAGAACATCAGCAAGCTTTCTTTGATGGCTTAACGGTGTTAAGCCGTTTGTTTGACGGCAAAAAAATGATCCATCTTTGTGGTGGCGCTGATTCTAATATCTTAAATGCAGCACAAAGTCGCCAAATTGAAAATGTGCAAACTAACCGTTTTAAAGGTCCACATCCTGCAGGACTTGTTGGTACACATATTCACTTTATCGATCCTGTGGGGGCAACCAAGCAAGTTTGGCATTTAAACTATCAAGATGTGATTGCTATCGGTAAATTATTTACCACGGGTGAATTGTTTACAGATCGTGTTGTCGCATTAGCTGGTCCGCAGGTGAAAAATCCACGTTTAATTCGCACGCAACTTGGTGCTAATTTAGCCCAATTAACTGAAGGCGAATTAAAAGAAGGCGAAAACCGCATTATTTCAGGCTCTGTGTTAAGCGGTCATAAAGCGGAAGGCGCATTAGCTTACTTAGGACGCTATGCGTTACAGGTTTCTGTGCTTGTAGAAGGGCGTGAGAAAGAGTTCCTCGGTTGGATTATGCCGGGCGCAAATAAATATTCGATCACCCGTACCGTATTAGGTCATTTCGGCCATAAATTATTCAATTTTACCACCGCACTTAATGGTGGACACCGTGCAATGGTACCAATTGGCGCTTATGAACGTGTGATGCCATTAGATATTATCCCGACATTATTACTGCGTGATTTAAGTGCAGGCGATACCGATAGTGCGCAAGCATTAGGTTGCTTAGAGTTAGATGAAGAAGATTTAGCACTTTGTACATTCGTTTGTCCGGGTAAAAATGATTACGGTCCAATGCTGCGTGCGGCTTTAGATAAGATCGAGAAGGAAGGTTAAAAATGGGTTTAAAACATCTTTTAGAGAAAATGGAACCTGCTTTTTTACCGGGTGGTAAATATGAAAAATGGTATGCACTGTTTGAAGCAACGGCAACCTTTTTATATACCCCCGGTACAGTAACAGCGAAAGCTTCTCACGTCCGTGATGCGTTAGATTCAAAACGTATGATGGTATTAGTGTGGCTGGCGTTATTTCCAGCAATGTTCTACGGTATGTTTAATGTGGGGGCGCAATCTATCCTTGCATTAAACGTCGGCGATTTTGCACAAAACTTAGCACAAAATGTGGCGAATGACTGGCATTTTGCCTTAGCAAACGCATTAGGTTTAGTGTCGCCTGATGCAGGTGTACTTGCTAAAATGGCATTAGGGGCGATTTTCTTCCTACCAATTTATTTAACCGTATTCCTTGTGGGCGGTTTCTGGGAAGTGTTATTCGCCATGGTGCGTAAACACGAAATCAACGAAGGTTTCTTCGTAACCTCTATTTTATTAGCCCTTATCGTTCCGCCAACATTGCCATTATGGCAAGCGGCACTAGCGACCACTTTCGGTGTTGTTGTGGCGAAAGAGGTGTTTGGTGGTGTAGGTAAAAACTTTATGAACCCAGCATTAGCAGGGCGTGCGTTTTTATTCTTTGCTTATCCAGCACAAATCTCAGGGGATTCCGTATGGATCGCCGCTGATGGTTTCTCTGGTGCAACCGCACTTTCACAATGGGCAACCGGCGGTCAAGGAGCATTAAAACAAGTTACCACCGGTCAGCCAATTCAATGGATGGACGCTTTCTTAGGGAATATCCCGGGTTCAATCGGTGAAGTTTCGACCCTTGCATTATTAATTGGGGCTGCGGTGATTGTATTCGCCCGTATTGCTTCGTGGCGTATTATCGCGGGTGTGATGATCGGTATGATTGCCACTTCTACCCTATTCAATGTGATTGGTTCAGAGACAAACCCATTATTCTCAATGCCTTGGCATTGGCATTTAGTGTTAGGTGGTTTTGCGTTAGGTATGTTATTTATGGCAACAGACCCTGTATCCGCCTCATTTACAAATAAAGGGAAATGGTGGTATGGCGCATTAATTGGTGCAATGGCAGTGATTATTCGAGTGGTAAACCCTGCTTATCCAGAAGGAATGATGTTAGCCATCTTATTAGCTAACTTATTTGCCCCAATTTTTGACTATCTGGTTGTTCAAGCAAATATCAAACGTCGGAGAGCGCGCAATGGCTAAGTTTAATAAAGATAGTGTTGGCGGAACAATCCTTGTTGTTGTTCTAGTCAGCTTAGTTTGCTCAATTATCGTAGCAAGTGCGGCAGTAGGTTTAAAACCGACGCAAAATGAGCAAAAATTATTAGATAAACAGAAAAACATTCTCAGTGTGGCAGGGTTACTCCCAGCGAAAGCAAAAGGGGCGGAAATAAAAGCACTTTATGCGGAAAACATTGAGCCTAAAATTGTTGATCTTGCAACAGGTGATTATGTTAATAACATCACGAATTTTGATGCGCGTGTTGCGGTGAAAAATCCAGCTGAAAGTGTCGCAATTAAACCAGAAGATGATAAAGCTGGTATTAAAGTGCGGGCAAAATACGCTGAGGTTTATTTGGTAAAAGATGCACAAGGCAAAACTTCACAAATTGTCTTACCAATTTATGGTACGGGATTATGGTCTGTGATGTATGGTTTTGTGTCTGTTGCACCGGATGCAAATACCATTAAAGGGATTACTTATTATGAGCAAGGTGAAACGGCTGGTTTAGGGGGCGAAATTGCTAATCCAAACTGGCAAAAATACTTTGTAGGTAAAAAACTCTTTAATGAACAAAATCAAGTTGCGATTAAAATTGGTAAAGGGGCTTCAGCAGATAAAGAACACGGTATTGATGGTTTATCTGGTGCAACCTTAACAACGAAAGGGGTACAAGGTTCTTTCGATTACTGGTTTGATCGTAATGGCTTTGGTCCATATTTAGATAAACTTAGAGCGGAGGCTAACTAATGGCTAATGCAAATATGAAAAAATTATTGTTATCTCCGATTGTGAGCAATAACCCAATTGCATTGCAAATCTTGGGTATTTGTTCTGCTTTAGCGGTAACAACAAAATTAGAAACCGCGGTGGTAATGGCTATCGCAGTAAGTTTGGTTACGGCATTTTCAAGTTTCTTCATTTCTTGTATCCGTAATTATATTCCAAACAGTATCCGTATTATCGTGCAAATGGCAATTATTGCATCATTAGTAACCCTTGTGGATCAAGTGTTGCAAGCCTATGCTTATGAGTTATCTAAACAGCTTTCCGTATTCGTTGGTTTGATTATCACAAACTGTATCGTAATGGGACGTGCAGAAGCATTCGCAATGAAAGAACCCCCATTAGCGAGTTTTGTTGATGGCTTAGGTAACGGTATTGGTTACGGGACTATTTTGATTATTGTTGCGTTTTTGCGTGAATTAATTGGTTCAGGTAAAATCTTTGGTATGACTGTTTTCCAAACCATCCAAGACGGCGGTTGGTACCAAGCAAACGGGCTTTTCCTTTTAGCACCAAGTGCGTTCTTTATTATCGGCTTCTTAATTTGGGGCTTAAGAACGTGGAAACCAGAACAAGTGGAGAAATAAGCAATGGAACATTATTTAAGTCTCTTTGTTAAGTCCATTTTTATTGAAAATATGGCACTTTCTTTCTTCCTTGGTATGTGTACATTCCTTGCTGTTTCAAAGAAAGTTTCAACCGCGTTTGGTTTAGGGATTGCGGTAATCGTGGTATTGGGGATTGCTGTGCCTGCCAACCAAATTGTTTACACTCACATCTTAAAAGATGGCGCGTTAGTGGAAGGGGTGGATTTAAGTTTCTTACGCTTTATTACCTTTATTGGGGTGATTGCTGCGTTGGTTCAAATCCTCGAAATGGTTTTAGACAAATTTTTCCCCGCACTTTATAACGCATTAGGGATTTTCTTACCGTTAATTACCGTAAACTGTGCGATTTTCGGTGGCGTCTCCTTTATGGTTCAACGTGAATATAATTTTGCGGAATCCGTGGTTTATGGAGTTGGTGCGGGTACAGGTTGGATGCTTGCTATCGTTGCACTTGCTGGTTTAACTGAAAAAATGAAATATGCTGATATCCCAGCAGGTTTACGTGGTTTAGGGATTACCTTTATCACGGTAGGTCTAATGGCGCTTGGCTTTATGTCATTTTCAGGTATTCAGTTATAAGAAGGGGATACTAAATGGAAATTATTTTAGGTATTGCAATGTTCACGATTGTGGTTTTAGCTTTAGCAGCAATTATCTTGTTTGCTAAATCTAAGCTAGTAAACTCGGGGGACATTACTATTGAAATTAATCACGATCCAAATAAAGCCATTCATTTACCAGCAGGTGGAAAATTATTAGGCGCATTAGCCAGTAAAGGGATTTTCGTGTCTTCTGCTTGTGGGGGCGGTGGCTCTTGTGGTCAGTGTGTGGTGAAAGTTACAGAAGGTGGCGGAGATATTCTACCTACTGAACTTTCCCATATCTCAAAACGTGAAGCAAAAGAAGGTTATCGCCTTGCTTGTCAGGTTAATGTCAAAACCAATATGCAAATTGAGTTACCTGAAGAAGTCTTTGGCGTGAAAAAATGGGAATGTACCGTTATTTCTAACGATAATAAAGCGACCTTCATTAAAGAGTTAAAATTACAAATTCCTGAAGGGGAAGAAGTCCCATTCCGTGCGGGGGGGTATATCCAAATTGAAGCTGAACCGCATACGGTATATTACAAAGACTTCGATATTCCAAAAGAATACCACGAAGACTGGGATAAATATGACCTATGGCGTTATGTTTCAAAAGTGGATGAGCCTATTGTACGTGCTTATTCAATGGCTTCATATCCAGAAGAAAAAGGCATTATTATGCTGAATGTGCGTATTGCAACGCCACCACCACGCAATCCAGATGCACCACCGGGACAAATGTCATCTTACATTTGGTCATTAAAACCGGGTGATAAAGTCACTATCTCTGGTCCGTTTGGTGAATTCTTTGCCAAAGAAACCGATGCTGAAATGGTCTTTATCGGTGGTGGGGCTGGTATGGCGCCAATGCGTTCACATATCTTTGACCAATTAAAACGTTTGAAATCTAAACGTAAAATGTCTTTCTGGTATGGGGCGCGTTCTAAACGTGAAATGTTCTATGTGGAAGATTTCGATACCTTACAAGCAGAAAATGACAATTTCCAATGGCACGTGGCACTTTCTGATCCATTGCCTGAAGATAATTGGGATGGTTACACCGGCTTTATCCACAATGTGCTTTATGAAAACTATCTAAAAAATCACGAAGCGCCAGAAGATTGTGAATACTATATGTGTGGACCACCAGTGATGAATGCTGCCGTAATCAAAATGCTTAAAGATCTTGGCGTTGAAGATGAAAACATCTTACTAGATGATTTTGGCGGTTGATAACACTGCTTCACGACAAAAAAGAGCGGTCAGATTTCTGACCGCTTTAACCATTTTTAGCCAAACCAAAATGAGTGATTGCCTAATGCGAAGAAAATTAAAATCCGTTTATGCTTGGAGTATGGGAATACTTTTGGCTTGCTGCTTAACCGCCTGCCAAAAAGAGCCTGAAATTGTGACCTTAAGTGGAAAAACAATGGGAACAACCTACCATATCAAATACATCACTGAGGAAGGCTCACAATCGGTTGCCGATACACACGAGGGGATTGAACATATTTTAAAAGACGTTAATGATAAAATGTCCACTTATATTCCGACTTCTGAATTAAGTCGCTTTAATCAAAATCGTCAAGTTAATACGCCCATTGAAATTTCAGCCGATCTTGCCAAAGTGATAGGTGAAGCCATTCGCTTAAATAAGGTTACACAAGGTGCATTAGATGTTACCGTAGGCCCCTTGGTGAATTTATGGGGATTTGGCCCCGAAAAACGCGTGGAAAAAGCACCGAGCCAGCAACAACTTGATGAACGCCGTGCGTGGGTTGGCATTGAAAAATTAAAACTCAGTGAAAGTGCGGGTAAATTTTACTTAGAAAAAACTGTGCCAGAACTTTATGTGGATTTATCTTCGATTGCCAAAGGCTTTGGTGTGGATCAAGTGGCGGATTACCTAGAAAGTTTAGGCATTGGCAACTATATGGTAGAAATTGGTGGCGAAATTCGTGCTAAAGGAAATAATAGCGAAAACAAACCTTGGCAAATTGCCATTGAAAAGCCTACCTTTGACGGTTCCAGAAGTGTTGAGCAAGTTGTTGGGCTACATAATTTAGCAATGGCAACCTCAGGTGATTATCGCATTTACTTTGAAGAAAATGGCGTGCGTTATTCGCACGAAATTGATCCACAAACTGGGCGACCAATCCAACATCATTTAGCCTCGATTACCGTATTAGCGCCGTCATCAATGACCGCAGACGGGCTTTCAACAGGGCTATTTGTGCTGGGTGAAGCGAAAGCACTGGATATTGCAGAGCAGCAAAAACTTGCCGTTTATTTAATTATCAAAACGGAAAAAGGATTTGAGGTAAAAATATCTTCTGCATTTAAACAACTCATCAACCAATAAGGGGGAAATATGGAACTCTTTTTTATTACTTTCGGCTTTTTCGTCCTCGTTATTTTTGCTATGTCTATTGGCTATATTATTAAACGTAAATCCATTGCAGGAAGCTGCGGGGGGATCTCCGCGTTGGGGTTAAAAAAAGTCTGCGATTGTGATGAGCCTTGCGATAACTTAAAAGCAAAAGTAGAGAAAGGTGAAGTGGACGCATCAGAATTAGAGCGTTTCAACAAAAGCGAAAATAACTTTTACGAAGTCAAATAATGCCCCAATGGGGAAACGAAAGTGCGGTAAAAAAATTAAGCAAAATTATGATGAAATCAAAAACTTACGAACAATATTTTCCAGCACTCAGTGAAGAACAACGTGCAGAAAACAGTAAAATAAAAGTGATTTGTGGTATGTCTGGCGGGGTAGATTCCTCTGTTTCCGCATTTATTCTTCAACAACAAGGCTACCAAGTGGAAGGCTTGTTTATGAAAAATTGGGAAGAAGATGATGATACGGATTATTGCACCGCAGCAGCGGATTTGGCAGACGCACAAGCGGTTTGCGATAAGCTCGGGATCAAATTACATAAAATCAATTTTGCCGCAGAATATTGGGATAATGTTTTTGAACATTTTTTAGCGGAATATAAAGCAGGCCGCACACCTAACCCTGATATTTTGTGCAACAAAGAAATCAAGTTTAAAGCCTTTTTGGAATATGCGGCAGAAGATTTAGGAGCAGATTATATCGCCACAGGGCATTATGTGCGTCGTCGAGATCACAATGGCAAAGCGCAATTGTTGCGTGGTTTAGATACGAATAAAGATCAAAGTTACTTTCTTTACACCTTGAGTGAACGCCAAGTGGGGCAAAGCCTTTTCCCTGTTGGCGAGCTTGAAAAGCCCGTGGTGCGGGCCATTGCAGAAGATTTAGGCTTGGTTACCGCCAAGAAAAAAGATTCGACTGGCATTTGTTTTATCGGCGAGCGTAAATTTAAAGATTTTCTAGCCCGTTTCTTGCCTGCTCAACCGGGTGATATTAAGACAACGGAAGGCGAGATTATTGGGCGTCATCAAGGCTTAATGTATCATACCTTAGGGCAACGCAAAGGCTTAGGCATTGGTGGGGTGAAAGGTAAAGCAGAAAATGCGTGGTATGTGGTCGAAAAAGATCTCACAAATAACGTGTTAGTGGTGGCTCAGGGGTTAGATAATTCCGCGTTGCTATCCAGTGGCTTAATTGCACAACAGCTACATTGGGTAGATCGCCAGCCGATTCGTGAACCCCTGCGTTGCACTGTGAAAACACGCTATCGTCAAACGGATATTCCTTGTCAAATTATCCCAATTAATGATGATAGCATCGAAGTACGTTTTGATGAACCGCAAATTGCGGTTACACCGGGGCAATCAGCAGTGTTTTATCAAGGTGAAATTTGCCTTGGTGGTGGAATTATTGAACAATCCATAAAATAAAAACGTCGCGAAATTCCACCGCACTTTGTTTCTTGTCTCAATAAAGTGCGGAGAAGTTCTCGGTTTTCTCGCTATTTAATGAAGAAACGGCTATGTGGCACAGAATTTACACCAGCATAATGTATCTTGTTCAACCGCTTATTTGGTTATTTATTTTATTACGTAGCTTCAAAGCGCCGGCTTATCGTCAGCGAATTTTGGAGCGTTATGCTATTTATTCTGCCTCACAAACCCCACCGAAACCGAATGGTGTGTTAATTCACGCGGCATCGGTGGGCGAAGTCATTGCAGCCACGCCATTAGTGAAAGCGATTCAACGTACTTACCCTGATTTAGCCATTACCCTAACCACCGTAACGCCAACGGGATCTGAACGCGTCAAAGCGGCCTTTGGTGAGCAAGTCAGTCATTTTTATTTGCCTTATGATTTACCCGGTGCGATCAAACGCTTTATTGGTTTTATTCAGCCAAAAGCTTGCATTGTGATCGAAACCGAAATTTGGCCGAATTTAATTTATCAACTAGATAAACAGCATATTCCTTTTATTATTGCCAATGCTCGTTTATCTGCCCGATCAGCAAAACGCTATGGCTGGTTGGAAAGCTATATCCAAGCGATCTTAAGTAAAATCAGCTTGATTGCACCGCAAGATAACATCAGCGGTCAGCGTTATCTCAAACTGGGCTATAATCCACAAAAGCTCAAACTCACTGGCAATATCAAATATGATCTCGTATTAAGTGAGAGCTTACTTACAGAAACAGAAAAGCTCAAAATCCAGTGGAAACAACAACGCCCTATATGGGTAGCGGCGAGTACCCACGAAGGTGAAGAAAGCCTGATTTTGGAAAGTCATCGTTTATTATTACAAGCCTTTCCTAATTTATTGCTGATTCTCGTGCCGCGCCACCCTGAACGCTTTAATCAGGTGGCGGAACAAATTGAAAAGCAGCATTTCACCTTTGTTCGCCGTAGTGAAAATCGCGTGCCACAACCTGATACCCAAGTGGTGTTAGGCGACACGATGGGTGAGCTAATGTTAATGTATGCATTGGCTGATGTTGCCTTTGTGGGGGGCAGTTTAGTGAAACGGGGAGGGCATAATCCACTTGAACCGTTAGCCTTTCAAATCCCCGTGGTGAGTGGCAAATATACCTTCAATTTCCCAGAAGTTTACCGCAAGTTAATGGAAGTTCAGGGCTTTGTTGAAGTGAATAATAATGCTGCCGCAATTGCAAGAGCGGTGGAAATTTTGCTTAATTCCCCCACCTTACGTGAACGCACCGGCAAAGCAGGCTATACGGTATTATTAGAAAATCGTGGCGCCTTGCAACGCCTATTAGATTTATTACAGCCTTATTTAAGCGAGGAAAGACAATGACAACTGTGATTTATCCCGGCACTTTTGACCCTATCACAAATGGGCATTTAGATATTATTGAGCGAAGTGCGGTGCTTTTTTCAAACGTTTTTGTTGCCATTGCTGCCAGCCCGAGTAAAAAGCCTCTGTTTGATTTAGATAGCCGAGTAAAAATTGCACAGCAAGCCGTGGCGCACTTGCCAAATGTAGAGGTTTTTGGCTTTGCTGATTTACTTGCCAATGTCGTGAAAGAAAAACACATTCACGCCATTATCCGTGGTGTACGAACCACCACTGATTTTGAATACGAACTGCAACTTGCCAGCCTAAACCGTTTATTGACAAAAAATGAAAATGGACAAGGCGTAGAAAGTTTATTCTTCCCTCCAAGTGAAAAATGGGCATTTGTGTCTTCTACAATGGTGCGAGAAATTCATCTACACGGTGGCGATGTGAGTGAGCTTGTACCGCAAGCCGTGTTGCAAGCAATGAAAGATCCTATTGAAAAATAACAGGATATAAAAATGGGGCGAACTTCCGCCCCACGTTTTACCTATGCCTTATTTTGCCCATACGCCTCAAAGCAAACTCACCTTAAAGGTGCAATCCCATTGGGTTTCATTCAAACGATAAGCCTCTTTGAGCGATGACCCACAAGAGTTTGAGCCAATGCCACTCATTTTATAATCCACACACAGCACACAGTAAGGGCTTTCTTGTAAATCGTAATGATGTTTTTTACTTGCCAATTCTTCTTGGCTATAAGGGGAAAGGTTAAAGCTGAATGGTTGCTGGGCAGTGATGTACAAACCACCTTCAGCACGGGTTAATTTAATAAAAGAACAATGATAATGGCTACCATTTTCCTGTGGTTTTAAATAATCCACGTGATTTTCCTGTGGGGTTGTTTGATAAAGCCCAAGCTGAGTGGCGTGGTGTTTATCAATATAGCTTTCGCCGTTGCCATAGCCAAAATAGCGTGCTTGCCATTGTCGTTTGGCTAAATAAAAGCGTAACCCAAAACGGGGTAGAAAAGGCAAGTGCGGTGCTTTTTTCGCGTGAATTTTGATCTCAAACTGTGTGTGATTAAACAAATGATATTCAACCTTA
Source organism: Avibacterium sp. 21-595 (assembly GCF_023611905.1). NCBI lineage: Bacteria > Pseudomonadati > Pseudomonadota > Gammaproteobacteria > Pasteurellales > Pasteurellaceae > Avibacterium > Avibacterium sp. 21-595. The sequence continues at coordinate 197,240 of NZ_CP091455.1, read as the reverse complement.
AGATCTAAAATTTTACTTTGCGATACGGCGAGCAAAGCACAATGCGTTTTCACCACAACCCGATCTTTTCGCATTTCCACTTGCATCGTATAGGCGCGACTGTAAGCGTGATGATAACCCGCTGAAACCCAATGTGCTTTGATAAGACTGTCGTTATCCAATGGCGCGCGCCAAATATTAAACGCCAGCGGACGCTGAATAATAGGGCATTGCCCATAAAGCCATTGCGAGAGAATGCCTTTTTGTTTATCAAAAATATAATTTGTCTTGCCAAAGGTAATGTGAATTTCGTGCGAACGGTATTGAATATGGGCTTTTTCTGCTAAGCGCGGGGGATAAAAACTGGGTAGCCGTTTATCGCCAAAGAGGCAGAGTTGATCAACGCCGAGTAAGTGATTTTTTTCCACTAAAGGTGAGGCGTGTTTTTGTCGATATGTTAAATTCAACAGCCATAAACTGCCATTATTTGGCGGTAAGGTGAAAGGTAAAAGTGCGGTGCATTTTGGTGGAATTTTTGGGGTGGCAATGTTTCCTTGTTGCACGAGAACCCCGTTTTCTAGCAGTTGATAGTGAATGCTCACCATATCTTCTGCGTGGGTAAAATCAAAATAATTGGTGAGTTCAATTTGCCCATTGTGATAGTTTGCACGTAATGGACGTTGTACGTTTTTCAGTTCAAGTAGATTACTTTGAATACGGCGATCCGCACGCACTAAACCGTCTGCACAGAAATTGTTGTCATTAGGGAAATCACCAAAATCACCGCCATACCCCATTTTTTTTGACTGCGGTAAATAAGGGCTGTGATCGCACCATTCCCACACAAACCCACCACAAGCCCCCGCGTGTTGCTGTATTGCTTGGAAATAATCTTCCGCATCACCACAAGAATTCCCCATTGCGTGCAGATATTCACAGAGTAAATAAGGTTTTGGGGCAGTTTGTGTTGCAAAGTAGGCGGCCATATCCTCTGTGCTGCGGTACATTTCACTGTGTAAATCTAACTGCGTCGTATCATTTTGGTGAGCGGAATGTTGAAAAATGGCATTCTCATAATGTACTAAACGGCTTGGATCAACGGTTTTTACCCACTGTGCTGCCGCCTCAAAATTTTCTCCATAACCACTTTCATTACCTAGCGACCAAATCAGCACACTAGGACGATTTTTATCGCGCTGCACATTGGCTTGTACGCGATCTAAAATCGCTTGTTTGAAATCAGGGCTGCGTGCCATATAGCAATAATTATCAATGATTTGCTGACGAGTCGTTGCGTCATCAGAGGCGGTTTCTACGCCAAGTAAAATGCTTTTTTCAGGGTTTGGCACATAGACCGCATTGGTGCCGTGGCTTTCAATATCGGCTTCCGCGATCAAATAAAAGCCGTAGCGATCGCACAATTCCGCAAACCAAGGTGCATTAGGATAATGGGCGGTGCGAATGGCGTTAAAATTGTGTTGCTTCATTAGACGCAGATCTGCCATTGCTTGCTGTTCACTAATCGTATAACCGCTCTGAGGATCACTATCGTGCCGATTTACGCCTTTAAATTTTATTGGCTGTTGGTTAAGCAATAAAATCCCCTTTTTCACTTCAATTTGCCGAAATCCTATTTTTTGGCAAATCACTTCTTCACCATAGCAGATGAATAAATCGTAACACTGTGGATTTTCTGCACTCCATAATTGAATGTTTTCTACGCAAAATTGAGGCTGTTCTGTGCGGAGAAGTGGTTTTCCTTGTGGATCAAAAAGGTGATAGGTAATTGTTGAGGGGTTTTCAGGTTGGCGGAAAAAAATCGCCAAATTTACCACCACACTTTTTAAATCCGCAGAAAGCGTCGTTTTAATGAAAAAATCCTGCACATAATTTTGCTCGCGTTCCAATATATACACATCACGAAAAATACCCGACATTCTAAATTTATCTTGATCTTCCAAATAGCTGCCATCACACCACTTTAAAACCACCGCGGTAAGGTGGTTTTCTCCTTCGCATAAATAATCCGTGAGATCAAATTCAGCTGTGCAGTGGCTGACTTGGCTATATCCAATAAACGTTTGATTTACATATAAAAAGAAACAACTATCTACCCCTTCAAAATTGATTAAGTAGCGTTTATTGGCTTTAGCTTGCAAATAAAAAGTGCGGTGATAAAGCCCACAAGGATTTTCCTGTGGAACATAAGGCGGATCAAAAGGAAACGGGTAATTCACATTGGTGTAATGGTGTTGATCATATCCCTGAGTTTGCCAAGTGGAAGGCACAGGAATGCGTTGTTGAAAGGGAAAATCGAGGAAATTCTCGGGCAAATCCCAATAACTTTTAAAATAATGAAAATCCCAATTTCCATTGAGAGGAATGAAATAGTGAGAAAATTCTCGCGAGTTTTGCACCGCACTTTGGATATTATGGTGTGGAATAAAATAAGCGTGATGAGCCGTGGTGTTTAGATGCAACACCTTTGGGTCTTGAAAATAATTCGGTAAAAACATAAAGCCGCCTATATAGTAAAAAACCATTGATCATCACTACACAATCATAAAGCCTACAATAAAAAGCGGTTGATTGAATACTGCCTCAATAGTATTACTCTGGTGTTTAAGCTACCAGTTGTCTTGATTGGCTAGGAGCATTTGTCGGTAATCTTGTGAAGATATTATGCGACTATTGTAGTGTATTTAATTGGGTTTGACTATATGAGCATTGATCTAAGACAGCCCTTAAAAGGCGACCTCAGTGCTTCAAAAGATTTCCGAACTCTAAATGAGATCTCACCGTATTGTAGAAATTGATAAGTCTATAAATAAGTTATCAATAATGTCTTAGAGATAATCTCTGTGAATTATTTATTTTGTTTTTCAGTAAAGATATTAATATTCACAATCTGTGAAGGTGGGATTTATTGTAATACTTGTCTTAGTGTTTGAATTTTTATTAAGTATTCATCTCTATTTTGGCTCAATACTTTATGCTATACCATAATTTACCCATTTAAATACTTTATAAATATAGTGGTATTAGGGTTTTATACAATTAAAGTTAAAATGCATAGGTTGAAAAGATGCTTAGCAAAATCAAATTAAATAATGATTACTGGTCTATTCTGTTAAAGTTAGAGGTCAGTTTGCTGATGATTGGCGAAAAATGGCGTGTGCTTATCCTACGTGAATTAATGGACGGCACCAAACGGTTTGGCGAATTAGCACGCGGTGTCGGCGGTATTTCGCAAAAAGTGCTCACCGCCCATCTGCGCGCGATAGAGGAGGGCGGTTTGGTTACACGAACGGTTTATGCGGAAGTACCGCCGAGAGTGGAATATGCTTTAACTGAATTGGGGCTAAGTCTCTCACCGATTCTTGATGCGCTGGCAGAATGGGGGGAGTCATATCGTGAACAGATTGAAAGTGCGGGCAAAAAATCTTAGAAAATTAAATGACCACTGCCATTTTCTATTAAAATATATTGGTTTTTTGCTATACTTTTTAACATATTAATCTAATGAGGAAAAACAATGGCACATATTGCAACTTTGAATTACACAGGCGATTTACACAATGACATCGTGCATTTGCAAAGCGGTGATAAGATTTCAACCGATGCACCCGTTGATAATAACGGCAAAGGTGAAGCGTTTTCACCGACCGATTTGCTGGCATCTTCTCTGGCTGCGTGTGCGATGACGATTATGGGGATTAAAGCACGTGATATGGGCGTTGATTTACGTGGCAGCCGTATTGAAGTTGAAAAAGAAATGGCAGCCAATCCACGCCGTGTGGCGAGAGTAAGCCTAGATATTTATCTGGATAAAGCGTTAGATGAAAAAAGCCGCCGTATTTTGGAAGCGGCAGCCCACGCTTGCCCAGTCGCCAAAAGTCTGAGTGCTGATTTACTGCAAGAATTTCGCTTTCATTATGAGTGAGGTTTTCAGGCTGCCTGAAAACTTTTAACCCAAATGGAAAATATCCAGATGTTTCATTTATCCCCACTCACCCCTCATCAAAGCCAGTATATTGCATGGCTGCTTAGCAAACAGACTGCATCCAGCAGCGTTGAGGATTTTGCGGCGACTTTGGTTGATGCACAGGTTGATTTGAACCCGCATCAAGTGGATGCTGCACTTTTTGCCTGTAAAAACCCTCTATCGCAAGGCGTGATATTGGCAGATGAGGTCGGTTTGGGCAAAACCATTGAAGCAGGCTTGGTGATTTTGCAGCGTTGGGCGGAGCGTAAACGCCGTATTCTGATTATCACGCCTGCCAATTTACGCAAGCAGTGGCATCAAGAATTGCAGGAAAAATTTGGTTTAACTTGCGAAATTTTGGAAAGCAAAAACTACCATGTGTTTAAAAAGCAAGGTGAAAATCCGTTTGACCGCCCTGTGCCGATTATCTGTTCCTATCAATTTGCCAAGGCAAAAGCGGCTGATATTAAGAAAATCCCTTGGGATTTGGCGGTGCTTGATGAAGCCCATCGCCTGCGTAATGTCTATAAAAAAAGCAATATTATTGGCAATACGCTAAAAGATGCCCTAAGCCATGTCCGTTCCAAAGTTTTGCTGACCGCCACACCGCTGCAAAATGATTTGCGTGAACTGTATGGCTTGGTCAGCATGATTGATGAACGGGTTTTTGGCGGCTTGGAGAGTTTTCGCAGTCAATTTGGCAGCAAAACCAGCGAGCAAAATCTTTTTCAGTTACAAAGGCGGCTTAGACCGATTTGCCAGCGTACTTTACGCCGTCAGGTGCAGGCATATGTTGCCTATACCAAGCGGCACCCCATTGTTCAGGCGTTTACCCCATCAGATGCCGAAAAAGAACTGGCAGAGTTGGTTCGGGAATATTTACGCCGTGAAGATTCGCAGGCTTTGCAGGCAGGGCAGCGGCATTTGATTGCGATGGTGCTGTGGAAGCTTTTGGCATCAAGCAGCCGTGCAATTGCAGGTGCATTAGGCACCATGCTCAAACGCCTGCAAAAAGAATGGGCAGAAGAGACGGATGCGATTGAACAGCTCAATGCAGATTTTGAGGGCTTGGAGGATACCGCTGAAGAATGGACGGAAGACGAGGCGGACAAGCTGGCTTTATCGGAAGCCGAAACCCTTGCCCTTGCCGATGAAATTGAAGAATTAAAGCGTTTTAAGGCATTGGCGGAAAGCATTGATAAAGATGCCAAAAGCGAGGCATTGCTTGCGGCATTAGAAAAAGCCTTTGATCAATTGCGTGAAAAGAATGCCCCACAAAAAGCCATTATTTTTACCGAATCCAAACGCACCCAAGACTATCTTTTGCAGTGTTTGGCGGACACGCCCTATGCAGGCGAAAATGGCGAAGGCATTGTTTTATTTAACGGCACAAACAGCGATAGAAACGCCCAAAAAATTTACAAAGACTGGCTCAAACGCCATGCAGGCAGCGACACCATCACAGGTTCCAAAACCGCCGATACCCGTGCCGCGCTGGTTGAACACTTTAAAGAAAAAGCAAGCATCATGATTGCCACCGAAGCAGGCAGCGAGGGCATCAACCTGCAATTTTGTTCGCTGATTATCAATTACGACTTGCCGTGGAATCCCCAGCGGATTGAACAGCGAATCGGACGCTGCCACCGCTATGGACAGAAGCACGATGTGGTTGTGGTGAATTTTTTAGACCAAAGCAATGAAGCCGATGCCCGAGTTTATGAATTCTTAGAGAAAAAATTTCAGCTATTTGACGGCGTATTTGGTGCCAGCGATGAAGTGTTGGGGGCGATTGGTTCGGGCGTGGATATAGAAAAACGCATTGCCGATATTTACCGCCGCTGCCGCAAAAGCGAAGAAATTCAGGCAGCCTTTGATATCTTGCAGCAAGAGCTTTCGGGTGAAATTGACGAAGCCATGATGCAAACCCGCCAAATCCTGCTAGAGCATTTTGATGAAAGCGTCAGCCAAAGACTGCGGGTGTATGAAGAAGAGGGCAGAGCTGTCCGCACCGCCCATGAACGCCTGCTATTGCAATTTACCCAAAGCGAGCTTGGAGAAAATGCCAGTTTTGATGCGTATGGTTTTACCCTGCACAAGCTGCCTGGAAACCTAGCTGCCGAGCAAAAAGACATTCCGATAGGGCGGTATCGCCTGCCAAGCCAGCAAGGAGAGGCACATCTTTACCGCCTACAACACCCCCTTGCCCAAAGCCTGCTTGAACAAGCCAAAAACCGCCGCTGTCCAGAGGCGAAGCTGATTTTTGATTACCAAGCCTATGGCAGCAAAATCAGCACCCTAGAACCCTACATTGGCAAAAGCGGTACCTTGACTGCAAGCCTGATAACCATCACCGCCCTTGAGAGAAGTGAGCAGCACGTTATCATCAGTGCCTGCACAGATGCAGGCGAGATTTTGATTGATGATGACCCTGAAAAACTGTTGCGGCTGCCTGCCACCCATACCCAGCCACATAACGCAAAGCAAGTCAAATCAGCATTAGCGGCAGATAGGCATGCACGCCTTAAAGACTTACTTGAGAAAACAGCAGCACGCAATCTCGTTTACTTTGATCAAGAGATAGAAAAATTAGACAGCTGGACAGATGGCCTGAAAGACGGTCTGGAGCAAGAGATTAAAGCAACCGATAAAGCGATTAAAGAAATCAAGCGTGAAAGTGCCGCCGCTCAAACCGCACAGGAAAAATTAAGCTGGCAGAAAAAGCAGCGTGAGCTAGAGCGAAAACGTACCAAACAGCGGCGGGAGCTTTTTGATCAGCAAGATGAGATTGAGGCGATGAAAGATGAACTGATTGAAGGACTAGAGGCGAGTTTAGACCAAAAGATAGAAGAAAAAACGTTGTTTGTGATTGAATGGGAAGTGGTGTGATGACTGATAAGTTAAATCTAAGTGAAGTAAAGGTTGAAAAAGTTATTGTCCATAAGGTTGGCAATAAGTTTAGGGATGAGGGGTTGATACTATCAAGTGCTGAATCTGAACATGATTCTTCTGTGGATAGTTTACTGATTCAACACTTTTTATTGCCTATCATAGATAGTGAAAATGAATATTTATTGACACATGAATCTGATATTAATTTAAATCCTATAAAGCATTATTCATCATTAGTTTTTAAAGATGAAAAAGAATTTCTTACATCATCGTTAGCGATAGCAAAACATTTATATATATCTTCTGATCACCCTAATATTGGTGGAGGAGAATTTATTGAAGTTCTATATAGTGGAATCAAAGTGGATGACTTAAAGATTCAAGCAATTGGGTTATTTAGAATTGAATCCAAAAGTAGTTATTTGGATGTAAAAAAACAAAATGACGTTATCGATATTGTAGAAAAAAAAGGCATATCTATTGATTCTATTCAAAAAGGAGCAGTTGTTTTATCATCTGAAGATACAGTATTTATTATAGATAGCGTTGGTAAAAAGACAAAATATTGGGTAGAAAACTTTATTAAAGCTGTACCTAAAAATACCGTAAAAAAATATACTCAGATTTTATCTTCTCTTACCAAGGCTGTATCAAAGAAAATACACTTACCGCAAGATTTTTTAGATTTTTCTGATGCCTTGTCCAAAGAGGATAATTTATCAGTTAATCAGTTAAAAAGGATATCTACAGCATTTGTTGAAAATGAGGATTTTGATAATATTGTTAGTAGTTTGGGTATAAAAAATAGTATGGAGATTGATATGGATTTTGTTGTTGAAATGCAAGATTTTTCTAAAAAAATTAATAAGACTCTATCTAAAACAAGGATATCAAAAGGTGTGGATATCGTAATTTCAGAGTCTAATTTGAAAATTTTATCCATTGATTCACAGATTACTGATTTTGGATTAAGATCAATAATTGATATTCAAAGAGGAGGATAAGTATGTCTGGAGAAAAGTCTAAAAAATCAGGAGAAATTGGTGAGGTGATTGCTTCTGAATTATTAAAAAAAATTGGTTGGAAACACCAGATACAGAATATTTCTATTGAATGTAACGATGGTAATCATAAAAATAAATCTGATAATCAAAAAAGAAGCCATGGTGATGATATTGTTTATCTTTATCATAATCCGTTCCATGATGACACTACAACAGTTTGTCATATTTCTGTTAAACACAGTTTGGGTGGTTATCCTAAATCAGAGCAACAAATTAGAAAAAATTTTAATCCTTATATTAAGGAGCTTGAACAAATTATCCAATGTGCACGCTATAATACAGAAGTGAATTCTTTTATAGAGGCTTTTGACGCAAAGGTTAATATAAAACACATTGGGGTTTTAATTTGGTTGCATAATGATAAAGATAGCCTAGATAGAAATATTTTACCTGCTATTGCAAAATCAAAACCAGACTTAGAAGAAGATATTCCTTATTATATTATAGATAGTAGTAGAGCAAGTTTTTTGCTAGATATTATTAATGATTTAATTCAAAAATCAAATGGTGGAACGTATGAATTTTATTATCCTAGAATAGGGACTTCAATTTTAATTGATACAAGTAGACATGGTCAGTTTTTGCCAATAGAGTTGATTGCATCAGATATTATTACCGCTATTATTACTATTGGAGATAAAAAGCAGTTTTATTTGTACAGTAGAGAAGGATTTGGTGAAGAAACTTGTAGAAATATGATGGCTTATGCATTAGATTTTTCTGCAGGATTGGTTGGTGAAATATGTATAGGATTTCCTGATTTTAATTCAACCAAGGATAAAGATATCGTTACGAGAGCCAGATTATCTTTTAAAGATAGAAGTGAAGATATTAGACTATTTTCTTATCATCAGACAATTTTAGATTTATTTTAGGAGTGGTCATGAGTGGAAATATTGATTTAAAAGGATTGATTCCGTCTGGAAATGAACTCCGAATACTCCTCAATAGCCGACATATCTCAGATGGAGAAATAAATACCCTTTTAAAAGAAAAAGGTGTTTTTTGTGGAAGTGGAGAGAAAATTATTTCTGTACCACTACTTTCTGCTATGCTATTAACATCGGATGAATATGGGAAATTAATAGATGATTCTATTTCTAGAAGTTTAAAACCTAAAAATAAACTTTCTAGCCTATCATTAATGAGTGAAGGTGTTGATATAATAAAACCTATAAAAAATTTATTTTCTCCTTCCCCTAACTTCTCAGAGAATATACCTAATATAGAATTTATTAAAAAACCAAATCCAGTATTCGAAGGCAATACTATAATAATTAAATATGAAATAAAAAGAAATGATTTTAGTAAGGATTTTTTAAATAGAGAGCTTAATTTTTCTGCAGAAATTATTATAGAAAATAAAGGAAGTGAGCTTGCATTAGATATTGCTTCCACTCATACATCGTATGAAACAGAGCTGATTAATCGAAGAATTTTAGATGCTATTACAGGGATGCTAAAAAAGAACAATATTATTCAGTTTGAACAAGAGGAAAAAATTACTTTTGATGCCTTTGAGGATATAGAAAGAGTAAAATTTTTTAAAAGATTAACTGCAGGATATGGAAAGTTCCTAGAGTTGGATAATGTTCATGAAATAGTGATCAGCAGAGAGGCTTCAAACTCCCCATTGCCCCAAGATCCAGAAGTATCATGGATGAATGATACTGTAACATCTGTAACCATAGATGGTAAGAAGCTACATAGTATTTTTCTTATATCGAATGAAAAATACTATGAATATTATTTTATCGATAGTATGACTTTGACTTATAAATATACAAGTAGTGCCAATTCTGGAACAGTAAAAGTAAGTTTTTTCTTCAGTTCTCCATCAAAGAAAAGATCTTCTTTTGATAAAAACTTAGAACTAACATTTGAGGTAATTAATACAAAATATGACAATAAGACTACAGTTCAGTCTAGAATAGAAATCGAAAAAGATATATTAAAAAATATTAGATCCTTGGTTAAGGAGCAATATAAGACAATTATGGAAGAGCGTAGTTAATTATTTAGAGTTTATGACAGTAATTATGCTTGTATAGATATCAATCTTTTGGATTGAAAATATATAGTTTAAAAATGAAATCAAATATTAATGCTAGCTATAAGGACCCCTATGCTACACCTCCAAAAACTTACGCAAAAACTGCAAGAAATTTTTCAAACCGACCGTGCGGATTTAGATTTTGGTATTTACCGAATTTTAAACAGCCGCAGGGATAAGATTAATAAATATCTCACGTCCACTTTGCCGAAAAAAGTGGAAGAAGCCTTTAAAGCCGTCAATCAAGATGCCATTACAAGCTTAGAGCATGAACTTGGCGAGGCGGTTAAACAGGCGAAAGCCTTAGGTGTTGATGCCGATACCTTGCCCAAGGTTCAGGAAATCCAAGATAAACTTGCCCAGATGAAAACAAGTGGCAGCGGCAGCGGCAGCGAAGCGATGGTTTTTTCGCATTTGTTTACGTTTTTTAGCCGTTATTATGAAGAGGGTGATTTTATCAGCCAGCGTCGTTACAAGGGCGAGACCTATGCCATTCCTTATAATGGTGAAGAAGTGATGCTGCATTGGGCAAACAAGGATCAGTATTACACCAAATCGGGGGAGAACTTCAGCAATTACCGCTTTAAGCTTGATGATGGGCGTGAGGTTTTCTTCCGTCTGATGGCGGCGGATACTGCCAAAGACAACCGCAAAGACAGCAATGCCAAGAGGCTTTTTTCCCTTGTTGAGCTAAGAGAGGTTGAACGCTATGACGACGTGGGCGAGGTCTACGAGGAACGCTTAATCCCTATCAAGGAAGAGGGTGATCGGTTAGAGATTTTCTTTGAATATGTGCTCAAAGATAAGGCAGATAAGCAAGAAAAAGAAAATGAACGCACGCTAGAGCAGCTGCACATGCTTATCCCTGCATCGTGGCAGGCGGTATGGCAAGAGGCACCGACAGAGAAAAATCCAAAACGCACGTTGCTTGAAAAGCATTTAAACGACTATACGCAAAAAAACAGTGCCGATTATTTTATTCATAAGGACTTGGGCAGTTTTTTACGCCGAGAGCTTGATTTTTATATCAAAAATGAGGTGCTGCATTTAGATAATATCCAGCATGCCGAGCATTTTGACCAAATAAAAAACAGCCTGCGTCAGATTCAGGTGCTGCGTACCATCGCCCATGATTTAATTGACTTTTTGGCACAGATTGAAGATTTTCAAAAATCTTTGTGGCTTAAGAAAAAATTTGTTGCCCAAACGCATTATTTGATTACGCTTGACCGTATACCAAAGGCATTGTTGCCTGAAACCCTTGCTAATGAAAAGCAGCTTGATGATTGGAAAAAACTCTTTAATTTCAATTACTTATAATTTGCGACGGGGGGGGGTAATACCTGCTTAGATTCTGCCAATCTTGTTGCCCAAGAGCCTTATTTGGTGGTGGATACCTCGCTTTATCCGCCAGCTTATCAGCAAAAATTGCTTAGCCTGATGTCAGAGGCTGTTGATTTGGACGATAGCATCAATGGCGTACTCATTCATTCGGATAATTTCCAAGCCTTAAATCTTTTGCAGGCTCGCTACCGTGAGCAGGTGAAATGTATCTATATTGATCCGCCTTATAATACTAGTGCATCTGAAATTATTTATAAAAATGGATATAAACACTCGTCATGGCTTTCATTAGTTGATAATAGATTATTCTTAAGTAAAAACTTATTGGCTGATGATGGTATTTTATGTGGAACTATTGATGATTTAGAACAAAAGGTCTTTTGTCAATTATTGGAACAAAATTTTCCCTATTTAGCGGGAGTGGTTGCGATAAGAATAAAACCCTCTGGCAGACCTATTCCAAATGGTTTTGCTCTTTCTCACGAATATGCAGTTTTTGTAAAGAAAATGGAAGCGACATCGATTTCAAGACTTTCCCATAGTGAAGAGCAAAAAGCACGGTATCGAGAAAATGATGAAAAGGGAGCTTTTTTTTGGGAAATGTTTCGCAAAGCAGGCTCGAATTCAAGCCGTGAGAATAGACCGACTATGTTTTATCCATTTTTCTTAAATGAAAAAACAGGGGTTTTGAGGCTACCTGAAATGGAATTTGATGCGGAAAAAAATGAATATTTGATTTATGATAAAGAGGGTGATGAGGAAATATCCATATATCCTATAAAAGATGATGGCAAAGAAGGTCGTTGGTATTTTGGTTTAGATAGGGCATTAGAGATTGTTGATGAGTTTCGTGCTACAAAAAAAGATGATGGAAAATACTATATCTATTATCGAAGAAGGCCAAATGAAGGTGTGCAACCCACAACACATTGGTCGGATTCAAAATATTCTGCTACAGAGCACGGAACGGCTTTATTAAAGAATATATTCGGCACTCAAGAAGTTTTTTCTTATCCAAAATCTATTTATGCAGTGGAAGATTGTTTGCTGGTTTCTGGTGCAAAAGAAACAACCGCTCTTATCCTCGACTACTTCGCAGGTTCTGGCACCACTGCTCATGCGGTCATTAACTTAAACCGTGAAGATGGCGGTAACCGCAAATATATGCTTGTGGAGCAAGGCGAATATTTTGACACTGTGCTAAAACCTCGTGTGCAAAAGGTGATTTACAGCAAAGAGTGGAAAAATGGTAAGCCTGTTCTTGGTGAACAAAAAAGCGATTTATCTAATGACTCGGGTGAAAATCCACGTCATGGCGTATCGCAAATGGTTAAGGTGTTAAAGCTTGAAAGCTATGAGGATACGCTCAATAACCTTGAGCTTAAAGGGCAGATGGATCTTGCGTTAGATTTGCCCAAACAGGTGCAGGAGGATTATTTGCTACGCTATATGCTGGCAGAGGAGAGCAAAAGCTCACAGCTTAGCGTGCATGATTTTCAAAAGCCGTTTGACTATGAACTCAATATCGCAAGCGATAGTGCTGGGGCTTATGTGCCGACCAAGATTGATTTGATTGAGACCTTTAATTATCTCTTGGGACTGCGGGTGCAGCGGGTAACAGATGATCGGGAAAAACGTGGTTATGTGCTGGTTGAAGGCAGGCTCAATGATGAATCTTGCCTGATTGTGTGGCGGGACTGCACCCGTGTGGGCTATCAAGAAATTGTCCATGTATTTGATCAGTTTAATATTCATCCAAATAGTGAGCAATATGATGTGGTGTATTTAAATGGCGATCATGATTCATGATATGGCAAGCGTTTGGGAAAATAATGATGGCACAGAAAGCCGTTTGAAACTGCGTGCTATTGAGCCTGAATTTTTGCGTTTGATGTTTGCGGAGTAAGACGATGGCTGCGAAAAAAATGGCTAAAAATTCGGCAAAAAATCACCGCTCTTTTCATGATGAATTGGTGCTTAACCGCTTTATCTTATCTTACTTGGGGCTGGGCGATTTTGCAGCTTTGCAAAAAATCTTAAGCGATGAACGGCTTATCGGCATCAATCAAGAGGGGCAGACGTATTTTTTTGAAGCCTTAAGCCAGGCGGGTTTGTCAGCGGTTATCGATGAGGACAGCTTACGCCGTTATGATGGCAATATTGTCAGACATTGGCAAAAGGTTACCAAAGAGCGTAATAAAAAAAGCGGACATGCGCTTCAAATGAAGTATTTTCAGTATTTATCGCTTCTTTTTACAGAAATTTATCTTGATGGCTATTTTCATCAAAGAAAGCAGATGCTTTTGGGTTTAAATGCTTTGCTTAATGAGCATCAAGAGTTGGGCTTTTTTCCTTATGATGAAGATGATTTAAATAAAATCGCTTTTTGGAATGCCACAGGTTCGGGTAAAACGTTGCTGATGCACGTCAATATTTTGCAATATCAGGATTATTGCACGGATAAGATTGATCAGATTATTGTGCTTACGCCCAATGAGGGGTTAAGTCATCAGCATAATCAAGAGCTGATGCAGTCAGGTTTTTTTCCGCTGATTTTTGGTAAAAATCAGGGCAATATGCTTAAGGCACCTAACGAGGTGCTGATTATTGATATTAATAAACTTGCTGATAAGACGGGTGAAAAAACCGTTGCGGTGGAGAGCTTTGCGGGGCGAAATCTGGTTTTGGTGGACAAGGGGCATCGCGGTGCCTCTGGCGATTCTTGGTTAAGACTGCGGGAGAGCTTAATCAGTGCGGGCTTTTCGTTTGAGTATTCGGCAACCTTTGGTCAGGCGGTCGCCAAGAGCAAAACACTTGCCCAAGAGATAGAGGCTTGGCAAAAAAATCAGGCGGGCAGTCTTTTTGGTAAAAAAAGCTTAAAAGGCTTAAGCGATGATGATTTGGCACGGCTAACGCCCGATGCGTTGACGTTGCAGGAGGAGATTAAACCACGTGCTTTGCGGGAGGTGTATGCCAAAGCGGTGTTGTTTGATTATTCTTATAAATATTTTTATGCCGATGGTTATGGCAAAGAAAGTCAAATTTTAAATCTGCGTGATGAGGATTATGAGCGGCATAGCAACAGCTATCTGATTGCCTGTTTGCTGAGTTTTTATCAGCAGTGCTATCTTTATGAGCGTCATAAAAAAGCATTAAGCCCGTTTTTGCTTGAAAAACCCTTGTGGATTTTTGTCGGCAATACGGTTTCTCATGAAGACAGCGATATTTTGGTCATCGTGCAGTTTTTGGCGTATTTCTTGGGGCAGCCTGAAGCGGTTAAACGCCACTTGCACAGCCTGCTAAGCGATACAGCAGAATTGACCGACCCTCATGGCAACAATATTTTTCTTGGGCAATTTATTCCCCTTATGCACTATTTGGGCAAAGAGGCGGATCTGTATCAGGATATTTTGCAAAAGGTATTTAACACGGCCATTGATGGACGTTTACAGCTCACACGGTTAAAAAATGCGGACGGTGAGTTTGCCTTGTCGGTAGGCAGCGGTGAGGCTTTTGGCGTGATTAATATCGGCGATACGAAAAAATTTGCCAATTTGCTTGAGCAAGAAAAAACCATCGATGTGCTGGATAATGATTTTACCGCCTCGTTATTTAGAAAGATTAACCAACCAGACAGTCCAATCAGCTTGCTTATCGGTGCCAAAAAATTTACGGAAGGCTGGTCAAGCTGGCGGGTCTCTACCATGGGGCTGCTCAATATCGGCAAAAACGAAGGCAGCCAAATTATTCAGCTGTTTGGGCGTGGCGTGCGTCTAAAAGGGCAGAATTTCTCACTCAAACGGACGCAAGAGAGCGAACGCCCAAAAGATGTTTTTTTGGAAAAACTTGAAACCTTAAACATCTTTGGTATCCGTGCAGGCTATATGGAAACCTTTAAAAACTACCTAAAAACAGAGGGGATTACGCCCAAAGATGAAATGCTTACGCTTGATTTTCGAGTGCGTTCCAATTTACCGGAAAAACGCCTAAAAACCTTGCAGCTAAAAAATGGCTATAAAGATAACCAAAGCATGGGCTTTAAACGGCAAGAAAAAGGCTTTAGCTTCTTTTTGCTGCCTGAAAAATATCAGGGCAAGATTAAGCCTATTGTGGTTGAGCTTGATTTGTATCCCAAGATTGAAGTGCAGCGAAGTAAAGAAAAAATCATGAGCCTTGATAAACGTCAGCAGCATTGGCTTGATACGGCTTTATTTTCTTTATTTGACTGGGAGGAAATCTATCTTGCGTTATGGGAAGAAAAATGGCTGCGTTCATGGTGGAATCTCCGCCTAGAAAAAGAGCATATCCAATCTTTTGCCAGCAAAAATGATTGGTATAAACTGTATTGTCCGCCTGATTTTTTAATCATCAATAGCTTTAGTGATATTAAAAAGCAACAAGAGATATTGATTGACCTGCTTTCTTTATATATGAAGCGTTTTTATCAAACTTTAAAAGCCGCTTATGAAGGGCAGTTTTATGAGGCGGTATGGGTGGATAAAGACAACCCGTCATTGCAAAACAGCTACCAATTTACCATTGAAAATACCGATGAAGGCAGAGGCTATTATGACAAACTGATGGCACTTAAAGTCATTATAGAAAAAGGTACTTTAAAAGAAGCACTGAATTGGCAGGCGGCAAGCATCACCGCCATCTGCTTTGAGCCGCATCTGTACTATCCCATCATGACACTTGCCAATAAAGAAGATTTACCGCTCACCATGAAGCCAATGGACATGAATGAGATGAGCGAAATCCGTTTTGTTCAAGACCTACAGGCAGCGGCAAATTCAGGCAAGCTTAAAAGCTGGATTGGTGATAAATCACTGTATCTTTTACGCAATGCGGCAAATAAGAATAAAGGGCTAGGATTTGCTTTGGCGGGCAATTTTTATCCCGACTTTTTGCTTTGGTTAACCGATGGCGCGTCCGATAAGCAGTGGTTGAGTTTTATTGATCCTAAAGGCATTTTGCATATGGGAATAAATCATCCTAAATTTGGCCTAGCGGAGGAAGTCAAAAAACTGCAAAAAGATAATGCCATTGATATGAATCTTAATGCCTTTATTCTTTCTATCACCAAAAAAGAAGAGCTGCCTCATCAATATGATGAAGAAGCGTATCGCAAAAGAAATATCTTGTTTATGCAAGAGCAAGATTACTTGCAAACCCTGTTTGCCAAAATGCTGGAAACAGAGGTTTGATAAATAACCTCAAAAGGCTGCCTGAAAACCTCACTTACATTTTTCAGGCAGCCTTTTACATTAATACCACCTCACCGTAAATTCCCCTTAAAACGGAATCTTTTCCCCATCTTCTGGCACGGCAACCCAATCTTTTAACCCAGATTTTTGCACAAAGGCACGCATTGCTTGACGGCTCACCGCACCGTGATTGACTGCATCCATATGCACGGCAATGATTTTTGCCTTGGGCATGGCCTGATGGGCGTGGGCGACATCTTCCTTGCCCATAATAATGCCTTCATTAAAGCCATTGACCCTTGCCGACCCCGTATTCATCACCAAAACATCGGGCTTATATTTGATGAGCGCCTTATTGACATCAGCCGTCCAGAGCGTATCGCCCATGATATAAAGCGTCTTACGGTCTTTGGCACGCAGCACCACGCCCATCGCATCGCCCAGCAATTGCCCAAGCGGTGCGACCGCATACATCTCTTTGGTGCCATGTGCACCGCCTGTTTTGTGCAGGCTGACATCGCCAATTTTCAAGGTCTCGTTTAACACCCGCACATCATTAAATCCCTGTTCACGAATCAGTTTCGCATCATCTTGATTTTGCACGATAATCGGCAAATCTTTGGGCAGATATTTTTGTGCTGCCTCGTCCCAATGGTCAAGGTGGGTATGGGTAACCACAACTGCCGTTACCCCTTGCCAAGCCTCATTCATCGGCATCGGCAGTTCGGTTAGAGGGTTACGCAGCTGACTGTTTAGCGTGTTGGCAAAGCCTTCATACGCCCCTTTTTTGGCAAGCATCGGGTCAATCAAAAACGTCTGTCCCGCATAGCTGACTTTCGCGGTGGCGTTGCGGATATGCTGATAGCTGTCGCTGGCGTAAGCCTGAACGCTCAATAACGCCCCCAAAAGGGCAGTGGCAAGTAAAGTTTTGGTACGCATCGTGATTCCTTAAATCGATTGCCCATGCTTGAAAATTAAAGCATTAGGCGGTGAAAAATCATCAAAATGGCAGGTGAAATGCCATCTTTTTCAAGAACGAGCATTATCCATCTTCTTGAAAAACAAAAATATTGACCAATCTTTCAAAAACCGAAAGAATTGGCTCAAAAAGTGAGAAAAAAATGACCGCACCGATTGTTGCCCTGCTGCTGTATCCTGATTTTAACCCCTTTCAATTTGCCATACCGCACCGTGTTTTTTCGCTCAATGTTGATGATAAGCCACTGTTTCATCTGAAAATTGTTGCAGAAAATCCCGACTGCTGTTATGGAGAAAACGACATTTATGTGCCTGCTGACGGCGATTTACGCCTGCTTGAGCAGGCCGATATGGTGATTGCCTTTGGCTGGCAGCCTGAAAAAATGCCCAGCGATGCCTTAAAACAGGCACTTATCCGAGCCAATCAACGTGGGGCTTTGGTTGCAGGGCTTTGTTACGGTGCTTATTTGTTGGCGTACAGCGGACTGCTAAACGGCAAAGAGGCGACCACTCATTGGCTGGGTGAAGCGGATTTTGCCAAGCGTTTTCCTGCCGTTAAACTGAGTATTGAAGCCATCTACATTGAGCAAGGCAGCCCGATGACCTCTGCTGGCACGGCAACCGCCCTTGACTGCTGTCTTGCCATCATTCGCAGAACGTACGGGGTAAAAATCGCCAACCAAATCGCCCGCATACTGGTGGTTTCACCGCACCGCGAAGGCGGACAGGCACAATTTATCGAGCAACCCATCGCCCGCCTAAGCCCAAGCGAAAACATGAGCGAACTGCTGGCACAAATGCAGCAAAACCTCAAGCAAGATTACCGTATTGACACACTGGCAAAGCGTCTGAATATGAGCCGAAGCACCTTTACCCGCCATTTTCGCCAAGCCACAGGTGTGTCTTTGACCGAGTGGCTGATTGCCCAGCGTCTTCAGCGTGGACGGGAGCTGTTAGAAAGTACGGATTTGGGCATTGAACACATTGCAAGCGAAATCGGCTTTCACTCTGCCACCGCCTTTCGCCAGCATTTTAGAAAAAAGCACCGCGTAAGCCCGAGAGCGTGGCGGAGGGGGTTGGGAGGGGAAATGCCACCCGAGTTAGTAGATGGCTACCGCATTGGAAAATACATCTGCTTAACTTTTAGGCTACCTAAAAAACCTATCTTTTTCAGGCAGCCTGAAAGCCACAGATTGTCCCTTTTATTTAAATGACTATAATATTTTGTTGTCAAATTTTGACTTCGCAAATGCCGTTTTCGGGGATTTTTGCATGCTCCACTAATCTGTTCATAATGGCAAAGCTACCCACCGCAGCAGTGAGATTGCCACAGTTGCCTAACCAGGCTATCACAGACTTGTCAATGGCGACCTGCCCAAATAGATAATTGACATCGTGGTCGGCGACATCGAATTTGGATAAAATCACCACTTTTGACGTGCTTGATGAGCCATTACCCAGCCCATCAATCTGCTTACCGTAAGGGTCGGGGCTACCGACCACACGCAGTAAAAAGTTATCACGGGCAGCACCCGCCACTTGGCAAGACTCTGGCAAGTCGGTGAGTTTAAAAAATGTGCACTTTTAAAGTGCCACCACTCATATAGGTAGCTGAAGTTGGGGGTTACATTTTTGGGTTACTCCTTAACTTTTGTCTATGACAGACTTAAAGAATTCATCATATTTTGTATTTCCGATACAGATGATAAATAAATTTTCAATAGAACGAGTTATCCCTGTATAAACAATCTCGGCAATATCATCTGCATTAACAATTACAAATACATTTTTTAATTCCAAGCCTTTAAAACTATGAATAGTTGAAAATTTGACTAAGCCAGAATTTATATGAAAATGTTCTTTTTTAATCTTTCTTAAATTCCCAATTCTAGACTTTTTCTCTTTTTCTTGTAATTTTTTGTCAGGCATTTTTTCAATTGATTTTTCAATTTTTTGAATATCAGATAAAGTCTCAAAAGTAGTTGTTGTTTTCTCATAATAAGAAAACTGACTTTCTATTTGCTGTAGTATATTGATTTTTGATGCCAATACACAAGTATCATTTTGGATTAATTTGTTGCTAACAATTATTTCCCTAATGCAATTGCAAGCACCATCTATAGAATTAATATTTTTATAAACAACAGTTTCATAACTAACATCAAGGGTTCCTTGCTTTGGCTCTGTATGTTCATAATTTTCTTCTTTATATTCTCTTAGGAATTCTTCTTTAAATTTAGAAAAAATATCAATTAACTTTAAGCAAGAACGGTAAGACTTATTTAGTTTTTGCCATTTGCCAAATCCGTGTACCAATGAGCTTTCCCTAGCTCCAACATCTCGTTTATAAATATTTTGAGTTTGGTCGCCAAAAATAACCATCTCTCCATTTTCTAACAAAAAACTATCTCTGACTATTTTTATCCATTCTGGTTCATAATCTTGAATTTCATCAATTAAAATTACTTCATATTTTTCAGTATTTTGTAAAAAAATGTTTTTTCTAAATTGGTGTTCATTAACTTGTCCATTGTCAAGCATTGTTTGGATATGTATACATAAATTATTGGCTTGTGCTATATAAAAACGATGATAATTGGTTATTTCAAATATATCTCGCTCTATTTTATTAAATTTATATTCATTAACTTTTCTTAAGATATTATAAACTCTATATCTGATGTACGGCTTCAAAGCATTGTTGTAAGTTAAAATTAAAATACTATTTGCATTTGTTCTTTTAATGGCATTAACGGCTCGGTGTATTAAAACTTCAGTTTTTCCACAACCTGCTACACCTTTAATCTTTTGCAATCCTGCATTGCTTTGAGCAAGTTTTTCTTGCTTTTTATCCAAATCAATCACTTTTCCTTGCTCTAAAATAAATTTAGAAGGAGGTAATCTTCGCTTAAATTCATCATATATATCATCAGTAAATAATGGGTGATCTCTTCTTTCTTTAACTCTCTTGATAATATTATCTAAATTTTCTTGGAATATTGCTAAGTGTTTATCTCTTCGTTGTTTGTTTCTATAATATTCTATTTTATCCATAGGGAAATTTACATTTATTTTTTTTATTATAATCTGAAGCATATTGATTAAATGTGTCATTATTTTTCTCATAGAAACTATCAAAAATATGCTTATTTGCACAATGAAAATAAACAAAAACATCAATTACATTATAAAAATTATGATTAAATACTCTGCTAATTCCCAATAATGGTATATGAATATCAAAAAAATTTTTCTTATAAGTAAAGACTTGCTCAAATGGAGATTTTATAACCTTATAACCAATATCTGAATTAAAATACCATTTATTAAATAAGTCTATTTTGTATTTTTTGTTATTAATCTCCCAATCTTTAACTTCAATTACAAAAACACCAACATTTTTCTTTAAAATAACAAAATCTGGTCTATCCCCATCTAAAAATGGATTGAAAAATATTTCAAAGGAATTATCTAAATTATTTTTTAAATAATTTAATAAATACCATTCACCATCAGTGGGTTTCACAACCCATTTTTTAATATTTTCTATATTTGGATATATGATAGCCATTTTTATTCCTTAACCCTTAATATCAATAATTGACAGACAAAAACTTTATCTATCAACTATAACACATACCAATCAAGTATCCCCCAAAAACTCCCCGCAAATTGCTGTAACACTCCCCCAACTTGATAAGTCTTAACTTCAGCGTCGCTATCAAGTCGGCAAGTTACAGGCACTTCCACTTTCTCGCCACTAACACGTTCAATGACGAACATCACCTCGCCACGCGGGGTTAACTCACCAACCACGCCATAGATTTCTGTGCCATCTAGCCCAAGTGTATGGCGGTTTACCCCTGCTTTAAACTGTAGTGGCAGGCATTGTTAATTTAAAATATATACATCAAACACCCATTCCATTTAACGAATAATAAATTGAGCGTATTTTCCATCATTTTCTTGCGTTTATACCAACCCAAGAACTACCACAAATCCACATAAAATAAAAGAACAACCTATCAATACACTCCAATCGCCAATCTTGTCTTAACCTCTTAATCTAACTCTAAACTTGCTCAATGGGATTTAAATCAGGTGAGTAAGGCGGCAACCAAAGAATGTCATGTCCTTTGGTTGTGATTGTGTCTTGTATGTCTTGTCTTTTATGAAAGGTGGCATTGTCCATGACAATCACACTGTTTTTAGGTAACTTTGGCAGCAATACTTTTTCTACCCAAGATAAAAACACATCGCTGTTAATACTACATTCATAAAGACCTACAGCAAACCATTGGTTGTTGTGGATTGCTCCTATGGCATGGGGTTGGTTCTTGGCTTGCCAATGATAAATATCATAACATCTTTGGCTTTTATGGGCATAAGCATAAGGTCTATAATCGCTTATTTTAAAGCCACTTTCATCAAGATAGATAATGGGGCGATTGTTTTCTTGAAACTGTGTCAGTTGCTGGGTAAATGCTTGTCTTACTCCATTAAATGAATATGCTAGATGAGGCCATAATCCAACGATAAAAGATATGATATATAAGTATATTTAACGGCTATTGATTATGTCTGATATGTTTGGGGTATAAAAGACATAAGTAATGAGAAAGTGCGGCAATTTTTTCACTCAATTTTCATTACCTTTCGGATAAAGATACGTGCTTGCGGTTTGTCCTGTGCATTGGCTCACCATAAAGGAAAACGCACTTTGGCTACGGTAGCCCAGCTCAAGGGCGATATGGGCGAGGGGCAGCTGTTGGGCGGCGAGTTCGGTGGCACGGGCGAGCAAGGCTTGTTGCCGCCACGTGTTGAAATGGCAGCCCAGCTCACGCTTAAACAAACGCTGCACCGTTGCTACGCTTGCCCCACAATCGTGCGCCCATTGTGCCAGCGGAATATCTAATCTCGGCGTTTGCAACACGGCTTCACACAGCTGACGCAAACGCTTGTCTTGTGGCAATCGCACGCCCAACGGCAAGGCGGGTGCGTTTTCTAACTCTTCACAAAATAAAGCAGACAACAAGTCGAAACGCCGTTTTTCAGACGGCTTTGACAGGGCAATCAACACCTCACGCAACAAGGGCAGCACGCTCAGAGCGGTGCTGGGTACATCACGGTACAAATGGGCGGTAAACACCTGCGTGGCAGACAACACGTCCACCCGATGCGGCTCATTGGCGGCAATCCACACCGCCCGTTCAGGCGGCACGGTGAAACTCGCCTGCGCCGTAAACACACGAATCACGCCTTGTCGGGAATACACCAACTGCCCCCAAGCGTGTTGATGGCTCGCCACCGCCGTGCGGGGTTGATGATGGCTCTGTACCACACGAATGGGCATTTCTTCACTGGGTGCGTAAGGGGTATCGGGTAGCGGTTGAGCGAGTGTTTTTGCCATTTATTCGATAATGATTGATATTTTGTCGAAAGTATAACAATTAAAAAAGGATTATGCTGATTTTTTTTGAAAAATCAATCAGTCAGCATTGTTGGCATTGACTGGTTGAGCCGATAAAACAGTTAAAAACATTGTGCCAAACAATATCCAAACAGACGAGGAAGAGTTATGTCATCTGAAACGATTATTTTTTCATTGCCCGAAAAACGTTTTTTAAATGCGTTGTTATTGGGCATTGTGTTGCCCTTAGCCGATGCAACAGCATTGAATACGGCATTGCCTGCGTTGGGCGTGAGTTTTCCTGCTGCCCCTTTAGCATGGTTGGTGGTGGCGTATTTGTTGGCAGCGGTGGCGGCTGTGCCGTTGTCGGCGGCGTTGGGGCAAGGCTTGGGCGAGGCGCGTTTGTGGCGTGCGTGTTTGCTATTGTTTGCCTTGAGTTCTGCAGTGGCGGCGGTGGCGAATAGTTTTGCGGTGTTGCTGGCGGCACGTGTGGGGCAAGGGGTGGCGGCGGGTTTGATGCAGCCGCTGTTGCAAACCTTGTGCGCTCGGGTGATGCCGTCTGAAAAATTACGCCCCGCACTCACCGCCTTAGCCGTGCCTGCGGTGATCGCCCCGATTGCCGCACCGCTGTTGGCTTCCGCCTTGTTGAAAGTGAGCAGTTGGCATTGGATTTTTGCCGTAAATGTGCCGCTGTGTGCGTGGGCGTTGGTGTGGAGCAGATGGATTCCCGCCTTGTCTGCCAACCCTGCTCGGGACTTTGATGGCTGGGGGTATGTGTGCCTCGCCCCAGCCTTAGTGTTGCTGGTGTATGCCGTGCAACAAGCGGCGTGGCAGCCTGAACCATTGATAGCTGGAGCGGTGGGATTGATGTTGGGCGGCTTGTTTGTGATACACGCCAAGCGTCAAGGTGAACGGGCATTGGTACGCCTCGATTTGCTTTGCCTCTCCGCCTTTCGCCGTGAACTGAGTTTGCTGTTTTGGGCAGCGTTCAATTACTACGGCGGTATTTTGCTACTGCCAATCCTGTGGACGAACGCCCATCACGATGTGGCTTGGATCGGGATCTTGCTGGCAGCACACGGCATTGGTACGTTGATCGCACGCCGTTATTTGGAACGCCTTGCCCAGCGTTGGGGCGAACGCCGTCTATTAAGCCTTGCCGCTAGTGCAGTGTTGCTGTCGAGTTTGGCATTATTGTTCCCGCTGAATAACGCTTCAGCCTTGGCTTTAATGAGCTTGCGTGGCAGTGGCGTAGGGCTGTTGAGCATTATGCCAATGGCAGCCCTGTACCGCACCATCAACGCCGAACACCGTGCCCAAGCGAGCTTACTCAGCCGCCTCGCCACCCAATTCGCCGCCGCATTCGGTAGCGCCCTCGCCGCCCTTGCGGTGTCGCAGCCGATGGTTTCAATCGGATTATTTGCAGTGAGCGGCGTGCTGATGTGGGTGCAAATTTGGCAAGGTGAGAAAACGAAGGCTGCCTGAAAGTGCTGGTTTTCAAGTTTTCAGGTAGCCTTTTCTTTTAGTCTAAAGAGCGATAATCAAGCCCTTTTTGTTTTAGCCAGTTTTGCAGATGACTGAAGACTTCGGCGTTGTTGGTGTCGCTCATGATGAAGTGGGTGTTGCCTTTTATGCCGATTTTGGGCAGGTGAATCAGCGTGGCATCGCCGCCGTGGCGGTTGACGGTGTCCATCCATTTTTGGGCAAGGGCAAGGCGTATCCGCCATTGGTCTTGGCTTTGGCTGTTGGTAACTTCTTCTTCGGCAGGAATGTTGTCGCCGTAGTAGATGATGATGGGCAGGCGGGTGAATTTGGCAAAGTCTTCATCGCTGATGCTTTGCGGGGTAACGTCGCCAAAGGCACTTTTTAGCGTGCTTGGGGTTTCGTTTTTGGGAAAGGGGAAGTTGCCAGGTTCAAAGGTGGCGATGGCTTTGACTTTGTCCGATAAAAGTGCGGTTTGCCAAGCTGGGTCGCCGCCTTGCGAGTGGGCAAGCAAGATGCCGCTGCCGATGCGGTCAAACAGGGCGGCAAGGCTTTGGGCGATGATTTTGCTGTTAAAGGGGGCGGTGTTTGGGGTCATTTGACGGAAAAATTGCGTGAGGGCGGCCTTGCTTTTTGGAAAGGCGATGCCGTCAAAGCGGTTTGGGTATTCGCCAAGGCGAAATTGGGCGTACCAAAATTGATCGTCTGGTGCGGCGGCAATGCTACCGTCCACGGTGGCACGTCCTGCCTGCCCACGGCGTGGCTGGTCAATGAGATAGACGGGGTAGCCTGCCCGCAAAAAGAGATTTTGGTAGCCTTCTCGGCCGTCTGGCGTGGTCTGCCAAGTCCGCATGGATTGCCCCGCACCGTGCAAAAAGACGATGGGTAGGGCTTTGGGATTTTCGGGAATTTGGTAAAAAACGGCAGCGTGGTCGCCGTGCAAGGTCTGCCCGCCTTCGGCAACCGATGCTTGATAAACGGCAAGAAAGCTGTTGCTGTCGGTGTTTTGCGTGATGGCTGGGCGTGGGTTGTAATGCCCTTGGCTTTGTTTGACGCTGCCGCCTGTGGCAAAACTGCCTTGTTCAATGATGGATAGGGGTTTAGCCGCTGCCTGTACACCGCCTGCGATGAAAGCGGTAAGGCTTAGCACGATAAGGGATTTTTTCATAGGATTGCCTTGTTTATGTTGATGTTTTTTTATTGTAACAAGGCAAGCGGGCATTGATTAGCCCCTGATTTTGGATAGGGTTTATCGAAATTTTGGGGTAATGGGGGGGGTGATGGGTTTGGGTGGTTATTATATTGAGATGAGGCTGTCTGAAAATCCTCATTTTAAATTTTCAGGCAGCCTTTTTATTGGAAAAAGGATAAAAGTGCGGTCAAAAATCTTCAAGTTTTTTATCCTGATTTGATGGATTTTTGGCTTTTATCTTTAACCCCTTTTTCTAATAACTCGGGTGAAAATTCCTATTGAATCAAACCGCTATTTAAAAGCGTATTTTTTTTTAATTGGGCTGCCTGAAAATCCTTATTTAAAGTTTTCAGGCAGCCTAAAATCCTAAACAATCCTGCCAAACTGCATTTCATTGTCTTTGAGCCGCTGTATATCACGGTGGGGCGGTTCGCCAAACAGTCGGGCGTATTCACGGTTAAATTGGGTCGGGCTTTCATAGCCTACGGCAAAGGCGGCGGTGGTGGCATCTTGATTTTCTTTAAACATCAGCCGTCTGGCGTGCTGGAGGCGAAGCTGCTTTTGGTATTGCAGGGGGCTTACGCCTGTCAGCTTTCTAAAGTGCTGACGAAAGGAAGATGGACTCATGTGTGCCTGTTCTGCCAGTTGGTTGATGTCGGTCTTTTGGGTGTAATGCTCGTTAAAATAGGCAATAATTTTGGCAATGTTGCGTTCGGCACTGCCTTGCATCAAGAGCCGTTTTAGCATGGGCTGATGCACGCCGTTTAAGAGGCGTAAGGCGATTTCACGTTCAATCAAGGGGGCAAGGTGCGGCTGCCATTTGGGTTCGTCAAGCAGAGCGGTGTAACGCACCACCGCATCAAGCAATCCCTCATCAATCGGGGCGACCGACAGGCTGTCCGAAAGGCTTGATTGCTTGGTCTGCCAGTCGGTCTGTTCGGCAAGTTCACGCAAGAGCATCACATCAAGCTCAATTCTTAAGCTGAGGTAGGGCGTGCTTTGGCTTGCCTGCAAAACGTGCGATACCACAGGCAAATCAAGGGTGGTCAATGCGGCATCGCCTTGGGCAAGCTGCATGATTTCGTTGCCAAAATTGACGTGCTGCACGCCTTGCACGACCACAAACAGGCTAAGCGGATAGATGCAGGGCACAGGGTGGGTGCGGTGGTTGCGGCGGCAGAGATTTAAGGCGGGCAGGGTGGTGTCAGAAAAGCTGCCTTCTTTCTGGGTGAAGCGTTTGATGAGGCTGGCAAGTTTTTCCCATGGGTCTTGATACATGATGCGGCTCCCTAAATGTTTTTAGGGTAATTTTAAGGGAATTTGTCAAATTAGGCAAGAATTGGCTTCGTTTTGGCAAATATGGCGGCAGGGTTTAACCGATAATAACGCCATCAAAGCTTTTCAACATGAAAGCTTTTCAACATCAAAACTTTTTAAACGGAGTATTTTTTATGATTTATGCCACAGACAAGACCTTTTCTGACGAAGTGTTAAATGCAAACACGCCCGTGCTGGTTGATTTTTATGCCGATTGGTGTCCGCCTTGCCAAATGATTGCCCCTTTGCTTGATGAATTGGCAGAGGATTACGCAGGCAAGGCCAAGGTGGTGAAGGTCAATGTTGATGACAATCCTAAGCTTTCTGCCCAATATGGCATTCGCAATATCCCAACGCTGATGACTTTTAAAGCAGGGCAAATGACAGCACGCCACGCAGGTGCGATGCCCAAATCTGCCCTTGCCCAATTGATTGATAAAGAACTTTAAGGAGAACATGATGACCCCTTTTGCTGATGTTACAAAAATTAACGAGCTTGCCGCCCGTATTCAAAACGATGCCAAACTTGGCGAATTTACCCTGCACATGAGCAGTGAATCAAACGGCGGTGTTGGCGTAAAAACCGCAACAGGCATCACGGTGCAAGGCGGTGTTGCCGATAACAGCCGTGTGAATAAATTCATCACGCTTGGCGATGAACCGCAGGCAGTGCTGGGCGAAGACCGTGCCTTAAGCCCGATGGAGTACGTTTTGCAGGCGTTGGCAGGCTGTTATACCGCAACCCTTACGCTGCTTGCCGCTGGCAAGGGCATTGAATTAAGCCGTATTGATTTAAAGCTTAGCGTGGATTTTGATTTAAATGGCTTTTTGAAGTTTAAAGACGTTCGCAGCGGTGCAAGCCAAATCCGTGTGGATATTCACCTAGAAAGCCCAAATACCGATAAAGAAAAGCTTGATGCCTTGGTTGATGAAATCGCCAATCATTCGCCCGTGTATGACACGCTGGTCAATCCCGTTAACGTGATTAACCGCTCGGTGTAAGGACAATAAAGAAAGCCTGAGCTTGGCTTTGGCTTTCTTTGCCGATGGCTTTTTAACTTTTATTGTGTGAGCCTTTATTGCATGAACCTCATATTTTTTTAAGGAAAATCATGTCAAACCGTATTGTATCGCTGCTTAATATTGAAAAACCCTTTATCCAAGCCCCGATGTCTTGGGTAACCAATGCCGAATTTGTCGCCGCCGTCAGCAACGCAGGCGGACTGGGCGTGCTTGGGCCCAACGCAGGACAAACCACCTTGACCACAAGCCCCGAAGAGACGGCAGAACGTATGCGTCAAGAAATCCGCAAAACCAAAGCCTTGACCAACAAGCCCTTTGGCGTCAACCTCGCCCCCAATGCCGACCAAGCCAAAGACCCATGGACACGCCCCATTCTCAACGTCATCAAAGAAGAAGGCGTTCATGCCGTGGTGTGGATGGGCATGGGCGAAGGCACGGTGCTGCCTGAAATCTTTGCCGAACTCAAACAGGCAGGCATCAAAATTCTCTATCGGGCCATCACCCCAACCGTCCAAAACACCCGTCAGGCAGAAGAGGCAGGTGCCGACATCATCGTTGCCACAGGCTTTGATGAAGGCGGATTGATGCCAGAACGTGCCATTGGCACCTTTGCCATTGTGCCCATGATTGCCGATGCCGTGCGTCAAGCCCCCGTGCTGGCAGCAGGCGGTATTGCCGATGCACGAACCGCCAAAGCCGCCTTTGCCTTGGGTGCAGAAGGCATCTTTGTTGGCACCGCCCTGCTGGCAACCCACGAAAACCCAGCCCACCCCAAGGTCAAACAAGCACTCATAGATAGCCAGCCGACCGATCTCTTGCTCTTTCGGGCGCCGCCAAGCTTTGTCCGCTCAACCGCTGGCAAACTGGCCAAAGAACTTGCCGAAAAATCCCTAAACGGTGCAGATGATGCCGAAATCAGCCAGCGTCTGGCAGGTTTATCAGGATTTGGCACAGGCATGATGCAAGGCGACCTTGACAGCGGTTGGGGCAGCTTTGGCTTAGGCGTTGGCCATATCCACCGCATTAAAAGCGTGGCAGAGGCGATGGCCGATATGCTCTCATGGCAGAATACATGAAAAAAGCCACAAGCCTTGCCGAAGCTGAGCGTCATATCACAGACCATGATTTAAGTCTTGTTTATATCACTGCCCCAAAATGCGGCGTGTGCAGCGTCTTGCATCACAAGCTCAAAAGCTTTGCCGAACGTGGGAAGCTTGCCGTCATAGAAGCAGACATCGCACAGCTGCCAAGCCTTGCAGGGCGGTTTTTGGTCTTTACTGCCCCCACGCTGCTGCTTTTTTGGAAGCAAAAAGAAATCTTACGGCAGGCACATTTTATCCGCCTAAATGACTTTGAGGCAAAACTTAGCAGCTGCCAAGATTTATCAAATTAGGCAAGAAAAAGCTTCTTTTGGGAAAATCAAGATAGCAGAAAAACGTTATTATAGTCGCTTAAATTCACACGAAGACAAGGCGAAGGCGAACGAAGTCTACAGGCAGTACATGAGGGAGCCTTCAACGCTGTATTCGTTTGAAGTTAAATGACTAGATTTGACCCTAACGCAGATAAAGCATCTACCAAACATCACTTACCTCAAGAGGAAAAACCCATGAAAAACTTTGAAAACCGCAAATTATTGGTCGTTGGCGGCACGAGCGGCGTAGGACTTGCCATTGCTGAAGCCATTTTGGCACAGGGTGGCAAAGCCGTTATTTTAGGCAATAATCCCGACAAAGCCGAAACCGCCCGTCAAACCCTAGCCGAACGCTACGGACAAGAAAAAGTCAGTGCCTTAACCGCCAACCTGCTCTCAATGACAAGCGTGCAAGCATTGATAGCCAAGCTCAACGCCGAACACAGCGACATAGATTTATTGGTCAATAGTGCAGGCGTGTACTTCCCCAACCGCTTCTTGGAAACCGATGAAGCCCAGTATGACGGCTATCTAGGCATCAACAAAGCCACCTTTTTCATCACCCAAGCGGTTGCCAAACTGATGATTGACAACAAAAAAGCAGGCTCAATCGTGAACATCACCGCCGCCTTATCGCACTTGCCCATCAAATCCACACCGATGGCGGCCTACTCCATGGCCAAATGGGGGCTTGAGGCACTCACCAAAAACGCCGCCGCCGAACTTGCCGAATACGGTATCCGCGTCAATGCCCTGCCGATCGGCATCATTGAAACCCGCATTTTTGAACGCTTTGCAAGCGGCGAACAGGTAAAAGACACCCTAGAAAACTTCAAAAAATACCACGCCTTAGGACGCAACGGTACGGTAGAAGATGTTGCGGCTACAGCTGTTTTCCTGCTCTCCGACCAAGCAAGCTGGGTTACAGGCAGCATTTGGAATGTGGACGGCGGTGCCATGACACGCCGTGATGACGTATAGCAAGCCCCACAAACCGCCCTTTGCAGCAAAAAGCTGCCTGAAAGTTTTAGGATTTTCAGGCAGCGTTTTTATTGGAAAAAGGGGATTAAAAGTGCGGTCAAAAATCTTCAAGGTTTTTAGCCTGATTTGATGGGTTTTTGTTTTGATTTTTGAATGATTTTTCTACTGGCTTGGGTGGAAATCTTGTGTTTTGATTGAATAAAAGTCTACTTGAATATCCTAAACTTTCAGTAAAGCATTTCTATATCGTACGCATCTTATCAATAAACTTTCTCATCAAAAAATCAATCACTGCCTGCACAGCTTTGATTTGTTGGCTGATTTGCGGGTGGTAGATAGACTTTGGGGTTATGTCGCTAATGATGTTGCATAGGAATATAAAGGCTAATTATCAAACAAAACGATCCTCCAAAAAACATATTTACAAATCTATTTTTATAGATATAATATTCCCCATCAACTAACTAATCAGACAACACTATGCCGATTACCGATACCCTTAAAGTGCTTGCCAACGAAGGCCGCCTGCAAATGCTGCAATGGCTCAAATCACCGCACGCACATTTCACCTCTGCCGAATTTTCCGCTGAAGCCATCAATGCCGAAGGCGGTGTCTGCGTGCAGGCGGTGGTCATCAAAAGCGGTTTGGCACAATCAGTGGTTTCTGCTTATTTAAACAGCTTAAAACAAGCAGGATTGCTGACCATGAAACGTGAAGGCAAATGGACGTATTACCGCTATGATGCTAACGCCGCCGCACAGTTTTTAAATCAGTTACAGCAAGTTTTGTAAGCATTTAACCGCCC
Source organism: Avibacterium sp. 21-595 (assembly GCF_023611905.1). Lineage (NCBI taxonomy): Bacteria > Pseudomonadati > Pseudomonadota > Gammaproteobacteria > Pasteurellales > Pasteurellaceae > Avibacterium > Avibacterium sp. 21-595. The sequence continues at coordinate 166,116 of NZ_CP091455.1, read as the reverse complement.
TTTACGGGGCGTTTTTACAACCTAATATTCAAACAAATTTAAAGTAAGACAAGGAAAACGAGCGAAGCTGTATACCTTAATACTGCAAGCGAGTTTGACACCGTATTACTTTAAATTTGGCAGAATATATCTAAATTTCTAGATTTAACGAATTAAAAAAATATAGGAGCAACCCATGCAAATCACCCTCTTTTCCGACTATGCTTGCCCTTTCTGCTACATCGGCAAACGCTATCTTGAACAGGCACTTGCCCAATTTGAGCATGCCGACCAAGTGCAAATTCATCACAAAGCCTTTGAACTCTATCCGCAGGCAGGCAAAACCGTTACCAACACCACGCAAGGACGGATTGAATGGAAATACCAAAAAAGCCCAAGCGATGCTCTCGCGATGATCCGCGGCATTGAACAAAAAGCCAACCTTGCAGGCATCAATATGCGTTACGCCGAAGCCCAAAACACCAATATGTTTGATGCACACCGCTTAACCAAACTGGCCACCACGCTGGGCAAAGAAGAACAAATGGCCGAACGCCTGTTTGCCGCCTATTTCACCGACAGCCTGATTCTTGCCGACCACGAAACGCTCTGCCGCCTTGCCGAAGAAGTGGGCATTGAACGCAGCCGCGTGGAGCAGATGCTTGCCTCTGATGAATTTGCCGAAGCAGTGCGTGCCGATGAAACCGCCGCCCAGCAAAAAGGCGTACACGCAGTGCCGTATTTTGAAGTGGACGGCATACCCATCAACGGTGCTTTGCCAGCATCACATTTCTTGGCGGTACTGCAAGACGCTTGGCAGCAGCAAAATCAGCAAGCTATTGAAGGGGCTTCATGCGGAGTAGACGGATGCCACTAATTCCACGTGCCGAACCGCTCGTCATTGCCCCCAATGCCGCCCAATCCTGCATCATTTTTCTGCATGGATTGACCACAAGCGGACAACATTTCCGTTCGCTGGCTGAATATTTGCAGCAAAAACTGCCGCATACCGCCTTTATCCTGCCGCACGCCCCGATTCGCCCAGTTACTTGGGCTGGCGGCAACACTTCAGGTTGGTACGACTTACGCGGTGATAATTTTTTGCACAATGAGGATAAAGACGGATTGCAAGAGGCAGCCACCTACGTGCATCGCCTGATTGCAGAAGTACAGCGGCAAGGCATTGCCAGTCAAAACATCGTGCTGGGCGGTTTCTCGCAAGGCGGTGCGATTTCCTTACTGGCAGGACTGACTGCCGCACAGCCGCTTGGCGGACTGTTTAGCCTATCGGGCTACCTGCCGCTTGCAGAATCCCGCAAAGATTATGAAACGGCCGCCAATCTGCACACGCCGATTTTTATGGCACAGGGGCAATACGACCAGCTCATCACCGAAACGCAGATACAGCCTGCTGTGAATGCCCTTGCCAAACGGCAAAACTTCAGCTTCCACAGCTATCCGATCGGTCATGAAATCAGCCAGATGGAAATCGATGATTTGGCAGCGTGGCTAATAAATATCACGCAGTGATCTTAAATCATACGGAACAGGCTTGCTTTGCTATTTTTCACCATAACAGCAAGCCTTATTGGGTTATATCAAATAACAAAAAATCGTGGGGCTAAGTTACATCAACCAGAGGCTGGTGATCTTATAAAATGAACAATGAAATTTGATTTATTACCATTCCCCCAAAAAAGCAGAGAAACCTGTACGATTTAAAAGGTACCGCTAATACATCAGGAACAGAAAACAGCCTTGCTAAGCAATCGCCTAAAATGTAAAAAAATCTCTCAAAAAACCACCGCACTTGATTTTAATCACAAAACGTCACTAGAAGCGAGGAAAGAAACAACGTACAATCATCACGCTTTTAGTGAACATCAAAAGGAGAAAAAAATGGATAGACGACATTTCTTACGCGTAGGGGCATTAAGTTTATTTGCGGTAAATAGTTTAAAATTAAGTGCAGCTGAACAAAATAATGCGTTGTCTTTGCGCATTATTGCGACGACAGATATTCACGGTTTTTTAACCGATTTTGATTATTATAAAGATGCACCAACCGATAAATTTGGTTTTACACGTGCTGCCAGTTTAATCGCAGCAGCGCGGCAAGAAGTGAAAAATTCCGTGTTAGTCGATAATGGCGATTTAATTCAAGGCAACCCGATCGCAGATTATCAAGCCGCAAAAGGTGATAAAGAGGGGAAACCCAACCCCGCTATTTTAGCCTTAAATGCGATGCATTATGATGTGGGAACAATTGGTAATCACGAATTTAATTATGGTTTAGCCTATTTAGATCGCGCCATTAAGCAAGCTGATTTTCCAATTATTAATGCAAATGTCGTCAATGCCAACGATGAAAAGCCGTATTTCCAACCTTATTTTATTCAAGAAAAAACCGTAACCGATAATGCCGGAAAATCGCATCAGATTAAGATTGGTTATATTGGTTTCGTTCCACCACAGGTTATGGTGTGGGATAAAGCAAATTTAGAAGGTAAAGTCAAAGCCTATGATATTAAGAAAACCGCAGAACACTATGTCCCTATTGTAAAAGCAAAAGGGGCAGATATTATTGTGGCGTTGGCGCATACAGGGCCTTCCGATGAACCTTATAAAGAAGGGGAAGAAAATGCCGCATTCCATTTAGCTGATGTAAAAGGAATTGATGCGATTATCTTTGGGCATTCACACCGTTTATTCCCGAATAAAGAATTTGCCCACAGTAAAGGCGCAGATATTGAAAAAGGCACAATGAACGGCGTACCTGAAAGTATGGCGGGTTACTGGGCAAATAATATCAGTGTGGTTGATTTAACCTTAAACCAGCATAATGGCAAATGGTTTGTAACTGACGGTAAAGCGGCATTGCGCCCAATTTATGATGCGGATAAAAAGAAAGCCCTCATAGGCAACCATCCTGAAATTGCGGCATTACTTGCACCTATTCATCAAGCAACGCGTGAATTTGTTGCACAACCGATTGGTAAAGCATCAGACAATATGTATAGTTTCCTCGCGCTATTCCAAGATGATCCAACGGTACAAATTGTGAATCAAGCACAGAAAGCCTATGCTGAAAATGTCGTTAAAAACCTACCAGAGCTGGCAGGAATTCCCGTGTTAAGTGCGGCTGCCCCTTTTAAAGTTGGCGGACGTAAAAACGATCCAACCGCCTATGTTGAGGTAGATAAAGGGAATTTAACCTTCCGCAACGCTGCCGATCTCTACCTTTATCCCAACACCTTAGTGATTGTAAAAGTGAGTGGGGCAGAATTGAAACAATGGCTTGAATGCAGTGCGGGAATGTTTAATCAGATTGATCCACACAGTGATAAAGCACAACCTTTATTAAACTGGAATGGCTTCCGCACCTATAATTTTGACGTAATTGATGGGGTTAATTATCAAATTGATGTGAGCCAACCCGCACGTTATGATGGAGAATGCAAACTCATCAATCCTACCGCCTCGCGCATTATCAACCTGACTTACCAAGGTAAGCCCGTGCAAGAGAGCGATCAGTTTTTAATCGCAACGAATAATTATCGTGCATATTCTGGCAAATTCCCGGGAACGGGGGATGCACATATTGTCTTTGCCGCACCAGATGAAAATCGCCAAATTTTAGCGAACTATATCAGCCAAACCACAAAAGAAAAAGGCGAGGTTGTACCTTCAGCAGACAATAACTGGCGATTAGCCCCTATTGCAACAAAGGTACCACTCAATATCCAAGTGGAAACGTCACCAAGTGAGAAAGCCAATACGTTTATCAAAGAAAAAGCCCAATACCCTATGGATTATATCGGTCAAGATGAACTTGGTTTTGCAGTCTATAAAATAAATTTAAGCCAAAAATAGACCGCACTTTCTAATATGGCGATGTTTTCGCATCGCCATATACTTAAGTATTCATTTGTATTATTCTTTACATCTCAAGGATGATTGAAAATTATTATCGCTGCTTGATTTTAAAATGCCGTCGTGTCGGGTGCTTTGCCTTATTCCAAACTTAAACAGTGATAATTCTAACTATGATTTAATCACCAATGCTGCTGCCCCTTTTACGCCTGCGGAATCAAGTAATTGGCTTGGTTTGATTTGTAAGTTTTGTAAGGAAACGCCTAGGGCATAGTGCGGTAGAAATTTTTGTACTTTTTCAATGATGAACTCGGCGGATTTTGCGACCCCACCAGCGAGGACAATAAGTTCAGGGTTAAAAATATTGATCAGCACGCCTAAACCGTAAGCTAAATATTTTGCAAAATTATCCACCACTTGTAGGGCTAGTTCATCTCCTTTTTTGGCGTATTCAAAAATATGATGTGCTTGAAGGGCATCTAAATCAGTGGAAAAACGCTGAAAAAACTCACCGCACTTCGTTTCAAGTAATAATTTTTTTGCCTCTCTAACTAACCCCGGTGCAGAGGTATAGGTTTCTAAGCAACCTGTTAATCCGCACCCACATTTCATTCCTTGTTCGTTCACCATTATATGCCCAAATTCGCCTGCGCAGCCGCCAGAACCAGACAATACCTTGCCATTTAACAAAATACCTGAAGCAATGCCAGTACCAATGGGGACAACGATAAGATTCGCAATTCCTTTTCCCGCACCAAATAAATGTTCTCCTAAGGTAATGGCGCGTACATCATTTTCTACCACCACATTTTTATGAGAGATGTCTTCCATTAATTGTTTGGCATTAAAATCATTCCCCCAAGAAAAGTTAGCCGCAATTTTGACTACCGATTGATTCACTACGGGGCCGGGAATGCCCAAACCAATCCCTTCTAATTGGGTTTCTGAAAGCTGGTTTTGTGCAAGCAAAGCCAAAATAGTCTGCCAAATGCGAGAAAAAGTGGTTCTTGCACCTTGCTGAGATAGTGTTGCAATGCTTTGTTCTGCGAGAATATTAAAATGACTATCTAAAATACCAATTTTTGTGTTTGTACCGCCAATGTCCACACCTGCGTAATATTTCATTATCAACTCCATTTATTTTATAAACCTAAATTTCAACATAACTAATTTACCCAAAGCAGACTATGATAAATATCATAGTTATGCAGTGATAGGGATCACAATTTTGCAAACTGGTGTGCGGAATTTGTTTTAAATGCTTAAAGGCTAGGCTTACTCACTGATATGTGGAGGTAAAATTAGGAGATAAAAAAATCTGCCCAAGATGAGCAGATTTGATGAAAAGGAAAATGGAATTAGTTTTTTGCCACCGCAGCTGCTTTTACAATCACCGCAAAAGCAGGGGCTTTTAGTGACGCACCGCCGACTAATGCGCCATCAATATCTGGCTGAGTAAATAATTCCGCCGCATTGGCATCATTTACTGATCCACCATATTGAATAATTACTTGATCGGCAACAGCTTGTGACTTGGCAGCAATATGCCCACGAATAAAGGCGTGAACCGCTTGTGCTTGTGCAGGCGTTGCTGATTTCCCTGTACCAATCGCCCAAATTGGTTCATAGGCAATCACCGCACCATTAAAGGCTTCTACGCCTAGCGCATTAATCACAGCATCAATTTGGCGAGCGCATACTTCTTCTGTTTTGCCTGCTTCGTTTTCAGCTTCTGATTCCCCAATACATAACACAGGGACTAAACCAGCTTCTTTTAATGCCGCAAATTTTTTCGCAATAAATTCATCGCTTTCTTTGTGATAAGTACGGCGCTCAGAATGTCCGATAATAATGTACTTCGCACCAAAATCTTTTAACATTGCGGTTGAAATATCGCCTGTAAATGCACCTTGCACGTTCACATCAACGTTTTGTGCGCCTAACGCAATTTGGCTACCCGCCAATGCCGATTCCGCTTCCGCTAAATACATCACAGGTGGCGCAATTGCCACATCACAGTCATTCACACCGGCAAGTTCCGCTTTTAAACCTTCAATTAATTCTTTGGTAAACGCTTTACTACCATTTAATTTCCAGTTACCCATAACTAAAGGACGACGTGCCATAATTTTTCTCCATAGTAATTAATAAAAAATAACCGCATTACTATATCAAATTTTTTATGTTCTACCGTTGATTTTAGGCAAATTTGAAAAAAATTTTTCCGAAAAGATGATTATTTTGTGTTAAAAAGATACAATTCACTGTATAAATTTCACAAAAAATCATCAATATGAAAATATTTAAAGCTGAACAATGGAATCTAGAGCTATTGCTCCCCCTTTTTGAGCAATATCGTCTTTCACAAGGTATGGTGGAAAACCCAGAACGAACCTTAATTTTTCTAACCAATCGAATTCGCTTCAGTGAAAGTATTTTTTTCCTTGCTGTCGATGAACAAAATCAAGCACTGGGTTTTATTCAACTTTATCCGCGTCTTTCTTCGTTACAACTTCAACGTTATTGGCAACTTACCGATATTTTTGTGCAGCAACACGCAAATTCATCAAAAATTTATACCGCACTTATTGCGAAAGCAACGGAGTTTGTTCGTTATACGCAAGCCACTCGACTTATTGTAGAACAGCGTAGTCAACAGCATAATTTGTTAGAAATGGCAGGCTTTAAAGTAAACCCAGATAAACAAATTTTTGAACTTCGTTTGTAGGGCAAAGTCTAACAATAGGCTTATCAAAAACACATTTAGGAGTTATTTATGAAAGCGATAAAAACCTTGGCTTCAGCCATTGTCATTGGTTCAGCCATTTTAGCAACGGTACCAAGTTATGCGGCTGATTGTCCCGTTACCAATGTGAAATTTAAAAAGGGTGCGTCTTCAGCCAGCTACAATGGGAAAATTAAAGGTTGGCAATGTCGCACTTATGCGTTTTATGCCAAAGCAGGGCAAACCTTAACCTTTAACTTAAACACAAAAGGCGCAGCGGAAGCGATTATTTATGGTAACGATGATTTTGTACAAAATGAACCTTATACGCTACCCAAAACAGGGCGTTATGAAGTCCGCGTACTCCAGCCTAAAGCTCAATCCATTAAAAATTTAACTTCACGTTATAAAGTGAATATTCAAATCAAATAAGAGGATTTATAGAACGAAAAAGTGCGGTGAAAACATACCGCACTTTTTGTTATTCTTCAGGTTTAAGCTTAATAAGCTACTAAGATTTCTTTTTCACTGATGGTATCACCATAAACAGGCAACAAGGTTTTATCATAAGCTTGTTTTAAAATGCCTTCTTCGCTTAATTTCTCGATTTCCTGATCTAGCCACGCACGCAATGCGCTGTCCCCTTTTTTCACTGCAGGCGCAATAACATCTTGATCACCCAGGTTTTTTATCCCAACGGTAAAGCCCGGATTTTCTTTTGCCCAAGCAAAGAGCAAGGTGTTATCGTGGGCAAGTGCATCGCCACGTCCATCTCTTAAAGCGTCAAAGGTTTCTGTATTTTGTTCAAATTTTAATAATTTGATATTGGGGTAATTTTTGCTGAAGTAAGCATCTGCCGTTGTGCCTTTATTGACTAACAAGGTTTTGCCTGCTAATTGATTGATGTCAGTGATAACCGCGCCATCTTTTGATACCACGCCCAACGCGACTTGCATATAAGGTTTGGCGAAATCCACCGCTTCTTTTCGGGCTGGGGTAACGGTAAAGTTGGCGAGAATAATATCTACTTTGTTAGACTGTAAATATTCCACGCGATTTGCCGCTTCCACTAAAACATATTGCACTTTGTTTTCATCACCAAGCAAATCTTTTCCAATAGCTTTAGCAATTTCTACATCAAAACCTTGGCTTTTACCTTGATTATCTACATAGCCAAAAGGCGGTTTATCACTAAAAACGCCAATGCGTATGCTATCAGCTTTCTGTAACTGCTGAAGACGATTTTGTGCGTTATTACTTTCGTTGTCATTACACGCCGTTAAGCTAACTGCAAGCAATGTGGTGGCAAAAAGTGCGGTGATTTTTTTAAATGTTTTCTGCATAGTCTATTCCTCTTGGTTCATAGTTTAAGATGTTTAAAAAGGCTTTTGCCCGATCGGAAGTCGGGTTAGTGAAAAATAAGTCTGGCGTGTTTTCCTCCACAATTTTTCCTGCATCCATAAAAATAATGCGATCAGCCACTTGGCGAGCAAACGCCATTTCGTGCGTAACAATGAGCATTGTCATTCCTTCTTTAGCAAGTGCTAAAATCACATCTAACACTTCACGCACCATTTCGGGATCAAGGGCTGCGGTAACTTCATCAAACAACATAATTTCTGGGTTCATACATAAAGAACGTACAATCGCGATACGCTGTTTTTGCCCACCAGAAAGCTCACGCGGATAGGCATTTTTGCGATCTTGCAACCCTACTCGTTTAAGTAATTCATCAGCCTGCTTTTCTACTTCCGTACGCAAGCGTTTCTGAACTTTTATTGGCCCAAGCAAAATATTGTCAATCACTGAAAGATGAGAAAATAATTCATAGTTTTGAAAAACCATTCCAATATGCTGGCGCGCTTTTACCCAAGGCACGTGTTTGCCTAATACACCTTGATCTTGCAAGGTAATTTCGCCACTTTGAATGGATTCCAGCCCATTAATGCAACGTAGTAAGGTGCTTTTTCCGCAGCCTGAAGGCCCAAGCAACACCACAACTTCGCCCTTTTTTATAGCTAAATTAATTCCTTGAAGTGCGGTAGTTTTTTCATATTTTTTTATCAGTTGTTTTATTTCTAATAATGCCATTTTGATTTCCTTTTACTGTTCCCAATGATTTTCTATATAGCGAGAAAATCGAGATAAGGGATAACAAATTGCGAAATATAAAAGAAAAATAAGTCCATAAATCCAAAATGCAGCAGAAGGATCAGTAAATAAGGAGGTTTCGATAATTTGTTGCCCTACTTTTACTATATCTAACACGCCAATTAACATTGCTAATGAACTGGTTTTAATCATTCGGGTAAATAAATTAATTGCACTTGGTGTAACCCGTTTTAAACTTTGCGGAATCAATACATATAGGAAGGTTTGTGTTGCGCTCAATCCTAAGGCATAAGCAGATTCTCTTTGATGTTTTTCAATAGAACTTAATGCCCCACGCATTAAATCGCCCATTTCAGCAGTTCCCCAAAAAATAAATACTAAAATACATACTGCCATTCCATTTAAATGAATATTGAACCACTTAGCTAAACCAAAATACGCAATAAATAACCAAACTAATAAAGGAATAATTCGCACTATTTCCAAATATAAACGACAAACTCCTCGTATTATTTTTTGCTGGCTTGTCATTGTTATGCCAAGTAATATACCTAAAACGCAAGAAAATAATACGGAAAGAAATGCAATTTCTGCGGTTACGGCTAAACCATTTAATAACCGTTGAAGGTTATTTCCATCTAATAAAATAGCTAATCCCATTAAATCCTCCCATATTTAGCGTAACGGCTACATTTTTCTAAATAATGAATAAAAAATGAAACTGGCAATAAGATAATGAGATAAAAGGTGACTAATAAAAATAATGCTTCGTTCGTTTTATAATCTAAGCCAATTAACTCTTTTGCCATAAACATTAATTCTGCAATGGCAATCGCACTGGCAATAGAGGTTTCTTTCATTAAAAAAAGACAGTTTGCCCCAATCGCAGGCAGTGAAAGGCTTAAGGCTTGCGGCGTGATGACATAAATAAAAGCTTGTGTGGGTGTTAATCCTAAGCTCAAAGCCGATTCAACTTGCCCTTTTGGAACACCTTCAATCCCCGCTCGAATCGCCTCAGCCATATAGCTTCCCCCAAGAAAACTTAAGCCCACAACGGCGCAAGTAAATCCCTCTAACTTAATTCCCAATTTGGATAATCCAAAATAAAGGAAGAAAAGCTGGATCAACAATGGGGTATTACGAGAAAGTTCAATATAGACTTTAGCGAAGGAATGAAAAAAACGAACGTTATAGCTGGTTACCACAGCACACAAAAACCCAATGAGGAGAGAACACACAATGCTCAAAAACGATAGCTGTAAAGTGATAATGCTGGCATCAATAAATTTTGGAATATTATCAAAAACATACTGCCAATTCATTTTTCTTCCCTATTGAAGTCATAAACGAGCAATCATTCTAAACAATAAAATTGCTGATTGAAAAAGAATAAAAATTCATTGGTTAGATTTTTTAGTTATATAAAAAGTGTGGTGAAAACATACCGCACTTTTGTTTCGTAGAACAAATCCTCTGTTGCTCAATTCCTCAATATCATCCTTCATTAACTTTCACGACCGTTTAGTGTGCCATTCAATAATCATATCTTTGTAATGTATTATTCTCTTATATTTAACATCCAACATATAAAAATAAAAAAGCGTTTTATTTTTATTGTGATCTTGTTCATATTTTCAAAGCAGAGAAATTGAGTTCTCTTTTTCATCCGCGTAGCATAACGTGCATTACTACTATTAATTAAGGAGAAAAAAATGCCTCAATTTCGTTTATCAAAAGTGATGTGTATGCTAGCTCCCGTGATGTTAGCCGCCATTCCAACTTTCCCTGTCCAAGCTGTAACAAATTCTGTTTTAACCGTAGAACAGGGCAAAACACAAAATGCCTATGATCAAATCTTGCAAAACTGGAAAACTCACCTTACAGGGATATCAGTAGATACCACAAATAATATGGCTAGCAATGCACAACAGGCATTATTAAATAACGACACGTTTGATTTTAGTGAACAAAAAACAGCTGGCGCAAAAATTCGCTCAACAGTGAATACAATCAGAGATTTAGCCGTAGGCTATAATAAATCTGGCTCACAATTTTACCAAAACCAAGAGACTAAACAGTTAATTATTTCTTCTTTGGAAAAAATTCATACGGGCGGTTATCAAGTCGGCGGTAAAGAATATGGTAACTGGTGGCACTGGGAAATTGGTATTCCCAAATCGTTAAATGATGTCTTAATTTTGATGAACGATGACATACCAGCTGATTTGAAAGAAAAACTAATCGCTGCGACAACGTATTTCCAACCAGATCCAACAAAAAGTGGCGCAAATGCTGAAGCGGCGAAATATTCCACATCAAAATATGAAAGAATAAGTACAGGTGGAAACCGCACGGATACTTCAACTGTATCACTGGCACGCGGTTTATTAACTCATAATAATGAGGAGGTTCAACAGGCTATTCAAGCAATTTATGATGTGGGCGAACTTAAAAATGGAATTAGAGATACAGATGATGCAACATTAAATGATGGATTTTATGCTGATGGTTCATTTATTCAACACTCTTCTGTGGCTTACAATGGCACTTATGCCTCTGTCTTAATTGAAGGATTAGGACTTTTTGCTTATATGCTTAAAGATTCACCTAACTTTGTTTTTAGTGATCCCAAAATGGATAATATTTATGAGTCGATTCTTAAAGGATATAGCTGGTTATTAGTAAATGGAGGAATGAATGACGCTGTAAATGGACGTGCTATAACCCGAGAAAATAGTAGTGATATTACCCGTGCAAAACGCTTTATTAGTGATATTTCCTTATTAATTGATAGTGCACCAGAAAAATACAAACCAGCATTACAAGGACTATTAAAACGCACGCTACTTGAACAGCATTATTCTATTGAGGATGCGCCAAACAATACAGTGCGGAATATTTTAAAAAATATCCTTGATAACCCAAATATTAAACCAACCGAAACCATTGGGGTAAAACGCTTTTCTTTTATGGATCGTGCTGTGCAAAAAAGTCCTAAGGGAACAGTGATTATTGCAATGCATTCTAATCGGACTGCTGCCTATGAAAGTATGAATGGTGAGAACCTTCAAGGTTGGTACACTGGTGATGGAATGACCTATATTTATGATAACCAACGTACCGATTCATTTACAAATTATTGGCATAATGTCGATACCTATATGCTACCGGGAACGACCGAAAGCACCGCTATTCGGAAAGATAGCTCTAAGCAACGTCGATATTTAAAAGATCGTAGTAGTAAAACCTTTGTAGGTGGTGTAGATAATGGTATTAAGGCAGATGGTTCACAAGGCAATGCCACTAAAGCCATTATTGCAATGGATTTCACGTCTTATAATGATAAGACGACTGCGAAAAAATCTTGGGTTCTGCTAGGTGATATGGTACTCGCGCTAGGCTCAAATATTGCTAGCACAGATAAAGGTGAAGTATTAACAACAATTGATAATAGAGTCATCAATGGCAAGCAAACTTTATCTCAGGTTGGTGATACCATTTCTTTTACCGATCCTACCACGCAACAAACTATCAGTTATAAAATCCTTGATAAGCAGCAACCCTATACGGCTATTGAGAAGGGTAAAGATGATTCAACAGAATTTGCTAAAATTTGGTTAAACCACGGAACAAAACCAAAAGAGGCGAGTTATGCTTACCTCATTATGCCGGGTTATCGTGCAGATGAAGCAAACCATTTTGATACAAATACCATTCAAATTTTAAAACAAAACGCACAACAACACGCTGTAAAATCTGGCAACAGTGTATTTATTAATTTCTTCGAAGCTGGGGAAGTTGATGGTTTATCTGTTAATAAACCGCTTTCTGTTATCAAAACAGAAGAAAATGGGCGATTAGATGTGTATGTTGCTGATCCAACTTTGACACTTAACGATGAAATTAATTTGTCAGTACTTGGTAAATATATCTTACAAGTTGGTAATGATGTCACCGCCACAATTTTAGGAGAAAAAACAGAATTTACCTTTAAGCTTGATAATCACCAAAAATATTTCTCAGCTATTGAGGAAAGCCAGTATAAGGAAAATAACTCCGTAGAACCCCCAAAAACAGAAACCACATCTGAAAATTCTGAAGATAATCCAGCGGTAACATCAAATAACAATACGGATACACTCTCGGATACATCAGACAATGCCGTTGAATCTAATGTGGATAAGGATGATAAAGGCAGCACAATGCCTACACCAACTCAAATTGAGGATAATAATCATACTGTAACCTTAGAAGAAACGGTGGAATCTAATGATGAAGAAGAAAATCTTACCACTCAAACATCCTCTGAACAGGTTGCGTTTAGCCAAGATTATCTTGATAAATATGCAAAAACCCTAAGAAATCTAACCGATGTAGATGTTTCTATCATTGATAACTTCAACTATGATCATTATTTCACAGCGACATTAAGTGAAAGCAATAAACAGGGGTTAGGTGGAAAATTCCAAACAGGGTTTAACCAATCCTTGAATGATCATACAAAAGTCGGGGCGTTTGCAGAATATCGTTATAATGATATTCATCAGTTAGGTATTGGTACTAACGCGAAATGGTATGATTTTTCTAGCTTTATTCGTTATCGTCACGTTTTTGATAGCACTGTACACGCAGATTATCTCGACCTTTATCTTGGTTATGATAAAACCTTTGCTATTAGCCAATTTACCATTCAACCACGCGTTGGTGTGCTAGGTTCTTATCTACTAGATAGCAAACTGCCAGATGATGGCAAACTCGCCCATCATTTTGCTGTTCAAACACAGCTATCAAGTAAATTTAGCTACCATATTGGTGGCATAGCACTTTACCTTGAGCCAACTTGGAAAGTAAACTTAGATGAACCATATCGTCTTCAATTAAATGGACAAGAATACAAACTCACTCGTTCAAAACAAGAATGGATAGGCAAACTCGGAATTGCCAAAAATATTGGTAATTACACCTTTGATTTCAGTGTACAAACTAACAACCATCAAGAACGCAAGATGATAGCAACCTTTAATTATCAATTCTAAAAAATAAAAATGCTCTCACGAATTGAGAGCATTTTTCTTATCACAATAACGTCAAAACCTGTTCAGGAATAATTTTGGGTGCAGGAATAAAAATTTGTTTATGGCGGTTGAGTTCGCCTTTTTCGATAATAATACTGCTTTTGGGGACTTTAAACAGTTTGCTTAGGAATTTAACTAAATGGGCGTTGGCTTGCCCATCAATGGGCGGAGCGGTAAGGGTAATTTTTAGCTCGTTGTCGTGTAAGCCAACAAGTTGGTCTTTACTTGCTTTCGGTTGCAGAAAAATCCGCAACCGAATTCCTTTCTCTGTTTGTTCGACGGCATTCATTAAGCAAGTTGCCATAAGATAGGGGCAATATCGTACATAACACGGTTGGCATAAAATAACAAAAATGCCAACAACATTGGGGAAAAATCAATCATTCCTGTATTCGGTAAAATACGGCGAATAGGATTAAGCAAAGGCTCAGTCAGTTGATAAAGGGTATATTGCAATGGATTTTGCCCACGATTAAACCAGCTCAAAATGGCTTGGATAAATAACACATAAATCACCGCTTCCCCGAGTGTGCGTAAGGTATGTAGCAAGCCAATAAAAAGATAAGCTTGTGGGCTTGCCGCAAGTTCTGCCGAACCCAATAAATCAATCAAAGGGTATTTTATTGTACCTAAAATAATACATAGCACTAATGCTGCGGTATTTAATCCTTTAACCGTAGGAAGAAATTTTTGTAAAGGCGCAACCACTGGTTGTGTAAATTTGACTAAGGTTTGCGAAAAAGGATTATAAAAATCCACACGGCTATATTGAAACCAAGTACGTAAAATTAAGACGAAACTAAACACATTAATTAATGTATAAACTAAAAATTGAAGGGAATTTAAACCCATTATTTCCTCCTTAAAAACTATAACCAGCCTTTACGTTTAAAATAAATATAAGGCGTAAGCGCAGCGACAATCATTAAGCCAATCGCCATTGGATAGCCATATTTTAAATGCAATTCTGGCATAAATTCAAAGTTCATTCCATAAGTTGATGCGACAAGTGTTGCAGGTAAAAACATTACCGAAACAACTGAGAAGAATTTCATAATCTTATTCTGTTCAATATTGATATAACCCATTGCCGCTTGCATTAAGAAATTTACTTTTTGGAATAAGGATTCATTATGCGGTTGGAGAGATTCAATATCGCGTAAAATATCACGAGCCTGTTCTAACTGATTGGCGGGCAAACGTGTTTTGCGCACTAAAAAGCTCAATGCACGTTGCGTATCCATCAAACATAAGCGCACTTTGGAACTGGCATCTTCTTGTTCCGTTAAGGTTGCCAATGCCTCATCAAACGCCTCACCTTGTTTTCCTTCTAAGATAACACGGCTTAATTTTTCTAAATCCGCATAGACGTTTTCAATAACATCAGCAAGTTGCTCGATTTTTGTCTCAAATAAATCTAATAACACTTCATAAGCATTACATTCAATTAAACGCTGGCTACGTGAACGCATTCGATATAAACGGAAAGCAGGAAGTTCACGATCACGTAGGGTGAATAAGCGTCCATCACGCAAGGTGAACGCCACGCTAGCCAAGTCAGCGTAATCATTTTCATCTTCACAATAGAAAAACGAGTGCAAATGTAAGCCATCTTCATCTTCAAAAAAACGTGCTGATGCCTCAATGTCTTCCAATTCGAGGAAGGATGCCAAACTTTGTCCTAAACCTTGTTGCAACATTTCACGTTCTTCGCCTGAGGGTTCGAGTAAATCAATCCAAATGGCGGCATTAAGATTTTCATCACCGTCATCTAGCCGAATTAAACGTGCATTTTCTAGTGCAAAAGCATTAATCATTTTGTCATACTCCTTGGGGGATTATGAACAAACCCGATGAACAAAAGAAAACTAAATAATCAACACAAAAGTGCGGTACAAAATTTTTGATTATTTAATTAAAGATACCTAATAATTGAGGTAATGAAACTTACCTGCGAAATCTCGCCGATAAGTGGAGGACGAGATTTAGATCAACGATAAATTGGGTATCGACTATGACTGTCCAAAGTGTGTGTCCTCTTGTTGCTAAATCGTGCGGAATGTTACGCTTCAATGGCGTATTCGTCAAGGGGATATGTAGGAAAAGAACGAGATCAAAGTGCGGTGAAAAAATGAAGAATTTTCCACCGCACTTGAAAGAAAGGTTATTTCACCACCGTAATCGTCCATTTCGCATCGCCAATTTGATCGAAATGGGTCACGTCATAACCTTCCTCTGCTGCCCAGTTGGGTATCGCCTCTGTGGCTTGAGTACAATCAAATTCAATTTCAATGCCATCACCAGCATTTAATTTTGCCATTGCCGCTTTGGCCTCTTCCAATGGAAATGGACAAACCAACCCTGCGGTTTCTAATTTTACGATCATCTTAATCTCCTTCTCTGTCAATGATGCTTATGCTGAAGCGTTCACCAACGCCAATTTACGCGGGCGAATAAATAAAATGTGTGCCATTGTCCATACGCCCAAAATGGTGAAAGCAAGGGCGATCCAACCTTTAGAACTCATCACCGCCGTCGCTGTTAAACCATTACCAATAGTACAACCACCCGCTAGTGATGCACCAACGCCCATCGAAAATCCACCTAGCACACCGTGATAAAGTGTTTTAGTATCGGGCAAGCGCCATCTAAACTCACGGCTTCCTTTTGCAGCAAGATAAGAACCGATAAAAATACCTATCACCAAAAACACGCCCCAATTTAACCGCTTTTCATCACCCGTTACTAAAAAATGAATCAGGTTTGCAGAAGGCGTGGTGATCCCCAATCCACCGGCTCGCCCCGTGCTTTCACTCGCTGGCCAAGCGACCAACGCAATAATGCCAATTGCTACCGCAGCAACAAAGGGGTGATAACGCTTTTCAAAGAGCCAATGGCGTAATCCTTGGTATTTTTGAGGTAAGGTTGCCACTTTATTTTTAGGACGTTTACTTAGCGTGCGCGAGATACCAAATACCACCGCGATCGCCAATAATCCCACTA
The DNA here is from genome assembly GCF_023611905.1 of Avibacterium sp. 21-595. Taxonomy (NCBI): domain Bacteria; kingdom Pseudomonadati; phylum Pseudomonadota; class Gammaproteobacteria; order Pasteurellales; family Pasteurellaceae; genus Avibacterium; species Avibacterium sp. 21-595. The sequence continues at coordinate 149,349 of NZ_CP091455.1, read as the reverse complement.
ACCACCAAACAGAAATCCCCAATTGAGCCGCAAGGTTATCATTCATTCTAGTATAGCGGGTGACACTGTTTTTAAACTCTACCAACACGCCATATTTCATCATTGCCGCGCTCAGCATATACATTGCCAACGCCAGCCAGCTTCCGATTAACCCTTCGCCTGCACGATACCACGTCCCCGTAGCACAACCACTAGCAAGCACAATGCCAATACCGAATAAGTAAGATCCCAAAACCGTGCCTAGCAAAGAAAAATCTTCGTAAGGCGATGAAACATAACCTAGCTCTACAAGCGTCAGCACCCCCACGCTTTGAATTAAAATCGCCAGTAAAAAGGCATAAAACATTTTGTTATTTTTCGCCGTGTACATATCACGAAAACCACCCGTCATACAAAAACGCGTACGCTGCAATACAAAGCCAAAAATAACACCGAGAATTCCTCCCGAAAAAATCGTCCAAAGCATAAACTTCTCCTCTCATTTCTTCATTAAGTGCAGGTATTATGAGAGAAATTTTTTATGGCTAGCCAATAATTAATTGAGAAGAGATATTTCTTTTAGTTATAAGAAATCGGTTTGCAAATTTTTGTATCGAATAGAAAATAATGGGAAGTAAGTAAAAATAAAGGAGAGGGCTATCCCTCTCCTCCGCTTGGCTGGCGTCGTTTGCCAATATTTTTCGTATCTTTATGGCGAAGTTTGGTTTTTTTCTGTTGTGCCGATTTTTTCTTTTCTGCACGTTTTTGTTTGATACGCGCTTTTTGTTTTTTGCTGACACTTTTTATTTCACCATCTTTCGGGGCTTTAGTGCGAGGTTCTAACCCTTCAATAAGGCGTGGTTTGAGTAGCTCTTCAGTATAACGTTTAATTTTGCCAAGTAGCTTATAATCGTGGGCTTCAACAAAAGACACGGCGACGCCTTTTTTACCTGCTCGAGCGGTGCGGCCAATACGGTGCAAATAGGTATCTGCGCTGTAAGGCAAATCCATATTCATCACGTGGCTGATGTCATCAATATCAATACCGCGTGCGGCAACATCGGTGGCAACTAGCACGGTAACTACGCCATTTTTGAGTTTATCAATAGCATTATTGCGTTGCGTTTGCGCCATTTCCCCTTCTAAATAGGTGCTACGAATACCGCGTTTACGCAAGGTATCTGAAAGCTCACGCACGGTTTCACGGCGACGAACGAAAATAATGCCTTTACTCACCTTTTCTTGTTCAATAAAACGGGCAAGCAATTTTACTTTATGTTCATCGCTATCTGCGTGATAGTACCACTGTTGAATCTTTTTGCGTTCACGGCGACTTGGTTCGGCATCAATCTGTACGGGATCATTGAGTAATCGCCCCGCAAAATCCCTCAATAGTTCACCTTCTAAAGTGGCTGAGAAGAGTAAAGTTTGTTTGCGCCAGCGCGTTTCCGCTGCAATTTTTTCCGCATCTTGCCCAAAGCCCATTTGCAACATTCGATCCGCTTCATCAAAAATCAGTATTTCTACGGAACGGCAATCAAAATTTTCTTCTTGAATATATTGCAATAAACGTCCGGGAGTGGCGACGACCAAATCTTGATTATCATTAAACACCTCACCGTGATTTTGATAAGCTACGCCACCGGTGATCGTAGTGATATCAAGAGAGGTAAATTGTGCCAATTGCTCCGCCTGTTCTGCCACTTGCATCGCTAATTCGCGGGTTGGCGTGAGAACCAACACCCTTGGCGTGCCTGGTTTACGACGTGGATTATCAAGCAAATGTTGCAATGCAGGTAATAAAAAAGCGGCAGTTTTTCCTGTGCCAGTTGGCGCTGAACCTAGCACATCTCGTTCCGCCATCGCTGCTGGAATGCTTTCTAACTGAATGGCAGTAGGGCGTTGATAGCCTTTTTTGGCTAAGGCTTTTAATAATTCAGGGGCGAGATCCAATTGTTCAAATTGTGCTAAGTTCATATTTCTTGTTACTATTAAGGAAAATTGTCGCGAATTATACCGCACTTTGCGTTTAAAGTGCGGTCAATTTTTAGGAAGTTTATGACAAAAGAAAATCAGGGCTTTACCTTTAAACAATTTCACGTAAATCATCATCGTTGTGCGATGAAAGTCGGGACAGACGGCATTTTGCTTGGGGCTTGGGCAGATATCCAAGAGGCTCAGACGCTGTTAGATCTTGGCACAGGCACAGGGTTGATCGCCTTAATGTTAGCCCAACGTACCGCGCAACATTGCCAGATTAGTGCCGTTGAGCGTGATCGCGCAACCGCAGAGCAGGCAAAAGAAAATATTGAGCATTCCCCTTGGGCGAAAAAAATGACCTTATATCATACAGATATTGCAACATTCGCACAAAATCCCCCACATCTTTTTGATTTGATCGTAGCCAATCCGCCCTATTTTTCCCCTGCACAAGATTGCAAAACACCCCAACGCAATCTTGCTCGTTATACACTTGAACAGAGCCATAATGATTGGCTAAATATCGCAGCACAATGCTTGAATGAACAGGGCAAAATCCAATTTATTCTTCCTTATGACGCAGGAAAAATCTTGCAAAAAAGCACCGCACTTTACTGTACAGAACAATGTGATGTGATCACCAAAATCGGCAAGCCCGCGCAACGCCTGTTGCTCACTTTCCGCAAACACCCCGCGCCAATGCAACATTCCCAACTGATTATTTATGACGAAAATAATCAATATCACCCTGATTTTGTGGAATTGACGAAGGCGTTTTATTTGAAGTTTTGAGAAAAATGGTAATGTGGTGTTAGAGAATGATATTCCTCTTCAAGAATAAACAAAAAGCCACACTAGGTGGCTTTTGGTTATTTGATGAAAATTACTCCGCAAATTCATCTAACATATCTAACGTTGGGACGAAGAAAAGTGTTCCTGTGCGGGTGCGGCTGAAATCAAGCAAGCGGTCATAATTACCAGCGGGGTTACCAATAAACATATTGTTTAGCATTGCTTGTACTGTGGTAAAGGTATTCGCGTAAGCAATAAAATAGGTTCCCACCTCGCCGTTTGCGGAGAATGGCATATTGTCGCGAATGACTTTGCGATCATCGCCCACATTGGCTAATGCGCTGTGGCTGTTGCTTGGCTTGCTATCATCGTCCATTTCAATGTCATCGGCTTTAGAACGACCAAATACTTTTTCTTGCTCATTTACAGGTAATGCACGCCACGCTTGCATATCGTGTACATATTTTTGTACGAACAAATAACTACCGCCTTGGTAAGTGGGATCTTCTTCACCGATGGTACCGAATAATATGCGTTCTTCTGGAGCGTGCGGATTTTCTGTGCCGTCCACAAAACCGAGAATACTACGCCCGTCCCAATAACGAAACCCTTGAATATCGACCACACATTTTGCCACATCGCGCAACACATCTGCGATATTTTGTGCAATATCAAAGCAATAACTTGGCTGATCGCAACGGATATGAAAATGTAAATCACCACGCGTTGCCACTGCAGTGTATTTTGATCCCTTTATTGGTTCAAAAGGGGCAAGTTCTTTCGGTAATGGTTTAGGTAAATCAAGGCGTAGCCACGCATCGTGTCCAATGCCCATCACCACGCTGGCTTTCGCATCGGGGAAACGTGTTTTTGCTGTATTATTTAAGTTACCCACTAAACCACAAAGCTGTTGGAATGCGGGTTTAATCTCGAGATTATCGTGAAAATTCCACACCATAAAAATGGTATTTTTATTTGGTTCATCAAGAACATTTTGTAAAGTCGCCATACTATTTCCTTCGTTAGAGGCACTTTAATAAGTGCGGTTGTTTTTTATTCCGTTTTTAAATATTGCAAGCCATTCACTTGCATCATTTTGCCTGCTGGCGCACCAATTGCATTTGGTAAGTTATGAATAAGTGAATTGGCAAAATCGCCAGTATATAATTTTGCCCCTTGGTGGGTAAGATTAGACTGGCAATCAATATATACTTTGCCGCCCATTTTACGCCATAAATAGCAAAAACCGTAATCTTCAGAAAGATAGCGGTGAGTCTGTGGATCAATCATTACATCAAAAAAACGATAATGTAGCCCTAAATCTTGATAGCCAATGCTATCTGGCACATATTGTAATTCGGGATAATACGCGATCATTTTCTCAAAGACTTCACGTTTTATGCACATAAATCCTGTTGGGGCTTCATCCATTTCCATAAAACCATCAGGTAAAATTTCTAATTGCACTTTATCGCCTTCTACACGTCCTGTATTTACCGTGTATCTTGTGCTGGCAGATTCAAATTCTTGCTTTGTCATTCCAGCAGGAATTTCACTTGGAAATTGTTCGTATTTTAGGGGATAAACTCCCGCGGCAATATCATAGTCCGAAAGTAGTAAACGCAAAGCCGCCTCAACAGAAAAGCCAATATCGGAGTCAATCCAAAATAAATGTGTCCACTGTTTATTCGCTAAAAATTCTGCGACAGCATTATTTCTTGCTCGTGTAATTAAACTTTCGCCACGCTGTAAAGAAATCTGTAAGTGCAAACCAAGGTTTGTTGCTGAGCTTGTCAAATTAAGTAATGAAATCACATAATTATGAAAATATTTCCCGTCGTGGCTTGGCGTCATAATAACGGGACGCATTGTTTTTAGTGCATCAAGGTTTAGCATTGGTTTTCCTTCTTATTCAATCAAACCAGATTTTACAAGAAAATTATATATACCGTCTTGTTCAATATGATCGGTAACGTGATTGGCGACGGCTTTTAAGGTATCGTGTCCGTTTCCCATTGCTACGCCAACGCCAACTGCACTGAGCATTTCGAGATCATTTAAGCCGTCTCCAAATGCCATAACATTTTCCATCGAAAAGCCAAGATGACGGGCAATCGCTTCTATTCCTCTCGCTTTTGAGCCTTCCGCATCAAAAATATCGACAGAATTTTCGTGCCAACGCACGGTTTTGAGATCGTCCAAAATATGTGCCTGCGCGACGAGTTCATCTTTGTCTTCTGCATAAAATGCTAACACTTGGTACACATCATTTTGTTGATAATAGGTTTTATCCACTTGATAATCTGTGGTGATTGGATCAAGGGCGTGTTTTAACATTGGCGTCATTTCAGAAACACGAATTTTATCATTAGAAACAAACGCATAGGCAATATGATGAAGATCAAAGAAATTCACTAGCCGTTGCACTTTTTCTGTTGGAATAGGGTGTTTTTCAATCACTTCTTCATTATGCACAGCAAATTGTCCGTTGGTTGTGACGAAAGTGTGAATCCCTTCTTGCGCCACCATTTCATTAATTTTAGCGGGAAAACTGCAACGTGCGCGCCCTGTTGCTATGCCGACTAAAATCCCGTTCGCGTGCAATTTTTGAATGGCAAGTCTGCCACTTTCTGGAAAATGAACTTTATTTTTTACAAATAAGGTTTCATCAATATCAAAAAAAACGGCTTTAATTTGCTTGCGATAGTTAGGTACGGTCATTTTTATCCTCTTTTACTAAATTTTGAGCAAATTTTACCATTTTTTGCGATCAAGATCGGAAAATTGATCAGAAAAAGTGTTTTTCTTAGAAAAATCAATTATAGTGGGTTCAACCAAAAGAGAAGTGCGGTGGAAAAATTGGTGAATTTTTTCGGTTTTCGTTGTGTCTTATGCCATCAAGTTTTATCGCAAGAGAAACAGGGTATATGCACAACTTGCAATAAAGCAATGAAACGTTACGTCTATTGTGGTTGTTGCGGAATGCCAACGCCAAGTTACGTTAAACATTGTGGACATTGCACAGCAACTCCTCCTCGCTGGGATCAAATTGTTATGGTTAGCAAATATGATCCACCTTTATCGAAATTAATTCAGCAATTTAAATTCCACCATCTCTTTTGGTTAGACAATCCCCTAGCACGCTTGCTTTTATTAGCGGTTTATGAGGCAAGGCGACAACATTCCCTTCACTTTCCAGAAGCCATTTTTCCTGTGCCACTGCACCATTTTCGCCAGTGGAAACGAGGCTATAATCAGGCTGATTTAATCGCCAAGCGTTTAGCAAAATGGTTAGCTATTCCTTGTCATTCATCATTTATTCAACGCATAAAACACACGCCCCCTCAGCTTGGTTTAAACGCTAAAGCGCGTAAACAAAATTTAAAACACGCCTTTAGGTTTGAAAACCAAACATTCAATTACCGCTCTATTGCATTGGTTGATGATGTGATCACCACTGGCTCAACCTTAAATGAAATCGCTCAACATTTTCGTCAATTAGGCGTGGAAAATATTCAAGTTTGGGGATTAGCGCGGGCTTTCCACACCGAGTAGTATCTTGTGTATAGAAAATACCGAATAAAAGAAAAGGTGGAAAAAAAATCTATCTAGGGGTATGATGCCTGACTATCTAGCTCAAGTATTACTGAGGAATAAATAATGCAACAAATTACGATTTCTGATGCGGCACAAGCTCATTTTCGCCGTTTATTAGATCAACAAGAAGAAGGCACGAATATTCGTATTTTTGTGGTTAATCCGGGAACACCAAGCGCGGAATGTGGGGTGTCTTACTGCCCGCCAAACAGTGTAGAAGCCACCGATACCGAAATGAAATACGATACCTTTTCCGCCTTTGTTGATGAGGTGAGCTTACCGTTTTTGGAAGACGCTGAAATTGATTATGTAACAGAAGAATTAGGCTCTCAGCTTACGCTCAAAGCACCCAATGCGAAAATGCGTAAAGTCGCAGATGATGCGCCTTTAATTGAGCGTGTAGAATATGTCATTCAAACCCAAATTAATCCGCAACTGGCAGGACACGGTGGGCATATTACGCTGATTGATTTAACCGAAGAGGGCTATGCTATTTTACAATTTGGCGGCGGTTGTAATGGTTGTTCAATGGTTGATGTTACCCTTAAAGATGGGGTTGAAAAACAATTAGTCAGTATGTTCCCTGATGAATTGAAAGGCGCTAAAGATGTAACCGAGCATCAACGCGGTGAACATTCTTATTATTAATCGTAAAACAAATAAAAAGGCACGAATTATTTCGTGCCTTTTTGTTATCACTCGAGATCAAAATTGATCGCACCAGAATAATTGAGTTGCCGCCACGCTTCATAAACCGCTACCGCAACAGAATTAGATAAATTCATACTGCGGCTATTTTCTGTCATTGGAATGCGAATTTTTTGTTCCATTGGCATTTCATCTAAAATCGCCATTGGAATACCACGGGTCTCTGGTCCAAACATTAAATAATCCCCAGCTTGAAACGAAACTTGGCTATGTGCTAAACGCCCTTTGGTTGTCATTGCAAATAAGCGTTTAGGCTGTTCTGTGGCAAGAAAATCCGCAAAGGTTTTGTGCTTTTTAATTTCGGCAAATTCGTGATAATCCAAGCCAGAACGGCGCAAACGTTTATCGTCCCAAGTAAAGCCAAGTGGCTCAATTAAATGCAAACGAAATCCCGTGTTAGCACATAGGCGAATAATATTTCCTGTATTTTGGGGAATTTCTGGCTCATATAAGACAATATCTAGCATCATTTTTTTCTCGTTCAATTTTCGTGTGCGAATTTTACCGCTGAATAATGAAAGATCAAAATAATAAAAAAAGCACCGCACTTTAATATAAAGCCCTCACAAGGAGGGCTTTATGTTAGGCAGAAACGTTTTTTGTTTTAAATACCGTGCAGAGCATCATCATTGCTAAGGTTGGCAATAACCACGTTAGGCCTTCCTGATGGAGCGGTATATGCGCTAATAGGTTCTGAATAAAGTGCGGTAATAATTCCATATTTTTTAGGCTATCAGTTACGCTAAATAAGGCAGTAATCCCCATAATAAAGTTGTACCCTGTGCGAGTAATGCCTAACTTATGACGTAATAACTGCATAACAACCAGCATAATGGCGATAGGATAAATTAATAACAATGCTGGAATAGTAACGCGTAATAACGTGTTCAATCCTGTTTCAGAAATAATAATGGTACAAATGGTAAATAGCACCACGAAGAAGGTGTAATTTAAACGAGGATGGAATTTTGAAAAATAATCCGCACAAGCACTGGTGACGCCGACAAGGGTTGTCAAGTTCGCTAACAGCACGATAGCACTCATAATCCAAGATCCTTCACGCCCAAATAACGCATTCACATATTGCGCAAACAGTTGTCCACCATTACTTGATGTTTGAGCCACTTGTTCACCCGTCGCGCCTAAATAGAAGAGACATAAGTAAAGTAAACTCAATAACACCACTGAGACAGCGCCCGCCGTCAGGGTATAACGTAAAATCGCGCGTTTATTTGAAACCCCTTTCACCGCTAATGCCCGTGCGACAATGCCGCCAAATGCCATTGCGGAAAGCACGTCCATTGTTTGATAGCCACCAATCAACCCCGTTGCAATCGCAGAATGATCTTTATAAGCCTGACTTGGTTCAACAATATCTGAAAGCGGCGCATTCACCACTTCAAACCCAACAATGGTTAATAGCACCAGTAATGCAGGCGCCATAAATTTACCAATACTAGAAATCATTGTACTGCGCCCTAGCATAAAACTCATTCCGATTAAGTTAAATACCGTCACAAAAATAATATGGGAATACTCACCAGACAATAAATTCAAGGGCTGCCACGCCATTTCATAAGCAACATTTGTGACTCTCGGCATTGCAAAGGTTGAGCCAATGACTAAATATAAAATTGTCCAGAACGCCACCTGAGCCCACTTAGGTAAATCGAGGGAAAGTTCTTCCCCACAGCCTTTTAAGGTTACGACAATTAAGGTAATAAAAGGCATAAGTACGCCTGTTAATAGAAACCCTAACGCCCCCCAAAACCACAGACTTCCAGCATAATATCCTTCCATTGGTGGAAAAATAATATTCCCAGCACCTAAGAAGAGAGAAAAAATCATCATTCCCAAAATCGCAACATCTTTTCCAGATAACATTTTATTAACCTCTTAAAACTCAGCATTTAATATTATATTAATGAATAATCAAAATGATTTTCCACTAGAAAATGGGAAGGTTATAGAGTTTTATGATTTTATTGTCAAGCGAGAGAAGGGATTTCTCAGGAATTCGCGTGGAGAATATTAAAATCACTTAAAAATAAGGGGAAAATTTTGACAAAATTTAAATATACAAGAAAAATAAAAAAGGAATGATGTTTAACCCTCATTCCTTTACTGAATAGAAACGATCAAAGCGTTTTAACAAATTGCTTCAAATAAGCACTAAATTCACTGCCTAGTTTAGGGTGATTTACGCCATATTCCACAAAGGCTTGCATATAGCCTAATTTATCACCACAATCGAAATTCCCCCCAGTCTGATGAAAGGCTTCAACCTCTTCTTTTTCAATTAACATATCGATGGCATCTGTTAATTGAATTTCATCACCTACACCAATAGGGGTTTTAGCTAATAAATCCCAAATGCTCGCTGAGAAAACATAACGCCCCACCACAGCTAGATTAGAAGGAGCATCTTCCACCGCGGGTTTTTCTACGATTCGTTTAATCTTTGCACTTTCACCCGGGTTAAACTGCACACCTTGGCAATCTACGATACCATAGCTACTAATATCCTGTTCAGAAACTGGCTCAACCAAAATTTGGCTCGCATTGGTTTCTTTAAAACGTTTGATCATTGCCGCCAGATTTTCTTTGCGTTGATCTGCACTGAAATCACTTAATAACACATCAGGTAACACAACCGCAAAAGGGGCATCCCCTACCACTGGACGTGCGCATAATACGGCGTGCCCTAACCCTTTGGCGTTACCTTGACGAACGTGCATAATGGTAACATCTTTCGGGCAAATGGAACGGACTTCTTCTAATAACTGGCGTTTTACCCGTTTTTCCAGCATTGTTTCCAGCTCAAAAGAGGTGTCAAAGTGGTTTTCAATCGCATTTTTAGAAGAGTGGGTAACTAGGACAATTTCTTTTATCCCCGCTGCGGCACACTCATTCACTACATATTGGATCAAGGGTTTATCCACTAACGTCAGCATTTCTTTAGGGATGGCTTTTGTCGCAGGTAACATTCGCGTACCAAGACCTGCAACAGGAATAATGACTTTCATTGGTTTTCCTTTTCTAAAATTTCTAAAAAAACAACCGTACTTTAATAATAGGGTTGTCGTGAAAATAGCAAAGCGGCTATCTCAGATAGCCACGTTGATATGCGACACCATAAACCAAAGGGCGGTGCTTTTTTACATATTATTGACGTAATAACGCCAGAATTTCTTCGGTTTTTTCTGTCATTAATTGCTTATCACCACGAGTTTCAAGGTTTAAGCGTACGACTGGCTCCGTGTTTGAGGTACGCAAATTGAAACGCCAAGTAGGATATTCAATACTAATGCCATCAATTTCATTGACCGAAATGGCGTCTTTTTCATAGGCCGCCCGTACACGGGCAATCGCCGCCTTAGCATCCGTCAGTTTGCTATTAATTTCGCCCGGTGATGGGAAAGTATTAATACTTTCATTCACTAATTCACCAAGAGACTTGCCTGTGGTACAAACTAATTCCATTACGAGTAACCAAGGGATCATTCCACTGTCGCAATAGAAGAAATCACGGAAATAGTGATGCGCGCTCATTTCCCCACCATAAATAGCATCAACAGCACGCATTTTTTCTTTAATGAAAGAATGGCCAGATTTAGACAATACTGCCTCACCGCCATTTTCTTCCACTAATTTGATGGTATTCCAAATCAGGCGTGGATCATAAATGATTTTCGCCCCTTTATTTTTTTGCAAGAAAGCTTGACCAAGCAACCCAACAATGTAGTAACCTTCAATAAAATGGCCTTTTTCATCAAATAAGAAACAACGGTCAAAATCGCCATCAAAAGCAATCCCCATATCTGCATTATGCACAAGCACCGCATCAATAGTATCTTGACGATTTTCGTGCAAAATGGGGTTTGGAATCCCATTTGGGAATGTGCCGTCTGGATTATTATGAACTTTCACAAATTCCACTGGCACGCGTTTTGCTCGGAATTGCGCTTCAATCGCATCAATAACGTGTCCTGCTGCGCCATTTCCTGAGTTAATCACCAATTTCATTGGTTTTAAATTATCTAAATTGATATAAGACAATAAATGCTCAACGTAATCACCTAACACGGAAAGTTGCTTATACTCTCCTCGTTTTTCTACAGGTGGAAAATGATTTTCCTCTGCTAAACGCTGAATATCCGCAAGACCAGTATCCGCACTAATTGGACGCGACCCCTCACGCACCAATTTTAAGCCGTTATAATCCATTGGATTATGGCTTGCGGTAACTTCAATTCCGCCATCGGCTTTAAGAAAAGAAGTGGCGAAGTAAACTTCCTCAGTTCCCGTTTCACCCAAATCAATGACGTTCACACCAGAATCTAATAAGCCATTTGTGACGGCACTTTTTAATTCTTTACTGGTTAAACGCACATCACCACCAACAACGATAGTTTTAGGCTTTAAAAACTGTCCAAATGCTCGACCAATGCGATAGACAATATCCACATTCAATTCATCGCCTAAACGACCACGAATATCATACGCTTTAAAACAAGTTAATTTACCCATAACATCCACTTCCTTTTCCTAATTAAGATGATTGCTCATCTTTTGCTTCTCTAATACGTTGGTAAATTTCTTCTCGATAGACAGATACTTCTTTTGGCGCATTCACACCAACTTTAATCTGATTACCACGAACACTTAATATCGTAATAGAAATCTCATCACCAATGAGTAAGCTTTCGCCAACTTTTCTGGTTAAGATTAGCATACAACCTCCTCATTTCCTTTCTTCGACATCCCTATCGATCATTTACCCCTTATATCCTAGGGTACATCTCCCCAAAATATTACCGTACTTACGCTCACAACGTGATGACTGAAATGCAAAGTTGTGAGCTACGACACAAAATTTTTATTTTATAAGTGAGAATTTAGCCATTCAGAACAAACAGCAAGGGCTTTCTCTGCATTTTCAGGCTGTGAGCCACCAGCCATTGCCATATCTGGACGACCGCCGCCTTTACCGCCTACTTGTTGTGCCATTAGATTAACTAACTCACCCGCTTTTACTTTTGCAGTTAAATCCGCTGTTACACCAACAACTAAATTGACTTTACCGTCAAAGACAGAAACAAAGGCAATCACGGCAGAACCGAGTTGATTTTTTAAATCATCAACCATCACACGCAGTGATTTTGTTTCCATACCGTCGAGTTGCTGTAATACCACAGAAACGCCGTTAATTTTCACCGCACTTTTTGCAATATCCGATCCAGCTTGCATTGCCGCTTTTTCTTTTAATTGCTGCAATTCTTTTTCCGCTTTTTTCGCTTTATCTTGCAATTGGTGAATTTTATCCGTCAGTGAGGAAACATCAGATTTCAATAAATCTGCACTTTGATTTAACACACCAAGCTGTTGGTGAAGCCAATCAATCGCAGTTTCTCCCGTTACGGCTTCAATACGGCGAATTCCTGCCGCAATTGCACTTTCACTGATGATTTTGAATAACCCAATTTCACCTGTATATTGGGCGTGAATTCCGCCACAAAGTTCAATAGAAAAATCACCCATTGTCAAAACACGCACTTGTTCGGCGTATTTTTCACCAAATAATGCCATTGCACCTTTTGCTTTCGCTGCCTCTAGGTCCATAATCTCAGTTTGAATAGGGTGATTCGCACGCACTTGTTGGTTGACTAATTTTTCCACTTCAAACAATTGTGCTTTAGAAATGGCTTCAGGTTGTGCAAAATCAAAGCGTAATAAATTGTCTGACACCAATGAGCCTTTTTGTGCAACGTGGTTACCCAACACTTGGCGTAATGCGGCGTGTAATAAGTGAGTGGCACTGTGGTTTAAGGAAATTTGTTTACGACGTGCTACATCCACCACGGCATTTACTGATTGTCCAACACTTAACGTGCCTTCGGCTAATTCACCAATATGTCCAAACACTTGACCATATTTTTGCGTGTCTGTGACGTTAAATAAGACATTTTGCCCTTCTAAACGCCCCGTATCCCCCACTTGACCGCCAGATTCTGCATAAAATGGCGTATTTTCTAAAATGACTACCGCACGTTGCCCTGCGCTAATTTGTTCTACGGATTTTCCCTCACAGAAAAGTGCGGTGATTTTTGCGAGACTTTCTGATTCGCTATAACCTTCAAACGCCGTTGAACCGTCCACACGGATAACGTTGTTATAATCCATACCAAACTGACTTGCCGACTGCGCACGTTGGCGTTGTGCTTCCATTTCACGTTCAAAGCCCGCTTCATCAATCACGATATTGCGTTCACGGCACACATCTGCGGTAAGATCCAATGGGAAACCAAAGGTATCATAAAGTTTGAAGGCAACTTCACCAGAAAGCACGTTATCTTTCACTTGGCTTAACGCCTCATCTAATAACGCTAAGCCACGCTCTAAGGTACGTGCAAATTGTTCTTCTTCTAAGCGTAAGATTTTTTCGATATGTACTTGATTTTCTTTAATCTCTTTACCTGCTTCAGCCATTACTTCTGCAAGAGTTGGCACAAGCTTGTAGAAAAAGGCGTCTTTCGCACCAAGTAAATGCCCGTGGCGCACTGCTCGGCGAATAATACGGCGTAACACATAACCTCGCCCTTCATTAGAAGGCAACACGCCGTCTGCAATTAAATAAGCACAAGAGCGAATGTGATCGGCGATGACACGCAAGGATTTATTAGTTAAATCTTTCTCCCCCGTTAATTCTGCCGCTTTGGCAATCAATACTTTGAAAATATCAATATCATAGTTGGAATTAACGTGTTGTAATACCGCCGTAATACGCTCTAACCCCATTCCCGTATCCACTGACGGTTTTGGCAATTTTTCCATCGTGCCATCTGCTTGGCGGTTAAACTGCATAAATACGATATTCCAGATTTCAATATAGCGATCGCCATCTTCTTCTGGTGAACCCGGTGGACCTCCCCAAATGTGATCACCGTGATCGTAGAAAATTTCTGTACAAGGACCACAAGGACCTGTATCACCCATTTGCCAGAAGTTATCCGAAGCATAAGGTGCGCCTTTGTTATCGCCGATACGAATAATACGCTCTGCTGGCACGCCTACTTGTTTATGCCAAATATCATAGGCTTCATCATCGGTTTCATATACAGTTACCCAAAGTTTTTCTTTTGGTAAGCCTAACCACGCGCTTGAAGTTAAATATTCCCAAGCGAAAGTGATCGCATCTTGTTTGAAATAATCGCCAAAGCTGAAATTACCTAACATTTCAAAAAACGTATGATGGCGCGCGGTATAACCCACATTTTCTAAATCATTATGTTTTCCACCTGCACGCACACAACGTTGAGCGGTGGTTGCACGGGTATAAGCGCGTTTATCTAAACCAAGAAATACATCTTTAAATTGGTTCATTCCTGCATTGGTGAATAATAATGTTGGATCATTTTCTGGAACCAGTGAACTACTTGGGACAATTTGATGCCCTTTACTATGAAAAAAATCAAGAAATGATTTTCTAATTTCTGCGGTTGTTTTCATTAAATTGCCTTATTTTATCTTCATTAAATTCGTTACGAATCTTGCTATTTTGGCACATTTTTAACATTTAGAAAAAACTTTTTTCAATTCCCAAAATAAAAAGGATCTGCACTTTTTCCGATGATGTTTTTCATCGCCAAAGTACAGATCACAAATCAGAATAAATCAGCTAAATCGCTATTCTTCGCGTAATGGAACAACTAACATATCAACATTAATTGTGTTCATCACTTGGCGAGTGGAAGACATCAATTTACTCCAAAAATCTTGGTGATGACCTGTCACCAATAAATCCACATCATATTTATCAATGGCATCCGCTAAAACCTGCCCTAAATCACCGCTACCACTTAATTTCTCTGAAACTGGATAGCTAGATTGCTCCGCTAATTGAACTAAGGCTTGATGGGTTTCGGTGGAAATACGATCCTGCATTGAAGACATATTCACATCAATTAACCCCGTATAAAGATCAGAGAAGTTTACATCAACGTGGATAATGGATAACTTCGCCTCATTGCGTTTGGCAACGCCTGCCGCTTTTTCCACCAAGAATGCACTTTCTTCAGAAAGATCAACAGCAACTAAAATGTGTTTATACATAACTAACTCCTTATTATCTTAGAGGTTAATCAATTTCTTTTGGTGTAATACTAGCACTAGTCAAATAAAAAAAATTTGCACTTGATCACGTTTTAGAAAAAACATTTATTTTTATTTGTAAAAAAATCGCAATTCGCCATAAAATTTTACTTAAGCCCACTAAACATTGTGCTATTATCGCCCCATTTCTTGCGTGCCAACCCTGATACATAAAGGATAAAAATGAACTATTCTATTCAAGATTTTGTACAACTCATTGCCAAATTGCGTGATCCAAATGGAGGCTGTCCTTGGGATCTTGAACAAACCTATCAAACAATGATCCCCCACTTATTAGAAGAAAGCTATGAAGTGGTGGAAGCAATCGAACAACAAAATACGGACAATTTACGCGAAGAACTCGGCGATTTATTGCTCCAAGTGGTCTTTTTCAGCCAACTTGCCAAAGAAGATAATTTATTCACCTTTGATGAGGTTATCAATGAGGTGGCAGAAAAAATTTTGCGTCGCCATCCACACGTTTTCGGTGAAGCAAAAGCACACAACGAGCAAGAAGCTCTGCGTCATTGGAATACAATCAAAGCACAAGAAAATAAAAATAAAGCCTACCAATCCATTTTGGATAATATTCCCCAATCCTTCCCCGCCTTAATGCGCGCAGAAAAATTACAGAAACGCTGTGCAAAAGTCGGCTTTGATTGGGATAACATCCAACCTGTTATAGCTAAAGTGCAAGAAGAACTGCAAGAGGTACAAACTGAACTTGCTCGTCCACAACAAGAACAAGCAAAAATTGAAGAAGAAATTGGTGATTTACTTTTTGCTGTGGTGAATTTAAGCCGCCATCTGCATTGCTGCCCAGAAGAAGCCTTACGCAAAGCGAATCAAAAATTTGAACGCCGTTTTCGTCAAGTAGAAACGCGTGTCAAACAACAAGGTAAATCGTTGCAAAGCAGCACACTGACAGAACTCGACCTATTGTGGGACGATGTGAAAAAACAAGAAAATTGCTAAAAAAGCACCGCACTTCAATCTCTCTTCTACACTATGAGAAAAGAGGGAATATGATTTCTTCATTGTATCTATCCGACGACAAACAAAAACGGTGTGTTGTTAAACACACCGTTTGATTTAAAAGCGACCTTTGATGCAATTAGAAACCCGCTTGTTTCTCTAATTGTTCAACTAAAGCATCATCAAGATTTAATGCTGTGGCAAGATTGGCTAGAAAGATAATTTCTTTACGATCTAATTCACCGCACACGACACGGGCGGCCAAATAGACTTGTGAAGCTAATGCGGTATCGTTGCCGACTTGTTGAGCGATCTGAGCAATAGAAATCGGTTGGCTGATTTGTTGTTCTAACCAATGATACACCTCGGGATCATTCCCAGCCTCAGTAATGATGACTTGTTTTTCCTCATCAGTAATAGCACCATCAGCTGCCGCAGCGGCAATCATTGTTTGTAAAATTAATTGTCCTGAAGTCGCCTTTTCTACGGTATCGACAAAGATTTCTTCGCTAAGTGCGGTAGAATTTTGCGAATTTTTTTGTTGATATTGTTGATAAGCCTGATACGCCAAGCTACCAAGTGCGGCAAGAGAACCTAACTTGGTCAGACTTGCCCCACCATTACGTCCTAAAATCATAGAAAGCAATCCAATTGCTGCAGCACCGCCGCCCGCTTTAGTAATTTTGTCAGCGGTGGAATTACCATTCATTGTTTTACCTAGTTGATCTTTAGCAACGTTAAATACTTGATTTAAAATTTGGTTAAAATCCATAAGAACTTCCTCAATAGTTATTTCCTTAATATGGCAATTTATTTAGCAATTAGTTCATTTTATTTTGCCACCTAGTAAAGTGCGGTGCATTTTTATAACATTTTTTATCAACAAAAAAGCCAGCAATTATGCTGGCTTTCTAGTTCAAGCAACGACTTATCCTTGTGAAGAAATGCGTTTCATATCTGTCATATAACCACGCAATTCTTGACCGATTAATTCAATTGGGTGGTTGCGGATTGCATCATTCACATCACGTAAGGTGATATTGTCAATTTCTACGGTTGGGGTTGGTTCACCCAAATCACCACGTTGTAAATGTTGCATTACTGTTTTCGCTAAAATTGGTGCTGCAACATTAGCAAAGAGGTAGTTTCCATATTCTGCCGTATCTGAAATAACTACATTCATTTCATATAAGCGTTTACGTGCAATGGTGTTTGCGATTAATGGTAATTCGTGTAAGGATTCATAATAAGCAGATTCTTCAAAGATGCCCGCTGAAACCATCGTATCGAACGCCAACTCCACGCCTGCTTTTACCATTGCAACCATTAATACACCGTTATCAAAATATTCTTGTTCGCTGATTTTGATTCCTTCTGCTTTTGGTGCATTTTCAAAGGCGGTTTTTCCTGTTTCTTCACGCCATTTTAATAGATTAGCATCGCCATTTGCCCAATCTTCCATCATCACACGGGAAAATTCACCGCTGATAATATCGTCCATATGTTTCTTGAATAAGAAATCCAACTCTTGTTTAATTTCTTCTGCAAGTTCAAAGGCACGTAATTTAGCGCTGTTGGATAGACGATCCATCATAAGTGTGATACCACCTTGTTTTAAGGCTTCGGTGATGGTTTCCCAGCCATATTGCACTAATTTCCCAGCATAAGCAGGATCTTTACCGTCAGCCACTAATTTGTCATAACAAAGAATTGACCCCGCTTGTAACATACCGCAAAGGATGGTTTGTTCTCCCATTAAGTCAGATTTCACTTCTGCGACAAAGGAAGATTCTAATACACCGGCACGATGTCCACCTGTCGCCGCAGCCCAAGCTTTTGCGATCGCCATACCTTCACCTTTTGGATCGTTTTCAGGGTGAACGGCAATAAGCGTTGGTACACCAAAACCACGTTTATATTCTTCACGCACTTCCGTCCCCGGACATTTAGGTGCAACCATCACAACGGTAATGTCAGGACGAATTTGCTCGCCCACTTCAACAATGTTTAACCCGTGAGAATACCCTAGTGCCGCACCTTCTTTCATTAATCCCATCACATCGGCGATCACTTTACTATGCTGTTTATCAGGCGTTAGATTAATGACTAAATCGGCACTTGGAATCAGTTCTTGATAAGTCTCAACATTAAACCCATTTTCAGTGGCACGTTGGAAAGACGCACGTTTTTCTGCAATGGCTTCTGGGCGTAACGCATAACTGATATCTAAACCAGAATCCCGCATATTTAACCCTTGGTTTAAGCCTTGCGCACCGCACCCGACAATAACAATTTTCTTACCTTTTAAGAAATTCGCTTCATCAGAAAATTCTTCGCGATCCATAAAACGACAACGACCTAATTGATCTAATTGTTGGCGTAAGTTTAATGTATTGAAATAATTAGCCATTTTGTATCCTTATGTTGAGATATTGTGTTTGTTACTTATTGTGGTGGAATTATACCGTTTCTTTACATTGCGTAAATTGATATTATTAAAATTAAATATTGCATATTTTGCAACAAAAAACCTAGCATAGTCCTTATAAAAGAGGGTAATCCAATAAAAAATAACAGCAAATAAATATGTATATTTATGGCTTGAAGTAAAAACATTATTACAAAGGCTATAACTCGGCAACTAAACCAAAGATACAATCAAACTTAAATACCGAAAGATTATCAGCAAGCAGACTCAAAAACGTTGGCGTTATTGAGTTCCAGTTTTTTAATAATGGGCTAAATAGGCAATTTAAGCCCCTTTCTCATACAATAGTGCTGACTAGGGGGCTTACTTAAAAGTATAAGGTAGATGGTATTATTTTGGTGATAGTGATGAATTTAATGAGCCGTATAACATTAAGGGGAGAAATCATCCTCCCCTAAATCAAAATATATCCGCAAAGGGATTACATACGCTTATTAACAACAAAAAATAAACTTTGTTTATAATCCCATTATTTTGCTGGATATTCCCACCAAATATCAAACAGTTCGCTAATTTCAATTTGCTGTAATCCATTGGTTTCTAACCAGTTTTTCACTAACTCGCGGTGATTTTCATCACATTTTCCAATTTTTTCTAAACAGACTAAACCTTCCCAATGCAAATAACCACTACCTTCATAAGCTAAGCCATTTGGGCGAATCACTTCGTTGATAAAACGATCAACAACCTCGTCAATTGTATCAATTGGCGTATTTTCAGGAAATTGCCAGTTTACTAAAAAGCCTAATTCTTGGAATTCGGCAAGGTGCATTTTTTTGCGTTGTCTTCTGTTACGTTGAATTGCCATTGTTTTCTCCTCGTATTATTTGAGTGATATTATTCAGTTTTAATAAAATATAAATCCCATACACCGTGTCCTAAGCGGTGACCGCGCTGTTCAAACTTCGTCAGCGGACGGCTTTCTGGGCGTGGAATATAATCATTGGTGGCAGATGTATTGCGTAACTGCGGATTATTTTGCAACACGTCTAACATTTGTTCTGCATAGTTTTCCCAGTCTGTTGCCATATGAATAAAGCCTTGACTAACAAGCTTTTGGCAAACTGTTTGCACAAAATTTGGCTGTACAATACGGCGTTTGTGATGCTTAGCTTTATGCCAAGGATCAGGGAAAAAGAGCTGTAAACCAGCAAGGCTACTGTCTGCAATGCAATCGCGTAAAATTTCTGTGGCATCGTGGCAAATAACACGTAAATTTTTCACGTTTTTTTCCACCACATAAGCAATGCAAGCCCCCACGCCGGGAGTATGCACTTCAATACCGAGATAATTTTTATCTGGATTTTGTTCCGCCATTTCAACAAGGGATTTTCCCATCCCAAAGCCAATTTCTAAAATAACTGGCTTATCATTGCCATAAATATGTTTAAAATCAAAAGGTTCTGTTTGATGTGCTAAACCATAAGTTGGCCAATTCTCATTCATCATATTACGTTGAAAATCACTTAATCGTCCTGTACGCAATACAAAACTACGCACTTTACGTTTGTAGCGTCCATCTGCGGTAAATTCAGCGGTTTCAACGGTTTTGCGTTTTTGATCCGCAAAGCTGGTTTGTTGTTCAGTCATTAAAAATCTACTACTCAATATCGTTTACAAAATGAGCTAATCTCATTTTTACGAGGGCTATTCTATGTTTTAGGGCAAGATCGCGCAAGGAAAAAGTGCGGTCGGAATATTATGCAAATTTTAATGTTGCCCCTATAAAAAATTGGGCGACTTTTGCCGCCCAATCCCGTTATTTAGTATTTGATTTGTTGTTTCACAAATTCGACTAATTGATCTTTGTTGATCATCTGTTTTTCACCTGTTCGGCGATTTTTGTATTCTATTTCGCCATTTTGCAGGTTTTTCTCACCAATTACTAACATATGCGGTACACCAATGAGTTCCATATCTGCAAACATTACACCCGGGCGTTCTTTACGATCATCAAAAATCACTTCAATTCCTTCAGCAAGTAAAGTGCGGTACAAATTTTCTGCAAATTCTTGCACGCTTTCTGATTTGTGCATATTCATTGGGACGATAGCAACGGTAAACGGTGCAATGGCATCTGTTGGCCAAATAATGCCACGCTCATCGTGGCTTTGTTCAATCGCAGCGGCAACCACACGGCTCACACCAATGCCGTAACAGCCCATAATCATCGTTTGTGGGCGACCATCTTCGCCTTGTACAGTGGCTTTCATTGCTTCAGAATATTTTGTACCCAGTTGGAAAATATGTCCTACTTCAATACCACGTTTGATTAATAATGACCCTTTACCATCTGGGCTAGGATCACCTTCTACTACATTGCGCAAATCTGCAATTTCTGGCATTGGCACATCACGTTCCCAGTTGATATTAAAATAATGTTTGCCATCAATATTTGCGCCAGCTGAGAAATCACTCATTAATGCCACACTACGATCAATAATGGCTGGGATCGGTAAATTTACAGGCCCAAGAGAACCAACACTTGCACCAATTTTTGCTTTAATGTCAGCTTCATCAGCAAATTCGAGAGGATCAGCCACTTGTGCTAATTTTTGTGCTTTGATTTCGTTCAAGTTGTGATCGCCACGGATGATTAACGCAATCAATGGTTGAGCGTCATTTGCACCTTTGACAATCAGCGTTTTCACGGTTTTTTCTATTGGCACATTAAATTGCTCAACAAGTTCATTGATTGTTTTGGCATTAGGCGTATCAATTAATTCCATTGCTAATGTTGGAACTGCTCGTTCACCTTGAGCCACTGCTTCTGCGAGTTCAATATTCGCTGCAAAATCAGATTCTGTGGAAAACACAATATCATCTTCACCACTTTGTGCTAGCACTTGGAATTCGTGCGAGGCACTCCCACCGATAGAACCCGTATCCGCCTGAACAGCACGGAAATCTAAACCTAAACGGGTAAAAATGTTGCTGTAAGTTTGGTACATCACCTCATAGGTTTCTTGCAAACTTTCTTTTGTTGTGTGGAAAGAATAGGCATCTTTCATTAAAAATTCGCGACCGCGCATTACCCCAAAACGTGGACGCACTTCATCACGGAATTTGGTTTGAATTTGGTATAAATTAAGCGGAAGTTGTTTATAAGAACTCACTTCACGGCGAACTAAATCCGTAATCACTTCTTCGTGGGTTGGGCCGAGGACGAAATCACGTTGCCCACGATCCTGAAAGCGTAATAATTCTGGGCCATATTGTTCCCAACGTTGGGATTCTTGCCATAATTCAGCGGGTTGAACAACGGGCATTTCTACTTCAATTGCACCACTTTTATTCATTTCTTCACGTACAATATTTTCCACTTTTTTGAGTACGCGCAACCCTGTTGGTAGCCAGTTATAAAGCCCTGAGGCTAAAGGGCGTACCATTCCAGCACGTAGCATTAATTGATGGCTTACCACCTGTGCATCATTTGGGGTTTCTTTTAAAGTAGCAAATAAATATCGACTCGCTCGCATTGTTGTTTCCTATATTCATTATTTAAGAAAAAATTGGCGTTAGTTTATCATTGAGTGAGGTTCACTCAAAGAAGAAAGGGCTATTTGTGCAAATATTTTGTAGAAAAGAAAAGGTGCTGAGTCAATCTTATTTCTTTCAGTAAAAATCATCTTCCCCCGCACCGACTAAATCAGCAAATTCTTCACGTTGAAAACCGTGTGAAAGCATATAACGCCAGATTTTTTGTTTCATTTTAAAATCTTGTTGTTGGGCGTACAGAGGGAATTTTTTGCGTAAAACAGTCTGTGCAATCTCAGACCAATTAATCTCCGTTTCAGCAAGAACATCATTTAACGTCTCTGATGAAATCCCTTTTAATTGAGTAAGCTCTTGCTTAATGCGGTTTAATCCATAGCCTTTTTGTGATCGGTAATGTAAATAATTTTCTGTAAAACGGTGATCACTTTGCCAATTTTTTTCCTGACAAAAAGCCAAAGCCTGTTCAATTTCCTCTTCACTGAAGGCTTTTTCTTGCATTTTACAACGTAATTCATATTCGCTATATTCACGACGAGCAAGTAAGTTCACCACATAATTTAACGCCAATGAAGTCATTTTTCCTCGCTTTTATAGGTCAATTATATTTAGAAAAAGTGCGGTCAAAAATTACCGCACTTTTTTAATATTACTTAATCGAAAGGTTTAAAATTCAGAATCTATTTCTACCATCTCTGCATTTTGATCGGCTTCAATATCTGCAATGAGTGATTTATCTGGATTAGCTAAAAGCTCTTCACGTAATTTATTTTCTAATTCTTGAGCTTGTTCAGGGTGTTCTGCTAACCATTTCATCGCATTCGCTTTGCCTTGACCAATTTTTTCACCGTTATAAGAGAACCAAGCACCCGCTTTATCAACTAATTTGTGTTTTACACCTAATTCAATTAATTCACCGTTGCGTGAAATTCCTTCACCATAAAGAATTTGGAAATCCACTTGACGGAATGGTGGCGCGACTTTATTTTTCACCACTTTGACACGTGTTTCATTACCGATGATTTCATCACCATCTTTTACTGCACCTACTCGACGAATATCTAGACGCACAGAAGAATAGAATTTTAATGCGTTACCCCCCGTAGTGGTTTCTGGGTTACCAAACATTACACCAATTTTCATACGAATTTGGTTGATAAAAATCACCAAACAGTTTGAGTTTTTGATTTGCCCCGTTAGTTTACGCAAGGCTTGCGACATTAAGCGCGCTTGTAAACCGACGTGTGCATCGCCCATATCCCCTTCAATTTCTGCTTTTGGTGTAAGTGCAGCGACAGAGTCCACTATCACCACTTCAATCGCACCAGAACGAACCAAGGCATCACAAATTTCTAATGCTTCTTCACCATTATCTGGTTGAGAAACGAGCAATTCTTTTACATCAACCCCAAGTTTTGCCGCATAGATAGGATCTAAAGCGTGTTCTGCATCAATGAAAGCACAGGTCTTACCCAATTTTTGTGCTTGTGCAATAACAGAAAGGGTTAATGTGGTTTTTCCTGAAGATTCTGGCCCATAAATTTCTACGATACGCCCCATTGGCAAACCACCAATACCTAAGGCAATGTCTAAACTAAGTGAGCCAGTAGAAATAGATTCAATATCTAATTCTTGGGTTTCACCCAATTTCATAATAGACCCTTTACCAAATTGCTTTTCAATTTGACCAAGTGCGGCCGCAAGCGCTTTTTGTTTTTCTTCTTGAGTGGTAATTTGTGGTTTCTCGCTTTTTTTCGCTTTCTCTTCTTTAGCCATTTTGCTTATCCTTATAAATTCATCATCAGAATTGCTGCATAATATAGCTGTATTGATATACAGTATCAAGTAAAATTTTGATCTTTTTTCTATTTTGTGAGGTGTATTCCAAATAAGACTTTTTATGCAACAGCCTAATGAGGTTAAAGGTATAAAAAAATAAAGCGCATTAATTGCTAGCAGTAAAATAATTCGTACAGTATCAAATAAGAAAAATTTCGTTATAATTTGCCCAAATTGAAAATAACAGATTGAGTAAACCTGATGACTAATTTTGAACAACACACCCCAATGATGCAGCAATATTTACGCTTAAAGGCGGAAAACCCAGAGATTTTGTTGTTTTACCGAATGGGGGATTTTTATGAATTATTTTATGATGATGCTAAAAAAGCGGCGGCATTGTTGGATATTTCCTTAACTAAACGTGGGCAGTCAGCAGGGCAACCGATTCCAATGGCAGGTGTACCCTATCACGCGGTGGAAGGTTATTTAGCAAAATTAGTTCAGCTAGGCGAAAGTGTGGCGATTTGTGAGCAAGTTGGCGATCCTACCACAGCAAAAGGGCCGGTAGAACGTCAAATTGTACGCATTGTTACCCCCGGAACAATCAGTGATGAAGCATTATTACCTGAACGTCAGGATAATCTGATTGCCGCTGTTTATCAGGAAAAAGACAAGTTTGGGTTGGCAACATTAGATATGACCTCAGGACGTTTTCAGTTAAGTGAGCCAACGAGTAAAGAGAGCTTACAAGCAGAATTACAACGTATTCAACCTGTTGAACTCTTATATTGTGAAGATTTTGAGGCGTTTCATTTAATTGAAAATATGAAAGGCTTACGTCGTCGCCCTGTTTGGGAATTTGAATTAAAAACCGCAATTGAACAACTCAATCGTCAATTTGGTACGCAAGATCTGCGTGCGTTTGGTGTAGAAAAAGCGGTGCTTGGACTTTGTGCAGCAGGATGTTTATTACAATATGCAAAAGAGACCCAACGAACCGCGTTACCTCATATTCAAAGTCTGAGTTTACTGCAAAATACCGATAATATTCAGTTAGATGCCGCAACAAGAAGAAACCTAGAGCTTACGCAAAATCTTGCTGGTGGCACAGAACACACATTAGCTTCTGTATTAGATAAATGCGTAACACCAATGGGCAGTCGTTTGTTGAAGCGTTGGATTCACCAACCCATTCGTGATCGTGAAAAATTAACCTTACGCCAACAAACCATTAGCCAAATTTTACAGCAAGATTTAATTGCAGAATTTCAACCGCACTTACAACAAGTCGGGGATATGGAACGTATTTTAGCACGCGTAGCATTGCGTTCAGCACGACCAAGAGATCTCACTCGTTTACGTACGGCATTGTCACAAATTCCCGCCATTCAACATTATCTTAATCAACAAAACTGTCCGCAATTTACCGCATTTTCTCAACAGATTGCTGACTTTTCACCACAATTAGATTTATTAGAACGCGCGATTATTGAAAATCCGCCTTTATTAATTCGCGATGGTGGTGTCATTGCGGAAGGATTTAATGCAGAGCTTGATGAATGGCGCGCCCTTTCTGACGGTGCAACCCGTTATTTGGAAGAACTGGAACAACGAGAACGAGAAACTACCGGGATTGATAGCCTAAAAATTGGCTTTAATGCCGTACACGGCTACTATATTCAAATTCCGCAAGGGCAAGCACACAAAGCCCCTATTCATTATGTACGCCGTCAAACTTTAAAAAATGCGGAACGTTACATTATTCCTGAATTAAAAACCTATGAAGATAAAGTCCTGAAAGCAAAAGGGGCTTCCCTTGCTCTGGAAAAGCAACTTTATGAGCAAATTTTTGATGAATTATTACCGCACTTAGGTGCATTGCAGTTGGCGAGCCTTGCCTTAGCAGAGCTAGATGTGCTAACCAACTTGGCTGAAAGAGCGGAAACCCTAAACTATGTCGCCCCCACTTTTAGTGATGAAATCGGCGTGAATATCGAAAATGGTCGCCACCCAGTGGTGGAGCAGGTATCAAAAAGCCCTTTTATTGCAAACCCAGTAAATCTGAGTGCTAATCGCCATTTATTGATCATAACAGGGCCGAATATGGGGGGAAAAAGTACCTATATGCGTCAAACCGCATTGATCGCATTAATGGCTTATATAGGCTCTTTCGTGCCAGCAGAAAGTGCGGTGATTGGACCGCTTGACCGCATTTTCACGCGTATTGGCGCCTCAGATGATCTTGCATCAGGGCGTTCAACTTTTATGGTTGAAATGACAGAAATGGCAAATATTTTGCACCAAGCCACCGCAAACAGCTTAGTACTTATTGATGAAATTGGACGTGGCACATCCACCTATGATGGACTTTCTCTTGCGTGGGCTTGCGCGGAATGGCTGGCACAAAAAGTCCGCTCACTCACCTTATTTGCCACCCATTATTTTGAGCTTACCGTCTTGCCTGAGCAGTTAAAAGGGATCGCCAATGTGCATTTAGATGCGGTGGAACATAACGACACCATCGCCTTTATGCACGCAGTGCAAGAAGGAGCGGCAAGTAAAAGTTACGGCTTAGCAGTGGCTGCACTGGCAGGTGTTCCCAAAGCCGTAATAAAATTAGCGAAGCAAAAATTAACCCAATTAGAAAAATTATCAGAAAATACACCGCACTTAACCAATCCGATAAATCAGCAATTACAAGGCGAATTGCATTTGATAGACGAAGAGGAAAATCAAAGTGCGGTACTAAAAATGTTAGAAAATCTCGATCCTGATGAAATGACACCAAAACAAGCCTTAGCCTATTTGTATCAATTAAAGAAAATGGTCTAATACACATTTCGCTAGCGCAGCATCGCCACAAGAAAAAGAAAGGGGCGTTCTTCCACGCCCCTGATTTAAATGCTTAAACTTAAACGCCCTACCTATTTTTTGCTCATCGCCTTAGCAGGTTGCAAGCCCCAGCAAAAAAGGAAAAATTAATGATTTTTATGGCTGGTGCTATACAGAATTTTATCGGTATAAGCCATTGCGATGGCAGAAACCAAAAAGCCTAAATGGAGCAATAATTGCCACTTCATCGTTTCTTCTGGCATATTTGCTGCATTGACGAAAGTTTGTAGCATATGAATAGAGGAAATACTGATAATTGACATAGAAAGTTTTACTTTCAACACAGAAGCATTAACGTGGCTTAGCCATTCAGGCTCATCAGGATGTCCATCTGTGTGTAGCTTAGAAACGAAAATTTCATAACCGCCCACAATCACCATAACCAATAAATTCGCAATCATTACCACATCAATTAAATTTAACACGGAAAGCATAATAGCGTTGGAATCTAGCTCTTGCAGATTTGAGATAAGTTCCCATAGCGATTTCATAAATTTATAGGCATAAATCCCTTGTACGACAATTAAGCCAAGATAAATGGGTAATTGTAACCAGCGGCTAGCAAAAATAATTTGGCTAAATATGACGGGGGTTCTATATTTTACCGATTCTTTTGATGTCATAGATTGATGTTCCATCTGTGTTTACTCTTCGTTCCTTCATCATTTTATGTGGGCGATGAAATTACCTGTTTTTTACCAAAATATCAATGATTTTCGGGTTTAATCTGATCCGCTGAAATTGCGCTGAGTTTCGCTAAATCGAGATCATTGTGTAATAGCTCAACCTGTGGCATCACTTTGTTAGCTTTGGCAGAGAAATCTTTAAATCGCTCAATTTTTCCCGCTAAACCTTGTTGCCCTGCAAAGGCGGTAACGGCGTGATTATAATGCCCGCTTACCGTTGCCAAGCTATTTCCCAATTTAGCAAGACGTTCTGCCACCAAGCACATTTGATTATAAATATCGCCCGCCTTACCACTGATTTCTCGTGCTTCCGCATTACCTCGTTCAATCCGCCATAAATTTGCAACAGTGCGTAAAATCGGCATTAAGGTGGTGTGAGAAACTAAAATGACATTTTTTTCATAGGCATAATTAAACAAATTGCTATCCTGTTTCATTGCCTCAATGTAAGCTGGCTCAACCGCAATAAACATCAGCACAAAATTAGGGCTATGCACGCCAATTAAATTGCTGTAATCCTTGCGTGATAGCTCATCAATATGATTTTTGATCGCCTTGTGGTGTTCACGCAAAAATTGCTGTTGGCTTTGCTCATTGTCCGCACTGACCGCATTTTCATAGGCAACAAGGGACATTTTGCTATCAATAATCAAATGTTTGTTATCGGGTAAATACACCACAAAATCAGGATAATTCGATTTGCCTTCTGCATTGCGGAAATGATCTTGTGCTTTATAGTGATCATTTTCTACCAAGCCCGCTAATTGCAAGGCGCGTTCAAGCTGAATTTCCCCCCAATTGCCTAGCGTTTTCTTTTCCCCTTTTAAAGCAGAAGTGAGATTATTCGCCTCTTGCGACATCGTAAGTCCCACGTCTAACACTTTTTTAATTTCACTTTCAAGGCTGGCATTGCCCTTTAAGGATTCCGAATGAATTTCATTTACGCGTTTTTGGAAACCTTCAATTTGCTCACGAAATGGCTTTAACAAGGCATCAAGGCTGGCTTGATTGGTTTGATCGAACTTTTGGCTCTTTTCTTCCAAAATACGATTCGCCAAATTTTGAAATTCAACGCTAAGTTGCTGTTTTGTTTGAACAAAATCTTCCTGTTGCTGAGTAAAATGTTTTTCTTTTTCTGCTAACGTGGTTTTGAGTTCAGTAAATTGTTGTAAAAGTGCGGTGGATTTTTCGTTTAAATCGGCATACTCCTGCTGCTTGCTTTTTAATTCTACACGACTTTGATTTAACTGATGTTGTAAACTATGCACTTGTGCAGTGGCAATACCAAATTGCTCTTTAAGGCTTGTGATTTTCTCTGCAATATTTCCGTGGCGTGCTTGTTCTTCGTCCAATTCTTGTTGTAAATATTGGATTTTTTCATCACGTTCATTCAGCCGTGTTTGCAACCCTTCCGCGCGTGTTTGTGCTTTCACACTGTCCTGCTCAAGCTGGTAACGCAGTTGCGACAAGGTTTCATACTTTTCCAATAACAGGTTAAAATCATTGACGTTTTTATTCAGTTCTTGGGCAAGTTGTTGCTTATCTCGTTGATATTTGGTGCTAATAAAAAACAGCACCAAGGATAAAATAAGCAATAGGACGGTTATCCCAAGCCATTGAGATTGTGTAAATTCGATCATTATTTTTCCTAAAAATTAACAAAATTTTCCCCGCTCTTTTTTCTTCGTTCAAATTAAGATCAACAATGAAACAAGTGCGGTAGATTTTTCAGATGAAATCTTTACAGAACTATAATAAAGTATAATGCAATTTTTGTTTAATCAGCGGAAAAAATGTCAAAACAAGCTCAACTTTATCTTGCCTCGCAAAGCCCTCGCCGTTTACAACTGTTACAACAGTTGGGGCTGGAAGTGGAAATCTTTAATGCGGATATTGATGAAACCCCAAATGCCGATGAACTGCCCGTGGATTATGTACGCAGAATGGCGCAAGAGAAAAATCACGCCGCACGCCAACAACTTGAAAAACGTGCTAATTTTGTACCGCACTTACCTATTTTATCCGCAGATACTAGCGTGGTTTGCGATGGGAAAATTTTAGGCAAGCCACAAGATGAAGCCCAAGCGGTACAAATGCTTAGCTTGCTTTCAGGTAAAACGCACCAAGTGCTAACTGCTGTGTGTGTCAGTTTGCCTAATCAAATCCATAGCCTTGTACAAACGAGCCAAGTTACCTTTAGCTTATTGACTAAGCAAGATATTTTGGCTTATATCGCCACTGGTGAGCCAATGGATAAAGCGGGGGCTTATGGGATTCAAGGGCTAGGTGGACTATTTATTTCGCGTATTGATGGCAGTTTTAGCGGTGTGATGGGGTTGCCCGTGTTTGAAACCGCCCAATTGCTTCGCCAAGTTGGGATAAGTTTATTCGCATCAAGTGAGAAATGTGATGAGTAAAAGCCTATTTCAAGCCAGCAAACACGACGAACATTGCCCACAATGTGGTTCGGTATTACAAATTAAAAAAGGCAAAAAAGGGTTATTTTTAGGTTGCAGTGCCTATCCACAATGCGATTTTATCAAGCCTTTACACCCCACTCACGAAACAAAAGTCTTGAAAGAATTAGACCAATACTGTCCAAAGTGCGGTCATTTTTTACAATTAAAACAAGGGCAATTTGGTATGTTCATCGGGTGTAGTGATTATCCGCAATGTGATTATATCGTTCACGAAGAGCTTGACCCCGAACAAGAGCATCTGCCTTGTCCTGCTTGTGGAAAGGGTAGCCTTGTGCCACGACGCGGACGCCAAGGCAAGGTGTTTTATGGCTGTAATCAGTTTCCAAAATGTAAATTTACCCTTGCCAGCCAACCCTATGCAGTGCCTTGTCCTCAATGTGGTTATCCGATAAGTACGCTGAAAAAAGAAGAAAAAACTGACCGCACTTTGCGTCGCATTTGGTTATGTGCCAACAAAGCGTGTCGTCATCAATTTGAAACAAACAATGAATAACGAACAGAATATCGCTCAACTCGTTGAGCTATTAAAACAAAATGAAATCATCGCTTACCCCACTGAAGCGGTGTTTGGCTTGGGCTGTAATCCTCTCAGTGAAAGTGCGGTGCAAAAATTATTGCTTTTAAAACAGCGCCCTGTGGAAAAAGGGTTGATTTTAATCGCACCGCAGTTAGATTTTCTGTTGCCTTTTATTGATGAACGTAAGCTTAATGAAACGCACTGGCAACGCTTGAATGCCCATTATGATCACCCGACCACGTGGGTGGTACCGGCAAAGCCAACAACACCGAAATTTCTCACGGGACAGTTCTCTACTATTGCCGTTCGTATTAGCGATCACCCTGCGGTAAAACAGCTCTGCGAACAAGCGGGCTTTGCACTCACTTCCACCAGTGCCAATTTAACCGGCTTACCGCCTTGTCGCACCTATCAAGCCGTGAAAGCCCAGTTTGGCGAACACTTTCCTGTGTTAAAAATGGCGGTGGGAAACGCAACAAACCCTTCAGAAATACGCGATCTGTTTACACAACAACTTTTCCGTCAAGGTTAATAAGGATTTTTATGGATAAATATGCTGTTTGGGGAAATCCCATTGCTCAAAGCAAATCACCACAAATTCACCAAATTTTTGCCCAACAAACTCAGCAAACATTAGACTACGTGGCAATGCTCGGTGATGAACAACACTTTGAACAACAACTCCTCGGCTTTTTTGCTGAAGGGGCAAAAGGTTGCAATATCACCGCCCCATTCAAAGAGCGCGCATTTCAATTGGCGGATCAACATAGTGATCGTTGTTTGCTCGCCACTGCCTGTAATACGCTGAAAAAATTACCCGACGGTACACTTTATGCCGACAACACAGACGGTGCAGGCTTGGTGAGCGATTTACAACGCTTAGGCTGGCTCAAACCGCAACAATCAGTACTCATTTTAGGCGCAGGTGGCGCAACCAAAGGTGTGCTGTTTCCTCTATTACAAGCGGAACAAAAGATTTTGCTGGCTAACCGCACCTTAGCTAAAGCAACGGAATTAGCGAAAAAATTCAACGCCTACGGCAATATTCAAGGTTGTACCCTTACTGATATTCCCGTGCAAAAATTTGATCTTATTATCAATGCCACTTCCTTAGGCTTACAAGGTCAAACCGTAGCCATTGATCCAACCATTTTGCAACAAGCAGGCGCGGTGTACGATATGCAATACAGCAAAGGCGAAGACACGCCCTTTATTGCCCTTGCCAAACAGCAAGGTGTACAGCATTATAGCGATGGCTTTGGAATGCTTGTTGGTCAAGCTGCCCACGCCTTTTATTTATGGCGAGGGGTAATGCCCGACATAACGCCCTTGCTAAAATGCCTTTAATCCGATTAAACCGAATAAAATACCTCGCTAAATAGGCGAGGTTTGTTTTTATGGCAGAAAGATAAAGAAAAGTGCGGTCATTTTTTATAAAATTTTTTGAATTTTTCTACTAGTTTTTTATTCGGCAATATGTTGCCATTTTTAGCACGATTATTTATCAATCCACCCAAATAAGTATATCAAACTAAAAATAAACCAATTTACAAAACAAAAAACTAGTTTAGTTCAAAAATAACGATATAAATATCCAATTTTGCGTATTTTTTGCTATTGACTAAAATTGATATTCCGCTATATTCCTAGCCTTTACATTTCTTTAACGTTTAATCAGGTGGTACTATGACACAGTCAGCAAAACGTGAAACCTTTTCAGGAAGTCGTGCATTTATTCTTGCTGCTATCGGTTCTGCTGTAGGGTTAGGAAACATTTGGCGTTTTCCTTATACTACATACGAAAACGGTGGTGGTGCATTCATCATTCCTTATCTTGTTGCCCTTTTAACTGCGGGTATTCCACTTTTATTCCTTGATTATGCTATTGGACATCGCCATCGTGGTGGTGCGCCGTTATCCTATCGTCGTTTTAACCGCCATTTTGAAACCTTTGGTTGGTGGCAAGTTATGGTAAACGTTATTATTGCCATTTATTATGCTGTTGTACTTGGCTGGGCTGCTAGTTATACCTATTTCGCAATAAGTGGTGCATGGGGAGATAAACCAATAGATTTCTTCTTACATGACTTCTTGCAAATGGGGGATATTTCCCAGGGCGTTAGTTTTAAATTTGTTGGAATGATTGTTGGACCATTAATTGCAGTATGGTTAGTAGCATTAGGAGTACTTGCTCTAGGCGTACAAAAAGGTATAGCCAAAACTTCATCAATTTTAATGCCTTTATTAGTGGTGATGTTTATTATTCTTGTTGTTTCCTCGCTATTTTTACCCGGTGCAGCAAAAGGATTAGATGCACTCTTTACACCAAATTGGTCAAAACTTTCTGACCCAAGTGTGTGGATTGCTGCCTATGGACAAATCTTCTTCTCCCTATCAATCTGTTTCGGCATTATGATTACCTATGCCTCTTATTTGAAAAAAGAATCGGATCTAACTGGGAATGGGCTAGTTGTTGGCTTTGCAAACAGTAGTTTTGAACTATTAGCTGGAATTGGGGTTTTTGCAGCCCTAGGCTTTATGGCAACCGCATCAGGACAAGAAGTGAGTGAAGTGGCGAAAGGGGGAATTGGTTTAGCCTTTTTTGCCTTCCCGACGATTATCAATAAAGCCCCATTTGGTGAAGTATTAGGGGTATTATTCTTTGCCTCTCTCACCTTTGCTGCATTAACTTCTTTTATATCGATCCTTGAAGTTATTATTGCTGCTTTACAAGATAAGCTTAGAATGCGCCGTGCCAAAGCGACATTTATTGTTGGATTACCGATGATGTTTATTTCTACCGCACTATTCGGTACAACAACAGGCTTACCAATGCTTGATGTATTAGATAAATTTGTTAATTATTTTGGTATTGTTGCTGTTGCATTTGTTTCATTAGTTGCAATTGTTGCAAATGAAAAGCTTGGTATTTTAGGTAAACATTTAAATGAAACCTCCTCTTTCAAAGTAGGGTTCTTTTGGCGCCTATGTATTGTACTTACCACAGGTATCTTAGCATTTATGCTATTAAGTGAAGGTGCAAAAGTCTTTACAAACGGTTACGAAGGCTACCCATCTTGGTTTGTGAATACCTTCGGTTGGGGAATGGCAGTTGCCCTTGTTGTCATTTCATTCCTTCTTTCACGATTAAAATGGAAAGATGAAGAATTATTCAATCTTAAAGAACACGGCAAAGGAGAACAATCAAATGAGCAATAATGCAATTATTATGATGGTCATCGCTTTAGTCATCATTTGGGGAGGATTACTTTTCTCCATAAAAAGATTACCTAAAGAAAAATAAAAATACACATAGAAAAATAGCCACAAATGATGTGGCTATTTTTAACACTCATTTTATTGTCCTGTTAAATAAGATTATCCCATTTTAAAATAATGCCAAATTATATTCACGCTGAGCATTCCCATTGCATTACCTCGTCTTCTTTTAAACTGAAAGAACCATAGAAAACAGCAAATCATATATCTAAAAATAGAATAAGGCGTATCTTAAAATAAGATACGCCTTATTAGCTTAAAATTAAGTGGCTATATTATTCTTGTTCAGTCTGTTTTTCTTGTTTTGTATGATAAAAATAAAGAAAAACTAAACCAATTGGCGCAATTATCCAACTAAACATAAAACATATTAACATTGTGACCATTTTTGTTATTAATAACAAAATGGCATTCACAATAAATACATTCTCTCCGAAAATATAACCGACTATACTTTCATAAACAAAACGAGAATAAGGATACAATAGCGTAAAAATCAAGAACATTAATGTTGAAAGAATGAATTTATGATCAATAATCCCCTTTCCTGCATTAAAGATTAGTAGTTCAAGTAATATAAATATCACTACTCCAAAGAAAAGATGGCGAAAATAATATGCTTTATTTAACCCTCCAAAGGTTTTACTGATAAGTGACATCGTATTCTCCTAATTAGCACCTAAAACAGGTTCATTCTATACCGAACCTAAAATAGGTGCAATGAAAAAATTACGAACCTCAATTCACTCAGAGGAACAACAATTCCTTCGCCAATTATTTATTTCTCAACGAAAATCACTGGGGTTATCACAACGTGCCTTAGCAGAGCGTTTAGGCGTGATCTATTCTTTGATTGGGAAAATTGAGACAGGGGATCGCCGTCTTGATGTTATAGAATTTATGGATTACTGCTTTGCTTTGGAACTTGATCCTAATGCGGTATTGCAACAAATGAAAGCAAAATTTTACTCATAACTAAAGTGCGGTTATTTTTTTGGCTTTTTTATATTCCTACTATTTAGACTAAAAATAATGCAGTGTCTCTATATCATACTTTATTATTTTAATAATCAAACAATTATAAATAACCACACAAAAATTATACCTATTAAATCTATAGAATTTACCAATGAAATTTATTGATTTCTATCAATATTCCTTTCTTAATAATTGTTAATACTGTGCGAGATGTTTCCTAACTTACTATTCTATAAAGGAGAATCTTATGAAACCTCAATCGTGGTTATTTACATTTATTGGTGCAAGTGTCGCCACTTACCTAGGGACGGTGGCATATATCCACCATTTTGATAAACAAGAAACACAACGGCGTTTGCAAGAAAGTCAAACGACTGATCAACAGCAACGTGTCGTTGAAACAGTGTTATATAATAATGGCTGTCAATATTGCCATAGCAGCAACACTAATATGCCATTTTACGCTAAATTACCTATCGCTAGCAGTCTAATGAAAAAAGACATTCAACAAGGACAAGCTCATTTTTTGTTGGATAACATCACAGATTATCTTAATCAACCTCAACGCATTTCTGCCGCAGCGTTAGCTAAACTTGAAAGTGTCATTCAAAATAACGAAATGCCTATTCATTCTTTCAAAATAGTACATTGGGGATCCGGTTTAAATGAACAAGAGAAAACAACCTTGCTTGATTGGATTCATAAAGTTCGTCAAGAATACCAGCTTCCTGCAAATACCTCTGGCACATCAGCCGAACGCTTCGTACAACCTGTACCACAAAATGTGCCAGTTAATCCTGCCAAAGTTGATTTGGGTAATACCCTTTATCATAGTACCTCATTATCAGGTGACGGTACCATTGCTTGTGCCACTTGTCACGGTTTGAATACCGGCGGGGTGGATAATCTTGCCACTTCTACTGGAATTAAAGGGCAGAAAGGAGGAATTAATGCACCTACTGTCTATAACGCAGCTTTCAATATCGTTCAATTCTGGGATGGGCGTGCTGCAAACTTAGCAGAACAAGCAGGAGGACCGCCTTTAAACCCCGTAGAAATGGGTGCAGAAAATTGGCAACAAATTATTAATAATCTCAATAAAGATGAAGCACTCAAACAAGCTTTTGAAAAAATTTACCCTGAAGGCTTTAACGAAAAAACGATTACAGATGCCATTGCAGAATTTGAGAAAACCTTAATTACCCCAAATAGCCCTTTCGATCGCTATTTACAAGGTGATGAAAGTGCCTTAACTGCAACACAGAAAAACGGTTATGCCTTATTCCACCAATATAAATGTGATACCTGTCATACTGGCATCAATTTAGGTGGTCAATCTTATGAACTGATGGGCGTGAAAGCAGATTATTTTGCTGACCGTAATAAACCATTAACAGAAGCCGATGACGGTCGCTTCGCACAAACAAAAAATCCTTATGATAAACACCGTTTTAAAGTACCAACATTACGTAATATTGCGCTTACTGCCCCTTATTTCCACGATGCAAACGCACAAGATTTAACCCAAGCTGTGGAAATGATGTTGAAATATCAACGTGGCGTAAGTTTGTCAAAAGAACAAGTTAGCGATATTGTTGATTTCTTATATAGCCTAACGGGAGAATACCAAGGCAAACCGTTAACAAACGATAATATGAAAAAATAATCTTCAGTTAAATAGCAAAATATAAAATGGGTAATAATATTCTGCCCATTTTGTTCCTTTTCCCTAACAAAAAAGCCACTCACATTTTTTGTAAGTGGCTTTTTTTATTAGAAAGGATTAAATATCTAAGTTAGCTCGTAATGCATTAGATTCAATAAACTCACGACGAGGTTCAACTTCATCCCCCATTAAGGTAGTGAAGAGCTGATCAGCTGCCACAGCATCTTTAATGGTAACTTGCAACATTGTACGTGTTTCAGGATCCATTGTGGTTTCCCAAAGCTGCTCTGGATTCATTTCACCTAACCCTTTATAACGTTGTACCATTAAACCGCGACGCGATTCTTTTACTAACCATTCTACCGCTTGTTCAAACGTTGTTACTGGATATTGACGTTCACCGCGTGCGATATAAGCATCAGGCTCAAGTAAGCCGTTGAGCTGTGAACCCAATTTCACAATGCGGGCATAATCATTACCATTGATAAATTGGAAGCCAAATACATATTCTGTATCAATGCCGTGAGTACGCACGGTTAGCACAACTTCGTGTAAATGGCGTTCGCTATTGAAATGCAATTTATAACTATAATGATTACCGCTGCTTTCTTTTTCCGTTAAGTTTTCAACCAAAGATTTGGCCCAAAATTCCACCGCACTTTCATTTTGCATTAAAGCGACGGTTAATTCAGGTTGATAAATCAAGGTTTTTAAAACACTTTCTGGATAATGGCGGCTTAAACGTGCAATCATTTTTTGCACGCTGTTATATTCAGACACCAATTTTTCTAATGCCACCCCACTCATTGCAGGAGCATCTTTCGTGGTATATAACGCTGCGCCATCTAAAGCAATATTCAGTTCATATTGTGCCATTGCTTCATCATCTTTAATGTACTCTTCATTTTTACCTTTTTTCACTTTATAAAGTGGCGGTTGAGCAATATAAATATGACCACGTTCAATTAATTCAGGCATTTGACGATAGAAGAAAGTGAGCAATAAGGTGCTAATATGCGCACCGTCCACATCAGCATCGGTCATTATAATAATACTGTGATAACGCAATTTATCTGGATTATATTCATCACGCCCAATTCCACAGCCAAGCGCAGTAATTAATGTTCCCACTTCTTGGGAAGAAAGCATTTTATCAAAACGGGCTTTTTCTACATTTAGGATTTTCCCTTTTAATGGCAAAATTGCTTGATTTTTACGATTACGCCCTTGTTTTGCTGACCCTCCGGCAGAATCCCCTTCCACAAGGTAGAGTTCAGATAAAGCGGGATCACGTTCTTGGCAATCTGCTAACTTACCGGGTAACCCTGCAATATCCAATGCCCCTTTACGACGTGTCATTTCACGAGCTTTGCGTGCAGCTTCGCGCGCGCGCGCTGCATCAATAATTTTACTTGCAATCATTTTGGCGTCATTTGGATTTTCTTCCAAATATTCTTGCAAGCGCTCATTCATGGCGGATTCCACCGCCCCTTTTACTTCGGAAGAAACCAATTTATCTTTAGTTTGTGAAGAGAATTTTGGATCAGGTACTTTCACTGAAATAATCGCGACTAGCCCTTCACGTGCGTCATCACCTGAGGTTTCCACTTTATCGTTCTTGCCTTTTTTATTCAGCCCTGATTTTTCCATATAGGCATTTAAGGTTCGCGTTAAAGCGGCACGGAAACCAGCTAAGTGAGTTCCTCCATCACGTTGTGGAATATTATTGGTGAAGCAATGAATATTTTCCGATTGATAGCCTTCATTCCACTGCAAAGCAACTTCAACACCAATATCATCTTTTTCTGTGGAAAAATAAAATGGTTTTTGATGAATTGGATTTTTATTTTTATTTAAATATTCCACAAAGGCTTGGATTCCGCCTTCATAATGAAAGTGATCCTGTTTATCATCACGTTCATCAATTAAACGAATGGATACCCCTGAATTTAAAAAAGAAAGCTCGCGCAAGCGTTTAGCCAAAATGTCATATTCAAATTCAATATTGGTGAAAATGCTTGGACTTGGCCAAAAACGCACCGTCGTTCCCGTTTGGCTAGTTTCACCAATAATAGTTAAAGGTGCTTGCGGATCACCTAAATGATAGAATTGTTCGTGAACATTGCCTTGACGGCGAATGGTGAGCTGTAATTTATCAGATAACGCATTAACTACGGACACACCCACACCATGCAATCCACCAGACACTTTATAAGAATTATCATCAAATTTTCCGCCTGCGTGCAATACTGTCATAATCACTTCTGCGGCCGATACCCCTTCTTCAGGGTGAATATCCACTGGAATACCACGACCATCATCTTGCACTGAAACAGAATTATCAGAATGAATAGTCACAATAATATCAGAACAATAGCCCGCCAATGCTTCATCAATGGCGTTATCTACAACTTCAAAAACCATATGATGTAACCCTGTTCCGTCATCGGTATCACCAATATACATACCGGGGCGTTTACGCACTGCATCAAGGCCTTTTAATACTTTGATACTACTTGCACCATAATTTTCTGGGACATTATTCGACATAACAATTCTCTGTTTTTATTGATAAAAAATTGGGCAGATTATAGCAAATTTTTAGGCTTTTGGCTAATTTCGCAAAAATCTCAGGCAGGTAAATAATAAATTGAAAAATAATGAAAAAAAGCACCGCACTTTAATTTGCAGAAAACCCCATTAGGCGGAGAACTTCCGCCTAGATGAGCATAAAACAAATAAAACGCAGTTAGGCATCAATTAAACGATAAAGTGCGGTGTCTTTTCTATCTAAATAATGCACAGATTGAATACGACGAATGGTACGTGAACGGCCACGAATCAGTAAGGTTTCCGTTGTCGCTAAATTACCGCGACGATGAATACCTTTAAGCAAATCACCATTAGTAATACCTGTGGCAGAAAAAACAAGATTATCATCACGCACTAACTCTTCTAATTTCAGCACTTGATTCACTTCAATGCCCATTTCTTGGCAACGACGAATTTCATCTGCCGCAATGGATTGATTTTCTGGTGAACTGCCTTTTACTTGATGACGAGGAATTAAACGTGCTTGCATTTCTCCCCCTAAGGCACGAATAGCTGCCGCAGCCACCACGCCTTCAGGCGCGCCGCCAATACCATACAGCATATCTGCGCCACCATCAGGCAAACAGCATAAAATTGATGCGGCAACATCACCATCTGGAATCGCCAAGACTTTCACTCCAAGTAGCTGCATTTTTTTAATGACTTCAGTGTGGCGCGGTTTATCTAGGGTAATCACCGTTAATTGAGAAAGTAATTTTCCCATTTTTGATGCTACACGGCGCAAGTTTTGTTCCAATGGTAAGTTTAAATCAATCATTCCTTTTGCTTCAGGACCTACGACCAATTTTTCCATATACATATCCGGCGCACGTAAAAAGGTCTCTTTTCCCCCTGCAGCTAACACAGAAAGTGCATTTGGTTGCCCCATTGCCGTCATTCTTGTCCCTTCAATAGGATCAACAGCAATAGAAACCTCTTCGCCAGTTCCTGTACCAATTTTCTCACCAATATAGAGCATCGGCGCTTCATCAATTTCGCCTTCACCAATCACCACTTCACCACGCATTTCAATTTGATTTAACATCAATCGCATTGCTTGCACAGCGGCATCATCGGCGGCATTTTTATCCCCACGCCCCAACCAAGCAAAACCAGCAAGCGCAGCAGCTTCGGTAACTCGAGAAAATTCAATGGCTAATGCTCTATTCATTTTTTGATCCTTTGGTTGTTTAAAAATCGGCGTATTCTATCATTTCTGCAAACGATTGCGTTATAAAAAGATAAATTTTTTTGCGAAATCAATAAACTCAGGTAGAATAAGCATACATCTATGTTCATTAACCATTTTTTTAAAAGGAATCCACTATGTCGTTAGAAATTTTAGACCAACTTGAAACAAAAATTAAACAAGCCGTTGAAACAATTGAATTACTTCAATTAGAAGTTGAAGAATTAAAAGAAAAAAATAATCAAGCGCAACAACAAAACGAAACATTACGCAATGAAAATGAGCAACTCAAGAGCGAACATGAAAACTGGCAAGAACGTTTGCGCTCTTTGTTAGGTCGTATTGATAACGTTTAATTTTATTAATAAAAATAGAGGCTTAGGTGATCATCTAAGCCTTATTTTTTAGGAGTAAAAATGAATAATAAAGTATGCTTAATTAGCGGTAGTACATTAGGTGGCGCAGAATATGTCGCAGAACATCTACAACAAGTATTAGAAACACAACAAATTTGTACCGCACTTTTTCACGGGCCTCATTTTGCCGAGGTGGCCAATGAACCCCTTTGGCTTATTGTAACCTCAACTCACGGAGCGGGAGAATTACCCGATAATTTGAAACCATTATTTGATGAAATTAAGCTACGAAAGCCAGATTTATCCCATTTGCGCTTTGCGGTGATCGGGTTAGGAAATTCCGATTATGATACTTTCTGCAATGCGGTAAACATTGTACAAGACCATTTAACCGAACAAAGCGCACAACAAATTTGTGATCCTTTAACAATTGATGTTCTTGCTGTGGACGATCAAGAACAGTATGCCGAAGATTGGATCCCGACTTTTTTATCTCATCTTTAACCTTAGATCTGATGAGCATTTCATCAGATCGCTTTCTTGTTTTTTATGATCTCTTTAAATTTCATCTGTGGATAACTAAGAAGAAACTTGTCTAAATATTGTATTTACTCTGTAAATAAAAATACCTTAACGATTATCTGTGGATAACTTTTACTTTTACTCACAAGATATACAGCAAGATCAAGCGGTGATCTAAACAGCTTTAAAAAGGATCTAACTCCTTTATTTTTAAATGAATTTTCCCCTTATTCACAAAGATCAGCGATCCTAATAATTATCATAATAAGATCTTTATATATAAAAATAGATCTTATATTTATAAGCAACGATCATTTTTCTTGATCCTTTGATCTTGTAAACAAATTTCACGGGATCTTCAATCTTCGAT
Organism: Avibacterium sp. 21-595; assembly: GCF_023611905.1. Lineage (NCBI taxonomy): Bacteria > Pseudomonadati > Pseudomonadota > Gammaproteobacteria > Pasteurellales > Pasteurellaceae > Avibacterium > Avibacterium sp. 21-595. Next base: position 107,875 of record NZ_CP091455.1, on the reverse strand, counting down.
TTAAGCAATGATCAATTTAATGTAGAATACGCGGTTACTTTTATGAAGATCAAATTTATCACGCAATTAAGGTTATTATGTTTTATACGGAAAATTATGATGTGATTGTTATTGGTGGTGGACACGCAGGAACTGAAGCAGCGCTTGCACCAGCACGAATGGGATTAAAAACCTTATTATTAACCCACAATGTGGATACATTAGGGCAAATGTCTTGTAACCCTGCCATTGGTGGTATTGGTAAAGGCCATTTGGTAAAAGAAATTGATGCAATGGGAGGCTTGATGGCAACGGCTGCGGATCAAGCCGGTATTCAATTTCGTACGTTAAATAGCAGCAAAGGCCCTGCGGTACGTGCTACCCGTGCGCAAGCGGATCGCGTGTTGTATCGCCAAGCAGTTAGGATCGCACTTGAAAACCAACCAAATTTAGATATTTTCCAACAAGAGGTTACGGATATTTTGATCGAACAGGATCGTGTATCTGGTGTAGAAACCAAAATGGGATTAAAATTTCGAGCCAAATCCGTGATCTTAACTGCGGGAACATTTTTATCGGGCAAGATCCACATTGGAATGGAAAATTATGCAGGCGGTCGTGCTGGGGATCCGGCTTCAGTGAGTTTAGCTCATCGCTTGCGTGATCTTAACTTACGCGTAGATCGTCTAAAAACAGGCACACCACCGCGTATTGATGCGAGGACAATTAATTTTGATGTACTCGCAAAACAACACGGCGATGAAAAATTACCTGTTTTTTCCTTTATGGGATCGGTGGATCAACATCCTCGCCAAATTCCTTGCTATATCACCCATACAAATGAACAAACGCATGAATTGATCCGGAATAATTTAGATCGTAGCCCAATGTATGCAGGCGTGATCGAAGGCATTGGCCCACGTTATTGTCCTTCTATTGAAGATAAGGTAATGCGTTTTGCTGAACGTAATTCTCACCAAATTTATCTTGAGCCTGAAGGTTTGACTTCAAATGAAGTTTATCCAAACGGCATTTCAACCAGTTTGCCATTTGATGTGCAAATGGGCATTGTGAATTCAATGAAAGGGCTGGAAAATGCACGCATTATCAAACCGGGTTATGCCATTGAATATGATTATTTTGATCCGCGTGATTTAAAACCGACCCTAGAAACAAAAGCCATTAACGGGTTATTTTTTGCTGGACAAATTAACGGTACCACAGGCTATGAAGAAGCTGCTGCACAGGGCTTATTAGCGGGCATCAATGCGGGACTTTATGTTCAGGGCAAAGACAGTTGGTATCCACATCGTGATCAGGCTTATATTGGTGTGTTAGTTGATGATCTTTGTACCTTAGGAACAAAAGAGCCTTATCGAGTGTTCACTTCTCGTGCAGAATACCGTTTATTGTTACGTGAAGACAATGCGGATATTCGCTTAACCCCAACGGCGCATAAACTTGGCTTAATTGATGAAAAGCGTTGGGCGCGTTTTAATCAAAAAATGGAAAATATTGAATTAGAGCGCCAGCGTTTACGTAGTATTTGGTTGCACCCTCGTTCTGAATATTTAGCACAAGCGAATGCCTTGCTCAATAGTCCATTAAGCCGTGAAGCAAGTGGTGAAGATTTATTACGTCGCCCTGAAGTGAATTATCAATCTCTTACGCAATTAACTCCTTTTGCGCCTGCGATTGAAGATAAAGAAGCCGCTGAGCAAGTAGAAATTGCGATCAAATATCAAGGTTATATTGAACATCAGCAAGAAGAAATCGCACGTCAAAAACGTTATGAAAATACAGAAATTCCCGATAATTTTGATTATGATGCGGTATCTGGATTATCTAATGAAGTGCGGTCAAAATTAATCCAACATCGTCCTACTTCTATTGGACAAGCAAGCCGTATTTCAGGGGTAACTCCTGCGGCAATTTCTATTTTATTGGTGAACCTGAAAAAACAAGGTATGCTAAAGCGTGGTGAATAATGGCTAACATTGAAGAACTTAAAGAAAAATTAAATTTTCTGCTAAAAAGCACCGCACTTTCTGTGAGCGATCAGCAAAAAGCGCAGCTAGTTAAGCTCGTGGCTTTGCTAGATAAATGGAACAAGGCTTACAATCTCACTTCTGTGCGAGATCCGCAAGATATGTTAGTCAAGCATATTATGGATAGCCTTGTTGTCAGTCCTTACTTACAAGGTGAACGTTTTATTGATGTAGGAACAGGCCCCGGCTTACCCGGTTTACCCTTAGCCATTATCAACCCAGATAAAACCTTTGTGTTGTTAGATAGCTTAGGCAAACGCATTAGTTTTATTCGTAATGCGCTGCGAGAGCTAGGCATTACCAATGTTACGCCCGTATTGAGTCGAGTGGAAGAATATCAGCCTGAGGAACGCTTTGATGGCGTATTAAGTCGCGCGTTTGCCTCGCTTAAAGATATGACGGATTGGTGTATTCATTTACTCAATCAACAAGGCATTTTTTATGCTTTGAAAGGTATTTATCAACCTCAAGAAGCATCGGCGTTAAGCCCATCAATTCAGGTTAATAAGATTGTGCCTTTAGCCGTACCTGAATTAGTAGGGGAACGGCATTTGGTTTTACTAACAAAGAAAGCGTGATCGGGATAAAAAAACCGTAATAACTTCTGACAGAATATTTAGCATTGCTGTGCTTTTTTGTCAGCTTAGCTATTGCATAAAATCGTGGGAATTGTATAATTTATTTCGATTTTATAAGATGATTTTTTATAAGTAATCAATACGATGTCAAAAATTCTACAACAAACAAGAAAACAATATTATCGTATTTTAGTCATTGAAGGATTACTCATTAGTTTGCTCACGTTGAGTGCTTTTTTATTACTTACTGATGCACAGTTTTTATCCTTATTTGCTGGAATGATATGTGCATTTGTTCCGCAACTTTGCTTTTTGTGGATAATGTTTAGTAAAAACAAAAAAGACTTATCGCAACAAGTAAAACGTTTATACCAAAGTGAAGGGATCAAATTTGGCATAACGGTGATTTTATTTTCAATTTGTTTATTGAACTTAAACCCTATATTGCCCTTGCCATTATTTTCTGGCTACTTCGGCGTTATTATTGCCAATAATTTGTTTCCGTTGCTTTTTAGTCATCACACTACAATAAATTCATAGGAAAACATATGTCAGCGGAAGGTTCATCTCAAACATCGATTGAATATATCCAACACCATTTAACTTATCTTTCATCGGGAGAAGGTTTTTGGTCATTTAATCTTGATTCTCTTCTTTTTTCAATTGTTACTGGAATTATTTTCTTGTATTTATTCCGTCGTGTGGCAAAAAAAGCAACAACCGGAGTTCCAAGTAAGTTACAAGCCGCAGTAGAAATTTTAGTTGAGTGGGTTAATGGTGTGGTAAAAGAAAATTTCCATGGAAGTAGAGATTTTGTTGCACCTTTAGCACTTACTATTTTCGTCTGGGTATTTATTATGAATACCATTGATTTATTGCCAGTAGATTACTTACCACAAATTGCTGCAATGCTTTCAGGTGATCATCATATCCCATTGCGTGCGGTGCCTACTACGGATATGAACATTACTTTTGCGCTAGCATTAGGTGTTTTTTGCTTAATTTTATATTACACAGTGAAGTCAAAAGGTTTTTCTGGGTTAGTCAAAGAATATACGATGCACCCATTCAATCATTGGGCATTTATTCCAGTCAATTTTGTTCTTGAAACAGTAACATTAATTTCTAAACCTGTTTCTTTAGCATTACGTTTATTCGGTAATATGTATGCAGGGGAATTAATTTTTATTCTTATTGCCGTAATGTATTCAGCTAATATGTTTGTAGCGAGTTTGGGAATTCCATTACATCTTGCGTGGGCTATTTTTCATATTTTAGTTGTTACACTACAAGCCTTTATATTTATGATGTTAACGGTTGTTTATTTAAGCATTGCTTATAATAAATCAGACGCACATTAATTTCTTTTAACTTTAACGGGCCCAGCCCATTTTTAATCAAACGGAGAAAACTATGGAAACTGTAATTAGTGCAACAATCATTGCTTCTGCAATTATGTTTGCTTTTGCTGCATTGGGAACGGCAATTGGCTTTGGTATTCTTGGTGGTAAATACCTAGAATCAGCTGCTCGCCAACCTGAATTAGCTAACTCATTGCTTACAAAAATGTTTATTGTTGCTGGTTTACTTGATGCTATCGCAATGATTGCTGTAGGTATTGGTTTATATTTTGCATTTGCAAATCCATTTGCTTCATTATTAGGCGCATAACGGATAATTCTTTACTAGGTAAAGAGTTAATAACTAATAAGTTAGGAGGACCGTTGTGAATATTAACGCAACATTAATCGGGCAAACTATCGCCTTTGTGCTTTTCGTATTATTTTGTATGAAATACGTTTGGCCCCCGATTATTAAGGCGATTGAAGAACGTCAAAGCCAAATCGCAAATGCGTTAAGCTCGGCAGAAGTAGCAAAAAAAGAACAGGCTGATGTAAAAGTTTTGATTGAACAAGAAATGAATCAAGCAAAACTTCAAGCTCAAGAAATTGTGGATTTAGCGAATAAACGCCGTAATGAAATTCTTGAAGAAGTAAAAGCAGAAGCTGAAGCATTGAAAGCAAAAATTATTGAACAAGGTCATGCTGAAATTGAATCAGAGCGTAAACGTGTTCAAGAAGAATTACGTGCAAAAGTTGCTTCTTTAGCCGTTGCTGGTGCTGAGAAAATTGTGGGTCGTACAGTTGATGAAGCGGCAAACAATGACATTATTGATAAATTAGTTGCAGAATTATAGGAAGGTTGAGCTTATGTCAGAATTAACTACCATAGCTCGCCCTTATGCAAAAGCAGCATTTGATTTTGCCGTTGAACAGCAAGCGCAAAATAAAAGTGCGGTAGAAAAATGGACAGAAATGTTAAGTTTTGTTTCTCAAGTGGTTGAAAATCAAGAGATGCAAAATTTTCTTACTAGCGATTTATCTGCCAATAGCGTTGCTGATACGGTGATTTCAATTTGTGGCGACCAACTTGATCAATATGGGCAAAATTTGATTCGGTTAATGGCTGAAAATAAGCGTTTAACTGTACTTCCTGCAGTATTTGCACAGTTCCAACATTATGTCAGAGAACATCAAGCCATTGCAGAAGTGAATGTTGTCTCAGCTCAACCATTAAGTAAAGAGCAACAAGATAAAATTGCTGTAGCAATGGAAAAGAAACTTGCTCGTAAAGTTAAATTAAATTGCAGCATTGATAGTACCCTGATTGCAGGTGTAATTATTCGTACTGATGATTTTGTCATTGACGGAAGTAGCCGAGGTCAATTGGCTCGTCTAGCAAATGAGTTGCAATTATAAGAGGAATAAAAGATGCAACTAAATTCAACTGAAATTAGTGAATTAATTAAAAAACGCATTGCCGAGTTTAATGTAGTAAGCCAGCCTCGTAATACGGGAACCATTGTTTCTGTTAGTGATGGGGTTATTCGTATTCATGGGCTAAGCGATGTAATGCAAGGGGAAATGATTGCATTACCCGGTAATCGTTATGCTATGGCACTTAACTTAGAACGTGATTCAGTAGGTGCGGTAGTGATGGGACCTTATGTTGATCTTTCAGAAGGAATGGAAGTTCAATGTACAGGACGTATTCTTGAAGTACCAGTAGGTCGAGGTTTATTAGGCCGAGTAGTGAATACGCTTGGTCAGCCAATTGATGGAAAAGGTGAAGTTGAACACGATGGCTATTCACCAGTAGAAGTGATTGCGCCGGGTGTTATCGATCGTAAATCTGTTGATCAGCCTGTTCAAACGGGTTATAAAGCAGTGGATTCAATGGTACCAATTGGTCGTGGTCAGCGTGAATTAATTATCGGTGACCGTCAAACAGGTAAAACTGCATTAGCGATTGATGCCATTATTAACCAAAAAGACTCTGGTATTAAATGTATCTATGTGGCGATTGGTCAAAAAGCATCAACCATTGCAAACGTTGTGCGTAAATTAGAAGAACACGGCGCATTACAAAATACCATTGTTGTTGTGGCATCTGCATCTGAATCTGCTGCACTCCAATATCTTGCCCCTTATTCAGGCTGTGCAATGGGAGAATATTTCCGTGACCGTGGTGAAGATGCTCTCATTGTTTATGATGATTTATCAAAACAAGCGGTAGCTTATCGTCAAATTTCATTATTATTACGCCGTCCACCGGGTCGTGAGGCTTTCCCAGGTGATGTATTCTATTTACATTCTCGCTTACTTGAGCGTGCATCTCGTGTTAATGCAGAATATGTTGAGCGTTTCACGCAGGGTAAAGTAACAGGTAAAACAGGTTCTTTAACGGCATTACCAATTATTGAAACCCAAGCAGGTGACGTATCCGCTTTCGTTCCAACCAACGTAATTTCTATTACCGATGGTCAGATTTTCTTAGAGTCTAACTTGTTTAACTCAGGGATTCGTCCTGCGGTAAACCCAGGTATTTCGGTATCTCGTGTAGGTGGTGCGGCGCAAACTAAAGTCATTAAAAAATTGGCTGGAGGCATTCGTACCGCACTTGCGCAATATCGTGAATTAGCCGCCTTTGCACAATTTGCTTCAGATCTTGATGATGCAACCCGTAAACAACTTTCTCACGGTCAGAAAGTAACAGAATTATTGAAACAAAAACAATATTCTCCATTAAGCGTTGCACAACAAGCATTAGTTCTATTTGCCGTTGAATTCGGTTATTTAGAAGATGTTGAGTTAGATCGTATTGCATCTTTTGAATCTGCCCTTTTAGAGTATGCAGCACATAATTATGCAGACTTTATGAATGGTTTAACCAAAACTGGCGATTATAACGATGAAATCAAAGCGACATTGCAAGCAATTTTAGATAATTTCAAAGCAAACAGCGCTTGGTAATTCACATAACGGAGAAAATCAATGGCAGGTGCAAAAGAGATAAGAACCAAAATTTCCAGTGTTCAAAGTACACAAAAAATTACTAAGGCAATGGAAATGGTTGCTGCATCGAAAATGCGTAAAACGCAGGATCGAATGTCATCTTCACGTCCGTATTCAAATGCAATACGCCGTGTAATTAGCCACGTGTCAAAAGCCAGTATTGGTTATAAACATCCGTTTTTGGTAGAACGAGAAGTAAAAAAAGTAGGTATCTTACTTGTCTCAACAGATCGTGGATTATGTGGCGGTTTAAATATCAACTTATTTAAGACCGCACTTCAAGAAATTAAAGATTGGAAAGAAAAACAAGTGGAAGTTTCACTGGGGTTAATTGGTGCGAAAGGTATCGGTTTTTTCCAATCGCTTGGCTTGAATATTGAGGCTCAACATTCAGGTATGGGTGATACGCCTTCTGTTGAAGAGTTAATTGGTACGGCAAATCAAATGTTTGATGCTTATAGAGAAGGCAGATTAGATGCTATCTACATTGCTTATAATAAGTTCATCAACACAATGTCGCAAAAACCTACTTTAGAAAAACTTGTTCCTTTGCCTGAATTAGACAATGATGATTTAGGTGAACATACCCAATCTTGGGATTACATTTACGAACCTGAACCAAAAATATTGTTAGATAGTTTATTAGTTCGTTATTTAGAATCTCAAGTTTATCAAGCGGTGGTTGAAAATTTGGCTTCTGAACAAGCAGCTAGAATGGTGGCGATGAAAGCAGCAACTGATAATGCAGGTAATTTAATTAAAGACTTGCAATTAGTTTATAACAAAGCTCGCCAAACAAGTATTACAAATGAATTGAATGAAATTGTTGCTGGTGCAGCAGCAATTTAAGTAGAGAGGATCGATAATGGCAACTGGAAAAATTGTACAAATCATCGGTGCGGTTATTGACGTTGAATTTCCACAAGATGCTGTACCAAAAGTATATGATGCGTTAAATGTTGAAACAGGCTTAGTACTTGAAGTGCAACAACAATTAGGTGGTGGAATTGTACGTTGTATCGCAATGGGTTCATCAGATGGTTTAAAACGCGGTTTATCCGTATCTAACACAGGTAAACCAATTTCTGTTCCAGTAGGAACAAAAACACTAGGACGTATTATGAACGTACTTGGTGAACCTATTGATGAACAAGGCCCTATTGGTGCGGAAGAAACGTGGTCTATTCACCGTGCTGCCCCAAGTTATGAAGAACAAGCAAACAGCACGGAATTACTCGAAACAGGGATCAAAGTTATCGACTTAATCTGCCCATTTGCAAAAGGGGGGAAAGTTGGTCTATTCGGTGGTGCGGGTGTTGGTAAAACCGTAAATATGATGGAATTAATCCGTAATATTGCGATTGAACACTCTGGCTACTCCGTATTCGCAGGGGTAGGTGAACGTACTCGTGAAGGTAACGACTTCTATCACGAAATGACAGAATCTAACGTATTAGATAAAGTGTCTCTTGTTTATGGACAAATGAATGAGCCACCGGGTAACCGTCTGCGTGTTGCATTAACGGGTTTAACGATGGCAGAAAAATTCCGTGATGAAGGACGTGATGTTTTATTTTTCGTAGATAATATCTATCGTTATACTCTTGCAGGGACAGAAGTATCCGCATTACTTGGACGTATGCCATCTGCGGTAGGTTACCAGCCAACACTTGCAGAAGAAATGGGTGCATTACAAGAGCGTATTACTTCAACCAAAACAGGTTCTATTACCTCTGTGCAAGCTGTTTATGTCCCTGCTGATGACTTGACTGACCCATCACCAGCGACAACCTTTGCTCACTTAGACTCAACCGTTGTATTAAGTCGTCAAATTGCTTCATTAGGTATTTACCCAGCGGTAGATCCACTTGATTCAACCTCTCGTCAATTAGATCCACTCGTTGTTGGTCAAGAACATTATGATGTAGCTCGTGGCGTACAAGGTATCTTACAGCGTTATAAAGAATTAAAAGATATCATTGCTATTCTAGGTATGGATGAGCTTTCAGAAGAAGATAAACTTGTGGTTGCACGTGCGCGTAAAATTGAACGTTTCTTATCACAACCATTCTTCGTTGCAGAAGTATTCACAGGCTCACCGGGTAAATATGTATCATTAAAAGATACCATTCGCGGTTTTAAAGGTATTTTAGAAGGTGAATATGACCATATTCCAGAACAAGCGTTCTATATGGTTGGTTCTATTGATGAAGTGCTAGAAAAAGCCAAAAATATGTAATCACTTCAAGCCAGATTAAAACTTGAAGGAGAATCACAATGGCAACATTAAATTTAACGGTTGTAAGTGCAGAAGAAAGCATTTTTACAGGTAAAGTAAAAAGCATTCAAGCCACAGGGATAGAAGGGGAGCTTGGTATTTTACCGGGCCATACCCCATTATTAACGGCAATTAAACCGGGTATCGTCAAATTGACCTTAGAAAATGGCAATGAAGAAGTTATCTATGTTTCTGGTGGCTTTTTAGAAGTTCAACCAAATGTCGTTACTGTCCTTGCGGATGTGGCAATTCGAGGTAAAGAGCTTGATGCAGATCGTATTTTAGCAGCAAAACGTCAGGCAGAAGAGAATATTGTTTCTTCAGCAAAAGATGCTAATTATGAATTGCTTGCAGCTAAACTTTCTAAAGAATTAGCTAAACTCCGTGCTTACGAACTGACCGAAAAATTAGTTAAAAACAAACGCTAATTTAACCGCATTTAAAAAACCACCTTCGGGTGGTTTTTCTTTTTCTATCCAAAGCCCCCCTGAAAATATTTTGTGAAACATATCTCAAAATAAAAAGTTTGAAGTTTTTATATTTTGAAATATATGTTCTAATTTCATTGAATGTGAAAAAAGGGGGAATATATGAATAACCATATACAGCAGCGTTATGTTTTTGCAAAAGAACTCATTAAGAATGTGGGGGAAATAGCGCTCTCATTTTACTTAAATAGAGATAAACTTAATATTCAACATAAAAAGGGCGAAGCGCAAGATTTAGTAAGCATAGCTGATCAAAATGTTGAAAAAGAGATAAAAACAGCATTAAAAATTCACTTTCCAAATGATGGTTTTTTAGGTGAGGAATCAGGAGCGAATGGACTTGATAAGGACTTTTGTTGGGTGGTTGATCCCATAGATGGCACAAGTCCTTTTTTATATGGTTTACAAGCGTGGTGTATTTCCATTGCGGTGCTTTACAAACAGGAAATCGTCATTGGACTCATTTATGATCCATTACATAAAGAACTTTTTCACACAATAAAAGGTAAAGGGGCTTTTGTGAATGAGGTTCCTTTATCGACATCAAAAGTGATTTCTTTACAAGAAGGATTAGTCGGGTTAGGAATGTCTCATCGTGTTCCGCCGAGTATGTTTGTGCCGGTTATCGATCAGGTACTAAAAGAAGGAGGTATGTTTGTCCGTAATGGTTCAGGCGCATTAACTTTGGCCTATGTTGCCGCAGGTAGACTCATTGGATATTTTGAACCGCATATTAATGCATGGGATTGTCTTGCAGGTATTTTATTAGTTCAAGAAGCTGGTGGCCAAACCAATGATTTTTTAGCCAATGATGGATTACTAAGAGGAAATTATATACTTGCCAGTTGTCAAGGCATATTTAATAAACTTGAATCTATTCGAACCTTAACTTTTTAGGAGAAAAATACAATGTCTATTTTAAACTTCTTTAAAGCAAGCCCAGCTATTCCGCTTAAAGGTTATACTGAAGCAATGTTTAAAAGCACAAGAATGAAAAGTTTCTGGGCATTTTCTTTTGCTTATGCTATTTATTATGTTTGTCGTTTATCTTTCAATGTTGCTAAACCTGCCTTAGTAAATAATAATATTTTGACCCCAACGGAACTTGGCGTGATAGGCTCTGCTATTTTTATTACCTATGCTGTTGGTAAGTTTGTAAATAGTGCCGCAGCAGATCATTCTAATATTGTACGTTACCTTTCTGTAGGATTATTTTTCTCTGCACTATGTAATTTTGCAATGGGAATGACGACAAGTGCAATTTTTCTTACCATTATTTGGGGATTTAATGGCTGGGTGCAATCAATGGGAGTTGGACCTTGTGTAGTTGCACTTTCACGTTGGTATGATGACAAAGAACGAGGTTCTTACTACGGATTTTGGTCTGTAGCTCATAATGTTGGTGAAGGAATAACTTTCGTCGTTACTGCCGCAATTATTACCACTTTCGGTTGGCGTTTTGGCTTCAGTTTTGCTGGGATTATGGGATTACTGGGCGTGCTAGTTGCAATAATGTTTATGAAAGATTCACCCGCTGCTTGTGGCTTTAAACCTATTATTACAATGGATAAACAAACCAAAGAGTTAGACAATAAAGAAGTATTAAAACATCAATGGGATGTGATTAAAAACCCCGCTATTTGGGTGTTAGCAGTGGCTTCTTGCTGTATGTATATTGGTCGTTATGGTGTAAATAGCTGGGGGGTATTTTTCCTTGAAAATGGAAAAGGTTATACAACATTAGAAGCCGCATCAATCATTAGCGTGAATAGTATTGTTGGTATTTTAGGGACAATCGTTTCAGGTTGGTTATCAGATCGTTTCTTGCAAGGTAAGCGAAATATTATGACGGTCGTAGTGAGTTTACTCAATGCACTTTCTCTTGCCGCATTTTTATTTGCACCAGCAGGTAACACTTGGCTTGCTATTGGTGCACTTTCTGTTTTTGGTATTACTTTAGGTATTCAACTTTGTTTCTTAGGTGGTTTATTAGCAACAGATATTTCCCACAAATCAGCGTCAGGAATTGCATTAGGAATGATGGGCGTTTTTGGTTATGCGGGGGCAGCGGCTGGTGAATTTTTAACAGGTTTTATGATTGATAAAACTACGGTGATTGATTCGGCTGGTAATAAAATTTATGATTTCGATTCTCTCGCATATTTCTGGGTTGGCGCTGATTTACTCTCCGTTATGGCCGCAATTATTTTCTCAATTTTGGTTGTATATCAAACGAGAAAATCGAAAGAATTAGTTTAATTTTTTAAATAAAAAGTGCGGTAAAAAATATCCAAATTTTCCACCGCACTTATGTTTTAATGAATTACTTCACTTCAGCTAAAATTCTGGTGAGTAATTGCCAGTAGGTTTGTACGGCAGGGATATGCACTTTCTCATCAGGAGAATGGGCGTTAATGATGGTTGGGCCGATAGACACAACATCTAAATTTGGATAGATTTTTTTCAATAATCCACATTCTAATCCTGCGTGAATCACTTTAATTTCAGGTTTATAACCTAAAATGTCAGCATAAATTTGGCTTGTTAAGGCTAAAATTTTGCTTTCTGGCTGAGGTTCCCAACCGGGGTAATCACCAGAAAATGCCACTTCCGCATCACAAAGTTCAGTTAAAGATTGTAAGGTTTCTTGCACATAGTGTTTACCACTTTCAATTAATGAGCGGATTAAAATTGTTGCGTGAAGGTGGTTATTTTCACTCTTTATTAAACCTAAACTTAACGAGGTTTCCACCACATTTTCTACGGCATCACTATTGCGGATTACACCGTTTGGTAGGGCGTTTAATAAATTAATAACCTTATTTTGTGACGTGCGGTCTAAAATTGTTTGTGGTTTTTCTGTGGGTTGTAAAAATAATTGGAGATGAGGTTCGGCAATGGCTAATTCCGTTTTTAATAATGTTGCAAAATTTTCTACCGCACTTTGTAATGGCGCTATATCACCATCAAAACATAAGGTAACAAATGCTTCACGAGGAATGGCGTTACGCACTGAGCCCCCATTAAGCTGGCTAATAGCAATATTAATTTGTGGGTAATGTTGTTGTAGATGAGCAAGAAAACGCACTAGTGTTTTAATGGCATTTACACGCCCTGTATGAATATCTACGCCAGAATGCCCACCGCGTAAGCCTTTTAGTACGAGTTGATAGCTGTGCGTATAAGTATTTTCTATTTGTTGGATCGGAATATTAAGATCAGCATTAACCCCACCGGCACAACCAATATAAATTTCACCATTTTCTTCAGTATCGGTATTGATCATAATTTGGCTTTTGAGCCAATTTGGACGTAAACCAATTGCGCCTTCCATACCTTGTTCTTCGGTCATTGTAAGCAAAACTTCTAACTCTGGGTGAGCAAGGTTTTCCTCTTCTAAAGCGGCAAGTGCAGAAGCAAGACCAATACCATTATCTGCACCTAAGGTTGTGCCTTTGGCAGTAACCCATTCATCATCAATATAAGGTTGAATGGGATCGGTTTGGAAATTGTGTGGGGTATCTTCATTCGCTTGTGGCACCATATCAAGATGTGCTTGTAGCACAACCGATGGGCGATTTTCCATTCCTTTGCTGGCAGGTTTACGGATGAGAATATTTCCGACTTCATCACGCTCAACAAAAAAGTGTTTTTTCTTTGCCCAATTTACAATGAAATTGGCGAGTGCTTCTTCGTGATAAGATGGGTGAGGTATTGCACAAATTTGATCAAACCATTTCCATAATAAATTAGGTTGAAGTTGTTGTATTTCTGACATTTTTGCCTCCTAAATCAAAAAAATTTACTAAAATAATAGCATAAAAACGGGTTTCACGTTATCCTAACGCAATTTTATTTATTGGGCGGTTTCCGCTTTTTTTAGTTAAGGTGAGTTATGAGTGAAAAATATGTTGTGACTTGGGATATGTTCCAAATGCACGCACGTAAATTATCAGAACGTTTGTTACCCGCATCGCAATGGAAAGGGATTATTGCAGTTAGTCGCGGAGGGTTATTCCCTGCTGCGGTGTTAGCGCGCGAATTAAGTCTTCGTCATGTAGAAACGGTTTGTATTGCAAGTTATGATCATAATCAACAAGGTGAATTAAACGTTTTACACGCCGCCCAAGTGCCTAATGGCGGTGAAGGTTTCATTGTGGTGGATGATCTCGTTGATACAGGCAATACCGCACGTGCTATCCGTGAACTTTATCCTAACGCCCGTTTTGTGACTGTTTTTGCTAAACCAGCTGGGGCAGAGCTGGTTGATGATTATGTGATTGATATTCCACAAAATACTTGGATTGAACAACCTTGGGATATGGGCATTACTTTTGTGCCACCATTGGCAAGAAAATAATATTGATAAACGCTGGATTTGCCAGCGTTTTTTATAGAAGTCAAAACAATGAATGTCATTAACCATTATCTTGAAATGCAAGAGCATTTTCTTTATGTGCCTTATTACCATCAACACCGCCGTGTACGCGTATTGCTGCCAAAAGATTATCATAATGAGCCTTGGCAGCATTACCCTGTCCTTTATATACACGATGGGCAAAATGTGTTTTATAGCAAAGAATCTTATTCAGGGCATTCGTGGAAAATTATTCCTACCATCAAACATTATCAACAATTACCAAAACTGATTATTGTTGGGATTGATAATGCAGGATCGGAGCGTTTGAATGAATATGCCCCTTGGCGAACTGATGTAGGCAATAACGATGAAGTACGCAATGTTGGCGGACGAGGTGTGGAATATGCCCAATGGGTAGTCAATGAAGTTAAACCATTTATTGATAAAACCTACCGCACTTTACCGAACGCAGAAAATACGTTGCTTGCAGGTAGTTCAATGGGAGGGATTATTACCGCTTATATGGGGGCTGCATACCCGCATATTTTTGGGCATTTAGGGGTATTTTCTCTTGCTTCTTGGTTTAGTGAAGCGGCATTTATGGATTTCATTCATCATCATCCTTTACAAAAAGAAAGTCGCGTCTTTATTCAAGTTGGCACTAATGAGGGCGATGAAATGGATTCACAATTTATTTCCAATATGAATCAGGCCTATATTGATTGTACTTTGCGTTATTATCAGGCTTTGTTACGAACAGGACATCCACTTGATCATATTCGATTACGTATTATGGCAAATGAAATTCATCACGAAATGCACTGGGCTGATCATTTTGTCGAGTTTTTGCATTTTTCCTTACTGAATAAATAGGGTTTAATAAAAAAGGCGGAATATTAATCCGCCGTCTTACTTATTTTAACCACCCTTGTTCTTCTAGTTTCCCTAAAAAATAAGGCATTTGCACACGCCACCAAGGCCAGTCGTGATCCACATCATTTCCCCAAAAATCAAACCAAGCAGGAATACCTTTCGCTTGGAACGCTTGTTGTAAGCGGGTTGTGTCAGCAATATGTTGTTCCTCCCACGCACCTTGTCCAACGGCCACAATATAATGATTTTTACGATAATGATTGAGAAACCACGGATCGTTTTGGTTCCATAAATAATCAATGGGAGAATTAAAATAGACTTCCGCATTGCCGTGAAATTCCCCTGTAAAGAAACGGGCATCATACACGCCACTTAAGGCGATAGCGGTGTCAAAGAGATCTGGGTGGCGTAAAGCGAAGTTAATAGTGTGGAATGCGCCCATACTACAACCTGTGGCGATCATTGCACCTTGCCATTGAGATTCGTGGCGAATTAATGGTACTAGCTCATTGATAATATAGCGATCATAAGCATTATGTGCCTGCGCCATATCCTGCCCAGATTTATAATCCGCAAGCCAAGATTCCTTATCAAAAGAATCTGGCGTGTAAAATTTAATTAAGCCTCGTTCAATGAAAGAACGGCAAGCTTCAATCATTCCAAAGTTGCCATATTCATTTTCATTTCCCCCCGATGAAGGAAAAACAATCACGGGCTTGCCACTGTGTCCATAAACATTAAACGGCATTTCCCTGCCTAGCTCTCCGCTCCAATGATGACGGCGTTCAAAAAACATTTTTCCTCCTATTGCTTTTGATGGGCAAATTGAATAATTTCACGCATTTGTTCAAGGCTTGGCGTACGCGCTAAAATCCCTTCTTCGCCCATAATTTTGGCAAACACACCGGGGACTTGTTGTACGCTAATGATATTGTGAGGAAATCTTTCGCACACTTCAGCAATGGAATGCACATAATGCTGATTTGCCTTGCGAGAGATATAGACCACATTCCAAGGATGGGTAATTTGTGCATTAAATTGATTGTCTTTCACAATATGCGCATATTCATTAAACACATCAAAATCGTTGGCATAATTCCACATATCAATAGTTAAGCCGCCGGGTGGACGACAGTTTACTTCTAGTGGCAATAATTCGTTGGTTTTTTTCACTCGGAAAAACTCGAAATGAAAGAACCGCTCTTTGACATTAAAGGCTTTTACACATTGCTTACCAAGTTCCACTAATTTGGGCGAAATTTCACGCGGAACGTAATAGAACATATCGCCGTCTTTTTCTACGGTATCCAGCACCGCTTCAGAATATTCAAGGCTAGAATAAAACACAATATTGCCGTCACGATCCGTTAAGCCATCAAAGGTAACAATATCGCCATCAATAAACTCTTCCATAATGTATTTCACGTTGGGATTTTTATGTTGGAAGAAGTTTTCCAATTCTTGCGTATTTTTGATCTTATAGGTATCGCTCGCGCCCACACCTGAATTGGGTTTGACAATCACGGGATAATGCAATTCGTCCGCTAATTTTCTGGCATCTTCATCACTTTCAAACACTTGCCCTTTTGCTACTTTTAAGCCTGCTTGACGGAAAATTTCTTTCATTTGAGATTTGGTTTTAATGGATTTCATATCTTCATTTTTATAACCAAACACATTGAAATCGGTGCGAAGTTTAGCATCTAGCTCAAGCCAATACTCATTGTGCGATTCAATGCGATCAATACGGCCATATTTATGCGCAAAATAGCCCACCGCACGATAAACTTGATCGTAATCTTCCATATTATCCACACGATAATACTCAGTGAGTGAACGGCGTAAATTTTCACTCAATTGATCATAGGGTGTATCCGCAATACCTAAGGTATTGAAACCATTTTCACGCAAACGCACGGTAAAGGTTTCAAAATTAGTTGGAAAATGGGGTGAAATCATCACAAAGTTTAGTGGTCTTGACATAGATTATCTCTCAATCTGAAAATAGCGAAAACGATTGCATTATACAAAAAATCATCAAGTGATAAAAGCAATCTATATCAATTGAAATGAGTTTGATGATTTAGGTTTTATTTTTTTAATATAGTAGATAATAAAAATAAGATATAGATCACATTTTTTTATCATATTAGTGTAATATTGATTTTAGTTAAAATTCAGCCAATTTATAAATTAATCTTTAAGACAAGATCAAGATAGGAGACAACTATGAAGAGTTCTATTATATTTATAGCCATGTTTTTTATTTTATATTGGATCGCAAATTCTATTTTGGATATGAATGGAGAGTTAAGGTATATTTATTTTGGATTAATAGGGTTTTGTACATATTGCATCTCAAATAGAATATGTGCCATTCTAAAAATAAATTAATCTGCTTAGTAAGTACGGCGTAAAAAGGAATTTTATTGTGCTTTTTATTAATGTGAAAGTAGGAATTTACTATTTTTGTAGTGTTCCTATTTTTATATTTTTAGATGAAATTAATAAAAAGTCAATTTGTCTTTGTTTAAGAATGTTTTTTTCTTAGGGGGGAAGTATGTTATCAAAAAACAATCTCAAAGTTTTTAATTATATAGTAACCGTATTTATTAGCCTTACTACTTATAAAGTTTATAAAAGATCTGAATTTATTGAAGGGTTTAGATTAGCGTTTTTGTTATGTAGTGCAATTATCTTATTTTCCCTATTATATTTTTTTATTTATATATAAAAACTGGTTCTTTCACACCAGATTTTATAGATAAGTTCAAATATATTTCTGCAAACGGAAAAGTTTTCATTTTTATTGTCAGCATTATTTTTCTTGTAATATTTTACTTTTTTTATCTTTATGTAAAAGAATTGCAAAAAGTAGATCTTTTTCCTGTTAGCTTTCTTAGCTTGTCCATAGGAGGGCTAGGATTTATCTATATAAAGCTATTACAGATGATTTTAAAACGAGATTAATCGTTCATTTTTCGTTAGATAATTTAAACGGCTGGCTGTTTTTTGCGCTGAGTGATTTATGCTCTTGGATAATATGCAGAAATGCTTGTCCGAAGCGCTCTAATTTAGTTGCGCCCACACCGTTGATTTGTAGCATTTCGCGCTTACTGGTGGGTTGATATTGTGCCATTTCTTGCAAGGTGGCATCGTTAAATACAATATAAGGGGGGATATTTTCTTTGTCGGCAATTTGTTTGCGCAAGAAACGCAGGCGAGCAAAGAGATCTTTGTCGTAATTTTGCACCGCACTTTTTTGTGCGCTTTGTGCGGTCATAATGGAAGAAACCCTTGGCATTGCCAGCTCTAAGGGCTGTTCACCACGCAAAATTGGGCGTGCGTTTTCCGTCAGTTGTAACACCGAATGAAATTGATTCATCACTTGTTGCACAAGCCCAAGATGAATCAGTTGGCGGATCACTGATTGCCAATATTCTTTGCTTTTGTCTTTGCCAATGCCGTACACGCTGAGCTGATCGTGCTGGTTATCTTTAATTTTTTGATTTTGCATTCCACGCAACACGCCAATCACATAATGTACGCCGAACATTTGCCCTACGCGATAAATGGTGGACATCACCTTTTGTGCGTCAATTAAGCCATCATATTTTTTCGGTGGATCAAGGCAAATATCGCAGTTTCCACAAGGCGCTTGGCGATGTTCACCAAAATAGTTCAGCAAGACTAAACGGCGGCAGGTTTGGCTTTCGGCGAACTCACCGATTGCTTCTAATTTATGCTGTTCAATTTGGCGTTGCGGGCTTTCTGGCTTTTCCAGCAGCATTTTTTGTAACCACGCATAATCGGCGGGTTCGTAAAACAATACGGCTTCGGCTGGCAAATCATCACGCCCTGCACGCCCTGTTTCTTGGTAATACGCCTCGATACTACGCGGCAAATCAAAATGCGCCACAAACCGCACATTGGATTTATTAATGCCCATTCCAAAAGCAATGGTTGCCACCACCACTTGCACATTATCACGCTGAAAAGCACGTTGCACTTGTTCGCGCTGGTTGGCTTCCATTCCTGCGTGATAGGCTTGGGCAGAAACGCCCTTTTTGCGTAAACTTTCCGCCAAACGTTCCACTTTATTACGGCTGTTGCAATAAACGATACCGCTTTTGCCCTTGTGCCCTAGTACAAATTGGCATAGTTGTTCCATTGGCTTAAATTTTTCCACCAAGGTGTAGCGAATATTTGGGCGATCAAAACTGCCGATATAAATATGCGGGTTATCCAGTTGTAAGTGGTGCAAAATATCTTGCCTTGTGGCACTGTCGGCGGTGGCGGTGAGTGCCATTATAGGGGCATTGGGAAAGCAACGTTTTAAGCCGCCAAGTTGGGTGTATTCAGGGCGGAAATCGTGTCCCCATTGGGAAATACAATGGGCTTCATCAATGGCAATAAAGCTCACTTGGCAATGGGAAATAAATTGAAAAAAACTGGTTGTCATCGCCTTTTCGGGCGAAATATAAAGCAATTTGAGTTGCCCTGAAATCGCCTTATTTTGCACGATTTGCTGTTGCTCAAAGGTTTGTGTGGAATTGAGATAATCCACTTCAATACCATTGGCAAGCAGTTGATCTACTTGATCTTTCATTAACGAAATCAGTGGCGAAATGACTAAGGTTAAACCTGAAAAGCAAAGTGCAGGAATTTGATAGCAAAGGGATTTTCCGTTTCCCGTTGCCATAATCACGAGGCTATCTTGGTGTGAAAGGGCGGCGTTGATAACTTCTTCTTGTCCGTTGCGGAAAGATTGGTAACCAAAGACCTCATTCAAAACTTGAAGTGCGGTGTTTTTTTTCATTATTTTTTGCGAAAAACTCGTTAAAAATGCACCGCACTTTGTTTATTGATGAAATAGGGCATTAGGCAAAATGCACTTGCTCGCCGTTTACGCGACAGGCTTCTTCCAAGCATTGCCAGAATAATTTGCCGTCATTGGCAATCCATTGTCCCTCTTTGAAAGCAAAGTGGAAACCGCCCGCTTTGCTGGCAAGCCAGAGTTCAAGTAACGGCTCTTGCTTATTTACTACCACTTGGCTGCGATCAGGAAAGGTGATGGTAAACACCGAACCTTGCGTGTCGCAATCCACATCACAATCTTGCTCTTCTAATTGCTCTTCAATTTTGAGCCAAACTTGCTCAATATTTTGATGAAATTCTGTAACGTTCATAATTTTTCCATAAGCGAAATAGATAAGGCAGAATTATAGAGAGTTTTTACCATTTATACAAAGTGCAAAATGATGTAAAAAAGAATAGATCTTTCTATAAATATCGTTATTATGCGTAAGATTTATAAGATAAACCAAGAGAATATAAGATGAAAAAGCTAATTTTTATCCTCACTTTAGGGGCAGTTACGCTTTCTGCCACCGCTTGTGGTGTGAAAGGCCCACTTTATTTCCCTGAACAACAACATTCACAAACACAACAATAAGCATTCAAGGACAAGCTAATGGATTTTTTTCAATATCAAGATGATCAACTGATGGCGGAGCAAGTGCCGGTAAGTAAAATAGCACAACAATTTGGTACACCGGCTTATGTTTATTCACGGGCTACGCTTGAGCGGCATTGGCACGCCTTTGATAATGCCTTAGGCAATCACCCACATTTAATTTGCTTTGCGGTGAAATCTAACCCAAATTTAGCCATTTTAAATGTGATGGCAAAACTTGGCTCGGGCTTTGATATTGTATCGCAAGGGGAATTAGAACGTGTGCTTGCCGCTGGTGGTGAAGCAAACAAAATCGTTTTTTCTGGCGTAGCAAAATCTGAACAGGAAATTGAACGTGCGTTAAATGTGGGCATTCGTTGCTTTAATGTCGAAAGCCTTGCCGAGCTTTACCGTATTAATGACGTAGCAGGGCGGTTAAATAAAATTGCGCCAATTTCTTTGCGCGTGAACCCTGATGTGGACGCGCACACACACCCTTATATTTCTACCGGCTTAAAAGAAAATAAATTCGGTGTGAACGTTGATGAAGCGCGTGAAGTATATCGTATTGCGAGCCAATTACCGCATATCAAAATTACGGGAATGGATTGCCATATTGGTTCGCAACTCACCGAAATTCAACCTTTCCTTGATGCGACTGATCGCTTGATTGTACTAATGAAACAATTAGAACAAGACGGGATTAAGCTTGAACATTTAGATTTAGGTGGCGGATTGGGCGTAACCTATAAAGACGAAAATGCGCCGCACCCAAGTGAATATGCAAAAGCCTTATTAGCCAAGTTAAAGGATTATCCAAACTTGGAAATTATCCTTGAGCCGGGCCGTGCGATTACCGCCAATGCGGGGATTTTGGTGACTAAAGTGGAATATTTAAAAAGCAATGAAAGCCGCAACTTTGCCATTGTAGATACGGGAATGAATGATATGATCCGCCCTGCGTTGTATCAGGCCTATATGAATATCATTGAAGTGGATCGTCGCCAACCACGCGAAAGCAAGATTTATGATGTGGTTGGGCCAATTTGTGAAACCTCTGATTTCTTAGGCAAACAGCGTGAACTCGCTATTGCTCAAGGGGATCTTATTGCCCAACGTTCTGCCGGAGCTTATGGTGCAAGTATGGCATCAACCTATAACTCTCGCCCAAGAGCCATTGAAGTGATAGTAGACGGCGATCAAGCACATTTAATCAAACGCCGCGAAACTTTCCCTGAATTATGGCAGTTGGAAAGTTTGTTGCCGTAAAAATAATAGAAATAACCCACATTTTTGTGGGTTATTTTTTAGGTTTTATAAACTTTATATCGCTCAAAATAGAATGTAAAAATTTATATTGCTAAAATAAAGTGCGGTGCGATTTTGCGGAATTTTTCCTTCAAATAATTATTAAGGTAACCCAATGAAAAAACACTTAAAATGTTTAAATATGATGATAATTGGATTTGGTGGTATGATGGTTAGGCGTGTTGAAAAATCAGGCTGGGTGTCTGGCTATGAGCTTG
This sequence comes from Avibacterium sp. 21-595, assembly GCF_023611905.1. Classification (NCBI taxonomy): domain Bacteria; kingdom Pseudomonadati; phylum Pseudomonadota; class Gammaproteobacteria; order Pasteurellales; family Pasteurellaceae; genus Avibacterium; species Avibacterium sp. 21-595. The sequence goes on along the minus strand of NZ_CP091455.1, from coordinate 85,935 downwards.
AGTTTGTACTTTTATCGCTCATCATTTTACTTTCTATTATTTACTTTTCTACCTTATATATTAATAAAAATACCATTAAACCGAATAATCCATTTAATGGCTTAAATGCAAAAGGTCGTAATTTACTTTTGTTTTATTTTGCGTGTTGTTTAATGATTTTTTTCCTCTGCTATTTCTTGGGTAAAAAATATAGTTTGGATACGTTTTTAGTCCTAATCTATTTTAGTATTTTAGGTGTAATATTGAGTTTCTTTTATACTAAAATTCTTCGCTTTGTGAAGAAAAATTATTCTTTAGATAAAAAAGAAGAAAAAAGCCACTTTTAATAGTGGCTTTGTTGTTCATTAGATTGCTATCACATCAGTGCTGAAATATATTTCAACATTACCCCTGCTGCAATTGCTGAGCCAATAACACCAGCGACATTGGGTCCCATTGCGTGCATTAACAGGAAGTTTTGGTGATCGGCTTCTAAACCAATTTTGTTCGCAACACGAGCCGCCATTGGTACGGCAGATACGCCTGCGGCACCAATAAGCGGGTTAATTGGATTTTTGCTAAAGCGGTTCATCAATTTCGCCATTAACACGCCAGATGCGGTACCGATAGCAAAGGCGATCATTCCTAATAATAAAATGCCAAGGGTTTGTGGTTGTAGGAATTTATCTGCGACCAATTTTGCCCCGACAGAAAGCCCTAAGAAGATTGTTACGATATTAATGAGGGCATTTTGTGCCGTATCATTTAAACGTTCAACCACACCGCTCACACGCATTAAATTACCAAAGCAGAACATACCTAATAATGGTGCTGCATCAGGCAACAGTAATGCGACAAGCACTAATAACACGATTGGAAACAAGATTTTTTCGCGATTACTTACCGTACGCATTTGCACCATTCTAATTTTACGTTCTTGTTGTGAGGTAAGGGCTTTCATTATTGGCGGTTGAATAAGTGGAACTAATGCCATATAAGAATAAGCGGCAACTGCAATTGCGCCTAATAATTCAGGGGCGAGTTTGCTGGCGAGGTAAATGGCGGTTGGGCCGTCTGCTCCGCCAATAATGCCGATTGCGGCGGCTTGTGGTAGGGTAAAGTCAATAATACCAAGCCAGTTTAACCCTAACGCTCCTAATACTGTGGCAAAAATCCCAAATTGGGCTGCAGCCCCTAAGAGTAATGTTCGTGGATTAGCAAGGAGGGGGCCGAAATCCGTCATTGCCCCTACGCCCATAAAAATAATGAGGGGGGCAACGCCATAACCAATCGCTACTTTATAGAATAATGCTAACACCCCAGCACTATAACCCATATCGCCTGCTATGACTTCTAATTCATTTTGTACAGAAGGTAAGGTATTGTTAAGTGCGGCTTTAATGGCAATAGGATCGGCAATAGTACCTAATTTACTGGCAATAATCGCAAGCTGTTGGCTTGTTCCATTATGTAGCAAGTTATCCAACGCGGTCATTGCTAATCCAGCTTCTGGAATATTAGAGAGCAGTCCACCAAAACCAATAGGCAATAATAACAAGGGTTCAAATTTACGGGCAATGGCAAGCCATAAGAGCAGGAGGCTGACGCCAATCATCACCGCCTGCCCCCATTCTAGGTGCATAATGCCCATTCCTCGTAGTAAAGATAAAATACTTTCCATTTTTCCCCCGCACTTATGCTAAGGTTAATAAGGTATCGCCCACAGCAACAGAATCACCAGCTTTCACGCTGATGTTTTGCACTGTTCCTGCTTGCGAAGCACGGATTTCCGTTTCCATTTTCATCGCTTCAAGAATAAGCAATACATCACCCTCTGCCACTTTTTGCCCCTCGGTTGCCACCACTTTCCAAATTGTGCCTGCCATTGGTGCGGTCACGGCAGTGCCTGAGGCTGTTTGCGGAGCGGGTTGAGACGCTGGTGATGGCTGTGGCGCAGTTTGAACAGGTTGTGGGACAACAGGCGTGATTTGATTAATATCACCACCCTCGCTTACTTTCACCACAAAGGCTTTACCTTCTAACTCCACAGTATAAACTGCGGAACCTGAAGTGCGTTGTTTTTCAAGTGCGGTTGTTTTTTGTGATGTTTTTTCACCGGCTTGAACTTCACTTGGTGCCGGTTCAAAGGCATCAGGATTGCCTCGATTTTCGAGGAATTTCAAGCCAACTTGTGGGAATAATGCCACGATCAGCACATCATCAATTTCATTATCAGAGAGCTTAATGCCTTTTTCTTTCGCCTGTTGTTTTATTTCTGAGATCAATTTTTCCATTTCTGGCTCAAGATGATCCGCTGGGCGATCGGTAATTGGTGCGCCCCCCTCTAATACACGGGCTTGTAATTCCGCATTTACCGGCGCTGGTGTACGACCATATTCGCCTTTTAAAATCCCAGCGGTTTCTTTCGCAATGGTTTTATAGCGTTCACCCATTAATACATTAATCACTGACTGTGTGCCGACAATTTGAGAGGTTGGAGTAACCAATGGAATATAGCCTAAATCTTCCCGCACTTTTGGAATTTCTTGCAACACTAAATCCAATTTATCGGAGGCATTTTGTTGTTTTAATTGGCTTTCAAGGTTCGTGAGCATTCCACCCGGTACTTGTGCCACTAAAATACGGCTATCAACGCCTTTTAATTGCCCCTCAAATTTATGATATTTTTTACGAACATCGCGGAAATAAGCAGCAATTTTCTCTAATTTTTGAATATCTAATCCCGTATCATAAGGTGTGCCTTTTAAGGTGGCGACCAAGGCTTCTGTGGCTGGATGTCCATAAGTTCCACTCATTGAAGAAATGGCCGTATCCACGCCATCTACGCCTGCTTCAATGGCTTTTAACAATGCCATTTCTGCCATTCCCGTTGTGGCGTGGCAGTGAAGGTGAAGTTGGACATCAAAGCGGGATTTTATCTCACTGACTAAGTGATATGCTTCCATTGGAGAAAGAATGCCGGACATATCTTTAATTACCAGAGAATCAATGCCGATCGCTAATAATTGTTCTGTGGTGTCAAGCCAAGTTTGTAAAGTATGCACAGGGCTAGTGGTATAACTGAGCGTACCTTGTGCGTGTCCGCCATTTTTACGCACAGCTTGTAAGGCTTGTTTCATATTACGTGGATCATTCATTGCATCAAAGACACGGAATACGCTCATTCCATTTGCGACAGCACGTTCCACAAAACGATCGACCACATCATCAGCATAATGGCGATAGCCAAGTAAATTTTGCCCACGTAACAACATTTGTAGTGGTGTTTTCGGCATTGCTTTTTTTAATTCACGCAAACGTACCCAAGGATCTTCACCTAGAAAACGAATACACGCATCAAAGGTTGCGCCCCCCCACGCTTCAAGCGACCAGTAGCCAATTTCATCAAGCTCGGCGGCGATAGGTAACATATCCTCAAGACGTAAACGCGTCGCAAAAAGAGATTGGTGAGCGTCACGTAAAACAACATCAGTTACAGCAATTTTTTTCTTTTCAACAGTCATTGTCTTTTCTCCAACGTAATCAATTTAATGCCCTTGGTTACGGCGATGGTGTGCAATCGCCGCCACAATAATTGGGCGTAATCTTTCTAAATCATCTGTTTGAGTGGATTGTGCTTTTATCGGTGCAGGTGGACTGAGAACAGGCTCAGGAAAAAAGCGATTTACCAGTTTCGACATTAATCCAATCGCAAAAATTAGGATTAATAAGAAAACCAGTACAAACCCCATTCCCGAAAGCATCAAGTTTATGCCTTCTTGCATAAGTTCAGCGTTTGTCATTTTTATACCTCAAAGATGTAAAACAGCATTTTGTATCATAGCCTGTTTTTTATTGAAAAAAATTGAACTAGATCACATTGTTGAAAAGGGTTTTTAAAAAATTTCCAATAAAAAATTGGAATAATTGGCAATTTTTATAAAAACGTGGAAAATAACCGTTTTGTTGATCAGAGATAAACCGAAATTTAATGATTTTATTTACCAACCTTTCGTTAAAACGTGGGCAAACTACGTTGCTAGAAAATGCCAATGCAACCATTAATCCCAAGCAAAAAGTCGGCTTGGTAGGCAAAAATGGCTGTGGCAAATCCTCGCTACTCGCGTTACTCAAAAAAGAAATTAGTGCAGAGGGCGGAGAGGTGAGCTATCCCTCAAATTGGGCAATCTCTTGGGTGAATCAAGAAACCCCAGCGCTTGCTATTTCTGCTCTGGATTATGTGATTTTAGGTGATCGCCAATATGTCGCGTTACAGCAACAGCTAGAACAAGCTAATCTAAACAATGACGGCAATGCGATTGCGCGCATTCACGAACAGTTAGATACCATTGATGCGTGGACAATCCAAGCACGAGCGGCGGCATTGTTAAATGGATTGGGCTTTAGTCAAGATGCCCTTAGCCAGCCTGTGAGTGCTTTTTCGGGTGGTTGGCGTATGCGTCTGAATTTAGCACAAGCCTTGCTATGTCCTTCCGATCTGTTGTTACTTGATGAACCCACCAACCACTTAGATTTAGATGCAGTGATCTGGCTTGAGCGCTGGTTACAACAGTATCAAGGTACGCTAGTTTTGATCTCTCACGATCGCGATTTTCTTGATCCTGTGGTAGATAAAATTCTGCATATTGAAAATCAAAAAATTAATGAATACACCGGGGATTATTCCTCTTTTGAAAAACAACGTGCGGAAAAATTAGCACAACAAAGCGCACTTTATCGCCAACAGCAACAAAAAATTTCACATTTACAAAAATATATCGATCGTTTTAAGGCGAAAGCCACCAAAGCCAAACAAGCACAAAGCCGAATGAAAGCCTTGGCGCGTATGGAGCTTATCGCCCCCGCTTATGTGGATAATCCCTTTACCTTTGAATTTCGTGAACCGTTCGCATTACCTAACCCATTGCTTTCAATGGAAAAAGTGAGTGCAGGTTACGAAAATAACGGACAAACTACAGAAATTCTTAAACAAATAAAATTAAATCTGGTACCGGGTTCACGTATTGGTTTGCTAGGTAAAAATGGCGCGGGGAAATCCACTTTAATCAAATTATTAGCGGCAGAAATCACCGCACTTTCAGGCAATATTCAGCTTGCAAAAGGCGTGCAGCTAGGTTATTTCGCCCAGCATCAATTAGATACACTTCGAGCAGAAGAAACCGCCTTATGGCATTTACAAAAACTTGCCCCACAGCAAACAGAGCAACAACTGCGCGATTATCTCGGCAGTTTTGCTTTCTATGGTGATAAAGTTAATGAGCCAGTGGTTAATTTTTCAGGTGGGGAAAAAGCGCGCTTAGTATTAGCATTGATTGTTTGGCAACGCCCAAATTTACTTTTATTAGATGAGCCGACGAATCATTTAGATTTAGATATGCGTCAAGCCTTAACGGAAGCATTGGTAGATTATCAAGGTTCGCTCGTCATCGTTTCTCACGATCGCCATCTATTACGCAATACGGTAGATGAATTTTATCTCGTTCACGATGGGCAAGTAGAAGAATTTAAAGGTGATTTAGCGGATTACCAAAAATGGCTTAACGAACAAAACAGCCAAAGCCAGCCTTCTGCCAAAATAGAAAGCAATAAAGAAAGCAGTCAAAATCGCAAAGAACAAAAACGCAAAGAAGCAGAACGCCGTCAGCAACTTGCCCCATTGAAGAAATTGCTTACGCAATGGGAAAACAAAATGGATAGCATTGCTCAACAACTTGCAGAGATAGAACAACAACTTGCCAATAGCGATCTGTATCAACCAGAAATGAAAGAAAATCTTACCGCACTTTTAAAAGATCAGGCGGAATATAAAAAACAGTTAGAAACGGCTGAAATTGAATGGTTCACCGTGCAGGAAGAAATTGAAACGCTATTAGGCGGTTAAAACGAAAGTGCGGTGCTTTTTTTAGTATTTTTTGGGTGAATGAATTATTCGCTCTTGTATTTTTTATATTTTGTATAAACAACTAAAATAAGTCTGTGTAGAAGAAGCTAAAAATTCTGTAAAATTTGCACCGCACTTCACATTTCTTTATGCAAAAAATGGCGTGTATTTAGTAACTGACAGGCGTTGTTTTTCGCTGTATTACTCGTAATCCATCAATGATGATTAAGCCCATTCCAATCATTAACGATAAAAAGAGCGGGTAATTTTCTGCGTCAATATTTTCCCCAATAAACAACGAAACGGCGAGCATCATTATCGGTTCGGCGTAACCTAATAGTCCTAGCACATTAATTGGCAATAGACTGCTTGCCATAATGTAAGCATTAAAGGCAATGCCACTGAGTAAGCCGAGTAGAAATAATAAAGACAAAATATGGGGATTCACCAACTGCACTTCTGCAATGTTTACTTGAGCGGCAAAATAGATACACACGGGTAAGGTCAGAACCATTTCAATGGCGAAGCTGGTAATATCATTGAGCTTAAACCATTTTCGCATCATAAAATAAATGGCATAGCCACACACTGCAAGGCTTTCCCAAGAAAGCCCTCCTTTGCTATAAATGTTAAAACCAATACCGATTGCAGCGATGATAATGGCAAGAAATTTAAGTGGGGAGATGCGTTCTTTAAAGAAAATCCGCCCTGCTGCCACTAAAACAAGAGGTAATAGCAAATAACCAAGGGAAACACTCAATGCACCTCCATTGTTTGGCGCCCACAAAAAAAGCCACATTTGAAACCCCATCATACTGCCATTAAATAAGAAAACAAGTAGTAACCAAGGCTCGCGTTTAATTCGTTTTAAGTGAGCGATCAGCATATATTTTTGGCGGAAAATAAACACCGCTGCAATCACAAAAGGCGCAGTAAAAACAACACGATAGCCAAAAATATCTTCGCCACTTAATGGAAGTAATAACGTGGAAAAGTAATAAATGTAGCCAAATAGCATTGAAGCCAAAAGTGAAAAGCCAATCCCTTTTAACATAGCCCACCTAAATTTAAATGAAATGATAACCGCACTTTACTCTAACATTTGCCAAAATGCACGAACTAAGGGCAAATTTAAACGGTTCTTTTGCATACAAAGCCCTAAATCAAAAGGCTGTACTGGCGTATCAATGGTTAATGTTGAAACCTGTGAATTAAGTGGGCTATTTTCGATCACGACATCAGGCAATAAGGCGACACCACAACCGAGCGCTACCATTGAGACAATTCCTTCGTGTCCTGATACTGTCGCATAGATTGTGGGATGTTTAATTTTTTTCTGCTGAAACCATTGATCAATTCGCTGTCTAGCAGGCCCTTCTACGGGCAAAATAAAGGGAACTTTTTGCCAATCAATAGGCATTTGCTGCAATAATTGCGTGGTTGCGCAAGCAACTCGTGGCGCAATGAGGGAAAGGGTGATAGCATCAATATAATGAAACATGACATTTTGTGGTAAATGCGCAGGTCGTCCTGCTAAAGCTAAATCCACTTGCTGGCGCTGGATCATTTCTAATGCTTGAGCTGGATCACCCGTAGTGAGCTGAATTTCTACTTTGGGATAACGCAAACGAAATTTTTCTAACATTTGGGGCAAATGGCTATACGCGGCGGTAACCGAACAAAATAGCCTTAATTCACCTTGTAATTCTTGCTGATTGGTATGAAATTGCTGTTTTAAAGATAACCATTGTTGCCATTGTTGATAAGCAAATTGTAAAAACAACTCCCCAGCGGGTGTGAGAGAAACCTTACGATTATCGCGTAATAACAAAGTTTCCCCTAATGCCTCTTCAATCCGTTTAATTTGCCGTGAAAGGGTAGAAGGCGACATATAATGCTGTTCTGCTGTTTTGGCAAAATGTTTATTTTCAGCTAAATCAATAAATAGTTTAAGATCTTGAAATTCCATTAAGTTTTTCTCGATAAAAAGAGGTTTTATTGCAGAGGATTCATCTGTGTGTTTCCTAATGATAGGAATGATAAGCTTAAGTGGGTAAACATATAGATCTGTACTTACCAAAATTTGTAAAAAAATCACCGCACTTAACTTTCTACGGTGTATTACTATACATCCTTATTAGGATTAACGCAGAAAAATTTAGGTTGAATTAGAGAGATTTTGGAATTGTACTAGATAATGAGACTGGCTTGATTAAAAAAAGGGGCTGTTCTAGATAACTAGACCAAACTCCCTTTAACTAGTTGTTTTAAAATGGAAATTTGAGTTTTTATGTCACTGTAATCAAAACGCCATTCGCATTCCTTTAAATAAAGCTCAAAATGGGCTTTAGGAATGCCATTAAATTTGCGTAAATGGCGTTTTGCTTGGCTCCAAAAATTCTCAATTCCATTAATGTGGTTATGATTTTCAGCAAAATGTGTGCTGTGGTTGATACGAAAATGGCTAAATTCACTCACATCAAGCACATCATAACTACGATAAGTATCGGTGTAAACAATACTATCAGGCTTTACTTTCTCTCGAATAATAGGTAACAAGGCGGCTGATTGAGTATTCGGAACCGCAACGGTATAAACCTTGCCATTGCGTTTAAGGAGCCCGAATACCGCGATTTTCCCTGCCGCGCCACGACCAGGTTTACCTTTGCGGGCACCACCAAAATAACTTTCATCGGCTTCAATTTCACCTTCAAACATTTCTAAGTGTAGGCTATTTTGATAGATGAGCAGGCGTAAACGATGAAAGTAGTATGCTGCTGTCGTTTTGTTTACATTGCAGTCCTTGCTGTAACCCCTGCTACAAATAGCTCAATGAGTTTATTTTGTTTATGCTGACTTAGACGACTTTTTCTCATTGGTTCATTCTAACCTAAATAGAGTTTTTAGTCGTTATCTAGGACAGCCCCTTTTATTATCTAGCTCTGCAAGACAATTAAGTCCGCTTAAGATAGCCCGTCTATCTGATGCGGCTGTATTTTCTTTATTGCATGAATTACGCTGGATAAGTAAAAATGAACAAGTTTGTCCTAAATGTGGTGTGTACAACATCAAGCCTATTTCATCTCTACTCGTAAACAGTGGCGCTGCAAACATTGTAAGCATACTTTTAGCATTACGTCAGGCACAATTTTTGCGAATCATAAGTTGCCAATTCAAACTTATTTATTCGCTATCGCTTTATTTGTGAATGCGGTAAAAGGGATTTCAGCTTGCCAACTCTCTCGTAATTTGAACGTGCAGTACAAAACGGCGTTTACGTTGGCACATAAAATTCGTGAAAGTCTGATTGTGCAACGTGAGCTATTCCCCTTGCCAGGCGAAGTCCATATTGACGGCACTTATGTGTATTCCGCCCCACGCCCAAAGAATAAGAAAAGTGAGTGTGTGGATAGACTGTTAAAAGCTAATGCTAATCTAAATAAACGTGCGGTATTAGTTATGAGTGAGCGTTATTCCGAACAGTAAACTGCGGCTAATCTGCAATTAGTGGGGGCAAAGAAAACTATCACCTTTCCGATTCTCTCAGAGAATACCGAAACCGTGAAGAAACTAGCCGATGCCTATATTGAGCCAAACAGTCGTATTCATGCGGACGAAAACTCAGCTTACGATGAACTCATAGTAAATTACGATTTGCAGCGAGTAAATCATCAACGTGAATACCGTAGTGATGAAGGGATTACGAATAACCTTGCCGAAAGTTACTTCGCACGGTTCAAATGTATGTATTACGGACAAGTTCACAAAATGAGTAATGTGTATCTTGATAACTATGCCAACGAAGTCGCCTATCGTGAAGATACTCGTAAGCTAGACAACTTAGCCCTTTTTAATGATATTACCAGCAAATGCCTAAATACTTTATCAGACAATTGCTGGAAAGGCTGTTGGCAAGGTAATCATCGACAAGTAGAAAGATTGATAATGTAATGGCAAAGAAAATCTATTTAAGAATGATATTTATAAAGGATTTTATTTATCATCGAAGTTAAATAAAACCATAGCAGACATCAAAAATGTTTATTAGGGTTACGCTATTGGGAAATCAGACTCAATTTTGTCCATACCTCCAAAATTTTTGAAAATATACTCAAAATTAAGTAGAAAATACCATTTAAATAAAAGATGGAAAAGGAAACTATTCTATCGTGTTTTAGATGCTAAAAGGGGATGATGTTGTAGATTTACGATCAGTGTCGCAAAAATGATAATTAGTTGAAAATATTCATCAAAAAGAGACATTTTATGTGATATAACTTTAGCCACTTTAATAATTAACCGAAATGCGAGGAGATGTATGATGAGTATTACTAGCACTCTAACATTTGAAATTAGAAAAGAACTCAGTGAACTTATTGGGGAAGTGTCTGCGAAAGGCGTGTTTAATAGCTATGGAATTTTTCAGGCAAAATCAATGTTTGGTTTATTCCAAGATAATTGCTTTTATCTAAGAGCTGTTGGGAAATTAGCGCAATATTTGGAGAGCCAAGGCGCAATACCTTATATGGAACATTCTGAAAAGCCGGTTTCTTGCGGTATAAATTTTTATCTTCTTCCTGATAAAGTTAGAGAAAATAAAGATTTATATAAATCTCTGATTCTATGGTCAATTGAGCAAATAGAAGAAGATAGAAATCAGAAAGAAATGGCAAAGGTCGATTTAATTCGAGGTCGAGTGAACTTATCTGTTAGACACGAGCGCCTTTTAAATAAAATTGGGATTCGTTCTTTTGATGATTTTTTAAAGGCGGGCGCTGAATACTGCTATATAACACTTAAAAAAGCAGGGTTCAGTGTTAATTTACACTTCTTCTGGAATCTAAAAGCGGCTTCTTTAAGAAAGCACGCAATGATGCTTACACAAGAGGAAAAAGAAAAAGCATTAGAGGCGTTAAATGCAGCCCTTGCTAAAGAAGGAATGAGAGCGATTGATCCTATTAAGGATTAATATTTGCTGTATTGCGGTGGAATATAAACAAAAATGTAAGTTTTTTCACCGCACTTTGTTTTCTAAATAATCACTTGCAATATTTTTAAAATTTTTTGTAAAAATTTGTAAAAAAAGACTTGCAAAGATTTTCGAGATGTCTATAATACGCCGCACACAACGACGCGACGTTGTAGAAATTAAGATGATACAAATCGCGTCGTTCTTTTTTGCTCTTTAACAATCAATCAGACAATCTGTGTGGGCATTCGTTGATTTTCAAAAAGATTTAAAATTTAGAAATCAATGATGCTTAACTTGAAATTCGAAAAGAATATAACGTTATGTATTCATTGAGCGAGATTAAACTGAAGAGTTTGATCATGGCTCAGATTGAACGCTGGCGGCAGGCTTAACACATGCAAGTCGAACGGTAACGGGTTGAAAGCTTGCTTTCGATGCTGACGAGTGGCGGACGGGTGAGTAATGCTTGGGAATCTGTTTTATGGAGGGGGATAACCATTGGAAACGATGGCTAACACCGCGTAATATCTGAGGATTAAAGTAGTGGGACCGCAAGGCCACTAGCCATAAGGTGAGCCCAAGTGGGATTAGGTAGTTGGTGGGGTAAAGGCCTACCAAGCCTGCGATCTCTAGCTGGTCTGAGAGGATGACCAGCCACACTGGGACTGAGACACGGCCCAGACTCCTACGGGAGGCAGCAGTGGGGAATATTGCGCAATGGGGGGAACCCTGACGCAGCCATGCCGCGTGAATGAAGAAGGCCTTCGGGTTGTAAAGTTCTTTCGGTGATGAGGAAGGTGGACGTGTTAATAGCACGTTGATTTGACGTTAGTCACAGAAGAAGCACCGGCTAACTCCGTGCCAGCAGCCGCGGTAATACGGAGGGTGCGAGCGTTAATCGGAATAACTGGGCGTAAAGGGCACGCAGGCGGTAAATTAAGTGAGATGTGAAATCCCCGAGCTTAACTTGGGAATTGCATTTCAGACTGGTTTACTAGAGTACTCTAGGGAGGGGTAGAATTCCACGTGTAGCGGTGAAATGCGTAGAGATGTGGAGGAATACCGAAGGCGAAGGCAGCCCCTTGGGGAGATACTGACGCTCATGTGCGAAAGCGTGGGGAGCAAACAGGATTAGATACCCTGGTAGTCCACGCTGTAAACGCTGTCGATTTGGGGGTTGGGCTTTGAGCTTGGCGCCCGTAGCTAACGTGATAAATCGACCGCCTGGGGAGTACGGCCGCAAGGTTAAAACTCAAATGAATTGACGGGGGCCCGCACAAGCGGTGGAGCATGTGGTTTAATTCGATGCAACGCGAAGAACCTTACCTACTCTTGACATCCAAAGAAGGTCTTAGAGATAAGACTGTGCCTTCGGGAGCTTTGAGACAGGTGCTGCATGGCTGTCGTCAGCTCGTGTTGTGAAATGTTGGGTTAAGTCCCGCAACGAGCGCAACCCTTATCCTTTGTTGCCAGCATGTAGAGATGGGAACTCAAAGGAGACTGCCAGTGATAAACTGGAGGAAGGTGGGGATGACGTCAAGTCATCATGGCCCTTACGAGTAGGGCTACACACGTGCTACAATGGTGCATACAGAGGGAAGCGAGCCTGCGAGGGTGAGCGAATCTCAGAAAGTGCATCTAAGTCCGGATTGGAGTCTGCAACTCGACTCCATGAAGTCGGAATCGCTAGTAATCGCGAATCAGAATGTCGCGGTGAATACGTTCCCGGGCCTTGTACACACCGCCCGTCACACCATGGGAGTGGGTTGTACCAGAAGTAGATAGCTTAACCGAGAGGGGGGCGTTTACCACGGTATGATTCATGACTGGGGTGAAGTCGTAACAAGGTAACCGTAGGGGAACCTGCGGTTGGATCACCTCCTTACCGAAGAGAAGACGAATGTTCACACAGATTGGTTGATTGATGTTAGACAATGAGAAGCAAAGGATGTAGTAGAGATTACCTTTATATGTAGTCCCCTTCGTCTAGAGGCCTAGGACATCGCCCTTTCACGGCGGTAACAGGGGTTCGAATCCCCTAGGGGACGCCATATAAAGCTAATCTTATAGCGAATTGCTCTTTAACAATGTAAAAACAAGCTGAAAACTGAAGAGACTTTCAAGCCGGTGATAATAAAGTTTATCACTGAATTGAAGAAGTCTGAGTAGAAGAAGACTTACTTGAACAAAAGCAAGTAAGCGATTCTCAACGAATGACGATGATAGCTTTAAGGAAAAAAATCCTTGAGGTTGTATAGTTAAGTGAGAAAGCGTACAGGGCGGATGCCTTGGCAATCAGAGGCGAAGAAGGACGTGCTAATCTGCGAAAAGCGTGGGTGAGTTGATAAGAAGCGTTTAACCCACGATGTCCGAATGGGGAAACCCGATAGGTGAAGAACCTATCATTGTTTACTGAATAAACTAGGTAAACAAGGCGAACCGGGAGAACTGAAACATCTAAGTACCCCGAGGAAAAGAAATCAACCGAGATTCTGTGAGTAGCGGCGAGCGAAAGCGGAGGAGCCAGTAAGTGATAGCGAGTGATTTAGGAGAATTGACTGGGAAGTCAAGCGAAACAGGGTGATAGCCCCGTATCTGAAAAATCGCGTGTGGTACTAAGCTTACGAGAAGTAGGGCGGGACACGAGGAATCCTGTTTGAAGATGGGGGGACCATCCTCCAAGGCTAAATACTCCTGATTGACCGATAGTGAACCAGTACTGTGAAGGAAAGGCGAAAAGAACCCCGGTGAGGGGAGTGAAATAGAACCTGAAACCCTGTACGTACAAGCAGTGGGAGCCCTTTGGGGTGACTGCGTACCTTTTGTATAATGGGTCAGCGACTTATATTTTGTAGCGAGGTTAACTGAATAAGGGAGCCGAAGGGAAACCGAGTCTTAACTGGGCGATGAGTTGCAAGGTATAGACCCGAAACCCGGTGATCTAGCCATGGGCAGGTTGAAGGTTGGGTAACACTAACTGGAGGACCGAACCGACTAATGTTGAAAAATTAGCGGATGACCTGTGGCTGGGGGTGAAAGGCCAATCAAACCGGGAGATAGCTGGTTCTCCCCGAAATCTATTTAGGTAGAGCCTTGTGTGAATACCTTTGGGGGTAGAGCACTGTTTCGGCTAGGGGCCCATCCCGGGTTACCAAACCGATGCAAACTCCGAATACCAAAGAGTACTGCACAGGAGACACACGGCGGGTGCTAACGTCCGTCGTGGAGAGGGAAACAACCCAGACCGCCAGCTAAGGTCCCAAAATCTATATTAAGTGGGAAACGAAGTGGGAAGGCTTAGACAGCTAGGATGTTGGCTTAGAAGCAGCCACCATTTAAAGAAAGCGTAATAGCTCACTAGTCGAGTCGGCCTGCGCGGAAGATGTAACGGGGCTAAAATATAGTACCGAAGCTGCGGCATCAATCGAAAGATTGTTGGGTAGGGGAGCGTTGTGTAAGCGGAAGAAGGTGAATCGAGAGGTTTGCTGGACGTATCACAAGTGCGAATGCTGACATAAGTAACGATAAAACGGGTGAAAAACCCGTTCGCCGGAAGACCAAGGGTTCCTGTCCAACGTTAATCGGGGCAGGGTGAGTCGGCCCCTAAGGCGAGGCTGAAAAGCGTAGTCGATGGGAAACGGGTTAATATTCCCGTACTTGGTAAAGCTGCGATGTGGGGACGGAGAAGGTTAGGTTAGCGTACTGTTGGAGATGTACGTTTAAGTTGGTAGGTGGGTAGACTAGGCAAATCCGGTCTACTGTCAACACAGAGAGATGATGACGAGGCTCTAAGGAGCTGAAGTAACTGATACCACACTTCCAGGAAAAGCCACTAAGCTTCAGGCTTTACTAAACCGTACTGAAAACCGACACAGGTGGTCAGGTAGAGAATACTCAGGCGCTTGAGAGAACTCGGGTGAAGGAACTAGGCAAAATAGCACCGTAACTTCGGGAGAAGGTGCGCTGGCGTAGTGTGAAGTTCTTTGCGAATGGAGCATGAACCAGTCGAAGATACCAGCTGGCTGCAACTGTTTATTAAAAACACAGCACTCTGCAAACACGAAAGTGGACGTATAGGGTGTGATGCCTGCCCGGTGCTGGAAGGTTAATTGATGGTGTAATCGAAAGAGAAGCTCCTGATCGAAGCCCCAGTAAACGGCGGCCGTAACTATAACGGTCCTAAGGTAGCGAAATTCCTTGTCGGGTAAGTTCCGACCTGCACGAATGGCATAATGATGGCCAGGCTGTCTCCACCCGAGACTCAGTGAAATTGAAATCGCCGTGAAGATGCGGTGTACCCGCGGCTAGACGGAAAGACCCCGTGAACCTTTACTATAGCTTGACACTGAACCTTGAATTTTGATGTGTAGGATAGGTGGGAGACTATGAAGCGGTAACGCCAGTTATCGTGGAGTCGTTGTTGAAATACCACCCTTTAACGTTTGATGTTCTAACGAAGCGCCTGAAACGGGTGTTCGGACAGTGTCTGGTGGGTAGTTTGACTGGGGCGGTCTCCTCCCAAAGCGTAACGGAGGAGCACGAAGGTTTGCTAATGACGGTCGGACATCGTCAGGTTAGTGCAATGGTATAAGCAAGCTTAACTGCGAGACAGACAAGTCGAGCAGGTGCGAAAGCAGGTCATAGTGATCCGGTGGTTCTGAATGGAAGGGCCATCGCTCAACGGATAAAAGGTACTCCGGGGATAACAGGCTGATACCGCCCAAGAGTTCATATCGACGGCGGTGTTTGGCACCTCGATGTCGGCTCATCACATCCTGGGGCTGAAGTAGGTCCCAAGGGTATGGCTGTTCGCCATTTAAAGTGGTACGCGAGCTGGGTTTAGAACGTCGTGAGACAGTTCGGTCCCTATCTGCCGTGGGCGTTGGAGAATTGAGAGGGGCTGCTCCTAGTACGAGAGGACCGGAGTGGACGCATCACTGGTGTACCAGTTGTCTCGCCAGAGGCACTGCTGGGTAGCTAAATGCGGAAGAGATAAGTGCTGAAAGCATCTAAGCACGAAACTTGCCTTAAGATGAGTTCTCCCCGACTTTAAGTTGGTAAGGGTTGTTTGAGACTAAGACGTAGATAGGCTGGGTGTGTAAGCGATGTGAGTCGTTGAGCTAACCAGTACTAATTGCCCGAGAGGCTTAACTATACAACACTCAAGGGTTTTGGCTTGTTTTTGATTGAGAGAGTAGGGATTTTAGAGCGGAATGCTTTGAAGTCTGTAGATAAGAGAGATAAGCTTTAGATAAGCGAAAGAATTATCTTGGCGGCGTTAGTGCAGTGGACCCACCTAAATCCATGCCGAACTTAGAAGTGAAACGCTGTAACGCCGATGGTAGTGTGGGAGCTTCCCATGTGAGAGTAGGGCACCGCCAGGTTTTGAATGAAAGAAGAACGCCATTGAGGGAACTCAGTGGCGTTTTTTGTATTTAGAGGGGATAAAAGCAGATAAGTATCAGTGAGAATGAATAGGCTATAGTCATTTCAAATAAAAATAATATGGTTATTACTAGCCCCTTATGTATGTATTAGTTGTACGTAGCGGTCGCTGTCACCTTGTCTTATTTTCATTTTAAACGATTATAGAAAAAGGAAAATCACCTTATCTTCTATATCTCAAATAAATTATTGATTAAGGCATAGGATCACACTAATGCTAAATTAATTTTCATTTCTAGAATGGCTTTTTGTGCATTGTCTAATAAATCCTGATCGGAAATAATTCGATCAAATTCATTTAATGCACAAATATGAAAGGTTGCACTTTTTCCGTATTTAGACGAATCTGATACTAAAACTTTCCGTTGGCTAGATTGCAAAATCGCGCGCTTCACTGGCAGTTTGTTTTCATCTGGTGTAGTAAGCCCTTTTAAATTCCAAGAGGAGGTGGAAATAAAGGCAATATCAATAGCCAGTTGCCTTAAGAGTTGGGCTGCTAACTCACCCACTGAAGAATAATTAGATTTATTTACCGTTCCGCCGCAGTGTATCAACTCACATTGTCCATTTTTCATTAGAAAATCTGCGATAATAAAATCATTGGTAACCACCAAGAGATCTTCCCTATCAATAATTCGATGGGCGATTTCCAGCGTTGTCGTGCCGGCATCTAAATAGATTGTTGTATTTTGTGGAATGGATTGGGCGGCACAAATACCGATATTTTCTTTCTGTGATGTAGAGAGTAAAGATTTTGCATTATGAGTAAGTTCATCTGATAAATGTTCTAATAATTTTACACCACCAGAAACGGAAACCACACGCCCTTCTTGCTCTAGTTTTTGAATATCTCGGCGGATTGTCATATGGGATACGCCAAGTGCTTCGACTAATTGTGCGATACTAATAATATTATGCTGTCGAATAAGATTAAGCAGTTGTTTTTGTCGCTCTGCAGGAATCATCACATACTCCGAAAGGATTAATTTCCCCTATTATAAAGTCTTTCTCAGAAAAATCCTATTTAATGAATTAACAATATTTAACATTTAATGTTAAATATTGTGATCTTTGTCGCAGTTTTTTATTTCAGAATAGGTAAAATGACTTGCATCTTAATCATTATTGCAGAGGAGAATGGGAATGAAAAATTATTCAGTTGCAGTTATTGGCTTAGGTGCGATGGGAATGGGCGCAGCGAAATCTTGCGTGAATGCAGGGTTAAATACCTATGGTGTAGATCTCAACCCTGCCGCCTTAGAAACCTTAAAACAATATGGTGCGAAAGCGGTGAGTCAAAGTGCGGTGGATTTTTCACAGCAATTAGATGCTGTCATTTTATTGGTGGTCAATGCTACACAAGTGAATGCGGTATTATTTGGGGAAAATGGCTTAGCTCAGTATTTAAAACCAGGAACAGCAGTGATGGTCTCTTCTACTATTTCTGCACAAGATGCAAAAATAATTTCACAAAAATTAACAGAATTAGATTTGTTAATGCTAGATGCTCCAGTTTCTGGTGGTGCAGCAAAAGCAAGTGCAGGGGAAATGACTGTGATGGCATCAGGTTCAAAACAGGCTTTTGATAAATTGCAACCGGTGTTAGATGCCGTTGCCGGTAAGGTTTATAACATTGGTGAAGAAATTGGGTTAGGCGCAACGGTAAAAATTATTCATCAGCTTTTAGCGGGGGTACATATAGCCGCAGGTGCTGAAGCAATGGCGTTGGCTGCGAAAGCAGGTATTCCACTTGCATTGATGTACGATGTTGTGACCAATGCAGCAGGAAATTCGTGGATGTTTGAAAATCGAATGAAACACGTTGTAGAGGGGGATTACACGCCACTTTCAATGGTTGATATTTTTGTTAAAGATTTGGGTTTAGTGAATGACACTGCGAAATCCCTCCATTTTCCACTTCATTTAGCGAGTACCGCTTATTCAATGTTTACCGAAGCGAGTAATGCAGGCTATGGTAAAGAAGATGATAGCGCGGTCATCAAAATTTTTAGTGGCATTACCTTGCCAAAAAAAGAGGAGAATTAAGATGTTAGGGGTGATTGCAGATGATTTTACTGGCGCGAGCGATATTGCCAGTTTCCTTGTTGAAAATGGACTTCGCACCGTGCAAATGAATGGTGTACCAACACAATCTTTGCAAGACAGCGTTGATGCCATTGTGATTAGTTTGAAGTCTCGTTCCAATCCAGCTGATGAAGCAATTCAACAATCGTTACACGCATTAGATTGGTTAAAACAAAATGGCTGCTCACAGTTTTATTTTAAATATTGTTCCACCTTTGATAGTACCGCAAAAGGGAACATCGGTCCGGTAACTGATGCTTTGTTGAACGCGTTAAATGATGATTTTACCGTGATTACCCCAGCATTGCCGATTAACGGTAGAACTATTTTCAATGGTTATCTGTTTGTAGGTGATGTGCTACTCAATGAATCGGGGATGCGTCATCACCCCATTACGCCAATGAAAGATGCCAATTTGTTACGTTTAATGGATGCTCAGGCACAAGGAAAAACAGGTTTAGTAGCTTATGCAGATGTGATTCAAGGCAGTGAACAGGTTAAAGCACGCTTTGCTGAATTAAAGCAACAAGGTTACCGCTATGCGGTGGTTGATGCGGTAGATAATCAACAACTTGCTGTGCTGGCAGAAGCTGTTACTGAGTTCAAATTAGTAACAGGCGGTTCAGGATTAGGCGCTTATATGGCGGCACGTTTAAGCGGAGGAAAGAAAGGAGAAAACGCATTTGTTCCACAAAAAGGAAAAACGGTGGTGTTATCTGGCTCTTGTTCTGTAATGACTAATCAACAAGTGGAAAATTATCAGAAAAAAGCACCGCACTTATTTCTTAATGTAGAACAGGCTATTCATCAGCCTGATTATGTAGATACCTTATATCAATGGACGATATCAAATTTGCAGTCGCCATTCGCACCTATGATTTACGCCACCGTGCCACCCGAGCAGTTAAAAGCCATTCAGCAGCAATTTGGTGCAGAACGTGCTAGCCACGCGATTGAACAAACCTTCGCATGTTTAGCTAAAAAACTCAAAAATGCAGGGATGACCAATTTCATTACTGCTGGAGGCGAAACTTCGAGTATCGTGGTGCAACAACTTGGTTTTAGTGGCTTCCATATTGGTAAACAAATTGCTCCGGGTGTGCCTTGGCTAAAAGCGCTGGAAGAACCTATTTATCTTGCGTTGAAATCGGGTAATTTCGGCAAAGTGGATTTCTTTGAGTTTGCACAAGGAATGGCAGTATGACAGAGCGAGAACAAAAAATTGAAATGGTAAATCTTGCCCGTTCGTTTTATGAACGAGGTTATAGTGTGGGTGGGGCTGGAAACTTATCTGTTCGTTTAGATGAAAATCGGATTTTAGTGACGCCAACAGGCTCTTCTTTAGGTCGATTAGATGTTGAAAAACTCTCTATTGTGGATATGCAAGGTAATTGGCTGGCTGGTGATAAACCTTCTAAAGAATATGTGTTTCATTTGGCGCTGTATCAGAACAATCCGCAATGTAATGCGGTTGTTCATCTTCATTCCACTTATTTAACCGCACTTTCTTGTTTGGAGGGATTAAATCCAACCAACGCAATGCGTGCCTTTACTCCCTATTATGTTATGCGAGTCGGTAAGCTACCTGTAATTCCTTATTATCGCCCCGGTGATGTAAATATTGCGCGTGAATTAGGGGAGCGAGCTTTATCAGGCAACGCTTTTTTGCTTGCTAATCACGGTGTTGTTGTGACGGGAACGAGCTTGGTTGATGCGGTGGATAACACGGAAGAATTGGAAGAGACCGCTAAACTGTTCTTTATCTTACAAGGACACGATATCCGTTATCTCACTGATATGGAAGTAAAAGATTTAGAAAACAGAGGAAAATAATTATGCCGAAATTTGCAGCAAATCTCACAATGATGTTTAATGAAGTGCCATTTTTAGATCGTTTTGAAGCAGCAGCTAAAGCCGGTTTCAAATATGTAGAATATTTGTGGCCTTATGAATATCCAGCCATAGAATTAAAACAACGTTTAGATCAATTTGGTTTAAAACAAGTGTTATTTAACACGCAAGCAGGTGATGTTAGCCAAGGGGAATGGGGCATTGCAGCAATTCCAGGGCGAGAAAATGATGCGCGCCGTGATATTGATTTAGCGTTGGAATATGCCCTTACCTTACATTGTCCGAATATTCACGTTATGGCGGCAGTTGTTCCTGAGGGGAAAGATCGTGAAGCGTATAAAGCGATATTTATTGAAAATGTACGCTATGCGGCGGATAAATTTAAGCCTTACGGCATTAAAGTGCTACTTGAGGCACTTAGCCCGGAAGTCAAACCCAATTACTTACTGAAAAGCCAATACGATACGTTAGAAGTGGTTGAATTGGTTAATCGCGATAATGTGTTTGTTCAGTTAGATTATTTTCACGCACAAAATGTAGATGGCAATTTATCCCGCTTAACGGACAAACTGGCGGGTAAATTTGCACATATCCAAATTGCTTCTGTTCCCGATCGCGTTGAGCCTGATGAAGGAGAAATTAACTATCAATACCTCTTTGATAAGTTAGATGCGATGGGTTATGAAGGTTATATCGGGTGTGAATATAAACCAAGAGCAAACACAGAAGAAGGGCTAGGCTGGTTTATTCCTTATCGCCATAACTAGTTAGTACATCAGATTTTCATTCTCTTATTAGATTTATTTGCGTACTGGTGAAAGCCAGTGCGTTGGGTGCTTTCATCTTGTCATTTAGCCAATAATAAGGAGACAACTATGTTTATGTATTTATCTCACCCTCTTGATCCGAAAGACGTCGCTTGGCCAGGAGAACCTGTCGTAAAAGTAACAAGATGTACAGATGTTACGGAAGACTGTCCATTTAGTAGTTTTATTAGTGAAATACCGAATCATTGTGGCACACATATGGATGCCCCACGTCATTTTGTAAAGGATGGGTTGAGCATTAATGAATTACCGATAGATTATTTTTGCCACAAAAAAGTCGCATTAATTGAAATACCCAAAAGAGAGGCAGAAGGGATCACTAAAGAAGATCTAGAACCTTATGCTGAGATGCTATCTCAAGTCTCTTTTGCTTTTTTACGTACAGGATTTGAAAAATATCGTACAGAAAATCCTGCACTTTATCAAAATGAAGGCCCTTATATTGCCACCAGCGCAGGAAAATATTTATCTGATACTTTTCCAAATTTGAAAGGTGTTGGTATTGATTTCCTCGCCTTAGGTTCACCATCATCACGCATACCAGACAGTGAAAATCCGAAACATTGCCATCAAGCCATTTTAGGTTATCACACCGGACGTTTTACTACGGTGATTGAAGATATGCACCTAGCTGAGCTACCACATAATGCGAAGATTGTGCAGTTTATTAATGCACCCTTGCGTATTACGGGGCTTGATTCTAGCCAAGTAACTTGCATTGTTGAGTTGGAATAATCGGTGAATAGATGTGCTGTAAGGTGCATCTATTTTTCTTGCAGAAGGAGGTCATTATGGAAAATTTGAACCTTTACCTTGGTGAATTGGTAGGAACGGCCTTTTTTATGGTATTAGGGTTAGGCGTTTGCGCCAATATTTCCTTAAAAAAATCAGGAATGTATGGTAGTGGTGGTATTGTCGCCGCTTGTGGTTGGGGACTAGCGATGGTTTCTATTGCTGTTATCTTTGGGCCGCTAACTGGGGCGCACGTTAATCCTGCTGTTACCATTGGCTTTTGGGCAGTAGGGCGTTTTCCTGCATCTTTAATTGCGGGATATATTCTCGCTCAGTGCATTGGTGCTTTTATCGGTGCAGTAATAATTTGGCTGTTATTTAAAGATCATTTAGATGAAGAAGATAATCAAAATAGCAAATTAGGTGTGTTTGCAACCATTGCATCTAACCAAAATAATTGGCGTAATTGTCTGTCTGAAGCCGTTGCCACTTTCTCATTATTATTCATCTTATTTGCCTTAGGACATCAAATTCCAGCTAATGGTATGGCAATGTTTTTTGTCTTTGCTGCGGTAGCAGGGGGCGTAATGTCTTTTGGCGGTCTGACAGGGTATGCAATTAATCCAGCAAGAGATTTTATGCCGCGATTAGTGCATTACTGCTTACCTATTAAAAATAAAGGGCGTTCGCATTTTGACTATGCTTGGGTGCCTATTGTTGGCCCCATAATCGGCGCCTGTTTAGCCGCTTTATTATACCGAGCATTATTTGCCTCTTAATTTATTCGTCGCAATGAAATATATATTCACTTCTCATAAAAGGAGCGCACAATGAAAATCGTCATTACTGGCGGGCAAGGATTCCTTGGACAACGCTTAGCAAAAGCCTTACTCACACAAACCAGACTTCCTATTGAAGAACTGGTATTAATTGATCTCGTCAAACCTATTGCGCCAAATAATGATTCAAGAGTACGTTGTATCGAAATGGATCTACGTCAACCGCAGGGGCTAGAGGAAATCATTAACACAAAAACCACCGCACTTTTTCATTTGGCTGCTATTGTGAGTAGCCACGCAGAACAAGATCCTGATTTAGGTTATGAAATTAACTTTCTTGCTACTCGTCATTTATTAGAAGTATGTCGGAGAAATAACCCTAATATTCGTTTTATTTTCTCCAGTTCTTTAGCGGTGTTTGGTGGTGAATTACCTACGGTGATTACTGATAGTACAGCCGTAACACCACAATCTACTTATGGTTCACAAAAGGCAATGTGTGAGCTATTGATTAATGATTATAGCCGTAAAGGCTTTGTCGATGGTTTAGTAGTACGTTTACCCACCATTTGTATTCGTCCGGGTAAACCGAATAAAGCGGCATCTTCATTTGTAAGTAGCATAATGCGTGAACCGTTACATAGCGAAGAGAGTATTTGTCCCGTTTCAGACGATCTCGGTTTATGGCTCTCTAGCCCTAATACTGTCGTGGATAACTTCATTCATTGTTTGCAATTAGCCAAATTACCAGAACGGAGTTGGCATATTGTGAATTTACCCGGCTTTAGCATTTCAGTGAAAGAAATGTTAGCTAACCTTGCGGAAATAAAAGGTCAAGACATTTTACAGTATGTTAAATACCAATTTGATCCACAAATCAATGACATTGTAGCAAGTTGGCCTGCGCAAATTGATAACCATAAAGTATTGGCATTAGGTTTTAAAGCAGATAAGGATTTTAAATCCGTCATTCATCAATTCATTCAATACGATATGTAAGGAGACAATATGTTTGGTTTACCTACGCCAATCATTGGCTTAATTATCGCTGTTTTTGTACTGGTTTATTTAGTTCTGAAAACCCGTGTTCACGCCTTTATTGCGATGTTAATTGCGTCCTCCATTGCTGGATTAATTGGTGGAATGACGGCTCAAGAAACCTTAGGGGCGATTTCCAAAGGATTTGGTGGCACCTTAGGGGGAATCGGAATTGTGATCGGTTTAGGCGTAATGATGGGAAGCATCTTAGAAGTATCGGGTGCGGCCGAAAAAATGGCATATAGTTTTATCAAAATACTTGGTAAGAAAAAGGAAGAATGGGCATTAGCGATCACCGGTTATATTGTGAGTATCCCCATTTTTGTAGATTCTGCTTTTGTGATTTTATACCCCGTAGCAAAAGCTTTAGCTAAAAATGGTAAACGTTCTCTACTTACACTCGGCGTTGCACTTGCAGGAGGACTAGTGGTAACGCACCATACTGTGCCGCCAACACCGGGTCCTTTAGGCGTTGCTGGGCTATTTAATGTGGATATTGGGGCAATGCTATTGGTTGGTATGTCAATGGCCGCATTTCCGGTTATTGGTATCGTTCTCTATGCAAAATGGCTTGATAAAAAATATCCTGACTTTAATCAACAGGTTTTCACTCAAGAAGAACTTAAACAAAAATATGATGACTACATTGAAAGTCGCGAAAAGAAAAATCTACCAAGTTTAGGGCTTTCTTTGCTGCCAATTTTATTGCCAATCGTGTTAATTTTTATCAAAGCGATTTTAGATTTAATTGCTAAAAGCGCTCCAGAATTATCACATAACGTAATTTATCAAACCTTTGTCTTCCTTGGGCATCCAATCATCGCTCTGGCGATTAGTGTATTAATTTCTGTTTATGCACTCTTGCCAAATGTAGATAAAAATACCACCGCACTTCATTTAGAAGAAGGGGTAAAAACGGCAGGGATTATCTTATTAGTAACAGGTGCCGGTGGCGCATTAGGTGCGGTATTACGTGAAAGTGGTGCAGGGGCTGAGTTAGCCAAACAAGTAGCAGCCTTACCGATTTCCCCTATCTTAATTCCTTTTATTGTTTCAACACTTGTTCGCTTTATTCAAGGTTCTGGCACCGTGGCGATGATTACCGCTGCCTCTATCTCAGCACCGATTTTAGCGCAAATTCCGGGGGTGAATATGTTACTTGCTGCACAAGCTGCCACAATGGGATCGCTCTTTTTCGGTTATTTCAATGACAGTTTATTCTGGGTGGTAAATCGAATGATGGGCATTAGTGATGTGAAAAAACAAATGATTGTGTGGTCTGTTCCTACTACTATCGCTTGGGCTATAGGGGGTTCTATGGTGATTTGCGCAAATCTAATTTGGGGAAATGATGGCTCTATTTTCGATTTAATTCTTCCTCTTGGCGTATTGGGGGGCATTTTGTTGTATGTCAATAGACAAAATAAACAACTTTAACGTTACATAAATTCCGTGTGTTGTTTTCAATACACGGAATTTTTCTTATGGAGGAAATATGAAAAAGTGCGGTGTTTTATTTTGTAGTTTTTTATGTGGGCTAAATATGGTTAATGCCAATGATCAGCCCACACCATTGGATAAACCTATAAAAATGAGCTTAATTGGTGAGATTACTGAACAAGGGCAAAAAATTAGTGGCATCGCCTTAGAGTATGAAGACAATATTTTATCGGGATCAAACTTACGCCAGCTTTATCGGGTTCAAACCACATTGGATCAACAAGCACCAATTTCTCGGACTGTGTTGAAAGCCTATGTTAATCATCAAGCGCAAAAAGCTTATCAAGCAAAGGCTGGGAAATTTGTTATTATTGAGCTAGATACCCAAGATAAAAATGCCATTCCTTATAGGCTACGCGAAGAAAATGCACAACCAATGAGATTTCAAGCAAAGGATAAAAATGGCAAGATTATTTCCGTGGAAAAAGTCCAACGCTCAAAAGTTCCTGAATATTACAATGATCGATTAATTTATACCGTTGAACAAACTGGTCTGCTTAAATTAACGAATGGCAAAACCTTAGATAAAACAAGTATTAAGAAATCAGCCAGTCAAGCAATGATCCATACACCTTATCTTGATGAATTTATTGCCAAAACAGTGGAAGGAAATTCTGATGAAAATCAATTAGCTTATCGCTTTTATCGTCCACAACTTAATA
Organism: Avibacterium sp. 21-595; assembly: GCF_023611905.1. Taxonomy (NCBI): domain Bacteria; kingdom Pseudomonadati; phylum Pseudomonadota; class Gammaproteobacteria; order Pasteurellales; family Pasteurellaceae; genus Avibacterium; species Avibacterium sp. 21-595. Next base: position 60,163 of record NZ_CP091455.1, on the reverse strand, counting down.
CTAATCAAACTTATCCGCTCACCCTATTTCTACACGGTTCAGGGCAAGTGGGAACAGATAATCTTGCTCATTTACTGTCTAGTAAAGGTGCTATTGCAACCTTAACTTATGAAGCAGGGTTTGTACTTGCTCCACAATATCAGACGGTATTTGATCCCTTTGAACCACAAGGTGGTATTCATTGGCAAACTGATAATCGCCTTGATTTATTGCTCAAAATGATCGATCGCACTTTAGAGAATGAACCGCAAATCGATCCTACACGGATTTATTTAATTGGATTGTCACGTGGCGCAGAAGGGGCATTAAAACTTTTGCAAAAACGACCGCACTTTTTTGCGGGAGCCTTATTAATGAGTGGGCGAGAAGCGAATACATTAGAGTGGATGGAGGGGAATGCGAATGTGGCTAATTTAGCAATGCTCAAAAATGAAAATATTTGGTTTTTTCATAGTAAAGAAGACAAGGTTTCCCCAGTGAATGGCTCTAGGATTAATTACCACATTTTGCACGACAAGCTCAATGCACCAAATGTGAAATATACCGAATTTACTATGCAACAGGCAGGTGATAACGGCATTGTAAATGCGAATCCACATAACACTTGGGATGCAGTGTTTAACAGCCCCGAAATAATTCATTGGTTGCTAGCGCAACGCAGAGCCATTAAACCATAGAGGAAACAAATAATGAACACCAAAACGAACTATATCATTGCCTTAATCTTTCTTATCATTGCAGGATTGTCTTCTTACTTAGGTTTTCAAATTGAGCGTGATTTTGGGCGTATTGATGTACGAACAATCACGATTCCCACAGAAGAAAAACAACCAATGGTGGCAAAACTTTATCGTCCACTTTCTGCCACAGCTCAAGCACCAAAACCCGCCTTGTTAGCGCTACACGGTTATCAAAGTGATAAAGAAGCAACAAATACTTTTGGTGCATTAGAGTTGGCGAAAAGAGGGTTTGTTGTCCTTGCAATCGATCATTTTGGACACGGTTATTCCACCAAATTACCTGCGTCCAATAAAACCATTAGTGGTGCCAATAATGGCTATCAATATTTAAAAACGTTACCTTTTGTTAATAAAGATCAGCTTGGGATTTTCGGCCATTCCACAGGGGCATTAAACGCTATTCGTGTGGCAAAATTAAATCCTGACCATAAAGCGGTAAATGGATTAAGTAGTCATGGTGGTGATCCTGAATTGCATAATTATCTACTCACACAGGGATTATACGAAGAAATAGGAGGTTACCGTGAAAAAACTTTTCCTGTCAAAGAGTTAGTAAAAAATTCAGCTCGCTTAAATGCTTTTTCTTTGCCTCACAATGCCCAATTAAAATGGGATCATACCTACGGTTCTTTTGAGAATGGAAGTGCAAGGCGTGCCGCTTTAGTGAATGGCACACACCTTGGCGTGATGATTGCAGAACAAAGTAATAAAGAAGCGATTTTATGGTTTAACCAAGCACTACAAAATGGCGTGAAAGATAAGGATTGGATTGATCCTGACCAGCAAACTTATTGGTACAAAGAATTTTCTGGCTTAATTGCATTATTTAGTGCAGTTCTCTCAGCATTATTTTTAATTAATGGATTATTAAAACGACCTTATTTTTCTGCAATTACTCAGCAAATTTCTGAGAAAACCGCACTCTCTTGTAAGAAATGGTGGTATTTTGCTGGAATTAATATTGTACTTACAATGTTGCTCTACCCTATTTTTACCCAATGGGGCGGTGCCAATGAACCGATTGCAGCAAAATTCAGCTTTATGCCACTTGAAATGGGAAATGGTATTATTAGCTGGCTTTTTGTAAGTGCGGTCATAAATTTACTCTTTTTTGTATTATGGAAAAAAGCCAATCAAACGATTTCATTACAGGAATTGGGACTTCTTAATCAAGCGAGTATTAGTTTGATTTCATTAGTGTTACGCACGTTATTATTAAGTATGATTGCAGTAGGTTATCTTTATGTTTTAACTTGTTTTTTACACGCTTGGTTAGGTGTAGAATTGCGTTTCCTATGGCCACTGTTAAAGCCACTCACCATTGAACGAGCAGAATTGTTTTTTATTTATTGGTTACCTATTTTATTCTTTTTCTTCGTTTTCAATGGGTTGATCATTGGCGTGCAAATGAAACAACCATTACAGAAAACATTTTCTGCGACATTAATGATGTGGTCGATAAAAACGCTTATCTTTGCTGTCAGTGGCTTAGTTATTTTATGGCTATTCCACTTCATTCCTGATTTTATGCAAATCGGACCGGGATTTGATCTCATTGGGTTACCACAATTTGGTGGGCGCTGGATGATGATGCTTGCTGTGATTATCCCACAATTTATTGTATTCATTGTGATCAATCATTGGTGTTATCTCAAAACAGGATATATTTATCTAGGCGTGTTTTTTACTTCAATGCTAATGGCCTGGATTTTAGTTGGCGGACAAGTTATTGGACGGTTTTTGGCTTAGTAAAATTTAATCAGTAGGCAAGGGGCTGTTGCCCCTTTTTAGATCTTATTCTCATTATAACTTTGTAAAACAATATGCCAGTTTTTCTCATTAAAGAAAATGTTTCGTTTATTTACCTCTTTATTAAAAGAGCGGTGTAATCTGGCGAGATTTTTGGCTTTCCAACTATTCCCCGATTTTTCTGTGCATTTGTCGAAATCTAATAGCCAATATTTTTGTTCTGGCGTGGCGAAATGTTGTACTAGAATATTATGGGCGTTGAGGTCGGTGTGGCAAATTTGTCGGTCGTGTAATTGGCGGATTAATTGCCCGATTTGTTGCCAACTTTCAGCAGGCAAACTATGGCGTTGTAACAGCACAGTGAGGTCTTGTGCATTTTCGATTTTTTCACTGAGCAAATCCGCTTGATAGCAAATACCTGTTTTGCCTTTGATAATTCTTGCGCCAATCGGTTTTGGCACGGGTAACCCCTCTTGATGTAATTTATTTAACAGATGAAATTCAGCGAAACTACGCGTGTGCTGAAGCTCGCTGAACCAATAGCGATCTTTATTTAGTCTGCCTAATAAACCACCGCGATAATAATGACGTAAAGCCCCATTCACGCCAAACAGATCGGCGCTTTTTACGAACCAAGTGATACCCCGCCCTTTGGCCGAACCAAGAATACGCTGTTGTTGCTGCCAAAATTGCGGTTCAAAATAGAGGCTTGGCTCCGCAGGTTGTGTTTCCAGATTAAAAATAAAATATTGGTTTTGCTGTTGCAGTTCAAGCATATTGGGTTGATTTCTTATAGAATAGATGAATGAAAACATTCTACTGAAAATAAAAAAGAATGCTATATTAAACAGAAAAACGAAGGTAAATCTATGGCACTTTTTTCCTCGCCCCCAAAATCCATTTGTATTTTACGCCTTTCCGCCATTGGTGATGTATGCAATGCCTTGTCGGCAGTGCAACAAATTCAACGTTATTGGGAAAATACCCAAATTACTTGGATTGTTGGCAAAACAGAAAGTCAGTTATTGCAAAATGTGAAAGGTATTCGCTTTATTCCTTATGACAAAAAAACTGGCTGGAAAGGCATTTGGGCGTTATGGAAAACATTGCGTAATGAACATTTTGATGTGCTATTGAATATGCAAACCGCATTGCGTGCTTCAATGATCTCCTTAGGTATTAAAGCCACTTATAAAGTTGGATTTAGTCAAAATCGTGCGCGAGAAGGGCAATGGCTATTTACCAATCGTAAAATTAATGAGCCGAATAATCCGCACGTTCTAGCAGGATTTTGGGCCTTTGTGGATTATTTGGGCTTGCCTGTGGATAATCCGAAATGGGATTTAGGGATTGGGGAAAAAGAACGCTCTGCGGTTCGACAATTTATTGATCCAACAAGAAAAAATCTACTCATTTCTCCTTGTTCAAGTAAATTGGAAAAAGATTGGTTGGCCGAACGCTATGCTGAAATTGCCAATATTGCACACAGTCAAAATATCAATGTGATTTTATGTGGATCAACAGCATTTAGAGAGCAAGCAATGATTGAAAAAATCATCGCATTGTGTGATTTTCAACCAGTAAATGCGAGCGGAAAAACCTCATTAGTGGAATTGGCCGCACTGATTGGAATGGTTGATTTGCTGATCGCACCTGATAGTGGCCCCGCCCATATTGCGACTGCACAGGGTACGCCAGTTATTGGCTTGTATGCTTATCATAATCCCTTGCGAACAGGGCCTTATTATAATTTATCAGAAGTAGTTTCCGTGTATGAACAAAATGCTCAGCAAGAATTCGGCAAACCTTCCCATCAGTTACCTTGGGCAACCAAACTGAAAGGCAAGCAGTTAATGACACAAATTTCTGTGGCAGAGGTGTTAGAGAAAATGCGACAGATTGGTTTTGTGAAATAAAACTGTTAAAAAATAGCCAAGCATTCGCTATAATACGCCGATTTTTGCGTTCGCGAATGGCAAAAATAAAGTGCGGTGGAAAATCTCTCAATTTTTCACCGCACTTATCCTTTTGTTTTATCTTGCGAACCTGTCTTTTTATTTTTAGGAAAAACGATGTTTAATAAAATTTTTGAATGGTTTGAAAGCCGTCTAAATGCCTATCCAGAGCAATCGCCAAAAACGCCCGAAAAAGGCTTAATTCGCTTTATTTGGTCGAATATGGAAGGAATGCGTGGCTGGATTTTGTTGCTTGCGTTGCTTACTGTAGGAACGGGGGTGATGGAAGCGGTGTTGTTCCAGTTTATGGGGATCGTAGTGGATTGGCTTGGGAAATACACGCCAGCAGCCTTGTGGCAAGAAAAAGGTCATTGGCTTTTAGCAATGGCAGGCTTGTTGATCTTTAGTGTGTTCTGGTCGTTCAGCGCATCAGCAGTTCGCTTACAAACCTTGCAAGGGGTATTTCCAATGCGTTTACGTTGGAATTTCCACCGTTTAATGCTTGGACAAAGCCTGAGTTTCTATCAAGATGAATTTGCTGGGCGTGTCTCAGCTAAAGTGATGCAAACAGCCCTAGCGGTACGCGATACCGTACTGACCATTGCCGATATTATGGTTTATGTTGTTGTGTATTTCATCACCTCAGGTATTGTGCTGGCTGCATTGGATGCGTGGTTCTTATTGCCTTTTGCCTTATGGGTTGTTGCGTTTATTACTATTTTACGCATTATTATTCCCAAATTAGCTAAAACTGCCGAGCGCCAAGCGGATGCCCGTTCATTAATGACAGGGCGGATTACCGATTCTTATGCCAATATCGCCACAGTAAAACTGTTCTCACATGGGGCTAGAGAAGCCAGTTATGCCAAACGTTCTATGGAAGAATTTATGGTAACGGTACACGCACAAATGCGTTTAGCTACCTCCTTAGATACCATCACTTACGCCACCAATATTACCTTAACCCTCAGCACGGCGATCCTTGGCATTGTGCTGTGGAAGCAAGGCAGTGTTGGGGTTGGTGCGATTGCCACCGCCATTGCAATGGCATTGCGTGTGAATTTTATTTCCCGTTGGATTATGTGGGAATCCGCACGTTTGTTTGAAAATATTGGTACCGTCAATGATGGTATGAATACGCTCACTAAACCGCATACTATTGTAGATAAACCGCAAGCATTGCCATTAAAAGTGAGCAAAGGTGAAATTCATTTCAATGATGTAAGTTTTTCCTACGATCCGCAAAAACCATTACTCAGCCATTTTAATCTCACTATTAAACCCGGGGAAAAAGTGGGATTGATTGGGCGTTCTGGGGCAGGAAAATCCACCATTGTGAACTTACTATTACGTTTTTACGAGGCAAATCACGGTGAAATCACGATTGACGGGCAAAATGTATGCGAGGTAACCCAAGAAAGTTTACGTAGCCAAATTGGTTTAGTGACCCAAGATACTTCTTTATTACACCGTTCTGTGCGAGAAAATATTCTTTATGGTCGCCCAACAGCGAGTGATGAAGAAATGTTTTCAGCGGCGCAACGTGCTGAAGCCTCTGAATTTATCCCATTTTTGAGTGATGCAGAAGGTCGAACAGGCTATGACGCACACGTCGGTGAGCGTGGTGTGAAGCTCTCTGGGGGACAACGTCAGCGGATTGCCATTGCTCGTGTGATGTTAAAAGATGCACCTATTCTTTTATTAGATGAAGCCACCAGCGCCTTAGATTCGGAAGTGGAAGTAGCGATTCAAGAAAGCCTAGACAAAATGATGGAAGGCAAAACCGTGATTGCAATTGCTCACCGCCTTTCTACCATTGCCGCAATGGATCGTCTTATCGTATTAGATAAAGGACAAATTGTGGAACAAGGCACGCACAATGAATTACTCGCCCAAAATGGGCTTTATGCCAAATTGTGGCATCATCAAAGCGGTGGCTTTTTGAGTGAAGAATAATGCTAGCCTATGATGATAAAAAGCAAGATTATTGAGTAATCTTGCTTTTTTATAATTAAAGCAATTTAACCCTGTTCAAAGAAAATTAATACCCATTTTCCTGTGTATTTATTCCTTTCACAATTGCCACTCCCGCACTTACTCCTAAGCGGGTTGCTCCCGCATTAAGCATTGCAATAGCCGTGGCGGTATCACGAATGCCACCCGAGGCTTTTACACCGATTTCATCACCGACAATGCGCTTCATAAAAGTAACGTCCTCAACAGTTGCACCGCCTGTGCTAAAACCAGTAGAGGTTTTTACAAAAGCCACCTTGAGTGTTTTGCAGATTTCGCAGACTTTGATGATTTCCTCTTTGGTTAAGAGACAGGTTTCTAAAATCACTTTTAAGGTTTTTCCTTGGCAAGCAGAAAGTACCGTTGCGATATCTTGTTCCACGTCTTGCCATTGTTGAGATTTTACCCACCCTACATTAATGACCATATCAATTTCATCTGCGCCCTGAGCAATTGCTTGTTGCGCTTCAAACGCTTTCACTTGGCTTAAACTTGCCCCTAAAGGAAAGCCAACAACGGTACAAATTCTCACCGCACTTTGTGCAAGTGCCTGTTTTGCGAGAGGAATATACGCCGAGTTAATACACACGGAGCAAAATTGATGTGCTATTGCTTGTTGGCATAAATTAAGAATGTCTTGTGGCGTTTTATCCGCAGCAAGGGCTGTGTGGTCAATGTATTTTGCAATATCTTGTGGTTGCATCATATATCCTTAATCTTGGCTGAATTTGTGCTATATCATAACCTAAAAGAGGGGGTGAGCGCGAAATTTCTTTAGCCCTTATTGGCAAAATCCTTTAGAATAAACGCCAATAGTAAAATCAAATGAGGATTGAAAAATGATTATTGTAACTGGCGGCGCAGGCTTTATTGGCAGTAATATCGTAAAAGCGTTAAATGAGATTGGGCGCACGGATATTTTAGTGGTGGACGATTTAAAAGATGGCACAAAATTTGTCAATTTAGTGGATTTAGATATTGCCGATTATTGTGATAAAGATGATTTCATCGCATCCATTATGGCGGGTGATGATTTAGGTGATATTGATGTCATTTTCCACCAAGGTGCTTGTTCTGCCACAACCGAATGGGACGGCAAATTCGTAATGGAAAATAATTATGAATATTCCAAAGAATTATTGCATTATTGTTTAGAGCGTCAAATTCCGTTTTACTACGCGTCAAGTGCGGCAACTTATGGGGACAGCAAAACCTTTGTCGAAGCGCGTGAATTTGAAAAACCGCTAAATGTATATGGTTATTCTAAATTCTTATTTGATGAATATGTGCGTAAAATCTTGCCAGAGGCAACTTCACCTGTGTGTGGTTTTAAATATTTCAATGTCTATGGGCCAAGAGAACAGCACAAAGGGAGTATGGCAAGCGTGGCATTCCACCTTAATAACCAAATTTTGAAAGGTGAAAATCCAAAATTATTTGCAGGCAGCGAACATTTCTTGCGTGATTTTGTTTATGTTGGCGATGTAGCTGCGGTAAATATTTGGTGCTGGCAACACGGCATTTCGGGGATTTACAACTGCGGAACAGGCAATGCGGAAAGTTTTGAGGCAGTGGCACAAGCAGTATTAAAATTCCACGGCAAAGGACAAATTGAGACCATTCCATTCCCAGAACATTTGAAGAGCCGCTACCAAGAATACACCCAAGCCGATCTCAGTAAACTGCGTGCCACAGGATATGACAAACCGTTCAAACCTGTTGCTGAAGGTGTTAGCGAATATATGGCGTGGTTGAATAAATAACATCACTACGCAATTAAATGAAATGAGGGGCGAACCTGTGTGTTCGCCCGAAATAAATAGGATTTGTCTTAAAAAATTGTCAAAATTTCTACCGCATTTTTATTTTTAGCACAAATAGAAGTGCGGTGGGAAAACGTGATTTTGAGTGGGCGGACACATAGGTCCGCCTCTACGATATGAAATTATTGCGCGATTACACAAATAATTTTGACTATTTTTGTAGATAAACATAGCAAATTGTAGGGGCGAACCTATGTGTTCGCTCGAAATAAATAGGATTCGTCGTAAAAAATTGTCAAAATTTTCACCGCACTTTATTTTTAGCCAAATAGAAGTGCGGTGGAAAAGTGCGATTTTTTGAGTGGGCAGGTTTATAGTTCCCCTTGGCAATTGATATAATTCACAAATTGATGAGAACCACGAAATGAACATCTTAATAATTGGCCCGTCTTGGGTTGGCGATATGATGATGTCGCACAGTTTATATCAATGTTTAAAACAGCAATATGCTCACTGTCAAATTGATGTACTTGCGCCCAATTGGTGTCGACCTCTGTTAGAAAGAATGCCAGAGGTGCGTCAGGCTCTTCCAATGTCCATTGGACACGGCACTTTTGGCTTGAAAGCACGCTATGAAATTGGAAAAGGTTTAAGAAATCAATATGATATGGCAATTGTGTTGCCAAATTCGCTCAAATCTGCGTTTATTCCAGTGTTTGCTAAAATTGCGTGTCGCCGTGGTTGGAAAGGGGAAAGCCGTTATTTCTTTTTGAATGATTTACGTGCAAATAAAAAAGATTACCCTATGATGGTGCAACGCTATGTGGCATTGGCCTATGAAAAAAATGCTGTGCCGACTGCTTCGCAAATGCGCTTTCCTTATCCTTATTTACAGGTCAGCAGCCAGCAAATTGAGCAAACCAAAGGTCATTTTCACGCGCAATTTGCACAGGCACAACATCGCCCTGCTATTGGTTTTTGTCCGGGGGCAGAGTTTGGTCCAGCCAAGCGTTGGCCGCATTATCATTATGCCGAGCTTGCACAAATGCTCATTGAAAAAGGTTACAGCATTTGCCTCTTTGGGTCAGCGAAAGATGAGCAAGTGGGGGAGGAAATTCGTACCAGTTTGCCTGAAAATTTACAGCCTTATTGCTTAAATTTGGCAGGGCAAACAAGCCTTAATCAAGTGGTAGATTTGATTGCAGATTGTCAAGGCGTGGTAACCAATGATAGTGGTTTAATGCACGTTGCGGCGGCGGTGCAACGTCCACTTGTGGCACTTTATGGCCCAACAAGCCCACAATATACGCCACCATTATCTCACCAAGCGGTGATCATTCGTTTACAAAAAGGCGGATTAGAAAAAATTCGTAAAGCTAAAGATAGTGCCGAAGGCTATCACCAAAGCCTTATCGACATTACCCCAGCAATGGTAATGGAAAAATTAAACGAAATTTTACCGCACTTTGAACCGGCATAAATAAGGCATAACAATGCGAATTTGCTTAGTGAAAACCTCCTCAATGGGGGATGTAATCCACACATTGCCCGCATTGACGGATGCACAAAAAGCTTTGCCTAATTTACAAGTGGATTGGGTGGTGGAAGAAAATTTCGCGGAAATTCCCACTTGGCATTCTGCGGTGAAGCGCGTGATCCCGATAGCGATTCGCCGTTGGCGTAAACAGCTTTTACAACGCAATACGTGGCAAGAATGGCAAGCCTATCGTCAATTACTCCAACAAAATCAATATGATGCAGTGATTGATGCACAAGGTTTAGTAAAAAGTGCGTGGTTTGCTGTGCGCCTAGCGCAAGGGATAAAGCACGGTTACGATAAACAGTCCGCACGCGAACCTTTGGCGGCATTGTTTTATGATAAACACTATGCCATTGATTATCAGCAACACGCGGTAGAACGCATTCGTCAGTTATTTGCACAGGTCTTGGATTATAGGTTGCCGAACCAGCAAGGGGATTATGGCATTGCACAGCATTTTGCCGTGCAACAAGGCGTATCACCTTATGTGTTATTGATTCACGCCACCACTCGCGCGGATAAACATTGGTGTAATCAAGAATGGAAAAAATTAGCATACAATCTCACCGCACTTGGTTTTGCAGTGCATTTGCCTTGGGGCAATGAAAAAGAAAAACACACCGCCGAATGGATCGCGCAAGGCATTGAAAATGCCGTTGTTCTGCCTAAAATGTCCCTCACCACACTCGCCCAACAGATTGCCAATGCCAAAGCGGTGGTTTCTGTGGATACGGGATTAGCTCATCTCTGCGCCGCCTTAGATAAACCTAACCTCACCCTTTATGGCGCGACCAATCCAGAGTTAATCGGCACTTATGGCAAAAATCAATATCACTTACAAGCGCCAACAATGGCACAGGTTTCTGCTGAAAAGGTGATGGAATACTTACGTCCCGTACTTTAGTGGGATGTTAATGCTGCTTGCAATCGCCCTTGATTTTTGCTTAATAATTGTACCGCAGTGGGATAATCCACATCTGCCAGTAACATCAATATTGCTACTTTGACGTTATTATGGGCTACGTTGAGGGTTCGCTCTGCCTGTTCTGCTGTGCAATCCGTTGCTTGCATTACGATACGCACAGCTCGCGCCACTAATTTTTGATTGCTCGCTTGCACGTCCACCATTAAATTTTGATAGCATTTCCCCATTAGCACCATACTGGCGGTAGTGAGCATATTCAACACCAATTTTTGTGCTGTGCCAGATTTTAACCGACTTGAGCCAGTGAGTACTTCCGCGCCGACGACTGTAATGATGGCAATCTCTGCGATTTGTGCCATTGGCGAATTCGCATTGCTGGCAATAGCAACGGTTGTTGCGCCTAAGGCGTTGGCATAATCCAAGCCACCTAGCACATAAGGCGTGCGTCCACTGGCGGCAATCCCGACAAGAATATCCTTTTTGTTAAAATCAATTTCTCGCAAATTTTCCACCGCACTTTGTGGATTATCTTCCGCCCCTTCAATAGGATAGCGTAAAGCCCGTTCGCCCCCAGCAATAATGCCTTTTACCATTTCGTGAGAAACACCAAAGGTAGGTGGACATTCTGAGGCATCAAGCACGCCTAAGCGCCCACTTGTGCCTGCACCAAGATACACTAACCGCCCCCCTTGCTGAAAGGCTTGCACAATTTTTTCCACTGCTCTAGCAATTTGTGGCAAGCATTTCTCAATAGCCTGTGGCACGTTTTTGTCTTCTGCATTCATTAACTGCACGATTTCTAACGCAGAAAGCTCGTCTAAATTCATTGAATTTGGATTACGTTGTTCCGTTGTAAGCTGGGAAAGCTGATTGAGTAACCTGTTGTCTTTCATTTTTTTATCTCTTGGGTTTCGGGCGAACACATCGGTTCGCCACTTGGGTAAAGTGCGGTGAGAAAATCACTATTTTTTGCCGCGATAATTGTCTCTGTTTATCGACAAAAGCCTAAAATAACCTATTTAAATCATATCTTGTAGGGGCGGACCTGTGTGTCCGCCCGTTTAAACATCTTTTTTTCATCGCACTTTATTTTGTCAAAAACAAAAGTGTGGTAGAAATTTTGACGGTTTTCCTGCGATTAAATTTTTGGTTTCGGGCGAACACATCGGTTCGCCACTTGGGTAAAGTGCGGTGAGAAAATCGCTATTTTTCGCCGCGATAATTGTCTCTGTTTATCTACAAAAAGCCTAAAATAACCTATTTAAATCATATCTCGTAGGGGCGGACCTGTGTGTCCGCCCGTTTAAAAACCTCTTTTTTCATTGCGCTTTATTTTGTCAAAAACAAAAGTGCGGTAGAAATTTTGACGATTTTTCCGCGATTAATTTCTTAGTTTCGGGCGAATACATCGGTTCGCCACTTGGGTAAAGTGCGGTGAGAAAATCACTATTTTTCGCCGCGATAATTGTCTCTGTTTATCGACAAAAAGCCTAAAATAACCTATTTAAATCATATCTCGTAGGGGCGGACCTGTGTGTCCGCCCGTTTAAACATCTTTTTTTCATCGCACTTTATTTTGTCAAAAATAAAAGTGCGGTAGAAATTTTGACGGTTTTTCCGCGATTAATTTCTTAGTTTCGGGCGAACACATCGGTTCGCCACTACTGGGTTTTCAGGTTTTCCTGATTTAATCATCTTTAGGATAAATCACGCCTAAACTCACTGCCTTTGTTGCTCCTGTTACACTCGGTTGGTTAGAGGGTAAATTATGTATTCGGCGATAGGCTAACCACGCAAAGGCTGCGGCTTCTAAATAATCTGCGTCTAAGCCGTAGTCTGTTGTGGTGGCAATTTGCCATTCAGGAAGTAAACGACTGAGATGCGCCATAATAACAGGATTTTTCGCACCACCGCCACAAACGAGTAATAAGCAGGGAAGATCATTGTGTTGGCTTAAATGCCGTAGCTCTTGTGCCGTGCATTGTGCGGTAAATTCTGCTAGCGTAGCTTGCACATCTTGCGGAGGCAGTGCGGTGTGTTTTTGCAGAATTTTTTCTAGCCAAGTGAGATTAAATTGCTCTCTCCCCGTGCTTTTGGGGGCAGGTAAGGAAAAGTATGGATCAGCCAATAAGGCTTGTAATAGAGCTGGGTGACTTTGTCCTGAAGCCGCCCATTCGCCATTTTTATCATAGCTTTTTCCTTGATGTTTCGCGATCCAACTATCTAGCAACGCATTGCCCACGCCCGTGTCGTAACCTAGCACAGGTTGGTTTGGGATTAGCACAGAAATATTGCTAATCCCACCAATATTCAACACCACGGTATTTCGCGTAGGATCAGCAAACACATTATGGTGAAAAGCAGGCACAAGCGGTGCGCCCTGTCCGCCATAAGCCATATCTTTACGGCGAAAATCCGCCACAGTGGTAATGCCTGTGCGAGCAACAATAATATTGGCATCACCCAATTGCCAAGTAAAGGGCGATTGCCCTTGCGGTGCGTGCCAAATGGTTTGCCCGTGGCAACCCACCGCCTGAATTTGTTCTGCACGGAGAGAATATTTTGCCAAAAACTGGTTGATGCTTTCTGCATAAAGTACGCCAAGTTGATGATCGAGTTCACCAATATGGTGTAGGGTGCTTTGTCCAGAATGTAAAAGTGCGGTGAGATTTTCTCGTAAATTTGGTGGCATTGGCACAAAATCGGTGGCAATCACCTGAGCTGATTGAGCAGAAAAATCCATCAGTGCGAGATCAACGCCGTCAAGACTGGTGCCAGACATTACGCCAAGGTAATAATGAGGGAGCATAAACTTTTCCATTGAAAATTTGAATTGGCGATATTCTATTATAAAATAGCGCAGATTTTTATCTTAAACCGACAGAACAAGGATTTTTATGAACAAGTTAAGTGTAGTGATTTTGGCCGCGGGCAAAGGCACGAGAATGTATTCCGACTTGCCGAAAGTGTTGCATAAAGTCGCGGGTAAGCCAATGGTGAAACACGTTATTGATACCGCCAAACAGCTCAATGCCGATAATATTCATTTAATTTATGGTCACGGCGCAGAATTATTACAACAACACCTTGCCGATGAAAATGTAAACTGGGTGCTGCAACCCGTGCAACTTGGCACAGGACACGCGATGCAACAAGCCGCGCCTTTTTTCGCCGATGATGAAAATATCGTAATGCTTTATGGCGATGCGCCACTTATTACGGCGGAAACATTGCAAAAATTGATTGCAGCGAAACCAGCAAATGGCATTGCCTTATTAACCGCGCATTTAGAAGATCCAACTGGCTATGGGCGAATTATTCGTCAAGCGGGGAATGTGGTCGCCATTGTAGAACAAAAAGATGCCAGCCCAGAACAGTTGGCGATTCAAGAAGTGAATACGGGGGTAATGGTCTCCAGTGGTGCAAGTTTCAGAAAATGGCTAGCAAAATTGGATAATAACAATGCTCAAGGCGAATATTATATGACCGATGTGATTAAATTTGCTAACCAAGAGGGTTGTAAAGTGGCGGCAGTGCAAGCGCAAGATTTAATGGAAGTAGAAGGCGCGAATAACCGCTTACAACTGGCTGAGCTTGAGCGGTATTATCAACGTAAACAAGCAGAAAAATTATTGCTTGCGGGGGTGAGTTTGCGTGATCCAAACCGTTTTGATTTGCGTGGTGAAATCACCCACGGTAAAGATGTGGAAATTGACGTGAATGTGATTATCGAAGGCGTCGTAACATTGGGTAATCGTGTAAAAATCGGCGCGGGTTGTGTAATTAAAAACTGCGTGATTGGCGATGATGTGGAAATCAAGCCTTACTCGGTATTTGAAGATGCAGTCATTGGGGAAAGCGCGCAAATTGGACCTTTCTCAAGAATTCGTCCCGGTACAAAACTTGCCGCACAAACCCATATCGGCAATTTTGTTGAAGTGAAAAAATCACACATTGGCAAAGGCTCTAAAGTGAACCACTTGAGCTATATTGGCGATAGCGAAATTGGCGCAAATTGTAATATTGGGGCAGGGACGATCACTTGTAATTATGATGGTGTGAATAAATTCAAAACCGTGATTGGTGATGAGGTGTTTGTTGGTTCAGACAGCCAACTTGTTGCTCCCGTTACTATCGCTAAAGGGGCAACCATTGGCGCTGGCACGACGGTAACCAAAGATATTGCGGAAAATGAACTGGTGATCTCACGCGTTCCACAGCGTAATATTCAAGGGTGGAAGCGCCCAGAAAAACTTGCCAAAAAATAACGGGTTTACTTCGTTGCTTATTACGATGATTTTTTAGTCAAAAGCGATTTTCTCACCGCACTTTATCCTGTAGGGGCGAACCGATGTGTTTGCCCGAAACTAAGGAATTAATCGCGGGAAAACCGTCAAAATTTCTACCGCACTTTTGTTTTTGACAAAATAAAATGCGATGAAAAAAGAGATGTTTAAACGGGCGGACACATAGGTCCGCCCCTACGAAATATGATTTAAATAAGTTATTTTAGGCTTTTTGTCGATAAACAGAGACAATTATCGCGGTGAAAAAAAAGCGAAAGTGAACGGAACATCTCGTCAATCTTTTTGACTAAATAGCGATGCCGTTATGCAACGTTCATCAACAATAAGTAATGATGCCCTGCGATAAAGTGCAGTGCATTTTATCGCTGTTTTTATTTTTAATGATCGAAAGGAAAGTTTATGACAACTGAAAATGCTCAAGCCGCAGAAAATACGGTGGATATTCAAGCGCAAACCTCAGCGTTAATTGATAAAGTTCATTCAATGGATATGAACACGTTCTTGAATGATTATGTGATCCCTTATGGTACAAAAATTTTGCTTGCCATTGCGATCTATGTGATTGGTAAAAGTATCGCTCGCTTGCTCAGCCGCTTGCTTGGTAAAGCCGTATTGCATTCTACTAAAGACGAAATGTTACACAGCTTTGTCTCATCAATCAGCTATTTTTTATTCCTCTTAATGGTGATTATTGCCGCACTTTCACAGCTTGGTATCAACACCACATCCCTTGTTGCATTAATTGGTGCAGCAGGTTTAGCGATTGGTTTAGCTTTACAAAATTCCCTCCAAAACTTTGCCGCTGGGGTAATGATTTTAATCTTCAAACCTTTCCGCAAAGGGGATTTAATTGAAACGGGGGGTGTTTTAGGTTCAGTGGAACAGATTGGTTTATTAGTGCTTGAACTGCGTACCGCAGACAACAAAACGGTGTTAATTCCAAATGGTAAAGTGTTTGGGGATAGCATTACCAACTATTCTAGCAACAGCACACGCCGTATTGATTTTATTTTCGATATTGCCTACAAATCCAATATTGAGCAAGCAAAAGCCATTGTGGCAAACATCTTGGCGCAAGATCCACGCGTGTTGAAAGATCCTGAGCCAACCATTGCCGTGGGCGCGTTAGCCGCAAACAGTGTACAACTGGTCGTTCGCCCTTGGGTAAACACGGCGGATTACTGGGCAGTGCATTTTGATGTCACTGAAAAAGTCAAACTTGCATTTGATGAGGCGGGTATCGAAATTCCATTCCCGCAAATGAATATTCACTTACCTGAAAATGCTGAATTGAAGGTTGAACAGAAGTAATCTTCTTATAAAAGAAAAAACGTATTTGGCTTTTGCTCAAATACGTTTTTTTATATCCATTTTTAACATTCCACATTTTTTACTGATGTAAACCTCGGGACTTTTGGCATTCTTAATTGAATACGTTCGCGGTTGATTTTTAGCGCCTGTTCTGTGGGCTGATAATCTTGCCATAGGCTAGGATCTAGGGGTAAATCCGCCGACCAAAAATATTGTACGTTAAAACCACGCGCTTGGCATTCTTGGTGTAATAAGTCATAACGTTTTTTTAGAAAGGCGAGCTTATTGAAGAAAAATCGAACGTGTCCTTCACCTAATTTGTAATCCGCGGGTTGCCCTGTGAGGTTGTATTTCCCTTTTGCAACCGCGTTGGGAATACGTGTGAGTTCACGATGCTCAGCAAGCAAGTGCTGATCACAAAGTTCTTGTGGTGGAACAACATTGATCCTTGTCATTGTTTCTCCTTACTTATGAAAAAGTTAAGCTCAAATCGATCTCTTTTAATAATTTGTTTTCAGCGATGAGATCATTTCGTACTAATGGATTTTGTGCTAAATAATTTGTGTCAAATTGGATTGTCCATTGGGCTAAAGTGCGGTCGATTTTGAGTGAATTTTTTTCACTTAATACTGTGGCTTGGCGGGATTTATTGAGCAAAATCGCTAAACGCAATAAGCGCACAAGGGCGAGGATATCTTGCTCGGCATAACGAGAAAATTTAGTGAAATCCGTTCGTTTGATGTTGTTGATTTGATAGCGTACTAAGGTGGTGAGCAAGCGTTGTTGCTCTTTATCAAAGCCGGGCAGTTCCATATTTTGTAGAATGTAGGCAGAGTGCTTTTGCAAGCCTTTATGATTGATGACAATGCCCACTTCGTGTAGTCGCGCCGCCCAAAGTAGAATTTCCACCATTTCTTCTTGTAATGTACTGTTTTGCCAAGTGTGATACTGCTTCGCAAGCTGTTTGGCGCATTGATAGACCCGTTCAGATTGTGCCACATCAAGGTTAAATTGTTCTGCAAGGGCAAGGGCGGTGCGCTGGCGGATATTACTTACTTGGAAATTTTTTTCTAGGCTATACATCACGCCTTCACGTAATGCCCCGTCGGAATAACGCATTTGCTCAATACCGAATACTTCAAATACCGCCGTGAGAATGGCAAGCCCCGGTACGAAAACGTCTGCACGATCTTCATTTAAACCGTCTAAATGTAGATCGTCAAAATGGGCAACTTGCAAGACTTTCTCGCTGAGCTGGGCTAAACGCTGGGCGGTGATAATTCCGTTGGGGTCAAGATTTGCACTAATGACTTGATAGACGGTTTTAATCGTTCCTGATGATCCTAGAACCGATTGCCAACCTAATTTGCGATATTCAAAAGCCAAATCTTCAATTTTATTCACCGCACTTTGTTTTGCGCGCTGAAAGTTTTCGGCAGAGATTTGTCCTTGAGGGAAGAATTTTTTGGCAAAGCTCACACAACCCATATGGCGACTTTCTGCAATCAGTGGATGAAAATCATCGCCGATAATCATTTCTGTTGAGCCACCGCCAATATCTACGACAAATTTTCGCCCTGTTTCTGGTTGTGTGTGAGAAACGCCAGCATAAATGGTTTTCGCTTCCATTTGTCCTGTGATAATGTTAATTGGGTAAGGAAAAACCTGCTCGGCTTGGCGTAAAAATTCTGCATTATTGACGGCGGTACGTAGGGTGAATGTTCCCACCACATTGACATTTTCAGCCTTAAAACCTTGTAGCCGTTCAGCAAAGAGGGCAAGACAATTGACTCCACGTTGAATCGCCTCTTGGCTTAAGTGATTATTTTCATCTAGCCCTTCAGCAAGTTGAACTTTTTGTTTGAGGCGTGAAAGCACTTGGATTGAGCCATTAATAATGCGGGCGATAATCATATGAAAGCTGTTTGAACCCAAATCAATGGCTGCGATTTCCCGTGCTTCGCCACGCTGATGTAAATAATCAGAGGCTTTGGTTAGAAGGTTTTCGTTATTCATAAAATTGCCCTAAAATTCAAAATGATAAAGTAGATCAAAGGCTTGATTTACCCCTGAAACAGATTGTAAATAAAGCTGTGGTAACAATTTGTAGCGTACCGTAAATTCGGCTAGGCCGTCAAATAAGCCCACACCGTATTTAAGCTGTAGGCGTGGGGTAATGTTACCGCTGACAGTCACTTTTGAACTATCGCCCACCCCTTGCGTGCCTAGACTGAGGTTTTGAACGCCAAAGGCCTCACCAATTCCGCCAACCAATTTTCCACTTTTCGCTAAGCCCATACCAAGTAATGCCGCCCCGATCGAACCACCCGAACCGGCCTCTCCACTATTTTCTAGTGAACGCCCTGTTAGTAAATAAGAAAGGGCTTCATCTTGTGAACTTGCTGGATCAGAAAACACAGTAACTTGTGGCGCTGTCGCTAAGCCGATCACTTTTACCCCAGCGGTAATGTTGCTATTTTCCATCGCCGTTGGATTGCGAATCGCCTCAATATTTAACATCGGCTGGGAAGGCAAGCCAGAAAAACTAATTTGTCCTTTACGGATTAATAAATCTTGCCCATAGGCGGCATAGCGTCCATTTTTGAGATAAATTTGCCCGAATAACCCCAATTTTCCTTTATCTTGTTTAACTGAAAGCAAGCCGTTTAAGCTCGTGTTTAAGCCGTAAGCGTTGAGGGTAACATCATTACCAATACTAATTTTCAGATCAGAACGAATCTCCATACCGCTTTTCGTACGTGCTTTAATTTCACCGTTTTTTAGCCCCACTTTGGTTTTATCAGGGCCGTCTAAAATCACTTCATCACTACTCACCGCAACGGCGCTGTCTGGTAATTGTTCAATGGCAATTCTTGCCCAAGGAATATCGACTGTACCAGAAATATCTAGCAGTTTTGGATTGGCGTTGAGTTCTACATTTGGGCTAATTTTTAATTTTGCCATTGATGGAATATTCACATTAAAGCGATCCGCTTTCGCCTGCACGTGGGTGTTCCAATGATCCATATCCTTCCAATCGGCGTTGCCCGTAATGTCTAAACGGCTTTCGGGACTTTCCACATAGCCTTGTAACGTCGAACGATTGCCAGCAAAACGCATAGATAAATTGCCATCTTTAATAGTAAATGGCAGAGATTTCATCATTGCAGTGAGATGGTTTACATCAAAATTACCGTGAATCAGTGGGCTATTGAGATTGCCACCGAAGGTTAAGTCGGCTGCAATTTCACCCTTTACCTTTTCACCACTGGAAAGCAGTTGATTGGCTAAATTGAGGTTTAAACGATGAATACTCAAGCTTCCTCCTAAGGTACGAGATTTGGCTAAATCTTGTAATTTTAGGTTGCTGGTCACTCGCCCCTGATCCGCTAAATCAATGGCGGAATCTAAATTCAGATTGTTGTTTTCCATTTGTGCGTTAATATCCACTTTTGGAATGGCAAGGTTAAAGGTGCGATAATCAATTTTCTGCGCCACAGATAAATGATTGCCTGTTACTTGCACATTCAGCTTAAGTGGTTTATCACTAAACCACGCCACCGATCCCTGACTTTGTAATTGTCCTTTGATCTGCGTTTGGTTTTGTTCTTTATCTAATAATTTGTTGATTAGTGATAAATCTAATTTACGCACTTGGAATGGCACCTCACCGTTTTTCCCAGCGGTGAAGGTTTGTGGAAAACACAGTTCAACATCACTGTTTAACCAACAATGTGAGGAAACAGTAGCTGTAATGTTATTTTGATTATAATTTACAGTAATTCCTTGATTTGTCTGCCATTTTCCAACAGGTGATTGAATATCTATGCCGCTAATTTGTCCTTTCCAGTTTTGTGAAGTGCGGTCGAAATTTCCCACAATTTTTAGATTGGCTGCCACGGGTTTGCCTTGTGATTGCAGTTGTAGTTGGTGATTTTTTTCATCGCCCGATAACGCAAGGGTTGCTTGGTTAATGGCTACATCAGCGTATTTCAAGCCAGCGACATTGGCGTTTAACTCACCGCTAATGATTTGATGTGATCGAATATCCCCTTTAATCGCGAATTTATTCAGCTGTAATTGTTGGAAGCGAATATTGTTACCTGTTAAATCCACGCT
This sequence comes from Avibacterium sp. 21-595, assembly GCF_023611905.1. Lineage (NCBI taxonomy): Bacteria > Pseudomonadati > Pseudomonadota > Gammaproteobacteria > Pasteurellales > Pasteurellaceae > Avibacterium > Avibacterium sp. 21-595. The sequence continues at coordinate 39,741 of NZ_CP091455.1, read as the reverse complement.
TAAATTTGGCTCGCGAATATCCCCTTTTAATTTAGCATAACCAAATAAGGTGGCAGAAAGTTCAGGCAATAAACCACGTAAATTTGGTGCGTGAATATCAAGGGATAAATCGGATTGTTGGCTAATTTCCCCTTGCATTGCAATGCGGTTCTCACCGTAATTAAGTAACAGATTTGGCACACTTAACCATTTGGTACTATCCGCACTCAGTTTCCCTTTTAGGCTTAATGGCTGGCGTGAAAGCGTACCGTTAATCGTTAAATCTGGTACTTGAATAGCCCAATTTTGCCCGTCAATTTGTCCTTGTGAGCTGAAATTGCCTGACAACAACGCTGGCATTGATGGTAAATATGGGGTGAGATTTAATTGTGAAAAATCCACCGCACTTTGCCATTGCACGCCTTTTTGCCAGTTTACTTCACCGCTTAGATGAGCATTACCTTGTAAGGCATTAAGTTCAAATTGCTCAATGCTTACCTGCCAAAGTTTACCGTGAAGTTGGCTTGTCAGCTGTGTTTTTGGCACGCCCATTCCTGAAACTTCAGCGTTAAGTTGAGCGTGGTAAGCAAGCAAATCTCCGTTGAGATTAAGCATAACATTTTGTACTTTGAGTGGATCTTTTTCTTTTTTATCAAAAGGATACTGTAAATTTTTACTCGTTAATTTGAGATCAAAAGGTGTTTTTTCTTGGTTGAGTGCGACATTCCCCACCAGCTCTGCATTAATATCCCCTTTGCTTTGCAAATGAAGTTGCGTTTGCCCACGCAATTTTCCAGAAAGTTGCACGTTGAGATCCGCTTGTGGGATTGTTAATGGTGCATAGCCTTTCAGTTGGCTGTTAAGTTGAAAATTAAGAGGAAAATCCTCGTCCAGTTGCATTGTGCCTTGCCCTTCTAGCGTTCCCACTGAGCTTGTGATATTCAGGCTCTGTAGTTGAATTTGATTGCCTGTGGCATCGGCTTTTATTTGTAACGAAGGGACATCAATCTGTTGTGCATCAGCGGGTTTGGCTTCATTTTTCGCCGTGTTATTTTGGCGGTTAAAATGGGGTTGATATTGCCAGTTTTTACCTTGAATATCCGTAATATGCAAATCGAAAGGCAGTTCAATTTTGCTTAAATTGGCAAGCAATGCGGGGGTAAGTGTCTGTTCTAGCTTTTGCCAATCAATGGCTTGCGCCGTTGGTTTGGTTGATTTTACCGCGATTTTTTCTGTGTTTTTTTCTTCTTCTGGTAAGGCGTAAGTTTGCACTAACAAATCATTAATGTGTGTTGGTGCAAGGGTAAAACCGCTTTCATTATTTAGGCTAAGTGCGGTGGAAAAATGAGCTAAATTGATTTGTGTTTGATCGATATTTAACGCTAAATCCTGCACTTGCACATTATCTACTTGTACTGCCACAGGGAGGTGGATTTTTTTCATTGGGCTAGGATTGTTATCCTTTTCTTCTGAAGGCGGAAGCCGTGAGGTATCAATCTGAATTTTCGGTTGTTGAATGGTGAGATCATTCAGGCAAATTTTGGCTTTTAACAAGCAAGCTAAATCCAGTTGCAGATGGGCTTGTTGAACTTGAGTATCGACACCCTCTGACTGAAATTTCACATTATGCAGGGTGAGTCCATTTTGCAATCCGCCTTCTATTTGCGCAATAGAAAGGCTATCCATAAGTTTATCAACAAGCTGAATAAGACCGCGCTGACCTTGGCTAGTCGCAAGAGTGGCAAGCAAGACAAAAATGGGTAAAAAAATTACCGCACTTAGGCATAGCAACATTCGCCATAGGGAACGTTTTTTCTTTGGTGAAGGGGATTGTTCCGTCTGATTTTCTCCGCTTTGCTGTTCAGCAGTTTGATGTTGTGCCTCTTGGCTGGACGGTATGGTTTGTTGCATTTCTTTTGTCATTTTTTCTGCCTATAATTCTGAACCTAACCCAATGTAAAATTGCACATTTTTACTTTTGTCTTTATCCCGAACGGGTGTGGCAATATCCAATTTTACTGCGCCAATTGGTGATGCCCAACGTATCCCGATGCCTGCGCCATAACGTAATTCATTAACGGAGTACGTATTTGCTGCAAGCCCTGTATCCGCAAAGGTGGCGAGCCACCAGTTTTCATAAACTTGGTATTGATATTCCAAACTTCCAGCCATAAGGTGAGTTCCCCCTATAAGCTGTCCATCAGAATTTTTAGGTGAGATTTTTTTATAACCGTAACCACGCACACTGCGATCGCCCCCAGCAAAAAAACGAAGTGCGGGTGGAATTTTCTCAATATTTTTGGTGTGCAACCAACCAATTTCACCTCGTAAAACAAATCGATGATTATCGGCAAAGGTACGAATCCAAGCGCTAGACGCCTGAATTTTTAAGAAATTTGCATCAGAAAGCCATAATTTACGTCCTAAATCCACCGTCAAACGCTGTGCATCGCCCCAAGTGGGGAATAATCCTCCTTTTAAGCGTGTTCGGCTGATTGAGCCTGTTGGGTAAACCAGCCACGTTCTATCAGAATGATCGGCTTGGGTAAAAGAATCATAACGTACACGCAATCCTAGTGCGTGTTGCCAGCCAGAAACGCGATTCCAATAACGTAATGCGGCAAAGGTGCCTGATGACGTTTCGGTATCATTTGTTTTTTCACGTTCATAACCGGTGGAAAATTCATAATAATAACGTAGGGGATTTTTTAACAATGGCATTTTATATACCGCTTCCACCGTTTGTTTCGGTGCAGAAGCATACAGATTAAAACGGAAGCTATGCCCACGACTGTTGATCCAAGGTTTTGTCCAGCCCCATTGGAAACGAGGTCCTACATCGGTGGAATAACCGATACCGAGATCCATCGCATTTTTTTTGCGTGGCGTGAGTAACACATCGACATCAACGATTTTGTTTTTTTCATCAAGGTGAGGTTGCACTAACACGGAGCTAAACCAGTTAGTCGAGGTATAATCATTGGTAAAGTTTGAGAGATCATTAATTAAATAAGGTTGCCCTTCTTTAATTTCCATCATATTACGCAAATAATCTTCGCGAATTTGTGAGCGTTCAAAGGTAAACTTGCCGAAGCGATAACGTTCGCCACTATCAAAAATAATCTTCCACCAGCCTTGATAGGTGGAAGGGCGAACTAAAAGCTGGGAAACCTCAAAATCTGCATCAAAATAGCCTCGGGCTAGGGCTAATTGTTGTAATTCACTTTTGTAATCTTCGTATTTGGAGTGATAAAGCAATTCACCAAGTTTGGGTAATTTTTTATTCAATGCTTGAAAAGTGTCATCTTCCTTTGCTTGTCCCAAAATTTGAATATCCATTCCTGTCAGCAAAACAGGTTTACCTGCATTGACATCGGCGATGAGTACAGGGCGTTTTCCCCCTTTTGCAGGTTGCAAGGTGAAATCAATGCTAATGTTGTAATAGCCGTAAACGCGCAAGGCTTTTTTGATCGCTTCGCTCACAATATATTGATAGCGTTCTGAACCATCGGCTTCTTCAGGATCGATCATCTTGGTGTAAATATCCACATTTTCAATGGCTTTTACCCCTTTTACACCAATGACTTTGAGATCGACAGTATGCTCAGCGTAAACATTTAGACTGGTTAAAACACAAGTCGCCAGCAAACTCAGCACACTGAGTGAATGGCGTTTTTTCTGCTGTAATAATTTCATAATGTTCCCCAATAATCTTGTGTTAGTTTACGTTTTCGCAATGTGCTTCGCAAATATTCAACGCTAAAGTGCGGTATTTTTTAGTGAAATTTTTTGTTATTTTGATAATACTGTCTATGAATGTACTAAATGGCGTTTGCGGACGCCTAAAAGTAGCAAAGCACCGCCATAAACCAGTGCGGCGAGTGCGATGAGCCACACTAGCCAGTGAATACGCTGAAGCAATGCCATTTGTTGCCACTGAATTAAACTTGGGCAATAGTGCCAAACCACAGCCCCCATTATTAGCCCAGCGGTAAAAACTTTGACAAAAAACACCGCACTTTGTTTACTAAAGTGATACACATTGGCTTGCGCCAGACCACGGTAGAGTAAATAGGCATTTAAGGTAGCAGACATTGCCGATGCAATGGCAAGGCCAACATAACTAAATGGAATCGCAAGCAGGTTGAATGCCATATTGCTCACCATCGCAATAATACCGATTTTCACCGGCGTTTTGGTATCTTGACGGGCATAATAGCCATTGGCCAGAATTTTGATTAGCATAAAACTGAGTAACCCCATATTAAATGCCCATAAAGAATAAGACGCGGCTTGCACATCAGAAAATAAAAATTCACCGCGCATAAAGAGAACGAGTAACATTGGTTGGGCAAGTACTCCGATACCAATCATTGCTGGCACGCCAAGCAATAAAATCATTCGCACTCCCCAATCCATCGTGTTACGGAAATCCAGCGCACTTTTTTCTGCGTTATCTGTACGATTAACGTGGTGGCGCGCGAGTGTTGGCAAAATCACAGTAGAAATCGCAATACCAAATAACCCAAGAGGAAATTCGAGCAAGCGATCGGAATAATAAAGCCAGCTGATGGATCCTGTCATCAAGAAACTGGCGATAAAGGTATCAAGCAATAAATTGATTTGACTGACGGAAACCCCGAATAAGGCTGGGAGCATCAGTATGCGGATTTTTTTTACCCCTTCATCATTCCACGCCCATTTCGGTTTTACTAATAATCCCGCTTGTTTTAAAAAAGGCAATTGAAATAAAAACTGCAACAAACCACCAATAAAGATCCCAATGGCAAGCGCAAGATCTGGGCTGGCAGTGTGGGGGGCGAGGAAAAGGGCGGCGCAAATCATTGCAATATTAAGTAACACGGGCGAAAATGCCATTACACCAAATTTACCTAGCGTGTTTAAAATTGCCCCCGATAAGGCAACAAAGGTAATAAACCATAAATAAGGAAAGGTAATTTTGAGTAACAGCGAGGCTTGCTCAAATTTCACCCCATTTACCCCATCATTCAACCAATCAATAAACCAGCCCGTGCCGAAAATGGCGGCAACCACTGGAGAGAAAACCATCGCAAAGGCGGTAACAAGGGTGACTAAGCCCCCTAATGTTCCCGATACTTTACTGATAAATTGTTGCGTTTTGTTGAGATCACCTGTTTTTTGGTATTCTGCTAAGACAGGGACAAAGGCTTGGGAAAATGCCCCTTCAGCAAATAAACGGCGTAAAAAATTAGGGATACGGTTGGCGAAAAGAAACACATCAGCACTTAAACCCGCCCCAATAATGTGGGCGATAATCACATCTCGCACCAGTCCAAGCACGCGAGATAATAAAGTCATTGTACTGACGATAATGCCAGATTTTAATAATCGTTTACTCAAAATTGCTTTCTCATCAAGAAAAATTTGGCTTAATTGTATAGAAATTTCGTTTTTAAGCTATATTCTAGGCAAAAAAACTGATAAAATTCGCCCACATCGTTTCGGTGGGCTAATTTCAAGCCAAATTTTTAGCGAACGATGCAAATTTTTCGGTTGTGTCTCACCGAGCCTCAGACAGTATTTAATAAATTGTTTTATTGACAATTGTATAGAGAAAAGGCATAGTTCACGCCTTTATTTGTAAATTCAACAGAAATTTTAGGAGTTTGACCTTGGCTAATATCAAGTCAGCTAAAAAACGCGCGATTCAATCAGAAAAACGTCGCCAACACAATGCAAGCCAACGCTCTATGATGCGTACTTACATTAAGAAAGTATATGCTGCAGTTGCTGCAGGTGAAAAAGCGGTTGCACAAGCGGCTTTCTTAGAAATGCAAAAAGTTGTGGACCGTATGGCATCTAAAGGCTTAATCCACAAAAATAAAGCAGCAAATCACAAATCTAAATTATCTGCTCAAATTAAAAAATTAGCATAATTTAAGATTAAAAAATTTAGCAAAATCAAACCGCACTTTTAAAAGTGCGGTTTTTTTATGCTTTATTTTTAAATCGTCTGCGTTTGCGATGATAGGTTAAACGGTTTGTTGGAGAGGATGGCTTTTTAACCGGTTGTGAAAGCTCAAGTTGTTTGCGTTTCACTCGGCGATAACGGCTCAAAAAATAATGAATGGAACTGGCAAATAGCACGCCAGTGAGAAACACAATAATGATCTCACCGTAAAGACGGTTAAAAATCAGGTTGATTTTGCTTTGTGTCGTTTGTCCATATTTATTATTGAAGGTAACACGCAAAAAACCTTCTACCCCCTCAGAAGAATAAATCGGTTCAACAATTTGCTGATTGATGATTTCTTTTGCTACGGGCTGATCAAGCCCTAATTGCAGACGTAATAATGAGGCATTGGAACTCTGTGCTAACAGCTCGCCCCGCTGAGAATAAACCGAGGCGTCAAGGATAAAATCTTCTTTCACAAAATTATCCAAGTTTTCGGTTAGTTGTTCTGATTTTGCATTATTGAGCAAGAGCATTGAAAATAAATTCGCTTGCTGACGCACTAATAAATGGGAAAGATTGGTGACTTGGTTAATACTGGCTAATTGTGATCCTAGCTTAAATTGCTGCACGCCGAATAAAATCACGCCCATTATGCCAAGGCAAAATAAGATGATGATAAAAATCATCGCAATTTTTAGTGCTTTTTCTTTAATAAGTTGCACGTTATTTTCCCCAAGATTTCACAAAATAGGCTAGAATAAGGCATTATTTTAGTCTATTTATGATTGCACGACACAATAAATCGTAAAAATGCCGATAATTTACAGGATTTTCTATGCAAACACAAAATCTCAGTCAATTACAACAACACTATCCTAATCTACCTTGCCCGTGGCAAAGGGAACAACCTGCTTCCACAGGACAAGATTATTTTATGCTTTATGGTGAAACATTAAGTCTTGCCAAGTTACAACAATTCCAACAAAAGTGCGGTGAAAATTTTATCATTTTTGACTATTGGCTCGAAGGGCATTATCTTGCAGTGCTATTACAAGGTTATTGGCAATCACAATGGCAAGCCTACGTACAGCAATTAGAGGTGGATATTGCATTACTCAATTTTTCTGCTCGTTTGCAGAAAAAAGGCTTATTAGTGATGGATATGGATTCCACTGCCATTCAAATTGAGTGTATTGATGAAATTGCAAAATTGGCTGGCACCGGTGATCTGGTGTCTGAAATCACCGAGCAAGCAATGCGTGGGGAATTAGATTTTGAGCAAAGTTTGCGTCGCCGTGTCGCTACATTAAAAGGGGCTAAGGAAACAATTTTGCAACAAGTGCGAGAGAAATTACCGTTCACCTCAGGTTTACGCGAAACCATTCAAGGTTTGCAAAAATATGGTTGGCGAACGGCAATTGCCTCAGGTGGCTTCACTTATTTTGCCGATTATTTAAAAGCCGAATTAGGGCTTGATGTGGCAGTTTCCAATCAATTTGAGATTGTGGACGGTATGTTAACCGGTGAAGTACAAGGTCGCGTAGTGGATGCGCAATATAAAGCGGAAACCTTGCGTCAATTAGCCGAACAATATGGCGTGCCAATGGAAAACACAGTTGCTATCGGTGATGGCGCAAATGATTTAGCAATGATGAACGTCGCAAATTTAGGGGTGGCATTCCACGCTAAACCGAAAGTGCAACAACAAGCACAAATTGTGGTAAACTTTGCCGACTTAACCGCACTGTTATGTATTTTAGGTGCGAATGACCGAATAACGAAAAACGAGGAGTAATGATGCCTTCATTTGATATTGTCTCTGAATTAGACGCACACGAAGTGCGTAATGCGGTAGAAAATGCCAACCGTGATTTAGCAAACCGTTGGGATTTCCGCAATGTGCCTTCTTCTATCGAATTAAACGAAAAAAATGAAACCATTAAAGTAGCAAGTGAATCGGATTTCCAAGTGGAGCAATTGGTGGATATTTTGCGTAATGCCTGTATTAAGCGTGGCATTGATTCTGCATCATTGGATATTCCTACTGAATACGAGCATAGCGGAAAAACCTTCAGTAAAGAAATTAAGCTGAAACAAGGGATCGAAACCGAGATGGCGAAAAAGCTCACTAAGTTGATCAAAGAATCTAAGCTCAAAGTGCAAACTCAAATTCAAGGAGAGCAAGTGCGTGTCACAGGAAAATCTCGTGATGACTTGCAAGCAGTGATTCAATTAGTGAAAAATGCCGAACTAGGGCAACCTTTCCAATTTAATAACTTCCGTGATTAAAAGGAAGATCATATTCGCTTAATGCCGCATATTTATGCGGCGCTTTTATTGGGTGAAAAACGCAATGTGCGGTTGTTTTTATTGGCGTTTTAGCGGAAAGCCGTTAAACTATGCCGACAGTTTTAGCAAAGGAATAATGAATTTATGGCATTACTTGATGTATTGATTTACCCCGATGAGCGCCTTAAAACCGTCGCGAAACCGGTGGAAACATTTGACCAAGAATTACACCAGTTGATTGAGAATATGTTTGAAACAATGTATCACGAACAAGGGATCGGTTTAGCGGCAACCCAAGTTGATGTACACCGCCGTTTGATTGTGATCGACATTGAAGGCACGAAAGAAAATCAAATTGTGTTAATTAACCCTGAAATTATCGAAAGTTCTGGCGAAACAGGCATTGAAGAAGGCTGTTTGTCTTTACCGGGAATGAATGGTTTTGTGCCACGTAAAGAAAAACTTACAGTACGCGCATTAGACAAAAATGGTAAAGATTTTTTACTTAATGCCGATGGCTTATTGGCGATCTGTATCCAGCACGAAATTGATCATTTAAATGGTATTGTTTTTGCCGATTATCTTTCTCCGCTTAAGCGTCAGCGTATGAAAGACAAACTGACCAAGCTGAAAAAACAGTTGCAAAAAGCCTAACTGTTAATAAAAGAAAACCTGCGATTAAGCAGGTTTTTTGTTGGAAAAATTGACTCAAAAAGCACCGCACTTTATTTGATGGGCTTTTCCTTTTGGGCTGCGTAGGCGGCACCTTTAGCCAGCATTCGCAGTTGTAAGATCACCCGTTCTTTGAGCAACTCACGCTCTTCCTTATTCATATCTAACGCATTTGCACCCGCAGTAAATACCAGCGTAACAATGCCTTCTGCTTGGATATACGCAATGTGGCGTGAATAGCCATTACGTTCGGCGATATATTCTGCCAGTTCATCAATAAAATGTTTAATCTCGCGTGCTGCCGCTGTGCGGAAAGCGTGCGAAGTGCCAGAGCTTTCACGCAATAAAAGACGGAAAACGTTAGAGCTGTGCGTGATAAATTCAAAGAAAGTATTGACCGAAATCACAATAACGCTTCCACCATTTTCTAGCCGTTTGCGTGCTTGGCGCATTAATTGGCGGAGCATTAGACCGGCTTCATCAACCATTTCTAATCCGAGTTCGTCCATATCGCGAAAATGGCGATAAAAAGAGGTGGGGGCAATGCCCGCTTCTCTTGCCACTTCACGCAAGCTCAGATTGGAAAAACTTTTTTCTGCGCTGAGCTGATTAAACGCGGCACTGATTAATGCACGTCTGGTTTTTTCTTTTTGAATTGCACGAACACCTGCCATTTTGCCCTCTTATTTTTGCTGAAGGATTGGGGAGATAATCTGGCTAATGGTATTTGCCACACGTTCATAACGCATTCTTAGCGGTGAACCGGGACGATAAATTAATGCCACAGTGCGTGAAGGCTCAGGCACACAAGGAAGGTATTTTACCCCAGTGCGGTTCCCTTCGTTTAATACCGCAAGCTCTGGCATTAACGTCATTCCTGCATTGGCAGAAACCATATTGCGTAAGGTTTCAAGGCTGGTGGCTTGGAAATGTGGATTTTCTTTTGCCCCTGCGGTGAAGCAATAACCCAGCGCTTGATCACGCAAGCAATGACCGTCATCTAACATCAGCATTTCACAACCTTTCAATTTGTCCATTGGGATACTTTTTTCTTTTGCCCAAGTGTGTTCTTGAGAAATAGCAAGCAACATTTTTTCTTTAAATAATGGCACTTCAATAAAGGCTTCCGTTTCTGGCACTGTGGCAAGAATGGCACAGTCTAAACGTCCACTTTCCAGTTGTTCTAACAACTGGTGAGTTTGTGCTTCATATAAAAATAGCTCTAAATCAGGAAAGGCTTTTTTCAGCGCTGGCATAATGTAAGGTAAAAGATAAGGTCCAAGAGTTGGAATCATTCCAATATGCAATGGCCCAGTCATTTCTTTGCCTTGATTGCTTGCCATTTCTTTTAGCACTTTGACTTCACGTAATACGGTGCGTGCTTGTTCTACGAGAAGTAAACCCGATTGAGTAAATAATACTTTACGGCTAGTACGTTCTAATAAAATAATGCCCAGTTCATCTTCCAACTTGCGGATTTGTCCGCTTAAGGTTGGTTGGCTAACGTGGCAAGCATCGGCAGCACGACGAAAATGTTTATGTTCGGCGAGTGCGACTAAATATTCTAAATCACGGATATTCATATTTTCCTCAGCTTTCCTCATCATAGAAAGGAACAATTAAAAGGATAGGTATTAATCGTTTGTAACTATATCACGATTTTCACTATAATTCACCCCGTCAATAAGAAATCATTACTTTAATCGCAATAGGAGAAAGATGATGACAGCAACAATGGAAGGAAAAAAAGTTCCTCAAGTAACATTCCATACTCGTCAAGGTGATCAATGGGTTGATATCACCACCTCAGAATTATTTGATAACAAAACGGTGGTGTTATTTTCATTACCGGGCGCATTTACCCCAACTTGTTCATCAACACACTTACCACGTTATAATGAATTAGCTTGTGAATTCAAAGCTTTAGGTGTGGACGATATTATCTGTTTATCCGTAAACGATACGTTCGTAATGAACGCGTGGAAAGCGGATCAAGAAGCAGAAAACATCACCGTAATTCCAGATGGTAACGGTGAATTTACTGAAGGTATGGGGATGCTTGTTGATAAAGATGACCTTGGTTTTGGTAAACGTTCTTGGCGTTATTCAATGCTTGTGCGTAATGGCGTGGTGGAAAAAATGTTTATTGAGCCAAATGAACCGGGTGATCCGTTCAAAGTCTCTGATGCCGATACAATGATCAAATATTTAAAACCTGATTGGCAAGCAAAACCTTCGGTATCAATCTTCACTAAACCGGGTTGCCCATTCTGTGCAAAAGCAAAAGGGTTATTAAAAGTGAAAGGTTACACCTTTGAAGAAATCGTGTTAGGCCGTGATGCAAGTACCATTTCTGTGCGTGCTATTACAGGTAAAACAAGCGTACCACAAGTCTTCATCGGTGGAGAATACATTGGCGGTAGCGACGATTTAGAAAACTATTTCGCAAAATAAATATTAATCCCATAGCATAAATTAGAAACTTCCTATAAAAACCTTTGGCTAATCCTTGTGATTAGCCTTTTTTCTGTGTTTAATAATGAGGCGGCGGCGTTTCTTCTGCTTGACTCGCAATATTGGAAGGTTGCAAATCTTTTAACTTCGCCGCTAAATGACGTAGCTGTAACTGCATTTTCTCAAGTATAAATTGTTGTGCCACTAAGGCTTGGTTTAACTCCTCAATAGCGTGTTCCTGAAATGCCACTTTTGTTTCTAATTCGGCAATTTGTTTTGCGTGTTCAAGTTGAATTTGCATAAATAATCCTTAAATAATGGTTGTTAAATTGTGCAATACAATTTAACCTATCAAAAATTCCGATTCATTATAAAGGATGATAAACAATGTTAAAAATTCAAAAATTCTCTCTTATCACCCTCGCATTAAGTGCGGTGGTTTCTAGCTCCGTTTTTGCTGATCAAGCAACGGATAAAAATTTCAATGATGAAGCTTCTTATGTGGTGGGTTATGCCACAGGAAAACAATTCCTTGAGACCTTAATTAATGATCAAAAAGATGTGATCAATTATGACAAAACCCGTGTATTACAAGGGGTAAAAGATGCTTTAGACGGAAAAGGCGATCTCACCGAACAACAAGTTCAAGAAAAATTAAAAGCGATTGGCGACAAAGTCTATGAAGCACGTCAAGCAAAAGTGAACGCTGAAAATGAGAAATTCGCCGCTGAATTTATGAAAAAAGAGGGCGCGAAAAAAACTGCTTCTGGCTTAATGTATCGCATTGAAAAAGCAGGCGAAGGCGTGGCGATCAAACCTGAAGATAAAGTGAAAGTACATTACACAGGAAAATTAGCAGATGGCACGGTATTTGACAGTTCGGTTGAACGTGGTCAGCCAGCAGAATTCAAATTAAATCAAGTCATTAAGGGCTGGACGGAAGGACTTCAGCTCGTGAAAAAAGGCGGTAAAATTGATTTATTAATTCCTGCTGACTTAGCTTATGGTAAACAAGGCGCAGGTCCAATTCCACCAAATGCAACGTTATATTTTACGGTTGAAGTATTAGACGTAATCCCTGAGAAAAAATAATCAAAAACGACCGCACTTTATTTCTTAAAAGCAAAGTGCGGTCGATTTTTCCATCATTTTGAGAAAAAACCAATGCTAACAGATAGACGCCCTTTTACGGATGAAGATCGTGCTATTTTAACCTCTTATGTCGCAGTAGTAGATGGTGTGAGTGCATTAATCGGCAGTCATTGTGAAATTGTGCTACATTCTCTTGAAGACTTTGAGCATTCTGCCATTTGCATTGCTAACGGGCATAATACCCATCGTCGAGTTGGCTCGCCCATTACGGATTTTGCGTTGAAATCGCTCAAAACAATGCAAACGGAGAATGTTTCCAAGCCCTATTTTACCCGCGCAAAGGGTAACGCATTGATGAAATCAGTGACCATTGCGATTCGTAATCGTGAAAAACGGATCATCGGTTTATTATGTATCAATATCAATTTAGATGTCCCCGTGAACCAATTTATTCAAGCATTAATGCCCCCTGCGGAACAACATTCTGCTTCAGAAGTGAATTTTGCCAGTTCTGTTGAGGAATTAGTTAGCCAAACCATCGAACAAACGGTAGAAGAAATTAGCACCGATCCCCAAGTTGCGAATAACAATAAAAATCGTCAAATTGTCCTTTCTTTATATGAAAAAGGCATTTTTGATATTAAAGATGCAATTAATTTAGTGGCGGAACGCTTAGATATTTCTCGTCATACCGTGTATTTGTATATTCGCCAAATTAAACAAGATGAGCTTAAATAATGCGTTATGTCATCGCCGTAAAACAGCCTATTTATGGTTCACAAGGTGCATTTCTTGCCTACCAACTTGCCCAAGCCTTGATTGAAAAAGGGCATCAAATCAGCCAAGTGTTTTTTATGCAAAATGGCGTAAGCAACGGCAACGGTTTTGTCTATCCCGCTAATGACGAATTTAATTTACAACAACATTGGCAAACCCTGAGCAAACAGCATAACATTCCTTTGCATCTTTGTATTGCCGCTTCACAACGCCGAGGTATTGTGGACGCATTAAGCAGCAAAGATAAACAACAAAATAATTTAGCAGAAAACTTTGTGTTAGCCGGACTCGGCGAATTTAGCCAAGCGTTATTGCAAGCAGATCGAGTGATAACCCTATGATTAAACTGGCTTTTGTATTTACCCAACCGCCTTACGGCACAGCAACAAGCCGAGAAGGTTTAGATGCCCTACTTGCCGCCACTGCTTTTTGTGATGAAAGTGAAATTGCCGTATTTTTCTTAGATGACGGGATTTTTAATTTAATTGCTTATCAAAAAAGCGAAGAAATTTTACAAAAAAACGTGAGCCAGCCTTTTAAATTGCTCGATTTATACGATATTGAACAGCGTTATCTGTGCCAACAATCGGTGCAAGCCTTACAGCTTGAAAAAACAAATTGGCTGATCGATTGCGAAATACTCCCCCGTGCCGAGTTAATGGAAAAATTACAACAGGCAGAAAAAGTACTGACATTTTAACCTGTTTCGTTTCATTCTTTTTTCAGGAAATCATTATGCTTTATACCTTCGCCAAAGCGGATTACGACAGCCAAACCCTCGCCCGTTATTTTGCTCATTTCACCCAACAAGATTGCCTTGTATTGTGGCAAGACGGCGTACTTCTTCCTCTCAAACACCCTGAGCTTTTCGCGCAATTAAGCCAGCCTTATTATGTGCTAGAAAACGACATTCACGCCAGAAATTTACAAAAAATCGCACCGCACTTTGTAAATAATGATGAAAATAAAGTGCGGTTAATTTCTTTGCAGAATTTGGTGGAACTCACTGAGCAATATTTTCCGCAAATAGGGTTGTAAGAGATAATTTTTAGCAATAAATATTTTTAAGGTGTAAATATGGAAAAGTTAGTATTAGCTGTTTGTAATATATTAAAAAATAATAGAATAAATAATTTATCTCACCCGTTGTCTAAAGCCATTATTTTATCAGTCAGTGATGGTGTAGAAAGAGCGAAAGTTAAAACATTATGGGTAGATGAAAAATTAGTTATTGCAGCAGATTTAAGTAAAAAAATTATTTCTCATTTATCATTATTACAATCGAAATTTGAAAATCCAATTAAATATATTCGTATTGAATGGGCATTGAATTCCACTGCAATGGAATGGGGAAAATTTAAGTCTGATTTATCTCGCTATAAGCGTAATTATTTCCGTGCGGGTATTGCTTTTAAAGGTGAAAGAGAGCCTTGGTTACTTTTAACGGAAATGGAATTAAATGCCAATGCGTGTTTGTATGTTGGCGCTGATGAAGTATCGGCTGGCGTTAATCAGAGAAATTTGGAGCGCTATATTAAGGCTCGTCACGGTAGTAGCCAAATGCCAACTTTTGCAGATAATGAGGAAATACGTATTTTCCAGACCGCGGGTTTTTTTCTTGATGTGGAAAAAAATGATTATTACCAGCTAGATACTCAGCCACGTTATCAAGGACATCGTAAAATTGAACCTTTTGGTTTAGATGAAGTTCAGGAATTAATTCGTTTATCAACTACTTATTTATCAAAACAAGTAAAAGAAAATGGCGTCTATGAATATGGGTATTTCCCTTGTTTTGACCGCGTGATTCCCACCTATAATACATTACGCCATACAAGCAGTACGTATGCTTTGCTGGAAGGATATGAAGCTTATCGTCAACAAGTAGAAGATGGAGTTGTAATTGTTGATGAACATATTTTTATTGAAATTAAACAACAGATTGATAAAGCATTAGATTATTTATTGACACAATCCATTCGAGATTATGGTGAGAAGTCTTACGTCATTGATACGGGGAATGAAATTAAATTAGGTGCAAATGCAGTAGCGATTTTGGCATTGACGAAATATTTAATAGTTTTTCCAGATACACCACATAAAAACCATTATTTAATGTTATGTGAGAAATTGGCTTATGGTATCTGTGCGATGCAAAAAGAAAATGGGGCATTTATACACGTTTTAAATGCGAATGATTTATCTGTTAAAGAAGAAAATCGAATTATTTATTATGACGGAGAAGCCGCTTTTGGATTGATGCGGCTTTATGGGCTTACCAAAGATAAACGTTGGTTGGATTGTGTGGTGAATGCATTTGATTATTTTATTGCAAATAAACACGAAAAAGCCCACGACCATTGGTTATCTTATTGTTCTAATGAACTGGTGAAGTATGTACCAGAGAAAAAATACTTTGCTTTTGCTGTGCGTAATGTAGCTGGTTATATCAGCTTTATTCGAAATCGAATTACAACGTTTCCTACATTGTTAGAATTATCAGTGGCATTTCATCAAATGCTAATAAAATTAGAATCCTTTCCAGAATATAAAAAGGAAGTTTTAGCAAATTTTGATGTACCTGCATTTTATGACGCATTACATAATCGCGCGAAATATTTGGTGAATGGATTTTTCTTTCCTGAAGTGGCAATGTTTTTTAAAAAACCGCAAAGTATTTTGTATGGCTTTTTTATCAGACATCACGCATTCCGTGTACGAATAGATGATGTGGAGCATTATTTATCTGGATTGGTTGGCTATCATAAATTATTAAAAGAACATATTCATCAAAATACTGATGAGAAAAGTGTGGAGAAGCCTGAGCCATTAAATAAGTGGACGCTACCGGAAATTGCGAATGGACGCTGGCTTGTGCCACCAAAAGATGAATGGCGTGTGGCAGGGGTTTGTGCGTGGCCCAAAAATTTTAAAACAGGTTATTTATTGGTTGAACGCAGTAAAAGTATGGCGCAAGGGTATTTGCCTAGAGTGAGTGTGAATGCTTTATTAAAACGTGGGGCAGCAGGCGTGATAACTGACGATGAAACCGCAACTTATGCGACAGATGCGCCTGTGTTATGCGTGAAAGATATTCGTCGAGCAGTATTAAATATTGGATTAGCCACAAGAAATGCGTTTAATGGTAAAGTGATTGGTGTGACAGGTAGTGCGGGGAAAACAACAACGGTTTGTATGTTGGCGCATTCCTTAAATCAAATTAGTAAAACTGAGCAAACGCTAGCGAGTGCAAATTTGCCGATAGGCATTGCTTGGAATATGGCATCAATGGCGCAATCTGCCAATTTCTGGGTACTAGAAATGGCAATTGGCAATATGAATTTGAACACTCAGTTGGCTCAGCCCGATATTGCGATTATTACGAATATTGCCCCAGCTCATCTTGAATATCATAAAACGATTGAGAATATCGCACTTAAAAAAGCACGCATTTTTAATGGAATGAAAAAGGGAAGTTTGGCGATAATTTGTCGTGATATTCCGCAGTTTGAGCTAATTTATTCTTTAGCGGAAGCAAAAGGATTGCTTGTACTAACTTATGGGGAGCATTCTCAAGCGGATATAAAATTACTTGAATATAGTCACGAAGTTTCCACAATTAAACTTCCTGATGCTTCAAAGGTAAAGCTGACACTTGCTGCTAGTGGGAAGCATTTTGTATTAAATGCAATGGTGGCTTTAGCTATTTCTTATTCTTTTCATTTTGATATAAAAAAGGTTTGCGAGGGATTATCTTCATTTTTACCTGTTCAAGGACGAGGTGAGTGCTTTCGTGTAGAGTTTAATGAGCTAGATATTGAGGTCATTGATGATGCTTACAATGCAAATCCTTTATCAATGTCAGCCTCTCTAGAACATTTTGCTCAATTGGGAAACCCTGAAAATAAAGTATTAATTATTGGCGATATGCTAGAGCTTGGTGTTGATAGTGATAAATATCATTATGAGCTAGGGGAACGCTTGGCAAAAATGAATGTACGCCATATTGCATTAGTCGGAAAAAGTGTTAGTCGCGTTGTGGCAAGTGTCTTGAAACAAGCTCAGCGTAGTTATTTGGCATTTGAGAATGTAGAGGCATTGAAAGTCGCATTGCCTAATATACTGAAGCAGAACGATTTGGTATTGTTAAAGGCATCTAATTCTATTGGATTAAATGGATTATTGCAGAAACAACATTAATTGTATTTATTTTACAATAAGAAAATAACTGCACTTGAAGGCTCAGCAAGTGCGGTTATTTTTTTGCGAAAAATTTTCAAAAAAACACCGCACTTACTATTTTGTATTATTTTTAGCCTTTAAATCAGATAAAAAAATTAGAAAAGCGTGAAATATTTTTTGATGTAAACGAGTAAGCTGGCAAAAAATTGATTTTTGTCAAAGATTTTGAAAAAAAAAAGTGCTAGGGGGGGGTGGCTTGTTTTTTCATCAATTGATATAATTAGTCACGCTTATAAAGCATTTTTGTATGCTTTTTAAGCTGAAAAAATAATCATTGATTATTAAAAATGAGAAAACAATAGATTTTGTTTAATGCATAATCAATTTGTATTCTCTTTTAATTAGGGACTACTAATAATTTGGTCAGGGAAGAATTTTTTAAGCATTAAATTTGATGCTATTTAAACCTAAAGAACCAATAACTACCAACCTTATTACTTGAAAGTAAGTCCTTTTTATGTAGCAACTTCATAAATTTGGTGTTGCTATTATTGGCGTTTCTTTAGTACATCTTTAATTGTTAGCATTGTAGTACTGATTAACTTTCAGATAGTGTCCATCTGATATGACGTTGAGATGAATTTGTTAAGAAATTAAATTTGATGGAAAAAGGAAGTTCTATTTTAGATTTAATTATTATTAAATCGAATCATCTTTTATTGTTCATTTTTATGTAGCCTCAATGCTACATTTGAATGGATAGGAGTTCCAACTTTATGAGATTTAAATATCAAAAGTTAGCTTGGGTATTGTTTCCTCTTGCGTTAACAGGATGTTCAACACAAAAGTTAACTTGGGTTGATACAAAAAACGTACCGTATAGCAATGACGTTCCAGAGGGGCGTTCCTCTATCGTAGTTTATCGTCAATCAGATGTGATCGACGGTCCTACAATAAATGTTTACATTAACAGTGAATATTTAGCTTCTCTGCAACCAAATGCTTATCGCCAAGAAACTGTTTGTGCAGAAAATCAAAAGATTTATGGTGAATTTACGCATCAAGATCCAGGGTATCAGGCGAAAGAAAGAGAAGGTAACTTCTATGACTTAGCTGTAAATCAAGTATCTTTTTTCAAAGTTGCTAATGTAAATGGCAGACCTACCATTATTCAGGTTTCTGAAGAGCAAGCTAAGGCAGACCTTAACGGTATGCCAAAACAAACTCACACCCTTTCTCGCGTTGATCATTTGAAAGAATGTCCGAAAGTGTTGAAGAAATTTAACCTTGAGGCTTCGGCATTATTCAAATTTGATCGTTCAGATTACGCCAATATGCTTCCTAAAGGTAAACAAGAAATTGTCGCTATTGCAAAAGAGATTAAGCAAATGCCAGATAAAATTGGCGATGTTACAGTAATTGGTTATACCGATCCTGAAGGAAATGCAAATTATAACCAAAAACTTTCGGTTAAACGTGCAGAAACGGTGAAAAAAGCATTGGTATCGGAAGGGGTTAATGCGAGTTTCGTTAAGTTTGAAGGTCGAGGTGAAAGCCAGCCGTTAGTCGCTGATTGTAAAGTTCGTTATCCAAAGAATACGATTGCTCGTAGAGCCTGTGATCAGCCGAATCGTCGTGTAAGTATTGTTGTACACGGGGATAAGTAGTAAGGAAAAGGTAAAATATTATGGCTAGAAATATAACATTAAAGATTAATAGTGCTAAAGAAACGCTTGAAACAGTTAATTTAAAGGCTGGAGCAGGAAAAGTAACAACGGTTTCCGCACAAAGTAAAGTGAATTATCAGTTAATTGATAATAAGACGGGCTTTGCTCCGGAAAATATTATGATTAAACGTGATGGTAAAGATTTGAAAATCGCGTTTGAAGGATCAAAAATTGAAAATCCTGATTTAATTATTAGTAATTATTATGATGAAGAAGTTGGGGCATATAAAGATAGCCTACTTGTAGGTACTTACGAAAATGGTGAGGTTTACCCTTATGTCCCAGAAAGTACATTACAAGCAGATGCTGTAACTGAGTTGGATGATCAGGTTTCTGCGGGTCAAGCATTGGGTGGAGAACCAATTGGTGCGTTTTGGGCTTTTAATCCATTGTGGTTGCTCGCGTTACTTCCACTTTTCTTTGTGGGAGCAGTTAAAGGTGGGCATAGTAGTGGAAATAACGACACAGATACCATTGCTCCAGCCGCCCCAGATGTAGAAGCGCAAGAGGATGGCTCAGTCACGATCACCCCACCATCAGAGGAAGACACCAAAGAAGTGGAAACCCGCTATACAGATGAAGAGGGTAATCCACATACGGTGGTAACGGAAAAAGATGAAGATGGCAACTGGAGCGTGAAAAACCCTGATGAAAATCCAGGTGTTACGGTCGATCCAGAAACCGGTGTGGTGACAATTCCAGAAGATAAAGTGAAAGACGGGTCTGAGGTCGTATCGAAAGCCAAAGACGAGGCAGGAAATGAAAGCCCAGCAGATAAAGATACGGCAAAAGATGTGACCCCAACAGGTAAGCCAGATGTAGAAGCCCAAGAGGATGGTTCAGTCACAATCACCCCACCATCAGAGGAAGACACCAAAGAAGTGGAAACCCGCTATACAGATGAAGAGGGTAATCCACATACGGTGGTAACGGAAAAAGATGAGGACGGCAACTGGAGCGTGAAAAACCCCGATGAAAATCCGGGTGTTACGGTCGATCCAGAAACCGGTGTGGTCACAATTCCAGAAGATAAAGTGAAAGACGGGTCAGAGGTCGTATCGAAAGCCAAAGACGAGGCAGGAAATGAAAGCCCAGCAGATAAAGATACGGCAAAAGATGTGACCCCAACAGGTAAGCCAGATGTAGAAGCCCAAGAGGATGGTTCAGTCACAATCACCCCACCATCAGAGGAAGACACCAAAGAAGTGGAAACCCGCTATACAGATGAAGAGGGTAATCCACATACGGTGGTAACGGAAAAAGATGAGGACGGCAACTGGAGCGTGAAAAACCCAGATGAAAATCCGGGTGTTACGGTCGATCCAGAAACCGGTGTGGTGACAATTCCAGAAGATAAAGTGAAAGACGGGTCTGAGGTCGTATCGAAAGCCAAAGACGAGGCAGGAAATGAAAGCCCAGCAGATAAAGACACGGCAAAAGATGTGACATCACCAACCGCCCCAGATGTAGAAGCGCAAGAGGATGGCTCAGTCACAATCACCCCACCATCAGAGGAAGACACCAAAGAAGTGGAAACCCGCTATACAGATGAAGAGGGTAATCCACATACGGTGGTAACGGAAAAAGATGAAGACGGCAACTGGAGCGTGAAAAACCCAGAGGAAAATCCGGGTGTTACGGTCGATCCAGAAACCGGTGTGGTGACAATTCCAGAAGACAAAGTGAAAGACGGGTCTGAGGTCGTATCGAAAGCCAAAGACGAGGCAGGAAATGAAAGCCCAGCAGATAAAGACACGGCAAAAGATGTGACATCACCAACCGCCCCAGATGTAGAAGCGCAAGAGGATGGCTCAGTCACAATCACCCCACCATCAGAGGAAGACACCAAAGAAGTGGAAACCCGCTATACAGATGAAGAGGGTAATCCACATACGGTGGTAACGGAAAAAGATGAAGACGGCAACTGGAGCGTGAAAAACCCAGAGGAAAATCCGGGTGTTACGGTCGATCCAGAAACCGGTGTGGTGACAATTCCAGAAGACAAAGTGAAAGACGGGTCTGAGGTCGTATCGAAAGCCAAAGACGAGGCAGGAAATGAAAGCCCAGTAGATAAAGATACGGCAAAAGATGTGACCCCAACAGGTAAGCCAGATGTAGAAGCCCAAGAGGATGGCTCAGTCACAATCACCCCACCATCAGAGGAAGACACCAAAGAAGTGGAAACCCGCTATACAGATGAAGAGGGTAATCCACATACGGTGGTAACGGAAAAAGGTGAAGACGGCAACTGGAGCGTGAAAAACCCAGATGAAAATCCGGGTGTTACGGTCGATCCAGAAACCGGTGTGGTGACAATTCCAGAAGACAAAGTGAAAGACGGGTCTGAGGTCGTATCGAAAGCCAAAGACGAGGCAGGAAATGAAAGCCCGGCAGATAAAGACACGGCAAAAGATGTGACCCCAACAGGTAAGCCAGATGTAGAAGCGCAAGAGGATGGCTCAGTCACAATCACCCCACCATCAGAGGAAGACACCAAAGAAGTGGAAACCCGCTATACAGATGAAGAGGGTAATCCACATACGGTGGTAACGGAAAAAGATGAAGACGGCAACTGGAGCGTGAAAAACCCAGATGAAAATCCGGGTGTTACGGTCGATCCAGAAACCGGTGTGGTGACTATTCCAGAAGACAAAGTGAAAGACGGGTCTGAGGTCGTATCGAAAGCCAAAGACGAGGCAGGAAATGAAAGCCCAGCAGATAAAGATACGGCAAAAGATGTGACCCCAACAGGTAAGCCAGATGTAGAAGCCCAAGAGGATGGTTCAGTCACAATCACCCCACCATCAGAGGAAGACACCAAAGAAGTGGAAACCCGCTATACAGATGAAGAGGGTAATCCACATACGGTGGTAACGGAAAAAGATGAGGACGGCAACTGGAGCGTGAAAAACCCAGAGGAAAATCCAGGTGTTACGGTCGATCCAGAAACCGGTGTGGTGACAATTCCAGAAGACAAAGTGAAAGACGGGTCTGAGGTCGTATCGAAAGCCAAAGACGAGGCAGGAAATGAAAGCCCAGCAGATAAAGACACGGCAAAAGATGTGACATCACCAACCGCCCCAGATGTAGAAGCCCAAGAGGATGGTTCAGTCACAATCACCCCACCATCAGAGGAAGACACCAAAGAAGTGGAAACCCGCTATACAGATGAAGAGGGTAATCCACATACGGTGGTAACGGAAAAAGATGAAGACGGCAACTGGAGCGTGAAAAATCCTGATGAAAATCCAGGTGTTACGGTCGATCCAGAAACCGGTGTGGTGACAATTCCAGCAGATAAAGTTCAAGATGGTTCAGAAATAGTATCGAAAGCTAAAGATGGCTCAGGTAATATCAGTCCAGAGGATAAAGATATTGCTAAAGGTATAGATGATGCCGATGCAGACGCTGATGCGGATGCTGACGCCGATGCTGACGCCGATGCAGACGCTGATGCGGATGCTGACGCCGATGCCGATGCCGATGCGGATGCTGATGCAGATGCTGACGCTGACGCAGATGCCGACGCGGATGCTGACGCCGATGCGGATGCCGACGCGGATGCTGATGCTGATGCCGATGCCGACGCTGATGCGGATGCCGATGCAGACGCAGATGCTGATGCTGACGCGGATGCCGATGCGGATGCAGACGCTGATGCTGATGCTGACGCGGATGCCGATGCGGATGCTGACGCGGATGCCGATGCAGACGCCGATGCGGATGCTGACGCAGATGCGGATGCTGACGCAGATGCGGATGCTGACGCTGATGCAGACGCCGATGCAGATGCCGACGCGGATGCTGATGCTGATGCCGATGCAGATGCTGACGCCGATGCGGATGCTGACGCTGATGCAGATGCAGATGCTGACGCCGATGCTGATGCAGACGCCGATGCAGATGCTGACGCTGACGCAGATGCAGACGCCGATGCGGATGCGGATGCTGATGCCGACGCTGATGCTGACGCAGATGCTGATGCAGACGCAGATGCGGATGCTGACGCTGATGCAGACGCCGATGCAGATGCCGACGCTGATGCCGATGCGGATGCTGACGCTGATGCCGATGCGGATGCTGACGCTGATGCAGATGCGGATGCTGACGCCGATGCGGATGCGGATGCTGATGCCGACGCTGATGCTGATGTAAATGAAGATCCTATAGCTGAACCAGATACCGCGAAAGGCAGCAACGATGTGCCGGCGACAGGTAACGTGCTAGAGAATGACCGTGATCCAAATGGAGACCCATTAACGGTAACGGGTGTGAAAGTCGATACTAATGGTGATGGTCAAGCAGATGACGTTCCAGTTGGCACAGAAACGACCTTGATGGACAACACAGATAAAGAAATCGGTAAAGTGTTGGTGAATAAAGACGGTACTTATACGGTTACACCAGCAGAGAACTATACCGGTGAGTTACCACAAATTACTTACACGGTGTCTGATGGTAAAGGTGGTGAAGCGTCTGCGACCTTAACGGTAACCAATGGTAATGAAAATGCCGCTCCAGTTGCTACCCCAGATACCGCGAAAGGCAGCAGCGATGCGCCAGCGACAGGTAACGTGCTAGAGAATGACCGTGATCCAAATGGAGACCCATTAACGGTAACAGGCGTGAAAGTCGATACCAATGGCGATGGTCAACCAGATGACATTCCAGTTGGCACAGAAACGACCTTGACGGACAACACAGGTAAAGAAATCGGTAAAGTATTGGTGAATGAAAATGGTACCTATACCGTTACACCAGCAGAGAACTATACCGGTGAGTTACCACAAATTACTTACACGGTGTCTGATGGTAAAGGCGGTGAAGCGTCTTCGACCTTAACGGTCACCAATGGTAATGAAAATGCCGCTCCAGTTGCTACCCCAGATACCGCGAAAGGCAGCAGCGATGCGCCAGCGACAGGTAACGTGCTAGAGAATGACCGTGATCCAAATGGAGACCCATTAACGGTAACAGGCGTGAAAGTCGATACCAATGGTGATGGTCAACCAGATGACATCAATGTTGGTGAAGAAACAACCTTGACGGACAACACAGGTAAAGAAATCGGTAAAGTATTGGTGAATAAAGACGGTACCTATACGATTACACCAGCAGAGAACTATACCGGTGAGTTACCACAAATTACTTACACGGTGTCTGACGGTAAAGGGGGTGAAGCGTCTTCGACCTTAACGGTAACCAATGGCAATACCAATACAGCGCCAGTGGCAGTAGAGGATACGGCAACAGGAAGCAGTGATAAGCCAGCAACAGGTAATGTGTTAAGCAACGACAGCGACGTGAATGGCGATAAGCTAACGGTAACGAGCGTAAGCGTTGATAAAGACGGAAATGGTACGCCAGATGTAGTTAAACCGGGTGAAACGGTGAGTTTAACGAAAGACGGTAAAACTATTGGCACGGTCGTAGTAAATGCAGACGGTACCTATACGGTTACACCAGCAGAGAACTATACCGGTGAGTTACCACAAATTACTTATACGGTGTCTGATGGTAAAGGCGGTGAAGCGTCTTCGACCTTAACGGTCACCAATGGTAATGAAAA
Organism: Avibacterium sp. 21-595; assembly: GCF_023611905.1. Taxonomy (NCBI): domain Bacteria; kingdom Pseudomonadati; phylum Pseudomonadota; class Gammaproteobacteria; order Pasteurellales; family Pasteurellaceae; genus Avibacterium; species Avibacterium sp. 21-595. The sequence continues at coordinate 15,062 of NZ_CP091455.1, read as the reverse complement.
TGCCGCTCCAGTTGCTACCCCAGATACCGCGAAAGGCAGCAGCGATGCGCCAGCGACAGGTAACGTGCTAGAGAATGACCGTGATCCAAATGGAGACCCATTAACGGTAACAGGCGTGAAAGTCGATACCAATGGTGATGGTCAACCAGATGACATCAATGTTGGTGAAGAAACAACCTTGACGGACAACACAGGTAAAGAAATCGGTAAAGTGTTGGTGAATAAAAATGGTACCTATACCGTTACACCAGCAGAGAACTATACCGGTGAGTTACCACAAATTACTTACACGGTGTCTGACGGTAAAGGCGGTGAAGCGTCTTCGACCTTAACGATCACCAATGGTAATGAAAATGCCGCTCCAGAAGCCGCAGCAGATACTGCGACGGGCAGCAATGATGCGCCAGCGACAGGTAACGTGCTAGAGAATGACCGTGATCCAAATGGAGACCCATTAACGATAACGGGCGTGAAAGTCGATACCAATGGCGATGGTCAACCAGATGATATCAATGTTGGTGAAGAAACAACCTTGACGGACAACACAGGTAAAGAAATCGGTAAAGTATTGGTGAATAAAGACGGTACTTATACGGTTACACCAGCAGAGAACTATACTGGTGAGTTACCACAAATTACTTACACGGTATCTGATGGTAAAGGTGGTGAAGCGTCTTCGACCTTGACGGTAACCAATGGCAATACCAATACAGCGCCAGTGGCAGTAGAGGATACGGCAACAGGAAGCAGTGATAAGCCAGCAACAGGTAATGTGTTAAGCAACGACAGCGACGTGAATGGCGATAAGCTAACGGTAACGAGCGTAAGCGTTGATAAAGACGGAAATGGTACGCCAGATGTAGTTAAACCGGGTGAAACGGTGAGTTTAACGAAAGACGGTAAAACTATTGGCACGGTCGTAGTGAATGCAGACGGTACTTATACGGTTACACCAGCAGAGAACTATACTGGTGAGTTACCACAAATTACTTACACGGTGTCTGACGGTAAAGGCGGTGAAGCGTCTTCGACCTTAACGGTAACCAATGGCAATACCAATACAGCGCCAGTGGCAGTAGAGGATACGGCAACAGGAAGCAGTGATAAGCCAGCAACAGGTAATGTGTTAAGCAACGACAGCGACGTGAATGGCGATAAGCTAACGGTAACGAGCGTAAGCGTTGATAAAGACGGAAATGGTACGCCAGATGTAGTTAAACCGGGTGAAACGGTGAGTTTAACGAAAGACGGTAAAACTATTGGCACGGTCGTAGTGAATGCAGACGGTACTTATACGGTTACACCAGCAGAGAACTATACTGGTGAGTTACCACAAATTACTTACACGGTGTCTGACGGTAAAGGCGGTGAAGCGTCTTCGACCTTAACGGTAACCAATGGCAATACCAATACAGCGCCAGTGGCAGTAGAGGATACGGCAACAGGAAGCAGTGATAAGCCAGCAACAGGTAATGTGTTAAGCAACGACAGCGACGTGAATGGCGATAAGCTAACGGTAACGAGCGTAAGCGTTGATAAAGACGGAAATGGTACGCCAGATGTAGTTAAACCGGGTGAAACGGTGAGTTTAACGAAAGACGGTAAAACTATTGGCACGGTCGTAGTGAATGCGGACGGTACTTATACTGTTACACCAGCAGAGAACTATACTGGTGAGTTACCACAAATTACTTACACGGTGTCTGACGGTAAAGGCGGTGAAGCGTCTTCGACCTTAACGGTAACCAATGGCAATACCAATACAGCGCCAGTGGCAGTAGAGGATACGGCAACAGGAAGCAGTGATAAGCCAGCAACAGGTAATGTGTTAAGCAACGACAGCGACGTGAATGGCGATAAGCTAACGGTAACGAGCGTAAGCGTTGATAAAGACGGAAATGGTACGCCAGATGTAGTTAAACCGGGTGAAACGGTGAGTTTAACGAAAGACGGTAAAACTATTGGCACGGTCGTAGTAAATGCAGACGGTACCTATACGGTTACACCAGCAGAGAACTATACCGGTGAGTTACCACAAATTACTTATACGGTGTCTGATGGTAAAGGCGGTGAAGCGTCTTCGACCTTAACGGTAACCAATGGCAATGAAAATGCCGCTCCAGAAGCCGCAGCAGATACTGCGACGGGCAGCAATGATGCGCCAGCGACAGGTAACGTGCTAGAGAATGACCGTGATCCAAATGGAGACCCATTAACGATAACGGGCGTGAAAGTCGATACTAATGGTGATGGCGTGGCAGATGACATTCCAGTTGGCACAGAAACAACTTTACGTGATAGTGCAGGTAAAGAAATCGGTAAAGTATTGGTGAATAAAGACGGTACTTATACGGTCACACCAGCAGAGAACTATACCGGTGAGTTACCACAAATTACTTACATGGTGTCTGATGGTAAAGGCGGTGAAGCGTCTTCAACCTTAACGGTCACCAATGGTAATGAAAATGCTGCTCCAGAAGCCGTCGCAGATACTGCAACAGGCAGCAACGATGCGCCAGCGACAGGTAACGTGTTAGAGAATGACCGTGATCCAAATGGAGACCCATTAACGGTAACAGGCGTGGAAGTCGATACTAATGGTGATGGCGTGGCAGATGACATTCCAGTTGGCACAGAAACAACCTTACGTGATAGCGCAGGTAAAGAAATCGGTAAAGTATTGGTGAATAAAGACGGTACTTATACGGTTACACCAGCAGAGAACTATACTGGTGAGTTACCACAAATTACTTACACGGTGTCTGATGGTAAAGGCGGTGAAGCGTCTTCAACCTTAACGGTCACCAATGGTAATGAAAATGCCGCTCCAGAAGCCGTCGCAGATACTGCGAAAGGCAGCAGCGATGCGCCAGCGACAGGTAACGTGTTAGAGAATGACCGTGATCCAAATGGAGACCCATTAACGGTAACGGGCGTGAAAGTCGATACTAATGGTGATGGCGTGGCAGATGACATTCCAGTTGGCACAGAAACAACTTTACGTGATAGTGCAGGTAAAGAAATCGGTAAAGTGTTGGTGAATAAAGACGGTACTTATACGGTCACACCAGCAGAGAACTATACTGGTGAGTTACCACAAATTACTTACACGGTGTCTGATGGTAAAGGCGGTGAAGCGTCTTCAACCTTAACGGTCACCAATGGTAATGAAAATGCCGCTCCAGAAGCCGCAGCAGATACCGCGACAGGCAGCAGCGATGCGCCAGCGACAGGTAACGTGCTAGAGAATGACCGTGATCCAAATGGAGACCCATTAACGGTAACAGGCGTGAAAGTCGATACCAATGGTGATGGTCAACCAGATGACATCAATGTTGGTGAAGAAACAACCTTGACGGACAACACTGGTAAAGAAATCGGTAAAGTGTTGGTGAATAAAGACGGTACTTATACTGTTACACCAGCAGAGAACTATACTGGTGAATTACCACAAATTACTTACACGGTGTCTGATGGTAAAGGCGGTGAAGCGTCTTCAACCTTAACGGTAACCAATGGCAATACCAATACAGCGCCAGTGGCAGTGGATGATGCAGCAACTGGTAGCACAACAAAACCGGCGAAGGGTAATGTGTTAACAAATGACAGTGATGTGAATGGTGATCCATTGATAGTTACTGGGGTGAGAGTAGACACCGATGGCGATGGTCAAGCAGATGACATTCCAGTTGGTACAGAAACAACTTTACGTGATAACTCAGGTAAAGAAATCGGTAAAGTGTTGGTGAATGAAAATGGTACCTATACCATTACGCCAGCAGAGAACTATACCGGCAAATTACCAGTGATTAGCTACACTGTATCAGACGGTAAGGGTGGTACAGATGAAGGTACTTTAACGGTAACCAATGGAAATACTAATACAGCGCCAGTGGCAGTCGATGATGAAGCGACAGGTAGCACAGTAAAACCGGCGAAAGGTAATGTGTTAACAAATGACAGTGATGTGAATGGTGATCCATTGATAGTTACTGGAGTGAAAGTAGACACCGATGGCGATGGTCAAGCAGATGACATTCCAGTTGGTACAGAAACAACTTTACGTGATAACGCAGGTAAAGAAATCGGTAAAGTGTTGGTGAATAAAGACGGTACCTATACGGTTACACCAGCAGAGAACTATACCGGTGAGTTACCACAAATTACTTACACGGTGTCTGATGGTAAAGGCGGTGAAGCGTCTTCAACCTTAACGGTAACCAATGGCAATACCAATACAGCGCCAGTGGCAGTGGATGATGCAGCAACTGGTAGCACAACAAAACCGGCGAAGGGTAATGTGTTAACAAATGACAGTGATGTGAATGGTGATCCATTGATAGTTACTGGAGGAAAGTAGACACCGATGGAAACGGCGTGGCAGATGATATTTCAGTTGGTACAGAAACAACTTTACGTGATAACTCAGGTAAAGAAATCGGTAAAGTGTTGGTGAATGAAAATGGTACCTATACCGTTACGCCAGCAGAGAACTATACCGGCAAATTACCAGTGATTAGCTACACTGTATCAGATGGTAAGGGTGGTACAGATGAAGGTACTTTAACGGTAACCAATGGAAATACTAATACAGCGCCAGTGGCAGTGGATGATGCAGCAACTGGTAGCACAACAAAACCGGCGAAGGGTAATGTGTTAACAAATGACAGTGATGTGAATGGTGATCCATTGATAGTTACTGGGGTGAAAGTAGACACCGATGGCGATGGTCAAGCAGATGACATTCCAGTTGGTACAGAAACAACTTTACGTGATAACGCAGGTAAAGAAATCGGTAAAGTGTTGGTGAATAAAGGCGGTACCTATACGGTTACACCAGCAGAGAACTATACCGGTGAGTTACCACAAATTACTTACACGGTGTCTGATGGTAAAGGCGGTGAAGCGTCTTCAACCTTAACGGTAACCAATGGCAATACCAATACAGCGCCAGTGGCAGTGGATGATGCAGCAACTGGTAGCACAACAAAACCGGCGAAGGGTAATGTGTTAACAAATGACAGTGATGTGAATGGTGATCCATTGATAGTTACTGGAGTGAAAGTAGACACCGATGGAAACGGCGTGGCAGATGATATTTCAGTTGGTACAGAAACAACTTTACGTGATAACTCAGGTAAAGAAATCGGTAAAGTGTTGGTGAATGAAAATGGTACCTATACCGTTACGCCAGCAGAGAACTATACCGGCAAATTACCAGTGATTAGCTACACTGTATCAGATGGTAAGGGTGGTACAGATGAAGGTACTTTAACGGTAACCAATGGAAATACTAATACAGCGCCAGTGGCAGTGGATGATGCAGCAACTGGTAGCACAACAAAACCGGCGAAGGGTAATGTGTTAACAAATGACAGTGATGTGAATGGTGATCCATTGATAGTTACTGGGGTGAAAGTAGACACCGATGGCGATGGTCAAGCAGATGACATTCCAGTTGGTACAGAAACAACTTTACGTGATAACGCAGGTAAAGAAATCGGTAAAGTGTTGGTGAATAAAGGCGGTACCTATACGGTTACACCAGCAGAGAACTATACCGGTGAGTTACCACAAATTACTTACACGGTGTCTGATGGTAAAGGCGGTGAAGCGTCTTCAACCTTAACGGTAACCAATGGCAATACCAATACAGCGCCAGTGGCAGTGGATGATGCAGCAACTGGTAGCACAACAAAACCGGCGAAGGTAATGTGTTAACAAATGACAGTGATGTGAATGGTGATCCATTGATAGTTACTGGAGGAAAGTAGACACTGATGGAAACGGCGTGGCAGATGATATTTCAGTTGGTACAGAAACAACTTTACGTGATAACTCAGGTAAAGAAATCGGTAAAGTGTTGGTGAATGAAAATGGTACCTATACCGTTACGCCAGCAGAGAACTATACCGGCAAATTACCAGTGATTAGCTACACTGTATCAGATGGTAAGGGTGGTACAGATGAAGGTACTTTAACGGTAACCAATGGAAATACTAATACAGCGCCAGTGGCAGTGGATGATGCAGCAACTGGTAGCACAACAAAACCGGCGAAGGGTAATGTGTTAACAAATGACAGTGATGTGAATGGTGATCCATTGATAGTTACTGGGGTGAAAGTAGACACCGATGGCGATGGTCAAGCAGATGACATTCCAGTTGGTACAGAAACAACTTTACGTGATAACTCAGGTAAAGAAATCGGTAAAGTGTTGGTGAATGAAAATGGTACCTATACCATTACGCCAGCAGAGAACTATACCGGCAAATTACCAGTGATTAGCTACACTGTATCAGACGGTAAGGGTGGTACAGATGAAGGTACTTTAACGGTAACCAATGGAAATACTAATACAGCGCCAGTGGCAGTCGATGATGAAGCGACAGGTAGCACAACAAAACCGGCGAAGGGTAATGTGTTAACAAATGACAGTGATGTGAATGGTGATCCATTGATAGTTACTGGGGTGAAAGTAGACACCGATGGCGATGGTCAAGCAGATGACATTCCAGTTGGTACAGAAACAACTTTACGTGATAACTCAGGTAAAGAAATCGGTAAAGTGTTGGTGAATGAAAATGGTACCTATACCATTACACCAGCAGAGAACTATACCGGCAAATTACCAGTGATTAGCTACACTGTATCAGACGGTAAGGGTGGTACAGATGAAGGTACTTTAACGGTAACCAATGGAAATACTAATACAGCGCCAGTGGCAGTGGATGATGCAGCAACTGGTAGCACAACAAAACCAGCGAAAGGTAATGTGTTAACAAATGACAGTGATGTGAATGGTGATCCATTGATAGTTACTGGAGTGAAAGTAGACACCGATGGCGATGGTCAAGCAGATGACATTCCAGTTGGTACAGAAACAACTTTACGTGATAACGCAGGTAAAGAAATCGGTAAAGTGTTGGTGAATAAAGACGGTACCTATACGGTTACACCAGCAGAGAACTATACCGGTGAGTTACCACAAATTACTTACACGGTGTCTGATGGTAAAGGCGGTGAAGCGTCTTCAACCTTAACGGTAACCAATGGCAATACCAATACAGCGCCAGTGGCAGTAGAGGATACGGCAACAGGAAGCAGTGATAAGCCAGCAACAGGTAATGTGTTAAGCAACGACAGCGACGTGAATGGCGATAAGCTAACGGTAACGAGCGTAAGCGTTGATAAAGACGGAAATGGTGAGCCGGATGCAGTTAAACCGGGTGAAACGGTGAGTTTAACGAAAGACGGTAAAATTATTGGCACGGTCGTAGTGAATGCAGACGGTACCTATACGGTTACACCAGCAGAGAACTATACCGGTGAGTTACCACAAATTACTTACACGGTGTCTGACGGTAAAGGCGGTGAAGCGTCTTCGACCTTAACGGTAACCAATGGCAATGAAAATGCTGCTCCAGAAGCCGCAGCAGATACCGCGACGGGCAGCAGCGATGCGCCAGCGACAGGTAACGTGCTAGAGAATGACCGTGATCCAAATGGTGACCCATTAACGGTAACAGGCGTGAAAGTCGATACTAATGGCGATGGCGTGGCAGATGACATTCCAGTTGGTACAGAAACGACCTTGACGGACAACACAGGTAAAGAAATCGGCAAAGTATTAGTGAATAAAGATGGTACTTATACGGTCACACCAGCAGAGAACTATACCGGTGAGTTACCACAAATTACTTACACGGTGTCTGACGGTAAAGGTGGTGAAGCGTCTTCAACCTTAACGGTCACCAATGGTAATGAAAATGCCGCTCCAGAAGCTGTAGCAGATACTGCGACGGGCAGCAGCGATGTGCCGGCGACAGGTAACGTGCTAGAGAATGACCGTGATCTAAATGGAGACTCATTAACGGTAACGGGCGTGAAAGTCGATACCAATGGCGATGGCGTGGAAGATGACATTCCAGTTGGTACAGAAACAACTTTACGTGATAACTCAGGTAAAGAAATCGGTAAAGTGTTGGTGAATGAAAATGGTACCTATACCATTACACCAGCAGAGAACTATACTGGCAAATTACCAGTGATTAGCTACACTGTATCAGACGGTAAGGGTGGTACAGATGAAGGTACTTTAACGGTAACCAATGGCAACACCAATACAGCGCCAGTGGCAGTGGATGATGCAGCAACTGGTAGCACAGCAAAACCGGCGAGTGGTAATGTGTTAAGCAACGACAGCGACGTGAATGGCGATAAGCTAACGGTAACGAGCGTAAGCGTTGATAAAGACGGAAATGGTGAGCCAGATGTGGTTAAACCGGGTGAAACGGTTACCTTAACGAAAGAAGGTAAAACTATTGGCACGGTCATAGTGAATGCGGACGGTACTTATACTGTTACACCAGCAGAGAACTACACGGGAGAATTACCAGTCATTACCTATACCGTATCAGATGGTAAAGGTGGCATAGATGAAGGCATCTTAACGGTAACCAATAGCAATAAAAATACACCACCTGTCGCCAAAAATGATATTGATCAAGCAACAACAGATAAACCTGCAGCAGGTAATGTGTTGAGCAATGATACAGATGTAAATGGTGATACGCTTAAAGTGGGATCCGCAAAAGTTGATATTAATGGTGATGGTGTAGATGATCCTCTTGTCTTGGGTCAAGAAACACAGATCCGTAATAGCAATGGTGATGTGATTGCTAGCGTGACAGTAAATGAGAATGGTACTTATAGTGTAACACCTACTCAAAATTATACAGGTGCTTTACCAGTCATTACTTATACTGCTGATGATAATCACGGAGGTACAACAACAGCGACATTGACGGTTACTAATAACAATATTCCAGCTGAGCAACACCCTGAAATGAACATTGATCGTTCAGATTTAGCTACAGAAGTGAATGAAGGTCAATTAGCAGCAAATGTTGCACAACATCAGGATAAAGGTATTCATAATGATGTGAATAGCACTAATATTGGTATTGTTGATCAAGGAAAATTGGTATTTACTGATTCAGATACTACAAATTATAGTATAGGAAAAGTTGATACCGCATCTGCAACAGCAGGTAAAGTTCAGCTTACAACTGAGGGCTTACCAACGTTATTTGCACAAGATGGTACCGCAACTGGAGCTAAAGTTACTTGGATGCTATCTGATAACGGACAAACTGTAACAGGTAAAGCCGTTATTGGTGGTCAAACCGTTGATGTAATCACTGTGGCATTAAGTGATGTCAGTAAAGAAGGAACAACCTTCACAGCGAATTACACCACAACATTGCATCACGCGTTAGAACACAGCACGGTGAATGGTCAAAATAACTTGTCATTCAACGTAAAAGCGTTAGTAAGCGATGGAGCCGAAGGTACAACATCATCTACATTAAATGTAACTGTTTGGGATGACATTCCTGAAGCAATGGATACCACAGTCTTAAATCCAGTAAATGGTGGTTCGCCAGTTAATACTAATTTAACGCTGGTAGTGGATTATTCAAGTTCTATGAACGAGACGATCTCGAATACAAGCAGTGTAAGTCGTATGGATATGATGAAATCTGTACTTGACCAGCTATTGAATGCCTATGGTGATCTAGGTGATGTTAAAGTGAACTTGATTGTTTACGGTAACGGTACAACACAGCTAGGAAGTAATTGGCAAAGTATTGATAGTGCTAAGGCTGAGTTAGCTAAGTCATTTATGAATATTCAATCGGAAGATCCTACGGTAATTAATTCTAATGGTACGCCTATTTATAATCGTACAGATATGGATTCTGCGTTAAAACGTACGATGACAGAGTTTAATGAGTCTGGTAAATATGATAATGCAAATAATGTTGTTTATTTTATTACCGATGCAGATAAATCAGCCTCTGGATTTACAGCACCTCAGACTAGCACATTAACGACCTGGCGTGATTTCTTGCAAAAGAATAATGTTACTGCTTATGGTTATGGTGTGAGTGGTGATGATACCTATGCTGCCACTTTCAAGTCATTCGGCATTGGCTATGATCCGGAAACACAATCTACGGTGGGAATGAGTAATTACTATACTGATTCTAACTTTGCAGGCTTGAATGAGGATATGCAAGGTACAGTGGTAGTGCCTATGATTACTAATAACTTATTAGTACCAGAAAATGCGACTACAACTTATAAAGATGGTGCAGTGGCTCATTTTGGTGCTGATGGTGGTCATATCCATTCTGTAAAAGTAGGTAGTACGACAGTTACTTATGATTCAACAAGCAGTAGCACAGGCGCGCACATTGCCACAATTAAGACGGCAAATGGTGGTGAGTTGAAAGTAAACTTAGATACAGGGGATTACACCTATCAAGCTGGTTCATTAGGTAAAGCTGGCTATACTGAAGTAATTGAGTTTACGGTGGTTGATGCTGATGGTGATAAAGCTACAGGTACACAACATCTCGAGATTTATAAACTTGATGCTGTTAATGATCGTATCTTAACGAATGTGGTGGGTAATACACTCACTCTTGATAAAGACGTATTATTAGCAAATGATGTTTATCGAGGTGAGAGTGCAACGCTTCAAGCAAATGGATCTTCTATAACGGGACAAACTGCGAATGATGTGACGGTTAAGCTGTGGGATCCGACAAATCAAGTGGGACAAGTTGTGTCTTATGATAGAAAACTTTCTCAGCATGAAAATATTAGTCAATCCATTGAATTAACGACATTTGGAACCAATAGTTCAGCGCCAAGTAATTTCAGTCAAATTGGCTATACATGGGCTGAGGTAAAAGGGGTATTTGATAGTGGTATTGTTGAGGATGATGAATACATTAAATTTAACCTACAAAGTGGTGATGATTTAATGCTTTATTTAAATGCTGCTCAAGATACTTCGTCACGTAGTGTCCAAATTCTTGACACGAATGGAACAACGGTTCTTGCTTCAGATTCTTCTTTCAATGCGGGGGATTCGCTTGCGTTGAATGATTTGAGGGCAGGTACTTATTATGTCAAGATGACAGGAACACCTCGGGCATTTAGCAACCCAACATTTGATCTCTTTGTTGGCGTTAAACATAGTGAAGGAGATTCGTTTGATTACACATTAACTGAAACACCAGATTTAACAGATACTGGTAAAGTTATGGTAGAACAAGTTGTTGGTAATACTATTAACGGTACAGGTATGAATGAAACCTTGATCGGTTCTGATACAACGGTGGCGTTAAATGGTAATGGCGGTAATGACGTATTGGTGTATAACAACCATATTCAAACCTTCAATGGTGGAGAGGGGATTGATACCTTGTTATTAACTGATGTCGGTACGATCAACTTGAATGGTAAATCTATTTCTAACATTGAAATAATCAAGTTAGGAGAAGGTAGCCAATCTATCAGCTTAACTCCAGCTCAAGTGAAAGCGATCACAGATAGTGGAAATACCTTAACTATCTATGGTGATAAAGATGACACAGTAACGTTATCTGGATTCTCGAAAGGGGTAACAGATTATAATACTGGTGTTACCGCTTACACTGATGGCTCTGGTGTAACAGTAAATGTAGATAACTTACTTGTTGAAGCAAATAAAGTGATCCTTTAATCGCGTGTTTGATACAACAAGCTTCTAACAAGAAGGCAAGTTATTGAGTTAAAGACCTAGCTGAAAAGCTGGGTCTTTTTATCTGATTTATAAGTGCGGTGTTTTTTTGCATTATTTTTTGCAAATCTTGACATTAAGCACATTCAAGATTAAAATTCGGCGTCTATCTATTCTAAGGTAGAACAAAAAGTAAACATTCTTTTATGAATAACAATTAATAAACTGGAGCTTTTTTAATGGCAACTATCAACCAATTAGTACGCAAACCGCGTGTGAAAAAGGTTGTAAAAAGCAACGTTCCTGCATTAGAGGCTTGCCCGCAGAAACGTGGCGTGTGTACTCGTGTGTACACAACTACACCTAAAAAACCGAACTCAGCATTACGTAAAGTGTGCCGTATTCGTTTAACAAATGGTTACGAAGTAACTTCTTATATCGGCGGTGAAGGTCATAACCTTCAAGAGCACAGCGTTGTGCTTATCCGTGGCGGTCGTGTTAAAGATTTACCGGGTGTGCGTTATCACACTGTACGCGGTGCATTAGACTGTGCTGGCGTAAAAGATCGTAAACAAGGTCGTTCTAAATACGGCGTTAAACGTCCTAAAGCTTAATGGTTCTCCGTTAAGTAAGGCCAAACGCGAATTAAATTAAATAAATTATCATAAACTCCAGTAAACGTAAGATCTCTTACACAAAGAGTTTTGGATAATCCTGAAGATAAAAAAACGGAGAAATTGCAATGCCACGTCGTCGTCGTATTGAACCACGCAAAATTCTTCCAGATCCAAAGTTCGGATCAGAATTACTTGCGAAATTTATTAATGTATTAATGGTAGATGGTAAAAAATCTATCGCAGAATCTATCGTTTATGGTGCGTTAGAGACTTTAGCGCAACGTACAGGCAAAGAAGCGTTAGAAGCATTTGAAATCGCACTAGAAAACGTACGCCCAACTGTTGAGGTTAAATCTCGCCGTGTTGGTGGTTCTACTTATCAAGTGCCAGTTGAAGTGCGCCCAGCACGTCGTAACGCATTAGGTATGCGTTGGATCGTTGAGGCAGCACGTAAACGTGGTGATAAATCAATGGCTTTACGTTTAGCAAATGAATTATCTGATGCATCAGAAAACAAAGGCGCAGCAGTGAAAAAACGTGAAGACGTTCACCGTATGGCTGAAGCTAACAAAGCGTTTGCACATTACCGTTGGTAATCTGTTAATCAAACGATTTTTAGGCTTCATCACATTTTGCTATGCGGTGAAGCCTTATCCATATTTAAAATTTTAATTTATTGAATTCCAAACAAGGAAATAATAATGGCTCGTGTAACTCCTATTGAGCGCTATCGTAACATCGGTATTAGTGCTCACATTGATGCTGGTAAAACAACAACCACAGAGCGTATTCTATTCTATACAGGCGTTAGTCACAAAATTGGTGAGGTGCACGATGGTGCAGCAACCATGGACTGGATGGAACAAGAACAAGAGCGTGGTATTACCATTACTTCTGCGGCAACAACCGCTTTCTGGTCTGGTATGTCTCAGCAATACCCACAACACCGTATCAACGTGATTGATACTCCGGGACACGTTGACTTTACTATCGAAGTAGAACGTTCAATGCGTGTTCTGGATGGTGCGGTGATGGTTTACTGTGCAGTAGGTGGTGTTCAACCTCAGTCTGAAACTGTATGGCGTCAAGCAAACAAATATAAAGTACCTCGTATTGCGTTCGTAAACAAAATGGACCGTACTGGTGCAAACTTCCTGCGTGTTGTTGAACAAATCAAAACACGTTTAGGTGGTAATGCTGTTCCTTTACAACTTCCGATTGGTGCAGAAGAAAACTTCAAAGGTGTTGTTGATCTTCTTAAAATGAAAGCAATCAACTGGAATGAAGCAGATCAAGGTATGACCTTTACCTATGATGATATTCCAGCAGATATGGTTGAATTATGTGAAGAATGGCACCAAAATCTTGTTGAAGCAGCGGCTGAAGCTTCAGAAGAGTTAATGGAAAAATACCTTGGTGGTGAAGATTTAACTGAAGAAGAAATCAAAGGTGCATTACGTCAACGTGCCTTGGCTACGGAAATCATTCTTGTAACCTGTGGTTCTGCGTTCAAAAACAAAGGTGTACAAGCAATGCTTGATGCAGTAATTGATTACTTACCAGCACCAACAGACATTGCTGCAATCAAAGGGATCAATCCTGATGAAACTGAAGGTGAGCGTCACGCGGATGATAATGAACCATTCTCAGCATTAGCATTTAAAATCGCAACTGACCCATTTGTGGGTAACTTAACTTTCTTCCGTGTATATTCTGGTGTGGTTGAGTCTGGTGCGACAGTATTGAACTCAGTGAAAGAAAAACGTGAGCGTTTTGGTCGTATCGTTCAAATGCACGCAAATAAACGTGAAGAAATCAAAGAAGTTCGTGCGGGTGACATCGCTGCTGCTATCGGTCTGAAAGATGTAGGTACAGGTGATACATTATGTGCAGTTGATGCACCGATCATTCTTGAGCGTATGGAATTCCCTGAGCCAGTAATCTCTGTTGCAGTAGAACCGAAAACGAAAGCAGACCAAGAGAAAATGGGCTTAGCATTAGGACGTCTTGCACAAGAAGACCCTTCATTCCGTGTTCACACTGATGAAGAATCAGGCGAAACCATCATTTCTGGTATGGGTGAGTTACACTTAGATATCATCGTTGACCGTATGAAACGTGAGTTCAAAGTGGAAGCTAATATTGGTAAACCACAAGTATCTTACCGTGAAACTATTCGTACACGCGTAAATGATGTTGAAGGTAAACACGCAAAACAATCTGGTGGTCGCGGTCAATATGGTCACGTTGTTATCGACTTATACCCATTAGATCCTGAAGGTCCGGGTTATGAATTTGTCAACGAAATCAAAGGTGGTGTAATTCCGGGTGAATATATCCCTGCGGTTGATAAAGGTATTCAAGAACAACTTAAATCTGGTCCATTAGCGGGTTATCCAGTAGTTGATTTAGGTGTGCGTTTACATTTCGGTTCATACCACGATGTGGATTCATCTGAATTAGCATTTAAACTGGCGGCATCTATTGCATTTAAAGCAGCATTTAACAAAGCGAACCCAGTATTACTTGAGCCAATTATGAAAGTGGAAGTGGAAACGCCACCTGAATATGTGGGTGATGTAATTGGTGACTTAAGCCGTCGTCGTGCAATGGTAAACGGTCAAGAAGCAAGCGAATTTGTTGTTAAAATCAATGCAGAAGTTCCACTTTCTGAAATGTTTGGTTATGCAACGGATCTTCGTTCACAAACTCAAGGTCGTGCATCATACTCAATGGAACCATTGAAATATGCTGAAGCACCAGCAAGTGTTGCAGCAGCAGTTATTGAAGCACGTAAAAAATAATTGAATATTAAACGCCGTAGTGCAGTAATGTGCTACGGAACTTTACTTAAAGGAAACATTAGC